>CACCSH010000006.1:0-72963 GCA_902548635.1 uncultured SAR116 cluster alpha proteobacterium
TTCTTTTAATTAGAGCTCTACAGAGAAAAAAAATAAAATTGTGCATGACAAAAATAAATACAGAACATTAAAATAAGTAGAGCCCCTGAATAGGGGCTCTACCTTTTTGGGGTAAGTCACTTTATTAGTGACTTGTACATGGCAGGATTTTTATTTTACAGAACATAAATCCGTTACCAATTATTGTTGCAACAACTGAAGTACATTTTGTTGTGCTTTACCAGCTTGGGCTATCATAGCCATAGCCGATTGTTGCAAAATCTGTGCCTTAGTCAATCTTGCTGATTCTTTTGCAAAGTCAGCATCTTGTATTCTTCCTCTAGACGCATTAGTGTTTAAGGCAACATTTGATAAGTTATCAATAGCCTTTTCCATTCTACTCATTAAAGCTCCAAGTTTAGCCCTTTCTTTATGAATGCGGTCTAAAGATCTATCTAAAACTCTTAATGCGTCAATTGAGGCTTGTCTGGTTTTTACATTAACAGCAGATAATTTATCTAATGAGGCAGCACCAGGTGAAGCCTCAAATAACCCCTTTCCGTCTTCACCAACAACTGTGAAACTATTACTAGATGACATTTCTAATTGACCAGTAACTATTACTGAATCTGCAGCTTTAAGACCGATAGTAATTGCGCCAGTGGTCGCAGCTGAAGTTACAACAGTATGGATTGTTCTAAATATTTGTCTTCCAGTTACGGTTCCGTTTGCTGTTGGTCCTGTGATAATTTCGGTTAAAGAAGACCCATCCATCCCAGTTCCCGTTACAGTGAAAGTTTTTCCACTTTCGTCACTTGCCGAACTAGTTACGGTTACAAGAGCGGCCTGATTTACAATTGTGTTTAAAACACCAACTTTTACATCCGCATTTGTGTCAGCAGCTGAGGGTACAACAGATGTTACCGTTGCAAAAATATTAGTTGATTGTTTAGTGCCTGCAGCAGTAAAGGCAGTTATAGTTTCTTCAAGCGCATCTCCATTAAGGTCAGTGCCTGTTATTTTAAAAGTTCCATCAGTGGCATCATCAGATGTTATTGTTATAAATGAATTATGGACAGTAGCTGTATTAAGCATCGTTATGCCTTGAGTACCATTAAATCCATTACCAGTTGTAATAGCAACAGATGTTGCAATTGCGTTGTCGTCAGTTGCTTTACTTAGTGGTCCTGAAGATGTAAATGCTGTTGGAGTTGTTGTTCCAATTCTTCCACCAATTGTAATTACTCCGCCAGGAGTTCCTGTATAAATACCGTCTACATCTGTAGTTGTCGCACTTGTATCACCCAAAAGAACTGCATTTCCTGCTGTAGCTTCATCATTATCCAAACTAGTAACCATTAGGGTTCTTCTTGATCCAGTTGACGTTGTGTCTCCGTCAAAGTTAACAGTTCCTAATTTAATATCGTAACCTTCATTTTGAACCAGAATAATAGAAGATTTGTCAGTAGATAAAGTAGCAGTAACTCCTGTGGTTGAAGTGTAGTTGTTAATGGAGTCCCTTAAGCCAGACAATACCGAACTAGCTTTATCATTACTTAATGTAATGTTTGCAGCAATAGTTACTGCATTTGTATTTTTACCTTGAATGCTTATTGATAAGCTTGTCTGACCATTATAAGCATCATCTAGTGATTTAGCTTCTAATTTTAATTGGGTTGATGCAACTGCAGTTACACCAGTGGCATTAAATACGGCATTAACTGAAGTGGCAATGTCTCTAACATTAGATCCTGCAGCCACTGAAATAGCAGAACTTCCCAAAATTCCATGTATTGTAAAAGCTTCGGCCTGAACCAAATTCGCTTCAGTTGTATCAGCAACTGCATAGGCATTTAAAGCTAGATTATCATTATTACCAGATGTATCTGTTCCATCTGATTTGGTTTTAAAAGCACCTAAAGAATCTAATCTCATTGAAGATATTGATAGTGATGCAAATTCTCTTTCATGTGTCCCTATTTGAAAACGTCTATCTGCAAAGGACCCATCTAAAACAGCAATCTCATTGAATGTTGTATCTCTGGTAACTCTGTCTAATTCAGATAACATCTGTATAACTTCTTGATCTAGATACGATCTTTCTTCAGCATTCATAACATCTGATGCTGATTGAATAGCTAATTCTCTAATTCTTTGTATAATTGCCGAAGATTCGTCTAAAGCACCCTCAGTAACTTGAGCCATAGAAATAACATCGGCAGCATTTCTGACTGATTGTTCTAATCCTTTAATTTGGGCAGTCATTCTATCAGCAATTGCAGCACCCGCAGCATCATCACCTGCGTGATTTATTCGTTTACCCGATGACAAACGTTCCATTGCCTGAGTCATATCACGTTCTGTGATAGTCATCTTATTAAGTGCAAACATTGCCGCACTGTTAGAATTTACTGTTGGCATGTTAATCTCCAAATTATTTTCTAAGGAGATCATTGCAATTGCTATGCCAATTTTAGGGTTTTTTTATTTAAGCATATCTTTCAACAGATTTTTTTAATTGGTTTAGTGTTAACGGGATAGCACTAATCATATTATATCTAGTTGAAATCTCATTATGAAAATAGGAAGGTGATAAGGAAGCGCGAGACCTTATAAAGCTCTCTGTAAGTGAACCATTACTAGCTGATTGATTATTTACATATACATGTCTTATAAAATTTGGAGGCATGTTATTTAAAGGTCTTTTTGAAACACCTGTTTCTTCAACTACTCTATTATTTATTGGCATAATGTTTGCAGACAAACTTGATGTCTCATTTTTCAGAGGTTTAGAAGTATAGACTTCATTAATACCATATGGATTTTGGACATTATTAATAATCATGATGTAAATTAAACACAAAAAACAAGAAAAATCAAATTTTTGACATTAATTAATATAATTTAAGTTTTGCCATGACAAATAAAGAATACATAAATGCATATAAAAAAACACAACAATCTTCTAATACAGAGACGTCTTCTCACGAAATAGTTAGAACTTTGATGAAAGAGTTAGTTAACTCAATGCACAAAATTGTATTAGATATACAAGATGATAGAGCTAAAAAAGTTGACAAATATACATTAGACAAAGCCCTAGACGAGAAAATTACTCTTAATAAATCAAAAAATTTGAGTAAATCATTATCTATTATATATGGTCTTCAAACTAGCTTGGATTTTGATAAAGCCTTAGAAATTGCTAATAATTTATTTCAATTGTATGAATATTGCCGTCAAGAAATAATAAAAGGATTTAGTCAAAAAATTGAAAATGGTATTATTAAAGCGATTGATATCATACAGAAAATAATGGAAGGATGGGAAGAAATACCATCTTTAGAGAGAAAAGATGGATAATATTAATCATGATTTAGATTTATTAGAACGTCTATCCAAAAATATTTCTGATTTACTTTACAATAATGAGTTTTCTCAAATTCCTAAGATAGATACTCAAAGAAAAGAATTAATAAAAAAGATTAAAGAAACCCATTTAAACCAAAATATTATCAAAGGTAGAATTAGTGAATTATTGGAAAATAATAACAAAATAGTTCGGTCTGCAGAAACAAAAATACACAGATTATACAAAGATCACAATAATTTTAGCAAAAGATTAAAAGCATATTCCTTCAATAAGTAATTGAATTAAATATATATTTAAAATCAATTAAATTTTTTTATAAAAAAATTAAACAAATCAATTTTTCAGTCGTAAACAATGCTGAAATTTTAACATAATTCGTGGAGGGATTATTTAATGCTTAATATTGGTAATTTAACAGCTTCTCATTTTATTCAAAGAAATATGTCTAATCAAATAAAAGAGATGACTGAAAGCACGCACAGATTATCTTCTGGCAAGAGAGTGAATACTGCTTCTGATGATCCATCATCAGTTGGATCAATATCAAGATTAAATGCCCAAGTCCTCTCATTAGGAGAGGCAATATCAAATGGAGCTGAAGGAAAGATTTTAACTCAGACGGCAGATAGTGGCTTAAGTTCAATTAATAATTTACTAGCTCGGATTCGTGAACTTGCCGTTCAGGGTGGAAATACAACGTTGACAACGGCTGACAGGAATACATTACAAGTTGAGATAGATGCCTATTTAACTGAAATTGATGCTGTGACAAAATTAATTAAATTTAATACAATTAAATTATTAGATGGATCTAATGACAATGTGAGTTTCTTAGTTGGAGAAAATAAAGATGATAATATTTCTATTAATCTAGTTAAATCTGATAGCACCGCGTTGGGATTGTCTGGTGGTTCAGGTGTAAAAGAGTTTACCAGTGGAAGAGTAACAGGATTTACTTACAATAGTAGTAATCTTGGAGCTAGCGATATTAAAATTAACAGTCAGAATGCACTTGCTTCAACATTAACTTCTAATTTATCATCAGGAAACAATACAGCTACAGCACTAGTCACAGCTATCAACGCTAACTCAAATAATCATGGAGCTACAGCTACAGGTTTTAATAAACTTACTTCAACCGCAAAAAGTTCATTAACCATGAGTAACACTTTTACTATAAACTCTAATGTTATCTCCATACAAACTAGTTTAGAAAATTTAGTAACTGAAATAAATCAAGAAGCTGCAGGCGTAACTGCCACATTAAATTCAGATAATACAATTACTTTATCTAATACTACTGGAAACGACATAGTGATTGGAGGTAATGCACCTACTGATGCGGGTTTTACAGCTGGCACTTATCTAGGGTACTTAAAACTTGCTAATGTTGATGGCACTTTTGTTAAAATAGAAGCAATGACTAAAGCAAACGGTTATGCATCAAATACTGGAAATATCGACGATTTAGCTAGATTTGGATTTAATGAGGTGGACTCAAGTACAGTCATTAGATCCGATTTAGTTTCTACTAACGCCTTAACATCATCTCACGATATAAAAATTAATGATATTGAAATTGGTGTATCTGATAGCGCATCAGCAGCAGCTAAAGCTATTGCAATCAATGCAGTATCTTCATCAACAAATGTAACGGCGTCTGGAAATAATATAGTAACACTCGACATTAATGTTGGAGAAGCTTCTTCAGCTGGTTCTAATATTAGTATTAATGGAAATGCAATTAATTTTTCAAGCGTAACCAATACAACTGAAACTATTACAGCAATAAATAATGCATCTATTGGTGATATTATTGCTTCCGCTAATTCTAGTGGTGAGGTTGAATTAACTAGTGCTAGTGGAGCTGATATAGTTATAACACATTCTGGAACAGCAGGCGTGTTCATAGATGCACACACTGATGCCACAGGAGCCTCAATATCTGTTGCTGGATCGGGAAGTTCAGTAACATTTAAAGGACAGATTTTGTTAACTCATACTGCTGGGGATGTTATAAAAATATCTGGAGATGATGTTGGTGAACTTGGTTTCCAAGCCCAAGCATCAAGCAGTGCGTCTATACCTGGATCAACTATTTCAGTTTCAACAACATCCAATGCCACATCTGCTTTAACTACAATAGATACAGCAATAGATACTATAGCAAATACGAGAGCAAAATTTGGGGCAAGTGAAAATGCTATTGATCATAGATTAAATTATCTTCTAGATGCTAAAACAAATTCAACTTCAAGACTATCTAAGATAGAGGATGCTGATTTTGCGCTAGAAACAGCTAAACTGACGAAAGCTCAAATTATGTCAAGAGCTGCATCATCAATGCTTGCACAGGCTAATGCAAATGGTGAAGTTTTTTTAAGATTAATTAATTAAGAAATATTTTGATTTACAATTATTGAATATTTCTTCATTTTTTCAATCAAAGTCGTTCTTCTTAATTTTAATTTATCGGCTGCTAAGGCAACTTTGTTATTTGTTTGTTCTAATGCTTCTTCTATTAAAACAATTTCTACATCTTGTAGATGTCTTCTCAAGTCAATTTCATCATAGAAAGAAAACCAGTTTTTATAATTTTTAGGGTGTGGCAAATAATCTTCGGGGCTATTACTATAATCAGTTTCGTCAATGTTTGTAATACCACTTAAATCAGATGTCATTTCCCATAAAGCACCTTGTTCTTCGGCAACAGAAGGTACTTTTAATCTAAGAAGATTTTCATAGATATTTGAACTTGTAATTTCTTTTCCAGGAAAAATTATACAAGCTCTCTCAATTACATTCTTTAGCTCGCGAATATTTCCTGGCCAATTGTGCTTAGTAAGAGCTGTTATTGCATCTGGTGTAAAGATTGGTTTAGCAAATTCTTCTAAATTTAAATTTGACAAGAGTTTTTCTTGGAGGCTTGGTATATCAGTTCGTCTTTCAGCAAGAGAGGGGACATTAATTGGAAGGACATTTATTCTAAAAAATAAATCAGCCCTGAACTCACCGCTCTCAACTTTTTTTTCTAAATCTCTATGAGTTGCACAAATCAATCTTAGATCAATTTTGATATCGTCTGCACCCCCAACACGTTGAATAGACCTACTTTCAATAGCTCGTAGTAACTTTGCCTGAAGAGGTAAGGGCATGTCACCAATTTCATCAAGGAATAAAGAGCCACCACTTGATTGTTCAAATCTACCTTTTCTTTGTTTATCTGCACCAGTAAAAGACCCTTTTTCATGACCAAAAAGTTCAGACTCTAATAATTCAGAAGGAATTGCAGCACAATTTACTGTGATAAAGGGTCCTTTTTTTTTTGAACACTTGTGTATAGCTTGGGCAACTATATCTTTACCTGTTCCTGTTTCTCCTAAAATCAATGCTGTACTATCTGTTTGTGAAACCATTGCAATCAAATTTTTCATTGATTTAGTTTCTGCACTTTCCCCGTCAATCATATCATTTAGCTTATCTATTATCGATTTTTCTTTAGAAGATTTATTTGATAATTTATCAACAACGTTCATTTTAAGATCCGTCAAATATTTGAATTTATATTATAATATCTGTCATAATAATGACATACCTTGCAATAAATCAATAATGAATTTTAAAAATTATTCTAAATCTACATACACCAAGTCAAAAAAGATAACAAATCTTAGATTGGCAAGCTTCTTGCTTCTTAATACTTATCACTTTTAGGAGTTTTTAATGAGCCAAATCATTGTTATAAAAAATAGTCTAAAAATAGTTAATAGTTTGTGTGACATATTAGAAAAAAGAGATGTTACAGTAATTAAGGCAGGCACTGATAATTCAAAGCCTGATTTTCTTGGTATTGATTTAGTAGGTTACCAAGCTGATACAATTGTATGTTCAGATATTTTTGAAAAAGAAATTGGTGGCTCTTCAAAATTAGTTTCATTTGCTAGGCAGGCTAAGTTATCGAAAATAATAATTATAGCTGATGATACTAAAATTAACGGAATTGAAGCCAAAGATGAATTAGGTGGAGCAGTCAAAAGGATTACAGTTTCAGATTATACAGACCAATATGCATTAGAACTAATTTTTAATACCTGTTGTCCTCATATTTCGTTTTCTGCTGGAGATACAAAAACCTATGAGCTTTTATCACTAGCAAGAAGAGTAGCAATTACTGATGTAACAGTTTTTATTAATGGTCCAACTGGATCGGGGAAAGAAGTTTTAGCTAATTACCTACATGAAAACTCTAATAGAAAAAATGAACCCTTTGTAGCTGTAAACTGTGCGGCTATTCCAGAGAATATGTTAGAGGCAATTCTATTTGGGCATGAAAAGGGCGCCTTTACAGGTGCTTCAAATGCAAACAAAGGAATTTTCAGAGCGGCAGATAAAGGTACGTTGCTTTTAGACGAAATTTCTGAAATGCCTTTATCGTTACAAGCAAAATTATTAAGAGTTTTACAAGAAAGAAAAGTTACACCTGTTGGTGGTCAAAGAGATATTGATGTAGATGTAAGAGTTTTGGCAACATCAAATAGAGATATGGCATATGAAGTAAATCAATCTAGGTTTAGAGAAGATTTATACTACAGATTGAACGTATTTCCACTTCGAACACATAACTTATCCTCGAGGAAAGATGACATTTTACCGATCTCAATAAAAATTTTAGACAAACACAATAATGAAAGTAAAACAATGCCTTACATTACAAGTGATGCAAGAGAGTTGTTATCTAGTCATAATTGGCCAGGAAATGTAAGAGAATTAGAGAACACCCTTCAAAGAGCGTTGGTATTGTGTAAAGACAACATTATAGATGGTAAATCTATAATGATAGATAAATCTTTATCAAATATAAGTGAGAATTCATCAGTTGATTCTTTTGCTGATCAATTAGCTTTTGCAAAAGTAACATAAGAGGAAAAAAGTATGCAAGTTTCAAATCAAAATATTAGTAGTTCAAGTCTCCTTCGACAAAACATACTAGAAAAAGCCAATCAGGCATTTTCAGGAGGTGAAAAAGCCGAAGATTTTTCAAAAAAAATTAATGATGCTATTAATTCTGTAGCCGATAGTCAGAATAAAGCTTCAGAAATAACCAAAGATTATGAGCTTGGAAAAGAAACTGATTTAACTAAAGTTATAATGCAACAACAAATATCAAGTATAGCATTTCAAATGACCTTGAATGTTAGAAATAAAGTTTTGAGTTCTTACAAAGATATAATGAATATGCCCGTTTAATTTAATTGATTAGGAAAAGAAAATGGCTGAAGCAACAACTGGAAATAATTTAACTGGAATGAATCGAGGCACAGGTATTGTGAGCAGAATTTCAGAATCTATTTCAAATGTTAGAAAGATGACTACAGATCCCGCAGTTCAAAAATCAGTGCCGTTAATATTTGGAGTAATTGTTGCTTTCATAGGATTAATAGTTTTTTTTACCATGCAAAAAACAGATATGACAACATTATTCGCCTCACTTCCAGAAAGTGAAAAGGCAATTGTAATTCAAACATTGCAGCAAAACGGTGTTGATGTTTCCTTAAATCCATCAACTGGAGAGGTTGTTGTACCAGTAAAGGATTATCATGAATCTAGAATGCTACTTGCAGGTGAAGGATTACCTTCTTCCGTCTCAGATGGTTATGATACTTTAGGTGACATGCCAATGGGTACTAGTAGGTCAGTAGAGGCAATTAAAATAAAGCAATCTCTGGAAGCAGAATTAGCAAGATCAATAAACCATATTTCTGGTATAAGCTCAGCAAGAGTCCATTTAGCTATTCCTGAAAAAACAGTATTTGCTAGAGAAATTGCTTTACCCTCAGCCTCAGTATTTGTAAAATTATCCAATGGAAGATCGTTGGGAAGACAACAAGTACAATCAATAGTACATTTAGTTTCCTCTTCCGTCCCTAACTTACCCTCAGAAAAAATAACTGTTGTAGATCAATTTGGTGAACTCTTATCTAAGCCATCTAACGACGTTGGCACATCTTCATCAAATGAACAAATGTCTCAAACGATGAGATTAGGCGAGATATATAGATCAAGAATTGTTTCATTATTAACACCAATTGTAGGTGCAGGAAATTTAAAGGCGGAAATAAATGTAGATATGAATTTTACTAAAAGGGAGATAACAGAAGAATCTGTAGACCCTAAGGGAAATGCCCTTAGAAGTGAACAAACCTCATTAGATGAAAGTGCTAATCCAGAGGCAAGAGGCATCCCAGGAGCACTTTCAAACGCCCCTCCTTTAGCACCTGATCTGAAAACAGAGGCTCCAGAAAATAAAGATGCAGGTGGAAATTTAAAACAGAGAAGTCAAACATCTGTCAAAAATTATGAAGTTAGTAGAAAAATTGAGACGACAACAGCTCAATACGGAGAAATTAAGAAAATTAAGGCTGCCGTTATATTAAGAGAAAAGAAAGTATTATCATCCGAAGGGTTGGTAACTTACGAAAAATTCAGTGACCAAAAGTTATTAGAAATTAAATTATTAGTCCAAGAGGCTCTTGGTTATGACGAAGCTAGGGGTGATAGCGTAACGGTAAAAAGTAGTCCGTTTGTAGATATGCTTGAAGAAGATGTTTTACCTTGGTATGAGAATGAGTCAATAAAAGAACTAGTGCAACAATTAGCAACTGTTTTAATTTTAGCAATTGTTATATTTGGAGCACTTCATCCTCTCTTAAAAAGGGTGCTAGTTCCAGCTGGATTTACTGCTGGAGGACCAGGAGGCATGTTAGTTGGAGAAGACATGGATGACGACGATGAAAAAATTGAGGTTCAAGAAGGTGAGTCACTTGAAGATATTAAGGCTAAATTAAAGCCTAAAAAATCTGCAATTTCTGCTGAGATGCTTGATACTGCTAATACATATGACGATAAGGTCGCTGTAATTAGAATGATTGTTGGAGATGAGGCAGGCCGTGTTTCGAGTGTATTTAAAGGCATGATGGAAAAAGATTCTTAGATTAGATTAAGTTAGATAAAGTTAATAAAGTAGGGTAATAAAATGGCGGAAGCAGAAAAAAAACCTAGTGCGAGTGAAGTTTACCAAGGTTTGACGGGGACACAAAAATGTGCAATTTTGATGATGTTGATTGGTGAAGATGAAGCTGCAGAAATCATGGCAAACTTATCTCCTAAAGAAGTACAAGTCTTAGGATCAGCAATGTACTCTGTACAAGGCTTAGGACAAGATACTGTTAACTTAGTTTTAGATGAATTTTTAGCTATTATTAAAGCTCAAACAAGTTTGGGTATTTCTGGCGGTAGTTACATTAAAAATGTATTAACTAAATCTTTGGGAGATGATAAGGCCCAAACTGTTTTGGGTAAAATCACACCATCAGACAGTAATAAAGCTATTGAAATTTTAGATTGGCTTGATGCAAGATCTATTGCTGACTTAATTATTGACGAACACCCTCAGATTGTTGCGTTAATTATTTCTTACTTAGAGCCTGCGACCGCGTCAGATGTTCTAAACTTCATGCCTGAAGAACGTCAATCTGATTTTATAAGAAGGATAGCAACATTAGAAACAGTTCAACCAGAAGCATTAAAAGAATTAGACAGAGTGATGCAAAAAGTGTTCTCATCAAATGCTAGTTTGCGAGCTAGTAAAGTTGGAGGTGTACCTGCAGCAGCCAAGATAATGAACTTTTTGAGTGGTGATAATGAAGCAAAGATTATGAAGGAAATTCTAAAAGAAGATAAACAGTTAATGTTATCAATTCAAGATAGTATGTTTGTATTTGAAACATTATTATTATCTGATGATAAATCTCTTCAAACTTTACTTCGAGCAGTTGAAGATGACTTGATAATTCTTGCCCTTAAAGGCGCGGATGAAGAGTTAAAAACAAAATTATTTGGATGCATGTCTCAACGTGCAGCGGCAAATATTCAAGATGAAATGGAAGCTCTTGGTCCAGTAAGACTTAGTGAAGTACAAGAGGCTCAAAAGCAAATAATTGCTGTTGCAAGACGAATGTCTGATGAAGGATCGATAGTACTGGCAGGACGTGGCGGCGATGATTATGTATAAATCGAGATAATATAATGACTCTAAACATGAAATTTGATCAAGAAAAACATTATCATAATAACATTATACCGTTAGGTAACGATGAAATTAAATCTATTTTAAAGACCCAATCTGAAGCAGTTTTTGAAGATAAAAATATAACTAACAAATCTAATTTTGTTAAAAAATCTCTAATAGACATTGCCATGGATTTTGAAACTAAAGAAAGAAAAAAAGAAACGTCAGAAAATACTGAAACCATAAAAAAAAATACCACTGAACCTGAAAAAAATGAGAACATTGAAGAAAAATCGAATGAGGATGTTGATCAAACAGATAGTGCTGATCAAGACCCCACCTCTAGTAAAATAGATGAACCAGAGCGGCTATCAGATAAATCTTTAAGTGAACCAGAATCGGTTGATCAAAATAATGGTGGACTAAATACAACTTCAGATGAAACAAATACCGAAAATAATCAATCAGAGAATATGACTGATTCAAATACAGAAATTGGAAATGTTAATAGTCAAATTAAAGATCAGTTAAATGAAAATGAAATAATCTCAGAAACTAATAATAAGATTGACAAGACACAGCAAGCACTTGAATCAGTTAGGGATGCAGTTTCTCAATCATTAAATAAAAGCGACAACGAAAACGAAAATAATGCAAATGAAAATAAAGATATCCCTAATGAAGTTTCTGAAAATATTTCAAAGGATTTTGACCAGTTCAAGAATATTTTTTCATCCTTATCAAATTTAGGTGAAAAAGCCATATTTGAAGCGTTACAAATTAAAATCATTGATATCGCATATGAACTAGCAGGTTACCAAATAGATAAGATGCCAGAAAAATACGAAAAAAAAATTAGAGCTCTTCTTAAGAATATTAATTGTTTTGAAGATAAAATGAAAATTGAAGTTAACGATCAGGATTATGATGCACTTTCAAAAATAGAGAGTTTTTTTGATACTCAAGATAAATCAATATTTGTATCCAACAAGGATCTCTCTAGAGGAGATATTATTTTAAACTGTGATGGAATGCATTATTCAGAAAAAAGTAATAAGACCTAATAAGCTAAAAGCACCGGATATGTTTAATGAATTTTGAAGCTAAATTAATCCATAATATTTCTCAGATTAAAAGACAAAAGTCTATTATAAGTTCTGGGAGAGTTAACCGATTTGATGGCAACGTTATTTATTGTGATCCTTTCCCAGCACCTATTGGAAGTTTATGTCTTGTAAAAGATCAAATTGGAAAACAAATTCTAGCAGAAGTTATTCGCTTTGATCAAAATCATAACATGTTAGCAATTTTAGAGCCTAGCTCTCATATTGTAGCTGGATGTGAAGTTTTTTTACATGATGATGGCAGATATATAGATGTTGACGAGACATTATTAGGTAGAGTAACGGATGCGTTCGGTAAACCACTTGATGAAAAACCATTAGATAAAATTAATAATAAATGGCCATTAATGGGTAAAGTAATGAACCCTTTAAAAAGAAGTTTAATTAAAAAGCCGCTGGATGTAGGAGTTAGGGTTATCAATGCCTTGTTAACAGTTGGTCAAGGCCAAAGATTAGGAATTATTGCTGGTTCAGGTGTTGGAAAGTCAGTTTTGCTAGGAATGATGAGTAAATATACTGAAGCGGATGTTGTCGTTATTGCATTAATTGGAGAAAGAGCTAGAGAAGTTGGTGCAATGGTCAATGAATTATTTAAAGATGAAGCTTCTAAAAAAATAACAGTGGTAGCTGTTCCTGCTGATAGATCTCCGTTGATGAGAATTAGAGCTGCAAATAGAGCAACAGCAATAGCTGAATATTTTAGAGATCAAAATAAAAATGTCTTACTTATCATGGATAGTCTCACAAGGATTGCCCATGCTAAAAGGGAAATTGGCTTGTCATTAGGAGAAACAGCTACTTCAAAAGGTTACCCAGCTTCTGTCATCTCAATGATTCCTAATTTGATAGAAAGGACAGGAACGAGTGACAAAGGTCAAGGAAGTATTACATCATTTTATACAATTTTAGCTGATGGTGATGATAATAATGATCCAGTTGTTGATACCGCAAGAGCTATACTTGATGGTCATATTGTCTTAAGTAGATTAAATGCCCAGATGGGTATCTACCCTGCTGTAGATATTTCTCATTCAATAAGCAGGGTAATGGATGATTTGATTTCAGCAGACCATCTTGAAGCTTCAAAACTATTTAGAAAACACATAAGTAGTTATATTGAGAATAAAGATTTATTATTAATGGGAGGTTATACCCAAGGGCAAGATAAAGATCTTGATGACGCTATAAGCATGTGGCCAAAATTAATAGAGTTCATATCTCAAGCTAACACTAAAAAAGCAAGTTATGACAGTGCTAAAACTGAATTATTAAAGTTATATCAATAGGACATATAATTGGAAAAGAAAATTAAAAGATTTCAGAGACTTGCAACTCTTAGAAAAAGAGATATTTCAAAGGAAATTACAAACTCAAATTTGTTGGAAAATGAAATTACTAAAAATAAAAACCTTATTGATCAAATCAATACAATTATGGATAGTAGTAAGGATGATCCCTCAAAAAAAATAATTAGCTCAGGTTATTTTAAGAATAATGCTCAACTATTAAATACGCTCCAAAGTCAAAAAAATATAGCTGCCAACAGAAATAAATATTTATTAAATGAAAAACAAATCACACAAAAGAAAATTTTAATAAATAATTTAAAAAAAAATAAAGCTGAAGAAAAAACTTTAGAGTATCAAAAATCTTTTGTTAGAGAATTAGAAAGAAGAAATAATAAATAGAGTTTGATCCTTAAAGAAATATATTTTTATTTATGGCACTGTATTTGCAGAAATCTTAAAAATATGGAATTTAACATGAATATTAATAGTGATATAAATAAAAATATTGATTTATTATCTGGTCTCAAAAGTGAGGAGCAAAACACATCTATATTAAATACTTTATTTTCCATAAATTTTGAAAATGACACACCATTAGAATTAATTAATGAAGAAGAATTTGTTTTTAAAGAAGATGAAGTTGCTATTATAAATTACCTATCAAACTTAATACCTAATTTTCAAAACGAAAATAAAAACTTATTAGATTTAAAAAAAATTAAAAAGCAAATTCAGATAGATGTAAACATTAGTCCTAAATTAAAAGAAAATATATTAAATTTTTTAAGTGAAGAAAAGTTTGGCTTGAAAGACTTTAATGTAAATATTTTAAATAAAAATAATGTTAATAGCAAAAAATCTACTGATTATATAGACAATTTAAAACCAAATATTAACCTGAAACACCAGTCAAATAATTCTGTAAAGAATGAAAGTAAATTAACTGATGTTGGAAAGAGTAAAAGCAAAATTAATATTAGTGGAAATAATCCCCTAAATAAACATAATATAAATATATCAAAAACTTTGGAAAATATTTATTCTGAAAATGAAAATATTAATAAAGTTGAAAATGATAAAAAAGAAATCACAAACTTTGTTAAAAAAATTAAGAAAAATAATCACCCAAATAAAATTTATCAATTACCTCAATCCAATTCATTAAAATATAAACAATTAAATGAGATAACTTCACATATTGATCAAAAAATAGTTGTTAATGAGAATTTTGCCTTAATAAATAACCAAATAAGTGAAGCCTCAAACAATAATAAGTTTAATGGAAGCAAGTTAAATAATAATCAAATTTTAAACGTTCAACATTCAATACAAGCAAATAATACTGGTAGTAACTTTTCTCAACAAAATGACTCTTCATTTTCAAACAGTAATTATAATTCTGTTCTAGAAAACTTTATTGATAATTTAGATTTAACACAAAAGGGTTGGACATCTAAGCTTACGTCTAGAATAGAAAAAGCTATTCAAAATGGCGGAGAGGAAATCGAATTTAATCTCAAACCTAAAAACCTTGGTTTGTTAAAGGTATCAGTTAAATTTAAAAATGGCGTTGGTAATGTTAAAATTGTTACTGAAAATAGTTTTGTTACCAGTGCTTTAAATCAGAATGAAAATTACCTTCAAAAACTTTTTAACGAGCAGGGTATAAATTTAGACTTTTCAGCACAAAATGAAGGTAAAAAATTTGATTCTAGAAATAATTCGAACCAAAATTCACAAAATAATGATAAAAAAAATTCTACACAATCTGACATTAATATAAAAAATAGTGAAGATGATAGTGATATCATAGCTAAAAACAATTCATCTAGACATATGATAAACGTGATTGCATAATAAAAACAATATAGTAGTGAGAGAAAAATGGCAGAAGAAGTTGAAGAAGAACCAAAAAAGAGTAATTTATTAAAAATAATTATTTTTGTAGTTGCAGGTCTACTACTGATAGTAGTTGGGCTAGGTATTGGTTACTTGATTTTTGGTGGTGAGCCAGAGCCGGATCCTTCTGCAGAAGTGAATCAAATCATTGAAGGTAAAGAAACTGAAAAAAAAGAAAAAGAAAAAAGTGAAAATAACGAAGAAGGTGAAGAAGTTGGAGAAGATGGAATTATAAAGAAGAATGTCAAAGCAATCCCAGAAGTTGATAGCTATGAAACAACATATTTTGAATTTCCCGGAGATTTTACAACAAATTTAAAGGGTAGTAGAAAGTTTTTACAAGTTAGTGTAGGAGTTTCTACTCAATATGATGAAAAAGTCATGGAAGTTGTAGACTCTCACCAGTTAGCACTTCGTTCAGAAATATTGTCGACTATAAGTGATTTTACAGAAGAAGATATTTCTGGAAGTGACGGAAAGAAAAAACTTTCAGAAAGGCTAATGGTTGTTCTCAATAAGAAGTTAGAAACACTTAATGAGTTTCCTGGTATAGAAGATGTGTATTTTACTGCTTTCATATTACAATAGAATAAGGTTGTAGAATTATGTCAAATACATCTCGAAAATTATCATCTGATGAAGTTTCTGCATTGATGGAGGGTCTCCAATCTGGTGAAATAACAGCAAATTCAGGTGTCAATAACGAGGTTGAGGTTACAGAATTTACGTTTGGATCAGACAATCTAGAACTTCTTGGAGATTATTATGCCTTAAGACTGATAAATGAAAGATTTGCAAGATTAGTAAGAAGTATTTTTTTGCCAATGATCAGAATACAACCTAAGATTAACCCATTTCCTCCTGAAGTTAAAACTTATGATGAATATAGTGCTGGCCTCAACAGTTTTATGAGTTTAACCACTAGTAGGATAGATGAGTTAAGGGGTTCAATGTTGCTTGTTCTTGAACCTTCTTTTATTAGTGTTTTAACAAATTGTTATTATGGTGGAAAATTAGCAAATTTTCCAACTACAAAAGCTGAATTTACAGCTACTGAAGACAGAATAATTGAAATAGTTTCAGACGGGATGGGGCAATGTTTACAAGCAGCTTGGAAAGATCTTATGCCCATTACAATCAGGCACCAAGCCAGAGAAATAAATCCACAGTTTGCTACTCTAGTTGAATCAACAGATTCAGTTATTATTTGCTCTTTTGTTGTACAATTACCTAATATTGACTCTGCTTCATTTGACATAATATATCCCTTGCAAACATTGAAGCCAATTGCATCACTATTACGTTCAAGAGTTCAGTCTGATGTTATTGATGATGATACTAGTTGGAGAGAGCGATTAGAAAAATCAGTGTTAAATGTACCTCTTCCTGTGTCAGCTATCCTAAGTGAACCTTCAGTACCTCTATCAAATTTAGTTAAATATAAAGAAGGAGATGTCATTAACCTTCCTCCAGTTGATGGGGTTGATTTTTTTGTAAATGAAAAGTTATTATTTAAGGCTGAAATTGGAGAAACAAACGGGCAAGTTGCAGTTAGTTTGAAAAATAGATTATAATTTAGTAGGAGTTATTTTAATGGCAGAAAATGAAACAGCACCAACAAACGAAGAAACTTCTTCAGAAGGTGCTGGAATAGATAATCTTAAAGTTTTAGAAAATATTGAGGTTAAACTCACAGTAGAAGTTGGCTCTACAGAATTAAAAATTAGAGATCTCTTAAGACTAAATGAAGGTTCTGTAGTTGAATTAGAGAGATTAGCAGGTGACCCTTTAGATATATTAGCTAACGGTGTTAAAATTGCTAAAGGAGAAGTAGTCATGGTTGGAGAAAGGTTTGGTATAAGATTTACTGAAGTAACTAATCCTGAAAATCGAGTGCAAAAACTTTAATCTTCAAAATTTTGACTACTTTTAATAACAAAATATTTATATAAATCAGTAGTTTATTTTTTTACAGAATTGGCATCTTTTTTGCTTCTTTTATCCAAATATAAAGGAAAGTTAAAATGTCGCCAACAGCCCCAGACTTTACAACTGCAATTGTTACTATTTTATTTTTATTAACGTTGGGTATTACAGCTTTTGTTATAAAGAAAAAAAGTGGCTCCTTAAAAAAAATAATTAAAACTCAAAATAATCTTGAAGTGTTAAATCAATTATCACTCAGGAATGGTTATTTGGCATATGTTCTTAAGGTTGGAGAAGAAAATTTTTTCTTTGTTGGGCATAAGTCTGGAAGAGGTTCTTTAACTCAAATAAATACCAAAAACAAAAAAATTGATAAATTATTATCAAAAAATATTGTTCATAATAAAACTTCACTTCCGGAAAAAATCAATGAGTCAAAACCTCTACAACATGTAAATATATCTGATTTATTAACTGCTCATAAAAAAGGTGGTAGAGATGCGTAAAGCAATTTGTCCCCAACCAATTAAAAGAATTTATTTCTATAATAGGCAAGAAGAAATTATTAATAAATTTAAAAATTGTTGTAAAATCGTATCTTTTTTAGTCACTATTTTTTTAATAAGCGGTCTACCAGTTCAAGCTTTTGGGGAGACAATATCTTCTGGCTTCCCTGCATTAAATGTATCAACTAATGGAAATACAACGGAATATTCGTTCCCCTTACAAATTTTGTTATTGATGACAGCTTTAACTGTTCTTCCTTCTTTAGTATTAGGAATGACGAGCTTTACAAGAATTATAATTGTAATGTCAATTCTTCGTCAAGCTTTGGGCACTCAACAGACACCACCAAATCAAGTGTTGATAGCAATTTCCCTATTTTTAACATTTTTTATAATGGCACCAACTTTTAATAAAGTTTATGATAATGCAGCAGTTCCTTACATGGATAAAACTCTGCCAGCAGAAAAAGCGCTCGAAACAGCTAGTTCTGAAATGAAACGTTTCATGGTCAAAAATACTAGAAAGACTGATTTAATTATGTTTTCAGAATTAGCTGGTCTAGAAAAATTTGATGAAGTATCAGATATCCCATTTCGAATTGCTTTACCAGCATTTATGACGAGCGAACTTAAAACTGCATTTCAAATAGGTTTTTTATTATTTTTGCCATTTCTTGTAATTGATATGGTCATTTCTTCTATTTTGATGTCACTTGGAATGATGATGCTTTCTCCAATGTTAGTAGCTCTTCCTTTTAAATTATTACTTTTTGTCTTAGTTGACGGTTGGAGTATGACGGTTGGTTCTTTAGTAAGTACATTTGCGGCAGGATAAACAATGAATTTTGATGAAAATATTAGTATGTTGAGTATGGCCTTTTACCAAGTTTTACTAGTATCAGGTCCCATATTAGCCTTAGCTTTAGGTATTGGTCTTTTTATAGGAATTATTCAGGCTGCAACTTCTATTAATGAAATGACGTTAAGTTTTGTTCCAAAAGTTGTAGTCGTAATGTTAGGCATAGGGTTGTTAGGTAATTTTTTTATGATGGGGTTAGTTGATTACTTTAACTTTATTTTTGAACAAGTTGCTGGTGTAGGACAAAATTAAATTTGAAAGAAATTTATTATGTATGGATCAGAATTAAATCTACCTGGAGTTAATTTATTTAACTTATACCAGTATCTAGTAATCTTTTTTGTGGCATCATTACGTATTTCGTCATTTTTAATAAGTGCACCATTTTTCTCTTTAGGTGGTATTCCATTGCAAGTAAGAATTGTAGCTAGCATTAGCCTTACAGCATTTTTATTTCCAGTTATTAAAGTACCTGATATTCAAAATATGCTAGGTTTTAACTTGTTCATACTAATTTTATCAGAAATAGGAATAGGTTTAGCTGTAGGGTTAATTTTAAATATTATATTTTCAGCCGCAGCTGTTGCTGGTGAAAAGATTGCTTCTACTGCAGGACTTTCAATGTCTAGTATGATTGACCCACAATCAGGCGGACAAACGTTAGTTCTAAGCACCGTCTTAACTTTATTTTTAATTTCGTGCTTTTTATCCTTAGATGGACACTTGTTTATAATCAAAATGTTATTAGAAAGTTATACATATTTACCAATTGGTATATTTCTAAATTTTTCCCAAGTAAGTGAAATTGCCATTAATACTTTTGGAAATATGCTTTATTTGGCAGCACTTATTAGCTTACCAGTTGTAGGTGGATTATTATTAATACAATGTTCTATTGGTATTATAACGAGATCTGCTCCTTCTCTTAACCTTTTTTCCTTTGGTTTTCCAATAGCTTTAATAAGTGTTTTTATATTTTTGTATGCAGGAGTAGGTCCTATTTCAGATGCATTTTCTGATTTAACAGGAACAGCTATAAACTTGATTTACGAAGTACTTCAATCATCTGAGAATGGAAGTTTATAAATGGCTGAAGAAGATAATTCACAAGATAAAACCGAAGAACCGTCTCAACGAAAACTAGATAAAGCAGCTGAGGACGGCCAAGTACTATCCTCAAAAGAAATGTTCGTATTTACAACTTTAATAATGGGCTTGATGGTATTAACATCAATACCTTTTTTTGCTAGGGACTTTTTAAGTCTTTGGAAAATGTTTTTCTTATTTGACTTAAATTATATTATTAATGTATCTCCAATTGCAGGAATGGAGAAATTGATTAAATATGTAATATATATAACTTTAATCATAGGCATTCCTCTAATACTTACAATTCTATTTACCCAAATGGCTGTAGGAGGTATTAACTTTGCTCCTAAGGGTTTTCATTTCAAATCTAATAGAATTAATCTTTTATCGGGTTTAAAAAGAATATTTTCATCAAAAGGCCTGGTTGAATTAATTAAGTCTTTATTTAAAGTCGGGTTATTAGGTGGAATCACCTATGCTGTCATATACATTAATATTAAAGATATTATTAATTTATCAGAACGTAACTTGTACAGCGCTCTATCAAACCTTCTTAATAATTTTCCTCAATTAACAATTGCATTATTAATTGCTCTTGGTTTTATAGCCATTTTTGACTTTATTTGGCAAAAATATACCCATGTAGAAAAATTAAAAATGACAATCAAGGAAGTTAAAGACGAACATAAAGATACTGAAGGGTCTCCAGAGGTTAAGCAAAAAATAAGAAGATTACAAAATGAAATTTCTAACAGAGCTGCAACTCAGACAGCTGCTCTTGACAATGTCAAAGATGCTTCAGCAATAATAACTAATCCTACACACTTTGCAGTGGCCATAAAATATGATGTAGGTGAGACAGGAGCACCAGTAATTATAGCAATGGGTAGGGGAATGATAGCAGAAAAAATAATAAAATTAGCTAATGAAAATCAAGTAACTGTTTTTCAAAGTCCTTTACTAGCTAGAGCCCTTTATTTTACTGGAGAAATAGGCAAGGAAATTTCAGAAAATCTATATTCGGCTGTTGCTTCAGTTTTAGCATATATCTTTAAAATTGAAAGAGGTGAGGAACCTGACTATCCTGATTTTGAATTACCTGATGATATGAGTTTTGATGAATATGGTAAGAAATTAACTGAAAATATGGAGAGAAAGTGAAAAGAAGAAAAACTTTTGGACAGATAATTATTACGGCAATGTTTTTATGGTCAGCACTTTTATGCCATTTTGAGGCAAGTTCTCTTAGAGAAGAGGGCGATTTATCTTACGCAATATTATATTGGTTTTTTGGTTTTACTGCGGTCATGGGAGCATTAAGATTTAAAATTGCGGAATTAATATATGGGTTAATAGAGTTAATAAATAGAAATAAAAAATAAAGAATAAAGTTAATGATTAACAATAAAAATGAAAAGAAAATAGTGAAATGTAGTGGGTGCTATTATTTCTTCATTACTTATAAGAAAGAACGTCCGTGGGGCTGTAAAAAATTTGGTTTTATTTCTAAATCTATTCCTGCGATTGAAGTTTTTAGTACAACTGGTATAGAATGTGCATATAGAAAAGAAAAGAATATATAATTATCAAGTTTAGACAATTAAATGATTTTATAGGATTTATAAAATGGATACTAAAATGGAAGCTGTGCAAGAAAGTATTAAATTAGCTTTAGATGCAGCTGATGCGGCTACTGACGTAACCTCAGAATATAATAAAGTTAAAAAAGCTCACGCATTATTGGAGGCAAAAGTGAAACAAATTCATAAATATACTACTGTTGTTTTTTTATCATCTATTATTTCAGGTTTGGTTGTTATAACCGTAAGTGCATTTTTATTTATGCAATCATCTGATAAATTGACTAATATGACTGAAACAAGTAGAGAGGCTTTAGTTGTATTTGCAGAAAATGTAGACGGCGTTAATGCATCATTAAAAAATCTTGATGAAGCTATAAAGAAACAAGGTGATTTGTTAGCTGTTAATGAAAAATTGTTAGCTAATCTTGATAAGATTGAAAAGCGTGTCGAAAAATCTAATAAAAATACTATTGGTGAGCTACAATTAATAACAACTACCTTGATAAATGAGTTGAGTAAAAATTCAAAAATTAGTGTTGAAAATAACAAAAAGCTTAGTTCAGATTTAGCAAAACTTAATCGCTCGAATAGTAAAACTATATCCAAAGCTATACAGCAAATTAGTAACAAAGCCATATATAAACAGATTGTAGCTAATCAAGCTATACAAGCTCAACAAATTTCTAAACTTGTAAAACAAAACAATAATGTTTTAGGAAAGATTGCGGATAAAACCAGTAGAATTAAATATCCATAGTATTTAAAAAAATAATTTTTGTGAGTTTGATTATATGAATGATGCAATTGAAATTAAAAAAGAGTTTTTACAAATTAAATCTATAAGGACCTCTTCAAATGCATTTGTTATGAAGTTAGAAGAAGAAGATGTTATCATAGCTCTTGATGGGCTAATAATTAGTAAAAGTTATGATGATTTATCTAAAGAATTAAATGAAATTGAAGACAAAAAAATTCTGACTTTGTACAGAAAGGGAGTTTTTTTTAACACTTTTGTTTATGGTTCCTTAGGGGTTAAATGTGAAAGTGTTAATTGCGATATAATACCAGATTTAGCAAACATAGACCCTAGTAACTTCTACAACGAAGATGATTTTTATTTTCAATTTGAAGTTTTTAAAAAACCATCTCTCTTGCTTGGAAAAACTGCTATTCTTCTAAATACTTTTCCAACAATACTTGCGAGTCTTGCTCCACCATTATGGATGTTACAAAATAGATTATGGTCTTTTTTGTGTATTTCTTTGGTATATTATTGGCTTCTTATAATGATTTCCCCATGGCTATTTTTTCTCGGTTGGATATTAAAATCTTGGTACGTTGGAAATAGCCAGATTGACATTTTAAGATT
Source organism: uncultured SAR116 cluster alpha proteobacterium (assembly GCA_902548635.1). Lineage (GTDB taxonomy): Bacteria > Pseudomonadota > Alphaproteobacteria > Puniceispirillales > Marisalimonadaceae > Marisalimonas. Next base: position 23,065 of record CACCSH010000006.1, read on the forward strand.
TTTTTATAGGATGCATAATCACAGACTAAGCTTGAGTTTTTGTGCTAAAAATGAAAAAGCAGCTCAAGAGACAGCAAGGCAACTAGATGATAAAGTTGATTTTTATTATTCATATCTTCAACCTGTTGCATTAGAGGATTGATTTAATTTAATTATGTCGATCGTATCACCCTTATAGAGTGTATCAAAAAAAACTATTTCTGTTATAATTTTCCCTACTTCACTTGGCTTTTGAAGTTTTTTTGTATCTTCCCCAGGCATTGCTTGATTTCTCATCTTTGTATTAGTTTTACCCGGATTAATTACGAATATAGACAAATTATTATGTTTATTTTCAGATGACCATATTTTAATCATATGTTCAAGAGAAGCTTTTGACACTGCATATGCTCCCCAAAATGCTCGTGGTTCATTAGCAACAGTTGAAGTTAAGAAACAAGCTTTGGGCTTTTGACTTTTTTTTAATAATGCATCACAAGAACGGATTAGTCTATGATTGCTTATTGTATTCACCATCATTACTTCTAAGAATTCATCACTACTTTGATGGTGTATAGGCCCCAAAGTACCTAGTACGCCGGCATTGGCAATCAAAATATCTAATCTCCCCCAGCGTTTAAATATCTCTATTCCAAGATTATCTAGACCTTTCAAGTCCTTCATATCTAATTCAACTAAAGTACAAGTGCCTCCATTATCAATAATAGATTTCTCAGTTTTAATTAGTCTTGATGCAGATCTAGCAGTTATTATAGTGTGAACATTTTTCTTTGCCAGCTCTTTTGCAATCTCAGCACCAATCCCACTACTGGCACCCGTTATCAAGGCAATTTGTTTATCTTTATTCATTGATTTTTTTATTTATTTCTAGAATTTCAGAAACGTCTATTGGATACTCTCCTGTAAAACAATGATCTGTGAATTGAGGTGTTATAGAGTTTCTTTTGTCACATCCCATCGCTTTATAAGTTCCAGCCAAAGATAAAAAAAACAAAGACTTTGCTCCAACAAGTTTAGTCATTTCATTTAAATCAGACTGTGATGCAATTAATTCATTATAGTTTGGTGTATCAATTCCATAGAAATCAGGATGCATAATAGGGGGGCATGAAATTCCTAAATGAACTTCTTTTGCCCCAGCTTCATAAACCATTTTTACAATTTTGCTCGCAGTAGTCCCTCTAACTATTGAGTCATCAATTAGAATAACTTTTTTATTTTCTATGCAAGATTTATTAACACTATGTTTAAGTTTAACCCCAAATTGTCGTATTGTTTGTGAAGGCTCTATAAATGTTCGCCCTACATAATGGCTTCTTATAATGCCTAGTTCAAATGGTATAGAAGATTTTTGTGAAAAACCTATTGCAGCAGAAACACCTGAGTCAGGGATAGGAACAACTACATCTGCTGCAACATTATTTTCATTTGCCAGTTGCTCTCCTAGAGATTTTCTGTAAGTGTAAACTGTTTTCTTCCCGACCATGCTATCTGGACTTGCGAAATAAATTCTTTCAAAAATACAAGGTCTTTCAGGAACTCTTTTAAAAGGTTTTATTGATTCGGTACTATTTTCTGTAATTACAATAATCTCACCATTTTCTACATCTCTTATGTATTTGGCTCCAATCATATCAAGAGCACAAGTTTCAGAGGCTAGAACAGGAGAACCATCTTTTTCACCTAAAACTAAAGGCCTAATACCAAATGGATCTCTTACTCCAATCAGCTTTTTGTTAGTAAGTATTATAAGAGAATAAGCACCTTTAATTTGTTTGAGAGCATCTATTAACTTATCAACAAGTTTTTTATTCTTAGATCTCGCAACTAATTGTAAAATAATTTCTGTATCAGACGATGTTTGAAAAATAGACCCACTTTCAACTAATTTTTTTTTAATCGAATATGTATTAGTTAAATTTCCATTATGTGCACATGCAAAACCACCAATTGCTAAATTTGCAAATAATGGTTGCAAATTTTCGGGCTTAGATTCACCAGTCGTAGAATATCTTACATGACCAATTGCTGTTTTTCCTGGGAGTTGAGATAATATATTGGTATTATTGAAGTTGTCTCCAACCAATCCTTGCTTGCGTACTGAGTGAAAGTTATTACCGTCAAAACTAACTATACCAGCACCCTCTTGACCTCTATGTTGAAGAGAATGCAGTCCTAAAGTTGTTAATACAGAAGCTTCCTCGGTTCCAAATATACCAAATACGCCACATTCATCCATAAATCGATCGGTATCTTTACAATACATTAAAAATCCTTAAAGTTTATCTTCTTGTAAATTTTGTTTTTTATTCTGATTGTCTCCTGGCTCAACTTGCCCAACAAAATAATCACTTAAAGCATCAGAAGTATTCTTTAAATACTGATAAGCATAAGCTTCTAAAATTAAATCTGGTAATTTTTTTTCTTTGCCTATTAAATAAAGAAACCCAAGATAAAATAAAATAACTATTAATGTACCTCTTAAAGCACCAAATAGAAATCCAAAAACTTTATCTAAAAATAATATTTCAGAAAAATTGAATTTTGGTGACAACCATTTTGAAATCAGGTGTGAAATAAATAAGGTTGCTAAAAAAGGAAAGCTAAATGCAATAACGTCAACTACAATCTTTTGAGATATATATTCTACTAACTCTAATTTAAATTTTTCAAATAAATTATATGCTACAAATAAAGAAAAGATCCAAGAAATTATACTAAAAGTTTCTTTTATAAAACCTCTAAATGTAGCCACAATACAAGAAGTCAGAATAATTATTAAAATAAATATATCAACTATATTAAAGTAGATGTTATGCATAAATTCCATTAGTTCAAATTATTCATAGTATCTTTATAAGTTAAATTTACCAAATCACTTAATAGACTAATAGAGTTATATTTCATATTTTTTTCTATTATGACTTTTTGTTTATTAGGTAAGTATATTTGATTAAACCCTAGTTTTAATGCTTCTTTAATTCTTACTTCTGGCTGATTGACTTTTCTAATTTCACCCGAAAGACCAACTTCTCCAAAAAAAATACCAGAAAAAGATAAAGGAACATTTTTTACGGATGAAATAATTGCTGCTGCGACAGCTAAATCAGCTGCTGGTTCAAATATTCTAATACCACCAGCAATATTTAGAAAAATATCCATGTTTGATAAGTGAATTTTGCATCTTGCTTCGAGAACAGCGCATAACATTGAAAGTCTAGATATATCCCACCCTACAATAGTTCTCCTTGGAGATGCAAGCGTTGATGGAGTTACTAACGCTTGAACTTCTACTAGAAGAGGTCTGGTTCCTTCCAAACCAGCAAAAATTGCAGTTCCAGAAATGTTTTTTTGTCTATCTGATAAAAATAAAGCCGAAGGGTTTTTGATTTCTTTAAGCCCATCTCTTAACATTTCAAAAACACCTATTTCGTTTGTAGGACCAAATCTATTTTTAATACTTCTTAAAATTCTATACTGAAAATTATTATCTCCATCAAAATATAAAACTGTATCAACCATATGTTCTAAAACACGAGGTCCAGCAATTGAACCATCTTTAGTTACATGTCCAATTAAAATTAGAATAGAGTTTGATTTTTTTGCCGCAATAATTAATTCATGCGTACTTGCTCTTACCTGTGATACAGTCCCTGGGGAGCTATCTAATTGCGGTAAATACATAGTTTGAATAGAATCAATTACTAATATATGTCTTTTCCCAACAGAACTTATTGTTGCAGCAATATCAGAAGCATTTGTTACAGAAGCAAACCTAATTTCATTGGTTTTTATACCTAGTCTATCTGCTCGCATTTTTATTTGAGATAAACTTTCTTCACCAGAAATGTATATGCATTCCTGTTTAAGCTTTGATAAATTACCAACAAGTTGTAACAATAATGTTGATTTTCCAATACCAGGGTCGCCTCCAATTAGGGTTATTGATCCAGGTACAAATCCTCCTCCAATAACTCGATCTACCTCACTCAAATTTGATGTAATTCTTGAATAGTCATATGTTTCATTTTTTAAATATTCAAAACTAATAGTTTGTCCATATGATTTAGATAAAATACCAGATGGTTTTGTGTTTTTTTCTTCTAATAAAGTATTCCATTTATTACATTGCTCACACTTACCAATCCATTTAGGATAAACTGAACCACATGACTGACATATATATTGTTTATTTGATCTTGCCATTAAATGAATAGCTTAGGATTTGTTGATTTAATAAAGTCTTTTATTTGTGCATTGTCAGTCTTTAACATTTCCTTAGGTGTTCCTGACCATGAAATTGTTTGCTTATCAATTAAAATCACTTTATCAGCTACTTTACAAACTGATGCCATATCATGAGTTATTGTAATTGCACTTCCACCAACTGTTTTAACAGCAGATTTAATTAATTTGTCAATTAAACTACCTGTTACAGGATCTAAGCCAGATGTAGGTTCATCAAATAATAGTACTTTTGGATTTCCACATATAGCTCTAGCTATTGCAACTCTTTTTTGCATTCCTCCTGAAATTTCTGAGGGATAAAGGTCTAAAATTTCAGAATTTAAGCCTAAACGTTTTATTATTGATAATGCTAACTCTTTAGCATCTTTATCAGTAAGCTTTTCTTTGTTTTTAACTTTGAAAACAATATTTTCCCAATTTTGCAGAGAATCAAATAACGCTCCGTGTTGAAATGTTATTCCTAAATCCAGTAAAATTTTTTCTTTTACAGATCTTTTCAAACCCACCATTTCTAAATTATTTATTTTAATAGAACCTTTGTCTGGTGACAATAAACCAATGATATTTTTCAGAAGTACCGACTTACCAGATCCTGAGGCGCCTATTATAGCAAGAGATTCACCTTCAAATAGTTTAAAATTAATATCATTCAAAACCATAGTTTCATTAAAACTTTTAGTAAGGTTTTTAACTTCAATTATTATCTTATTGTTTGATTTATTTTCCATTTTTAACCAAAAAACAAAGCTGTTATAATATAAGTGCTTGTTAAAATCATTACTGATGAAATTACTACAGATGCTGTTGTAGCGTAACCAACTCCCTCTGCTCCTTTGGTCGCATTAAAACCAAAATAACAACTTACCATTGATATTATTAATCCAAAAATTGCTGCTTTGACTGTACCTTGAATAATATCTATCCATTGTAAATATTCTACAGTAGCATATAGATAAATGTTTGGATTAAATTCTAATTTAAAAATTGCAATTATATATCCTCCTAAAATACCAATTGTATTACCTAGGAGAACTAAAACTGGAATACAAATTAATGAGGCAATAATTTTTGGTGCAATTAAATATTGCATAGGTCTCGTGCCAAGAGTGCCTAATGCGTCTATTTGTTCAGTGACTTTCATTGTAGCTATTTCCGCTGCCATTTTAGCGCCAATTCGTCCTGCAACCATCAGACCGGTTAAAACGGGTCCTAATTCTCTAGTGATTGAGGTTAATACTACTCTTGCTACTGTTGTTTCATTATTTAGTTCACTAAAACCATTATAAGTTTGAAGAGCTAAAACCATACCAGAGAAAAATGTGGTGAGACCAACTACAGGTAAAGAGAAATAACCAATATCTATAATTTGATAAAATATTTTCTTAAAATACCATGGTGGTCTAAATATCCAAAAAATGGCAGTTATAAAAAAAATAAAGAAATGACCAATATTAGATAAAAATTTTAAAAATTTTTGACCTATAGTGCCACAAATTTTAAATATCGAATTAATCAAATTCACTAACTTACCTTTGTTAAATTACTAACTAATTATATTTTCTTAACAAGCGGTCACCCATAAGTGTTAAGAGTTCATAGCTGATTAAATCTATCTTATTAAGAATATTTCTAATGTTAGTGTTATCCAACAAACATAAATATTCACCTTCTTTTAATGATTTTTCTTTTAAGTTAGTTATATCTAAAATGAAGCTATCCATCGTGATATTACCTATAATACCACATTTTTTTTTCCTTATTGAGAAGGAACTATTGGGCTTTAACAACCTTATCCAACCATCCGCATAACCAATTCCAATTGTAGCTAATGTAGATTTTCTTTTTGTTATATCAACACCTCCATATGATACTTTTTCACCAATATTTACGTTCCTTATTTGAAGAATAGGTCCATGTAAACTTAAGGGAAATTTTAAAATCTTAGAATTTAATTTAATATTATTACCATAATTATCAATCCCATACAATCCAATGCCTGGTCTTGTTTGATCAAGACAAAACCTTGATCCAAGCATTATTCCAGCACTGTTTGCTAAGCTTAATTTTGTATTTGGTATAATTTTAGAAAATTGTAATATTTTATCTAATTGTTTAACGTTTTCTTTATCTTTCATTTTGTTAGCGTTAGCAAGGTGGGACATTATAAAGTCCCATTCAATGAGGTTTAATAACTCTATATTACTTAATAACAAATTAATTTCACTTTGACTAAAACCTAATCTATTCATCCCCGTATCAATATTTAATATAGCTTTGATTTTGCAACCTTGAGAAATAAGTTTTTTAAGCCTAATTAATTGATCTAAATTATTAATTATAGGGGTTAATTTATATTTCACATAAGATTGTTCACTACCTTTTAAAAAACCTTCAAAAATAGCAATTTTAATATCTTTAGATTTTAATTCTTCTCTTAGTTGCATCCCCTCATTAAGGTTTGCAACATAAAAATAATTACATCCTGCTTTCATTAAAGTTTTGGCCACTTTTATCATACCTACACCATATGAATTAGCCTTAATTACAGCTGCTGCATTTCCATTAGACGCGTTATTAAGTGCAACCCAATTTGATTTAATATCTTTTAAACAAATATTTAGAATAGCTTCCATAATAAAAGATTATATATTTTTAAACAATTTTACTAATAAATTTGATCTGGCAACCTATTATCTTGAGCTAAATCCATAAATCTAGTATACTTAGCTTCAAATTGAACTTGTATTATACCAGTTGGTCCATGTCTTTGTTTCGAAATAATTATTTCAGCCTTTCCTTCTGCCGCATTTCTTCTATCTTGCCATTTTGAAAAACGTTCATTAAAACTTTCTTGATTTTCATTATCTCTTTGAGATGGCTCACTTTTATCTAGATAATATTCTTCTCTATAAACAAACATTACTACGTCAGCATCCTGTTCTATAGAGCCAGATTCTCTTAAGTCAGCAAGAATAGGTCTTTTGTCTTCTCTTTGTTCAACAGCCCTACTTAGCTGTGATAAAGCAAGAATAGGAACATTTAACTCTTTAGCTATTGATTTTAATCCTCTAGTAATGTTCGACACTTCTTGAACTCTTCCTTGAGCTTCACTTGCTTTGGAACCTTGAATTAATTGTATATAGTCAATAATAATTAAGCCTAATCCACTAGTTCTTTTTAATCTTCTTGCTCTTGATGCAATTTGACCAACAGATATTGCAGGTGTGTCGTCAATAAAGAATGGCAAGTTATAAATATCATTCTGTGTTGCAACAAGTTTTGCGAACTCTTTTTCATTGATATTTCCATTTCTCAATTTATGAGAGTCTATTGTAGTTTGTTCGGCTAATATTCTTTGAGCTAATTGTTCAGCTGACATTTCTAAAGAAAAAATTAGAATGGAGTCATTTTGGCTAGTATTATTACTTCTAGCAGCATTAAAGCCGATGTTAGTGGCTAAGGCAGTTTTCCCCATTGCAGGTCTACCAGCCAATACTATTAAATCAGATTTATTTAAGCCTCCTAACTGACGGTTTAGACCTGAAAAACCTGTGTCAACACCAGATAGTTTGCCTTTTCTTGTGAAAGCTTCATTTATTTGATTAGTAGCACTAGTTAAAACAGATTTAAAATCTATTGGACCTGAATTTATTTTATCTTTTTCAGCTAAATTGTATAATTTTTCTTCAGTTTCGGATATTTCTTGATCTGGAGTTACTTCAATTTTAGGGTTAATAGATTTATCAATCAAATCATCAGCAATTCTTATTAAAGATCTCCTAATATAACAATTTTTAATTTCTTCAGCATAAGATTTTGCTTTAGTTAATGATAAAACTCCTTCTCTTAGATCCAAAAGATATTTTTCAATATCAATATCTTTATTTAAGTTATTATCATTTAAATAATTTTTGAGAGTTAGGGGATCTGCCAATCGACTAACATTTGTAAGAGATATGCAAGCATCATATATATTTGCATGTAAAGGGTCAAAAAAATATTGACTATTAAAATTTGTAGGGAGATCTTCTAAAATTTTATTATCAAACAATATTGAACCCAGAAGACTTTGCTCGGCCTCAAGGTTTTGAGGCATTTTTTTTTCAGAGTTAGTGTAATTTTGAATTATACTATCAACCATAACTCTTTTTCTAATTTATTTTAGGTTTAATAACAAATTAATCTAAAAATTGTTTAAATGTTAATAATTAGTTAATTATATCTTTTGTTCTTCAGTTTGTTTATTACTCAAACTTTTTGGAGTTTTTAACTTTTCATCATTTTCATTTTTTGTTTTTGTTTGATTTTCTTTTTTATCAAATCTTTTGGCATCTTTCTGAGCTCGCTCTGATCTTATGTCGCCACCAGTTATCTCAGTTGTTATTATAGCTTTTCCAGATTTAGACTGTTCTTTAGCTTCTTCGACAGACCGGGCAATATTTAATTTTAAGTCTATAGAAACTTCAGGATGTAATTTGATCAATATATCTTCATATGACAATGTTTTAATAGCTTTATTTAAAATAACTTGGGATTTTTTAATTGAAAGTCCAGCTTCAGTTACAGCGTTAGATATATCCTTTGCAGAGACAGATCCATATAATTGACCAGATTCGCTTGCGGCCCTAATAATAACAATTTCTTTAAAACTAATATTATCAGCTAAATTCTTTGCCTCTGTTTTTCTAGTAATATTTTCACCTTCTAGTTGGGACTTTTTTTCTTCAAACATTTTGATATTTTGTTTTGAAGCAAATATGGCTTTACCTTGAGGAAGCAGAAAATTTCTGGCATAGCCGGCTTTAACTGAGACTAGCTCACCCATTTGCCCTAATTTTTCAATACGTTCTAACAAAATAATATTCATTTTATTCTCCTGGTCTAACCAACAACATAAGGCATTAATGCTAAAAATCTTGCTCTTTTAATAGCTTTAGAGAGTTCACGTTGTTTTTTTGCTGAAACAGCAGAAATTCTAGATGGTATTATCTTACCTCTTTCAGATATGTATCTAGTAAGAACTTTTAAATCCTTATAATCTATTGCAGGAGCATTAGGATCAGAAAAGGGGCAGGATTTTCTTTTTTTTTGATTTGGCTTTCTCAAAGCTTCTCGTTTAATATTAAGTTGTGTCATTTAAATCTTCCTTATACTTCTTCGTTAGTTATTTTAACTGCTTCTGTATTAACTAATTCGTTTCTAGAACGATCGGATTTATTATTCATTAAAGGTGAAGGTTTTTCATCAATTGAATTAATACGAATTGTTAAAAATCTAATAATATCTTCATTTAATCTCATTAGTCTTTCATATTCTGCAATTGCTTCAGAAGAACTATCGATATTTAAAAGTATGTAATGGCCTTTTCTATTTTTATTTATCTTATAAGCGAGATTCCTAAGGCCCCAAATTTCTCGTTTTTTTATAACACCTTTATAATCCTCAATAATTTTTGTGAACCCTTCAACTAATTCTTCGAATTGATTGGGTGTTAAGTCCTGTCTTCCTATTATAACACTTTCGTATAATGCCATCTTTATCTCCTTATGGCTTTTTGGAATAATTCCCAAGATTAGCCAATTAAAATAAATTAACTGGCAAGGAGTGCATAAATAATAATTTATGCTGGTAATTTAAATTAATGTGCAACATAAATGTTTATTATAAATATGCAATAAATAAATAAACAAATTTTAAGGTTTTGTAGAGATTTAAAATGAATATTATTGTTTTTCCAGGGCAAGGATCCCAAAAGATTGGAATGGGTAAAGAATTGTCAGATAATTTTGCTGAAGCTAAACAAGTCTTTGAAGAAGTAAATGATGCTTTAAACTTCAACTTAACAAGAGTTATGTGGGATGGCACAGATAAAGAAATCGCCTTAACTTCTAACGCACAGCCTGCATTGATGGCATGTAGTATAGCTACTCTAAAAGTTTTAAATAAAATTACTAATAAAAACTTATCTGATTTAGCATGTTATGTTTGTGGACATTCTCTTGGTGAGTATTCAGCTATGACTGCTGCAGAAGTTTTTTCTTTAAGCCAATGTGCCACTTTATTAAGATTAAGAGGCGATGCAATGCAAAAAGCGGTTCCAATTGGAAAAGGGGCCATGGCTGCATTAATTGGTACAAATATTGAGATGGCAGTAAAAGTTATAGATAAGGTAAAGCATTATGGAGTTTGTGATATTGCTAATGACAATTCTCAAGGTCAAGTCGTAATCAGTGGCGATATATTAGCAGTTGAAAATGCAATGAAGTTTTCCAAAGATTTTGGAATTAAAAAAGCAATTCTTCTCCCTGTAAGCGCTCCATTTCATTGCAAATTGATGAGGCCTGCTCAAATTATCATGGAAGAAGCTCTTAATAAATTAAATTTTAAAACACCTCTTATACCAATTATATCGAATGTAAATGTTTTACCTGAAAATAATCCAGATAAATTAAGAAAAAATTTAATTGATCAAGTTACTGGAACTGTAAGGTGGCGAGAGACTATGGAATTTGCAGAAAAGAAAGGTATTAAAAAAATCATAGAATTAGGCAGTGGAAAAGTTCTAACAGGTATTGCAAAAAGAATGATTAAGGACATTGTAACTATTAATATTGAAAACACAGAAGATTTTAAAAATTTTATATAAATTATGATGGAGAATTTAATGTTTAATTTAACAGGTAAAGTTGCATTAATAACAGGTGCTACAGGTGGTATTGGAATGTCGATAGCAAAAAAAATGAAACTGAGTGGAGCAAAACTAATTCTATCAGGGACAAAACAAAATGTCCTTAGTGATTTAGCATCAGAATTAGGCGATGATATTAAAACAATTGTTACTGATCTAAATTGTAAAGATGCAATATTAAATTTAGCACAACAAGCTGAAGATAGCTTTGGTCAGATTGATATATTGGTAAATAATGCTGGCATAACAGCGGATAATCTTTTTTTAAGAATGAAAGATGAGGAATGGGATAAGGTTATAAACATTAATTTATCAGCACCAATGAGATTAACAAGGCAAGTTATTAAAGGAATGCTGAAAAGAAGATCTGGAAGAGTAATATTTATAAGTTCCATTGTTGGTTATACTGGAAATGCAGGCCAAAGTAATTACGCAGCTTCAAAATCTGCTTTAGCAGGTTTTACCAAATCAATAGCTTTAGAAGTTGCAAGTAGAGGCATTACTTGTAACCTGATTGCACCAGGATTTATTTCCACTCCAATGACTGATAAACTTTCTGATGATCAGAAAAAAAATATAGTTATAAATATTCCTGCTAATAGATTAGGAAATGTTGACGATATTTCAAATGGTTGTGTTTACCTAGCTAGTGATGAAGCAGGTTTTGTAACTGGTACTACATTACATATTAACGGTGGAATGAATATGATTTAGTATTTTTCATACTAACATGATAATATACTTGGCATGAATAAATATTTATGTTACTCGAAACTCATAATTATTAAGAATTTATATTAAACTAAAGGGGAATTTAATGAGTGACATAGCTGGCAGAGTTACAAAAATTGTAGTTGAGCATCTTGGAGTTGAAGAGTCTAAGGTTGTAGATAGTGCGAGTTTCATAGATGATTTAGGTGCAGATAGCTTAGATACTGTTGAACTAGTTATGGCTTTCGAAGAAGAGTTTGAGTGCGAGATACCTGATGACGCAGCTGAAAAGATTCAAACTGTAAAAGATGCAATAGACTTTATCTCCTCAAATAGTTAATATAAATTAAGTTTCTTACTCGATTAAATATTAGGAGTTTTTGATGCGTCGAGTTGTTGTTACTGGGTTAGGCTTGCTAACGCCTTTAGGCGTAGGTGTTGAGCTTAACTGGGATAGGCTTATTTCAGGCTTTGTTGGCATCAATAAAATAAATGATTTTGACGTTTTAGATCTACCTTGTAAAATAGCTGGACAAATTCCATCGCACCTCGAAGATAAAGAAGGTGGTTTAGATATAGATAATTGGATAGAACCAAGAGAATTCAAGCGTATTGACCGATTTATAGCATATGGAATAATTTCCGCCATACAAGCTGTGGAGGATTCTGGTTGGAAACCTAAAAATGAAAATGAAAGAAATAGAACAGGAGTAATTCTAGGTTCCGGTATAGGTGGTCTTGAGACAATAGCCAAAACTACTGAATTACTTAATTTAAAAGGGCCTAGAAAAGTTAGCCCATTTTTTATACCTTCTGCGCTGATTAATTTACTTTCAGGTCAAGTAAGTATTAGGTATGGTTTCAAAGGACCAAACCATTCGGTTGTAACAGCATGCTCAACTGGGGCTCATGCTATAGGGGATGCTTCAAGAATAATAAAATATGGTGATGCTGACGTAATGGTTGCAGGAGGAGCAGAGGCGGCTTGTTGTCGTATTGGTATGGCAGGATTTGCTGCAGCACGAGCTTTAAGTACTAAATTTAATAATGACCCTATATCCAGTTCAAGACCATGGGATCAAGGTAGAGATGGTTTCGTTATGGGTGAAGGTTCTGGTGTTGTAGTTTTAGAAGAAAGAGAACATGCTATTGCCAGAGGAGCTAAAATATATGCTGAAATAAAAGGCTATGGCATGTCAGGAGATGCTCATCATATCACTGCTCCCGCTGAAAATGGTGATGGGGGATTTAGAGCAATGAAATTGGCTTTAAATGATGCCAAAATTAATAGTTCAGAGCTTGATTATATTAATGCTCACGGAACTTCCACTCCACTTGGAGATGTGATTGAATTAAAAGCAATAGGAAGACTACTTAATCAAAAAATAGAAAATGTCAGTATTAGTTCAACTAAATCAGCAACTGGACATCTTTTAGGTGCAGCAGGTGCGATTGAGGCCATATACTCAATTTTGTCAATTATAAATCAAACTGTACCACCTACTAATAATTTGATATCGCCTGATATAGAAGCAACAGGGTTTGACTTGGTTCCAATCCATTCAAAAAAAAGAAATATTAAAAACGTTCTATCTAATTCATTTGGCTTTGGTGGAACCAATGCTAGCCTAGTAATCAGTTGCTCAGATTGATATTAAGAAATAAACTTCTTTTTTTAATAATTTTTAAAGTTCTTTTGATATTTATTAGTTATTTCTACTTAGAAAAAGTAAAAATACAAAAAATAGTCTTTCAAGATACCTATTATTTACTTAAAAAAAACACAAACCAGGAAAAAATTTTAAAACAGCTTAAGCTAAAAAAAATTAACATAGAGTATTTTAAATGGAGAATTATATCGTTAATTCGAGATGATTATTTTGTACCTAAAGCTGGCGAATATTTAATTAAAAAAAACTCTACAATACAAGACATACAGGATATTTTTCAAAATGAAAAAACAATTGTAAGAAATTTTAAACTTATTGAGGGAGCAACTTCAGACAATTTAAAAAAAAGTTTACTTGAAAACCCATATTTGTCGGGAAAAATAAAATCTTTAAAGGAAGGCATATATAAACCAGATACATATTATTTTAAATATGGGTATCCTAGAAATAAATTATTAGAACGTATGAAGTTAGCTCAAGACAAAATTTTAGATAATGTTTGGAAATATAAACCTAAAAATTTTATTTTAAAAAATAAAGAAGAATTCCTTATTTTAGCTTCAATTATACAAAGCGAGACAAGTAATCTAAATGATAGTAGACTTGTTGCAAGTGTATTTATTAATAGGCTTGAAAAAAATATGAAGCTACAATCTGACGTAACTTTGGCGTATGGCTTTAATGTAAACGGTCAAAAAATTACCAAAAATATGTTGCAGTCAAATAATCCTTTTAACACATATTATTACAAGGGTTTACCTCCAACCCCTATATCTTATCCAGGCGAGAACGCATTGAACTCTCTAAAGTTTGTTAAAAAAACAGATTTTTATTATTTTGTAAGTAATGGTAGGGGAGGGCATAGATTTTCAGAAACATATAGTTTACATAAGAAAAATATTAAGCTATGGAAAAATAGTATTATTAAGGATTAATAATGAGTAATATCCGAAGAGGTTTTGTGTTAGTAATTTCTTCACCCTCAGGTGCAGGTAAAACAACTATTTGTAAAAAAATTATTGAAGAGATTGATAGAATTGACCTTTCCGTTTCAGTAACCACTCGTCAAAAAAGAAAAGATGAAATTAATGGAAGGGATTATTTTTTTAGAAGTGACAAAGAATTTAGAATCTTGGAAAAAAATAAGGAATTTTTGGAACATGCCAATGTTTTTGGTTTTTCTTATGGAACCCTAAAAAAAGAGGTTATTTCAAAAATTGAGAAAGGAATTGATATTATTGTAGATATTGATTGGCAGGGTACAAGACAGATTCAAAAACATATACCTAATGATATTGTCAAAGTATTTATCTTGCCACCATCAATTAAGGAGCTTCAAAATAGACTTGGTAAAAGGGCAAGTGAAGACAAAAAAAATTTTTTAAAAAGAATGTCTGAGGCTAGAAAAGAAATAAGTCACTATATTGAATATGATTTTGTAATCATAAATAATGAAATAGAAAAAGCCGTTAGTCAGATTAAATCAATTCTGTTTTCTGAGAGATTACGAAGACATAGACAATTAAATTTAAGTAAATTCATTGATAATCTTAAATAAATTTTTTTAATTATTCTTTATATGATTTCTCAGCTATTTTACAAAAATCAATAATAGACAAGTTTTCGGGTCTCAGATTTGGTGAAATATTTAGCTCCTTTAAAATTATGTGCCCATTGACTTTCTTTAAACTAGTTTTAATCATTTTACGTCTTTGACTAAAGGCCATTTGTGTGATTTTTTCAATAGATTCGAAAGATACATTATACAAGGGTTTATGTAATGGTTTTAATTGTATTACGCTTGATGTGATTTTGGGCCTAGGTATAAAAGCCTTGCTTGGAATATCAAATAATTTTTTACTTTTTGTTAACCAATTTGTTAAAATTGATAGTCTTCCATAATTTTTAGATCCTTCTTTAGCTACAATTCTATCTGCAACTTCTTTTTGAAACATCAAAGTAAGCAAATCAAAATGTTGGATGTGTTTCAACCATGACGTCAGCATTTTTGTTCCAGTATTGTAAGGTAGATTGGCTATGACCTGTCTTGGTGAATCACCTAACTCCCATATAGGATAATGAAGAGCATCATCAGTAATTGTGATGAGGTTATCTCTATATATTTTCTTTATATCAGTTAACATTTTTTCTGATTGTTTATCTTTATCAATGGTATAAAGAACATTTGGTTTCTTTTTTAAAATTGATCGGGTTAAGCCTCCTGGACCTGGGCCAATTTCAATCACAGTAGGGCAAATTGGTTCAGAATTTTTCACAATCTTGTCAGTAAGGTTTAAATCAAACAAGAAATTTTGGCCAAGAGATTTATTAATTTTTACATTATTTTTTTTTAAAGTCTCCTTTATGGTAGGCAATTGTAAATCATTATCATCCATTATTCTTATTTATACTCATCTCATAAGCAAGGTTTATTGCTGCTATTAAACTATCGGGGTTAGCAATATTCTTACCTGCAATATCAAATCCAGTACCATGATCAGGTGAGGTTCGAATGAAATCCAAGCCCAGAGTTACATTTACCCCATTAAAAAAATCTAACGTTTTGATAGGTATAAGAGCCTGATCATGGTACATACAAATAGCAACATCATAAAATCTTCTTTTTTCAGATGAGAAAGCAGTATCCGCTGAAATAGGTCCTTCTAAAAAACAATTTTGCTTTTTTTTGGCTTCATTAATTGCTGGAATAATGATTTTTTTCTCCTCATCACCTATATCACCATTTTCACCTGCATGAGGATTTAACCCCGTAATAATTATTCTAGGTTTAGATATATTAAATAGAGAAATTAAGCTTTCTTTTGCAATGCTTATTGTAAGCTCAATAAGATTTTTTGAGATAAGCTTTGGAACATTTTTCAGAGGAACATGAACTGTTAATGGGATTGTTTTTAGATCTTTGATGACTAACATCATAACTGGATTTTTTTTGTATTTTGATAGTGAAGCGAGAAAATCTGTATGTCCTTGAAAATTAAATCCTGACTTGTACATTATATTTTTACTTATAGGATTTGTAACAATAGCAGAAGCAATACTATTCATTTCAGTTTTAACACATGTAACAATTGAATCTTTTATAAAAGAAGCATATTTAGTACTCCGATTTTTAAATATATTATCATCTGGTAATTTTATAGAAAGGATATTTAAAAAATTTTCCTTAAAGTCAGAGAAATTAACTTTATCTTTTATTTCATTTAATTGAATTTTACTTCCAATACTTTTTTTGCAATCCTCAATTATTTTTGAATTACTTACGACAACAGGTTTTACATTTTTATTCATTTTAGAGTGTTGAATTGCTTTAATAGTAATTTCAGTTGAAATACTGTCAGGATCACCAGCGGAGATAAGGATAACTTTTGTCATATGGTTCATTTAAACTATTTATTTACAATTTTTTTTTGTGGGTTATTATTGCTTCCTTATTTAGACGTTTTAAATATCTTTCACTTATTATTAAATAATGTTTTTGCATCATTTTATTTTTCAACTCTAGAATTGTATTTTTTTCTGACTTTGGTTTTTTAACATCACATATGATGTAGGTATAACCATAATTACCCAAAAAAATTGGTTGTGATATTTTATATAATTCAAAATTTTTAATAACATTTTGTATCTTTGTGCTTATGTCAGCTAATCTAGATTTGATAATATTTACACTATAATTTTTATTTTGGTTTTTAATTATGTTTAAATTTTTACAGCTTTTTTTATTTGTTAACAAATCTTTAACCACATATTTTACTTTTTTATAAGCGACATCTTTTTTTTGGAAGTTTATAGGAAATTTTATTTGCCCGAGTATCACACTTGTTTCATTTTTACTAAATTTTCCGTTTAATCTTTTAGCAAGTATCTTAATAATTTTAATTTTATCTTTCGTTGGAAAACTAATAATATCGCCTTCATTTAAATTAATTTTTTTTGATTTTATATACCTTGGTAAATTTTGATAATTTTTCCATCCAACTTTTCCTTTAAACTTTGCTGAGCTACTTATAGATACTTGCTTTGCTAAATCTAAGAAATTAACTCCATTTTTCAAAGCATATTTAATTTGATTTAATAAATTTTGATTATTATTTTTACTTATTACAATTTCTGCTAAATCATAAAGATCTTCAGTTTTTCTATTTTTTCGATCTTCAATATCATTTTGAACTATATTGTCCAGTTTCAATAATTGATCCTTAAATTTATTTTTTAGAACAATTTCCCACACTAATTGAGATTCGTATTTTTCTAGTAATTTAGCTTTTGGTATAGATAAATAGTTTATAAATTTGTCTAACTTATCTTTAGAATTGTCAAATTCATTTAAAAGTATTTGATTGGCTTTAGGGGTAACAATTTTGATGATATTGTTATTTATTTTAAGACCAGCAGATAAAATAATTTTTTCGTTAATTAGAGAATTCAATGCTTGATTATAATAGTTTTGTAACTTTTTAAAATCAGTATTTTTTTTAATTGAAAATGAAATTATTTTTGCACGATTAACAATGTCATTCTTTGTAATTGGTATTTTATTAACAGTAGTTACTACAAAATTTTCGCTGCCAAATGCATTATTAATAAAAATATTACAAAAAATAATATTTATGATTATTAATAACCTCAATTTTAAAAATTGTTTAATTATCGTGTTCAATTTTAATCCTTTTACCTATTTTTCATTCTGGCTTCATCGATATCACTAGTTAAATAACAACCTGAGAACAAACCAATTAGTGTTGGTCCAAATCCCGAAAGTAACGGTGGTAGTTTTTCTGAGGAACCTAAAGCAAAAATGAAATCTCCAATAAAATACAAACTAAATCCAACAACTAGCGAAAGTGAAACAATACCAACCTCAATTTTTCTTTCACTACTCCTTAACATTAAGGATGCTGAAAGTAAAATCATTGATATAATCAAAAATGGGTGGCATATTAATCTAAAAAAGTGTAATAGATGTTGAGACGTATTTAGTCCATATTGTTGCATTTGCTTTAGGTAACCTGGAAAATCAAATATAAATATTTTTTCAGGTTCTGTAGTTGCAACATTCAAGCTTTGTGGATTCGATTTTATATAAAAAGTTAGCCTTTTAAATATTTCTAATTTTGAATTATTATTTGTTACACGACCTTCAAACAGATCTAGCTTTTGTTCAGAAAACACTGCTCTATTGGCATGGATTTTTTTTTCAAAATTTTTATCATTATCATAAACAAATATATTTACATCCAATAAAGTGTTTAAATTTTCGTTTATTTTACTTGCATTTATTAGTAAGTATGAATCTTTTGAAATTTGTTTAATCCAAAAACCTTTTGTATCAAAAGATAATGATTTCAAATTTTTTGTGCCAAAGAAAATAGATTGTAAATTATCATATTTTTTACTTAAGAGAGTTGCAAAAGGATTTAATATTATAATAGAAGCTAGGCCTATTAAAAAAAAAGAAACTAATATTGGAGAAAGTATTTTCCAAAGAGAAATCCCAGACGTTTTACAAACAATGTAATAGTTTTTTTTTCGCCATTGATTAAAACAAGCTATTGATCCTATTAAAGCAGCAAATGGTAAGATTTTTTGAATATTTCCACTTATTTTTAATAAAGCCATATTTATTATGTCGAAGACCTCAGCTTTAACAAGATGTCTCACAGCTGCTTTGTTTGAAGATCGTCTAAATAATTCTATAAAATCAATAAAAAAGATTAATATTACAAGAGCAAACAAAGCGAATAAAAAATATTTTAATATATCCTTAGTTAAATATTTATAAAGAATTATAGGTTGATTTTTTGTTATAAACATCGAACTTAAACCATGTAATTAGATTGATTTTTATTAGTATTTATTTTTTTTCTCAGTGAAATAAAACAGAAAAATATAACAGAAGTTGGAAATAAATACATTAATGGTAATAGAGATATATCGTTGTGAACTGCATTTTTCAAAATAATAGTCAAACTTTGTACTATGAAAACTAATCCAATAGCAAAAGTCTTTTTATGTGTATTAACCAATCTTGAATAATTATCATTAAGTATTGTTAACATTACAATTAAAGCAAAAATAATAGGCATAAAAAATACAGTATTTCTTGTATGAGCTTCTGCTAATAACTTTCCTTGATTTGCACGCTTTTTTTCTGCTTTTTTCAATAATTCGAAAAAACTAAATTCATTATACTCAATAACTCTATTACTTATCGATTTATTTTTATCTTCTCGCACTGTTAAATTATAATTGTCAAAATTTAAAATTGTTGAACGACCCTTTTTATCAGTTGAAATTCTAGTACCCTTCATCATTCTCAAATTTATACCATCATCAATAAACACACTCCCACTTTTCGAAAAATATTCGACTATATTTGAACTATCAGTTTTATCTTGGATAAATATTTCTTCTAATAGGTTACTATTAGTAATTTTACCTATAAATATTGTTTGATTTTTATTAAGATTAATAAAAACATTATCTTTAAAAATGACTTCCTGACTACTATTTCTGATTTCATTCTGTAACAACTTAAAGTTTGTATAAGTTTTTGGTAGAATAAAATGGGATATTACGAATAAGATTAGAGAGGAAACTACAGCTACCAAAAGTGCTGGTTTACTTATATTGAAAGGACTTATTCCAGCTGATTTCATTACAATAATTTCTTTATCGCTTTGCAATCTTAAATAAGAAATCATACAACCAGTGAAAGTACCAAAAGGTAAAGCTATTATTAACCAGCTGGGCATACTATATAATGATAAAATGAAGAAATCTGAAAGATTAGCTCCTTTCTCAATTATTAAATTTATGCTTCTGAATGATTGACTTAACCAAATTACTCCTAAAAGAACAAATGTTGAAACAAAAGCACTTTTAGACGTTTGTTTAAATATATATCTTGTTAAAATCATAAATAAATATTATCAGAAAGTTATAATTAATTATTTTAAAATATTTTTATTAATATATCCTATTTATGTTAATACAAAAGTTCTGTTTTGATTAGAGGAAAAAATATGTCTGTTAATAGTAGGTTTATTAAATTTAAATGTGAAAATAAAAATGATAATTTGAAATTCAATAACAATAATATAGTAAATGTTTTATTCTATTCAAAAAATAATCTTTTATTATCGAATGACTTTTCTAAAGATAAAAGTCTAGCTACTTTTTTAAAAAAAATGATTGAAAATAATTCAGCAAACATTTTCATGGTTAGGTCTGAAAAGGGCATGTTTCTTTTAATTAAGAGAAAAGATCATGATACCGACTTAAATCATAAATATTTAGAAGACCTTGGTGGAAGTATATTTCATAAGACTAAGTCTATAGGATGTTCTGAAATTAGAATTTTTGAAAATAGTCTGGACATAAATAAACAAATTGCCTTAGGCATTTTATTAGGTTCATACAAATTTGCTAACTATAAAAAAAACATTTCAAAAGACATTATTGATATAAAAAATGTTACATTTATTTGTGATGAACCAAAAAAACATTCTCAAAATATCCAAGAGATTAGAAATATTGCAAGCGGCGTTTTTACCGCTAGAGATCTTGTATGGCAACCACCAAACATACTTTACCCGTCAAGCTTTGCTGATGAATGTAAAAAACTCAAAAAAATTGGAGTTAAGGTTACTATATATAATGAAAAACAATTAGAAAAACTCGGTATGGAAGCTTTATTAGCAGTTGGGCGAGGCTCAAGAAAAGATAGTAGAGTTGTTGTTATGGAATGGTCAGGTGCAAAAAAAGTAACCTCTCCTTTGGCTTTTGTAGGTAAAGGTGTGTGTTTTGACTCAGGAGGACTATCTTTAAAACCGTCAAAGTCAATGGAGGACATGAAATGGGATATGGGTGGAGCAGCAACAGTAACAGGATTAATTGAAGCTGCTGCGTTATCTAAAATCAAACAAAATCTAATTGGTGTGATAGGACTTGTTGAAAACATGCCTGATGGTGATGCACAAAGACCTGGAGATGTTGTTAAGTCACTATCAGGTCAAACAATCGAAGTTTTAAACACAGATGCAGAAGGAAGACTAGTATTGGCCGATATACTTTCTTGGACTGAAAAAAAATATAAACCAAAGTTTATGATAGATTTAGCTACATTAACTGGAGCTATGATAGTTGCTTTAGGTAATACAAGGGCAGGATTGTTTTCAAATAATAAAGATGTTTCTAGAGCTATTTTTGATGCTGGTGAGATCACTGGAGAAAAAGTTTGGGAAATGCCTATGGATGATGATTATGATCAGTTAATAAAAACGGAGATTGCAGACATGAAAAATATTGGTGGTGCTGGTGCAGGATCTATTACAGCAGCTTGTTTTTTAAAAAGACATGTAAAAAAAACCCCATGGGCTCATTTAGATATTGCTGGTGTAACATGGAAAAATAAATCTTCACCTTCAGTTCCCTCTGGTGGTGTGGGATGGGGAGTTAAAATGTTATACCACCTAGTTAAAACTTATTAGTAAATTTGATGTAAAACTTTAAAATTTTTTTCAAAATACATTGATTTTTATCTTCAATACATATAATAGTTTTTTTTGGAGAATAATATGACAATTGAGAATACTTTATCAATAATTAAACCAGATGCTACAAGACGAAATCTAACTGGTTCTATAAATGCTAAATTTGAACAAGCTGGTCTAAATATAATTGCACAAAAACGATTACAATTGACGAAGGATATGGCTAAAAAGTTTTACAAAATTCACAAAGATAGGCCATTTTTTAATGATTTAGTTGATTTTATGATTTCTGGACCTGTTATCACTCAGGTACTTAGAGGTGAAAATGCTGTAAAGGTGAATAGAGAAGTTATGGGAGCAACTAATCCAAAAGACGCAGAAAAAGGTACAATCAGAAAAGAGTTTGCAGAGAGCATAGAAGCAAATTCTGTTCATGGCTCTGATAGTCTTGAAAATGCAAAATCTGAAATATCATTTTTTTTTGCAGAGATTGAGTTAATTTATTAATTTTTAAACTAAAAATATTGCCATTAATGCAACAATCGCAATCACAATTACTGTGCTATAAGTGGTATATTTTAAAAAATTTTCGTAAAATAATTTATGTTCTTCTGTTTCTTTGTCAATTTTATTACTCACAACTCACTCCTTAAGTTTATAAATATTAGTTATAAAACAACCTGATTAATTCATTTAATATCAAATTGCCAAAAAATATTAATTTAAATGCATTTTAACAAAAATTAAAGTTCCCATCCATCAAATAAAACACTTCTATTCGATATGTTTTCTGTCATTCTACCAATTATAAATGAATTATAACCAGCCTCGTTTATGTTCGTCATTACTGTCTCTTTGTCTTTTTTATTTACAAAAATTAAAAGTCCAATTCCGCAGTTGAAAGTTTTTGCTAACTCAAAAAGCGAGATATTAGCTTTGCTTTGGAGCCATTTAAATAACGGTGGAAGTTTATAATTCTTCATATCAAATTTTATTGATAGATTGGAGTTAAACGATCTTGGGGGGTTTTCTATCAAGCCTCCACCAGTTATATGACTTATAGACTTTATCTTATGGTTTTTATTTCCTGCTAAAAATGCCTTAGTATATAACATTGTAGGCTCCATCAATATATCAGCAAGTATTTTGGTTTTATCAAATTCAGCTTCTTGAAATATATTAATTGAATAAGATTCTAGTATCTTTCTGACCAGTGAATACCCATTAGAATGAATCCCACTACTTGACAAGCCAATAACATAATCACCACTCTCAACCGAGCTTTTTTTAAAAAGGTTATTTCTTTCTACAGCACCGACACAAAAGCCAGCTAAGTCAAAATTGTTATTTTCATAATGCCCAGGCATTTCAGCAGTCTCACCTCCAATAAGAGCGCATTTAGATTGTTTGCAGCCTTCTGCTATTCCCTTAATAACTTCTATAGCTATATTTTTATCTAATTTACCTGTAGCATAGTAATCCATGAAAAAAAGTGGTACGGCACCTTGTGCTAACACATCATTTGCACACATGGCCACTAAATCAATCCCAATATTAAAATATGACTTAGTCTTAATAGCTAATTTTAATTTAGTTCCAACTCCATCTGTACTGGAAACAAGAATGGGATCTTGAAATTCAGTTTTTTTTAAATCAAATAATCCACCAAATCCTCCTAATTTACCTGTTGCACCGTTTATTGCAGTACCTTTTGTGATATGAGAAATTTCAGAAATAAGATTATTTCCTTCATCGATATTCACACCTGAGTCCGAGTAAGTTATTGATTTATTATTCATGTTATTTGTTTTTTTTGTCATTTTAATGTTATTTTGATTTAAGAAGTCATTACAACTAATACTAAATAAAAAATTATTCTTAGATTTAGGTATTGATATATCGATGTTATACTTACTTATCAATCAAAAAAGTCAGGTACTTATTTAATGCCGCCTATTTACTTAAAAACAATTCTTACTTTAATATTAAAATTATTTTTTTTTGTTTCCACACCTTTTGCCTCAACAAATGAAGATTGTCAGAATTCATCGTTTTATGTAAGAAATATAAACGTTGATTTAACAAAAGCATCAATTAATGAAGCTAGGTTTCAAGCCGAAAATAAAGCAAAATTATTAGGCATAGAAAGGCTGATTAATAGACTGATCTTAGACAATAATAATGTAAAATTTAAAAAAAATGAAATTTCTACTTTAGTTGATTATTTAAAAATTAATAATGAAGCTAATAGTGATAAGAGATATTTAGCCAATTTTGACATTTGTTTTAATAGAAACTTAGTAATTAATTTTTTTCGTAAAAATAAGCTAAAATATTCTGAAACTTACAGAGAACCTATTTCTATTCTCCCAATATTTAAAGGGCCTAGAGGATTTGTAATGTGGGACGAAAAAGATGAATGGTATAAAAAGTGGAAAAAAAATTTAAAATTAGTTGACGGATTAGTCAAACTAAAACTTGCCCAAGGTAACTTTCAGTTAAATAGAATTTTAAGCGCTAATCTTCTATTAAATTCTAACAAAAATCTTATTAACAAATTGATTAAAAATGAAAAAACTAATTCTTTATTACTTGTAATAGCTGAACCTATTTTGAAAACAAATGGAATAACGTATTTAAATACCTATGCCAAATACTACAACCTTAATGGAAAATTAGTTAACACAGTTTACAGAAATAAAACTCCTCTTAAAAAAACCTCTTCTATATATAATATCGATCCAACTTTAATAACAAAAGAGATATTAAAAATAATCAGCTCAATGGAAAAAAACTGGAAACAAAATAATTTAATTGATACTAGCATTTTAAATGAAGTAGATTTAATAATACCAATCACCTCTATATTGTCTTCTAAACTTCAAAATGAATTGTTATTTAATGATAAAAAAGTATATGTGAAATCAACCAAAGGATTTCTTGATACAGGATTACTTGAAATAGAAAATGAAATTATTTTTTATAAAAATAAAACATTTAACAGTTTTCAAAATATTACAAGAAGTATGTTTGGCTCTTCAAACCAATTGAAATACGAAAAGAATATTGCTGTTAATCAGAAAGATATAAGTATTTGGCCTATGGTTCTAAAAAAATTAGAAAATTTACCATTTGTTATTGAAGTTATGGTAGTTTCTATCACAGACAAACGAGGAAGAATTATAGTTAAATTCATGGGAAATAAAAAAACATTTTTTCAGGCTGCAAATGAAAAAAAATTAACATTCAAGAATTTAAATTCTAGACAATATACACTTGTTTATTAAGCTAGACTGAGGTTCCCAATATGTATGACTTTTTTAAAAAAAATTATCTTTATATATTTATAATCTTATTATTATTTATAACGATATACTTATTCGAGGTTTTAACTCCATTTGCAATTGCTTTTATAATTGCTTATTTAATAAATCCATTGAAAATAATATTTGACAAGTACATGAATAAAACATTTTCAAGTTTTTTATCTGTAATAATTTTTGTCTTAGGTTTTCTCTCTGTTTTGATTTTAATTTTACCAATTATTCTATATCAAATACAAAATTTTATTACTATTTTACCGGAATACGTTAGTTATGCTAAAGATCTTATAATAGAAATTAATGATAAATATTTATTTAGTGAAAAAATAAAAAATATAGATTATTCAAGTTTTTTGAAACCATTATCTAGTAATATTTTTACCTCTGGTAATAATTTAATAACTAATGGAATAGAAGTTTTTAATGGTGTGTTCAATATTGTCTTAATATTTATCATAACATTTTATATGAGTTTGCAGTTTAATAAAATAAAACTTTTTTTATATGATTTTGCAGATAAATCTCACTTTGAAGATTTCCCAATTTTAATAAAAGAGATAGATAAAGTTTTATCAAAATTTATACGTGGTCAAGGTTTAGTGTGTCTTACTTTATCGATTTTTTATGGAATAGCACTATTTGTGGTAGGTATGAAATTTGGAATTTTACTTGGTATTTTTGCAGGGATTATATCTTTCGTACCTTTTGCAGGTGCTTTTGTAGGAGGAGGGCTTACTATAATTTTGGGTTTTTCACAATTTGGGTTATCATTTGAGCTAACAATATTATTATTAATTTTCGTATTTGGACAATTACTTGAGAGTTATTACTTAACACCAAAATTAGTCGGAGATGCGATAAAGTTGAGTCCAATTTGGATTATATTTGCCTTGTCAACGGGGGCTTTTTTGTCAGGTTTTGTTGGAGTGTTAATATCTCTGCCTGTTGCAGCGGTTTTAGGTGTTATAGTTAGATACTATTTTATAAAATTATCTTAATGACATTAGTTATATGAATTCAAAAATAAGAAATATTGATAAATATACTTTTAATAAACAAATGGCACTGCCATTAACTTTTAAAACAATAAAGAATAGAGGAAATTTCATTATTTCAAAATGTAATGAAGAAGCTGTTAGGTTTATAGAAAATTCGTCTTTTTGGCAAAATAAAAGAAAAATTAATTCTATTCCGGCAGCCATTATCTTTGGACCAAAAGGTTCAGGTAAAACACATTTGTCACATATATTTAAAGAACGTAACCGGTGTGAATATTTATCTTCTTTATCTGGTTTTAATTTAGATGAGATAGAAGAAGGTAAAAAATTTATAATAGATGATTTTATTCCTGGTGAAAAATATCCATCAAAATTAGTTATGCATTTTTTAAACAGAGTCACATATCAAGAAGGTTCAGTTTTATTTTTATCAAATTTATCACCTTCAAAGATGGATTGGAAACTTGATGATTTAAATTCAAGAATACGCAGTTTAATTTGTAGTGAAATAAAGTTACCAGATGATGTGCTTTTGTATTCCTTTATGGTTAAATATTCTAACGATAAAAAATTATTTATAGATGACAAACAACTTATATATATACTAGAAAGGATAAATAGAAATTTTGATACTGTTATTAAATTAATTGATAAACTTGATACTCATTCTCTAGAAACGAAAAAAAAAATTAGCTACAAAATCATAAAATCTATATTAGATGAAATTTAATTATAACTAAAAACTTATTTTTTTAACTTTAAAATTTTCAATGG
Organism: uncultured SAR116 cluster alpha proteobacterium; assembly: GCA_902548635.1. Lineage (GTDB taxonomy): Bacteria > Pseudomonadota > Alphaproteobacteria > Puniceispirillales > Marisalimonadaceae > Marisalimonas. The sequence continues at coordinate 49,993 of CACCSH010000006.1, forward strand.
TAAATCCTAATTTACCTTCTAATAATAAATCAACAACTTTACCAAAAACATCATACCGCCATCCTTCAAAAACCTTTAGTCCTTCTCTTTTACCATTTAAGATAGATTTAAGATCATTTGTGTCAGCAATTAACTTTTCTGCTAATCCACTTTCTTCAGAGCAGTATACAAGTAAAAGTTTTAAAAAATCTAAACTACATTTATTTACGTTAGATTTTTTATTAAATTTAGTAACTTTTGGCCAAGTATTAGGATCGATCTTTTCTGCATCTTTAATTATTTTCATGATTTCATTTAAATCACCAACAGAAACGTTTTTAGGCATGCCTCTAATTTTATTAAACAAATCGATTTTATTAGGTTTAAATAGAGATATATTTACTAAAGTTTCATCTCTAATTAATCTATTTCTTGGAATGTTTCTTTCTTTACATTTATTTTCTCGCCACTTTGCTAAAATTTTAAGTATATTTAATGTTTCAGATTTAGAGTATTTTATTTTAATTCTTTTCCAAGCTTCTTCTGGATTTACATTGTATAAATCTTTTTTGTAAAGTTGTTCAATCTCTCTACTAACCCATTCTTGTCTGCCAGCTTCAAGAATTAATTTATTAACTGATGGAAATATTTTTATTAAATGTGTCACATCTGAAATCGCATAATCTAATTGACTTTTTGTCAGTGGTCTTTGTAACCAATTTGTAAATTGATTTTCTTTATTAATTGATAAGTTTAAAAACTTGTCCACTAACTTCTCATAACCAACTTGATCACCTAATCCACAAAACATTGCGGCTATTTGAGTGTCATAAATTGGCTTGGGTATTTTACCAGTTAAATTCAAGAAAATTTCTATATCTTGCCTTCCAGAGTGAAAAATTTTCAAAATTTTTTCATTTGAAAGTAAATCCCATATTGGATTCATGTCAATTTCAGAAAGTGGATCAATTGCAGCTGCAAAGTCCTTACCTGCGATTTGAACCAAACATAATATAGGATAGTAGGTGTTATCTCTAATAAATTCAGTATCGATTGCCAATACCTTTTGTTTTAAACATTTATTAATAAATTCTTTTAATGTATCATTATCTACAATTAATTTATTTATTTTGACCATACTTAACAATCTAACTTATTTCTTCTGAAAATATTAATAACATGATATTAATAACGGGGTGTAAAATGTTTTTTAAAAATTATATATATCTTCTGTCTGTTTTTTTAATTATTTCTAGCCCATCTTTTGGTATTAAGCTTTTATCTCATAAAGCAACTTATACACTTAATGTAGCGGATATAGAAGAAAACAGTTTTCTTGAAGGTGGGCAAGGACAAACTTATTTTGAAATCATAGAAAATTGTGAAGGTTGGAATGTCAAAGAAGATTATGTCCTTATATATGAGTTACCTAATAAAAAAATGACTAATAGTTATTCAAGCTATTCAACATTTGAAAATTTTTCAGGTACAAAACATAGTTTTGAATTAAATGAAAAAAGTGAATTAAATGGAGACAACGCATATCAAGGTTTTGTTGAAAAAAATAATATTAATATTTCTGGTTCAGTAATCAACAATTCCATCGAACAATTATCGTTCAAAAAAGATATTTTATTACCTATAGAACATTTAAAAAAACTTATTGAAGCTGCAAAAAATGAAAAAAAAATATTCACAAAAAAAGTTTTTTTTGGGAATGAGGACAAAGAATATATAAAAATTGTATCTGCATTTATAGGTACAAAAAGAAATTCTACATTTAAAGATTTTGACTATTTTAAAAATAAAATTGTTTGGCCAATGAAAATAGCTTTTTACAAGGAAAATTCTAAATCTGAAAACCCTGACTATGAAATTAGCCTAGAGTTAGATGAATTTGGAGTTGTTCACTCTTACGATGTAAATTATGGAAATTTTAAAATCAAAGCAGTTTTAAAAGATTTTAATATTATGAAAAAGAAGAGCTGTAATTAATATATTTTTACTTAATTTTAGCTTCTTTAAACAATACATGCTTGCGGACTTTAGGATCGTATTTCATAAGTTCTAATTTTTCTGGCTTAGTTCTAGGATTTTTTTTAGTAACATAAAAAAAACCAGTCTCCGCAGAACTAAGTAGTTTTATTTGTAAAGTAGCTGGTTTAGCCATCAATAACTCCTATTCGTAGGTAGAACTAAGCTTTTTTTTTAATAAAGTCAAGGTGCAGAATTTTATTTTTAATTTAATTTCTTTTCTTTCTTTTGTTTTCCCATCTTATTACTTATAAATTTAACAGTAATGCTTCCGGTTAAAGGAACAACTTCTACAATCTTTACCTTTAATTGCATTCCGACATTAAATTTATTACCACTACGTTCTCCAACTAATATTTTTTCCATTTGGTCAAAATCATACCAATCATTGGGAAGCTCTCTTATAGGAAGTAATGCGTCAGCAATACCATTATCTATAGACACAAAAACACCAAATTTATGTATTGATATTATTGAGCAATCGACAATTTCATTTATCTTATTTTGATATAATAATGAGATATATCTATCAACGGTTTTTCTTTCGGCAACGATTGATTTCCTTTCGGTGTTTGAAATATGATCACATATTGATTTAAGGTCATTATTTTCATCATTTTGAATTAACGTTTTATTAATTATTGAAATAATTTGTCTATGGACTAATAAATCAGCATACCTTCTTATAGGTGAGGTGAAATGAACATAGTTTTTAAGAGCTAAACCGAAATGTGATTTGTTTTTATTCTCGTATTTTGCTTGAGATTGACTTCGTAAGATTGATTGATTAACAGATTCATATTCAGGAGAATCTTTAATTTCATCTAAAATTTTATTCATCAATGAAGGATGAGGTACTTTACCAATTAAGATTTTTGATAAAGGTTGTCCTACCAAATCTATCAATGATTTATATTTTTCTGGGCTTGGAGGTTCGTGAGATCGGTAAATTGATTGATTTGTTGCCTTATTTATTTCTTCAGCAGCAGCTACGTTTGCCAATATCATTAATTCTTCAATGATTTTATTACTTGTTACTCCATAAATATTTTTGATATCTTGAGGCCAACCATCCTCATCAAATAAAATTTTCTTTTCAGGTAATTCTAGATTCAAAGCACCTCTTTTTTCTCTGATATTTTGCAAAATTTTATAAACATCTTGAAGAGACTTAATTACTTTTAAAATATTTGGTTCAATACTTTGATCTATAAATTTATTATTGATAATATTTTCAACTTCATTATAAGTCAGACGTTTTTTTGAGTTAATTATAGATCTGTAAAAAGAATGAGACTTTTTTAATCCATTCTTATCCAGAATAATTTCAACTGTTAAGCATGCTCGATCAAGATTGGGTTTAAGAGAGCATAGGTTGTTTGATAACTCTTCAGGGAGCATTGGAATCACATAGTTGGGGAGATATACTGAATTTCCTCTAAGTCTTGCTTCTTTGTCAATATAAGAGTTTTCTTTAACAAAATATGACACGTCAGCAATAGATACTAGAACACGCCATCCTTCTTTTTGACTTAATTGTTCCGCATAAACAGCATCATCAAAATCTTTTGCATCTTCTCCGTCTATTGTAACAAAGGACATTTCTCTTAAGTCCATTCGTGAATTTGTATCAATGATATCTAGTTTTTTAACTTCATCTTTTATACTAATATCAAAATTATTCCTTAAGTCGTGTTCTTTTATAGCAAGATAAGAAAAAACTCTAGGATCTAAAGATGAACCAATAACTTCTAAAATTTCAGCATAAGTTTTTTGAACTCTAGTCTTAAATTTAAGTCGTTTGTTGGTTTTAATTTTTTTTATTTTTAATTTTTTTAAAGCTTGTCCAGAAGCAATCTGAGCTTTAACTACATCACCTTTCTTAATTAAAAGGTCTTCAGGTATTATTGGTTCAATAACTTCTTTACTTTGAATTCTTCTTTCTAAAACTTGAAGAATAAACTTGTTTTTTGAACTCAATTTTACTTTTGCAAAAAAATATTTTCTATCAATTTCAATTTTTTTTATTATTTTGATTAATTTATATTTTTTATTTTTTGACTCTAATTCTACTAAAAGATGATCGTTAACGCTAAAGTTTATGTTGTTTTTATTAAAAGGTATCTGTATTTTTTTTAATGGATGATTGCTTTCAGAAATTTTCCCAACTGCATAGCCATCATCATCAAAGGTTATTACTTTTAAAGATAAAATTTCTTTGTTCGTCAATTCCAAGCTATTAATATATCTTTATAATCATTATTAAAAAATTACCAAAATTTAACATTATTTTTTCTTAGTGAGCTTCTTTTTTGGTCTAGGAGGTTTTGCTGCTTTTGCAATTATTAATTCTATTGCTTGTTCAAGTTTAATCTCTTCGAGAGATACAGATTTTGGCAAAGTAGCCCTAATTTTATTATATTCAACATATGGTCCAAATCTTCCTGATTTTGCTAGTACTTTACCTTTACCTTCAGGATGGTCACCTAAAACTTTGCCTAGCTTGTCACTGTTTTCACCTATCAAAACCACAGCATGATTTAAACCAATATTTATTACAGTTTCATCAGCTGGTATGCTTATAAAATTTATATCATATTTTAAATAGGGGCCATATCTTCCAATTCCTGCAGAGATATCTTTACCTGTTTCTGGATGTTTACCTATTAGTCTTGGTAAAGAAAGGAATGCAAGAGCTTTTTGAAGATCAATTCCCTGGGCGTCTACCAATTTAGGAATACTAGTTCTTTTGGGTTTTTTCTCTTCACCTAACTGAAGATAAATACCATAGGGACCTTTTTTGATTATGGCGTTTAGACCACTTTCAGGGTCAACACCTAATATACCGTCATTTTCTGGCATAAACGTATTGTTAGCATCATTCTCCTCTTTGCTTTGATTACTTGCAATTTGTTTAGTAAATTTACATTCAGGATAATTTGAACATCCAATAAAAGCGCCATATTTTCCAAGCTCTAAACCTAATTTTCCATTAGAGCAAGTAGGACATATTTTGTTTGGTTGGCCATCATTATTTAAATCTTCATTAGGAAAAAATAAATCTGATAGTTCGTTTTCAAGAGCCTCAAGAATTTTGTCTCTTTCTAAGTCCGACATTTTATTTAAATGTGGCTTAAATCCATCCCAAAACTCTTTTAACAATTTTTTGTAATTTAATTTTCCATCTGACACTTTATCTAATTTTTTTTCTAAATCAGCGGTAAAATCGTATTCTATATATTGTCCAAAGAAATTATTTAAAAAGGCAGTGAGAATTCTTCCTCGTTCTTGAGGTAAATGTTTACCTTTTTCTTTTTCAACATAACTTCTATTTATAAGAACTTGTAGGATAGATGCGTATGTAGAGGGTCTTCCAATACCTAACTCTTCCATTTTTTTTATAAGGCTTGCATCTGTATATCTGGGAGGAGGTTGTGTGAAATGTTGTTCTCCATCAGCCTTTTGTAGATCAACTTTATCATTTTCTAATAATTTTGGTAATATTTTATCATCTTCTCTATCCCTATAAATAAAAAAACCTGGGAAAGATACTTGTGATCCATTTGCTCGAAAAACAATACTCATATCTTTATTTGAAATATCAGCTGAAGTTTCATCTAGCTCAGCTGATTGCATTTGACTTGAAATAGTTCTTTTCCAAATCAATTCATAAAGTTTTAATTGTTCTGAATCTAAGTATTGCGACATATCCTCTGGATCACGTGAAATTGATGTTGGCCTAATTGCTTCATGAGCTTCTTGGGCGTTAGCCGCTTTAGATTTATATACTCTTGGTATTTCAGGAATATAATCTTTACCATGACGGTTTATTATTTCTTCTCGTAATTCCTCAATAGCCTGAGAACTTAATTGGACACCATCTGTTCTCATATAAGTTATTAAACCAGTCGTTTCACTCCCAATATTTACACCTTCATATAATTTTTGGGCTATTCTCATTGTTCTTGACGCACCAAAACCTAATTTGTTTGAAGCTTCTTGCTGAAGTGTTGAAGTAGTGAAAGGTGCTAAAGGATTCCGTTTAACTCGCTTACTAACAATTTTAGTTATATTAAATGAAGATTTTCTAACTTTATCTAAAGCATTATTAGTTTCGTCTTCATTTTTAATATCCATTTTGGCTAATTTTTTACTATCAAGTATAAACAGCCTTGATAGGAAATTTTCATTATTATTGTTTAAAAAAATCGAAGATATCGACCAATATTCTTCAATATTAAATTTTTCAATCTCAATTTCTCTTTCACAGATAAGTTTCAATGCAACGGATTGAACTCGGCCTGCAGATTTTGAGCCTGGAAGCTTTCTCCATAATATTGGAGAAATTGAAAAGCCAATCAAATGATCTAAAGCTCTCCTTGCCAAATATGCCTCAACCAACTCTGAGTTAATTTTTCTTGGTTTTTTCATTGCGTCTAAAACAGCATTTTTTGTTATTTCATTAAAAACAACTCTTTCAACTGGTTTACCTAAAATAGTTTTTTTTGAATCTAAAATTTCTTTTAAATGCCAACTAATAGCTTCTCCCTCTCTGTCAGGATCTGTAGCTAAAATCAATCTATCAGCAGATTTCAACTCCCCAATAATTTCTTTAACAACTTTTTCTTTATCTTTGTGCATTTCCCATGACATTTTAAAATTATCGTCAGGAAGAACTGCTCCATCCTTAGATGGTAAATCTCTTATGTGGCCAACAGATGCAATTACCTTGTAGTCGTTTCCAAGATATTTATTAATAGTTTGAGCTTTTGCTGGAGATTCAACTATTACTAATTTCATTTGTTTTTAGCCTAAAATATTAAAATTCTAAATTATATTATTTAAGTGCAGATAACATTACTTTTACAAAATAACAATAATTATGTTTTTATATCTTAGCTTCTGATCCATTTAGTAATCTCTTTATATTTTCTCTATGTTGTAAGTAACAAATTAATGTAATCAAAACAGAAGCTAAAAAAAATGATTTTTCAGAAGTGAAGAAAAACATTGAAATTGGAATAAATAAATATGAGATCAATGCCGACAAAGAGCTTATTCTAAATAATTTTGCAATTGATACCCATATCAAAAGTGCTATCACTCCAACATACATATTAAGAAAAATTATAGTACCAAAACCAGTTGCAACACCTTTACCACCTTTGAAATTTAACCATATCGGGAAACAATGTCCAATTACAGCAGATACAGCAACTAAAGATTGAAAAAGATTAACATTGTTAGTCAAATGAAATTCTATAAAACTTGGAGAAATACTTACAACATAGATAGCAAGCGCACCTTTGGTGCCGTCTAGGATTAGAGTCAAGAGTGCTATTTTTTTATTTCCAGTTCTTAATACATTTGTGGCACCAATATTTCCACTTCCAATTTTTCTTATATCACCCAAACCAGATAGTTTAGAAAGTAATAAACCAAATGGTATTGATCCCATAAAATATCCAAAAAGGAAAACACTTAAAAAAAGTAAATGACTATGATCAAAAATCATTTTATAATTTTATTTTTAAGTATTTGGTTTATATGTGCTACTTGACCATTTATGAATGTGCCCAGAATTTTTCCTTTTATTTTTCTACGATCAAAGGGTGTAGGACTAGTTTTTAAATTATTTTGATTTATAACATCATTACAATTCTCATCAAAAATTATAAAATCAGCAAGTCCGTCTTTTTCTAAACTTGGTTTTTCCATTTTGAGTATATTTGCTGGATTAATAGTTAATAATGAAATTGCCTTATTTAAGTCTATAATTTTTTTATGTACTAACTCTAGCGTCATCAAAAATAAAGTTTCTATTCCAGATGCTCCAACGGATGCAGCTGAAAAAGGTTGTGCTTTTGTATCTTTTGATCGAGCTCTATGATCGGAAGCAATGGCATCAATTGTTCCATCTTGAATGCCTTCAATTACTGCTAATCTATCATCTTCTTTTCTTAGTGGAGGAGACAATTTAAACGCAGTGTTATAACTTAATAAAGAAGTTTCATTTAAAGCAAAATAAGGTGGGGCAGTATCACATGTTACTTTAAGACCTGTTTTCTTCGCTTCTCTGATTACATTGATTGAATCGCGTGTTGATATATGAGCAACATGATAACTAGCCCCTGTTAATTTAGCTAATCTTATATCTCTCTCAACAATAATAACTTCTGCACATGAAGGTATACCAATTAACCCAAGACGAGTGGAAATTTCGCCTTCATTCATTTCACCGTTAATTAATGTAGTTGATGCTTTGTTTAAGCCAGATAAATCTTCATCTTCTGCATGTTGAATAATTGGACGATTAATCATCGCTGCATAACTCATTAAACGTCTCATAACTAAACTATTTTTTATACTTTTATTTCCATTTGTAAAACCAATGGCACCCATTTCTGACATAAGACCTATTTCACTCATTTCTAAACCATGATCGTCTTTAGTGGCAGCACCATAGATATTTACTTTAGTAAAGTTAGGGGTTTCAGACTGTCTTTTAATATGATCTATTATTGACGGGTTATTTAATCTAGGAGTTTGATTTGGAAGTATTACCATCGAAGTAATACCATTTTCAGCGGCAATTTTTTGAATAGCTCTCAAATTTTCAGTTTTTCCAATATTAACTCGCATATCTATTAGTCCAGGCGACATAGTCAAACCATTACAATCATAGATATTAATTTGTCTATCTTGATGTGAAACTTCAGTTTTAAAATCCTTACAAATTGAAAAAATTTTGTCATTACAAATGACAACATCTGAGATTTCATTGAAATATGTCTTAGGATTTAAAACTTTGATTGATTTTAAAACTGTAAAGGTCATTTTTAATTTTTCATCATATTATTTTTTGTATGATTTAAAGCTTCAATTATAGACATTCTTACTGCAACGCCCATCTCAACTTGAGTCTTGATTAAACTTCTATTTGTATCATCAGCAAGTGCAGATGCAATTTCCACCCCTCGGTTCATAGGACCTGGGTGCATAATAACAGCATTCGGGTTGGCTAGAGCAAGCTTTGCTTCATCAAGGCCGAAAAACCTAAAATATTCTCTCTCAGAGGGATTTTCAGTTCCTGTCATTCTTTCATTTTGTAAGCGTAAAAGCATGACAACATCAGCATCTTTAATACCCATTTTCATGTTACTAAAACACTTCACACCTAAATTTTCTAAATTTGAGGGCATTAATGTGGAAGGAGCAACACATCTTACCTCTGCTCCCATTGTTGTTAATAAATGTATATTTGATCTTGCCACTCTACTATTAGCTATATCTCCGCATATACTAATTTTTAATCCCTCTAAATAACCTACTCTTCTTTTTATGGTTAGGGCGTCTAACAGAGCTTGTGTAGGATGTTCGTGTCTACCATCACCAGCATTTATAATGCTACAATTTAAATAATCTGCAAATAATAGTGGGGCACCACTATGAGGATGTCTAACTATTAATAAATCTGGCTTCATAGCATTTAATGTGCTTGCAGTATCCAGCAAACTTTCTCCCTTTTTAATAGATGAATTTATAAGTGATATATTTATAACTTCTGCACCAAGTCTTCTTGCAGCAAGTTCAAATGAGACTCTTGTACGAGTTGAGTTCTCAAAAAATACATTAAGTACCACGTAACCTTGAAGTACTTTTGTGTTAGTATGTCTATCTAAATTTGCAAAATAATCAGCTCTTTCAATCAATTTCTGGATTTCAGACTTTTCCATTCCTTCAATGGCTAATAGATGATTTGATGATAATTTTATAGGAGAAGAAAAGAAGCCTTTGTTCTTATTTTTTTTTAATTCATTCATTAAAAATACTTTACTACATCTTTTTTTGTAATCCGTCTAGTGCAGTTTGTAATATCCAACATGCAGCAAGTTGATCTGTTCTAACACTTCTTTTCTTCCTAGTCATATCTTCCATGATCATTGGTCTTTCAATTGCCATAGTAGACATTCTTTCGTCTTGAAAAAAAATTGGTAAATCCTTAACTCTCAAAATACTTTTTGTGAAATCACGAACAGAATCACATCTTGGCCCCAGACTTCCATCCATATTTAATGGCCAACCCATAATTAAACCCGCAATATCGTAATAATTAAATACTGACAATAGTTCATTTATGTCAGATGCAAGTTTTTTTCGCTTAATTGTTTTAATTGGTGAAGCAACAGTTAGATCAGTGTTACTAACTGCAATTCCAAGTGTTTTTGTTCCTGGATCAATGCCTATAAGTCTTTTTTTTGGCAAAATATTTAACAAAAATTCATCAAGCTTGAAGATAGGCATAATTGATGCTAACAGATTTCCTTATTAATTAAAAATTATCAGTGAAATGAAAGATTAAAAATGTCCAATAAAGAATCAATCGTTGATATTCCTACTATAAACAAAATAGCTAGATTATCTCGTTTAAATATTCCAGAAGCTAGTAAACAAAATCTTACTAATGATTTAAATAATATACTAGGTTTTGTAGCACAATTAGACAAAGTTAATACTTCAGACGTAAAACCTCTAGCTTCAGTAACAGGACATAAGTTACCTCTAAGAAGCGACGAAGTAACAGACGGAAGCATTGAAGATTTAGTCTTAAAAAATGCTCCCGAAAGTTCTAGTGGATTTTTTGTAGTTCCAAAGGTTATTGAATAATGTCTGAATTACTCAAATTTGATTTATTAAGTGCGTCTATTGCGCTTAAGAACAAAGAATTTTCTTCATTAGAATTAACTAATGCTTACTTTGAAGCAATTGAACAGACATCAGCGTTAGGAGCTTATTTAGAAATCGTAAAAGATCATTCTATAAATATGGCAAAAGCATCAGACAAAAATTTTAAAAATGGAACTGCAAGACCACTAGAGGGTCTTCCGATTGGTGTGAAAGATATGTTTTGCACTAAAGATATTAAAACTACTGCATCTTCAAAAATACTTGAAAACTTTTGTCCTACTTATGAAAGTACTGTTACTCAAAATCTTTGGGATGATGGAGCAGTTATGCTAGGTAAATTATCTTGCGATGAATTTGCAATGGGATCTAGTAACGAAACAGCTGCTAGAGGAAATGTTATTAACCCATGGCTAAAAAATAGTAAAATGTCACCAGGGGGATCATCAGGCGGATCAGCTTCAGCAGTAGCTGCAAGGTCAGCACTTGCTGCTACTGGTACAGATACAGGTGGATCAATTCGGCAACCAGCTGCATTTTGTGGTATCACTGGCTTGAAACCAACTTATGGTCGATGCTCAAGATGGGGAATAGTTGCTTTTTCTTCTTCTTTAGATCAAGCAGGACCACTGACGAGGACAGTTAGTGATGCTGCTCTTATGCTTAATTCTATGGCTGGGCACGATAAAAAAGATTCAACCTCGGCTAATTTAGAAATGCCTGATTTAATGAATTACTTAGATAAAGGAATAAAAGGAAAAAAAATAGGCATACCTAAAGAATATACTCAAGATGGTATTTCAGACGATATTGTCACGTTCTACGAAAAATCTATCAATTGGTTAAAAGTATCTGGTGCAGAGATTTTACCAGTTTCTTTACCACATACAAAGTATGCTTTACCTGTTTATTATATAATAGCACCTGCTGAAGCCTCTAGTAATCTCGCTAGATATGATGGCGTAAGATATGGAAAAAGGAATGAAGCTGCAAGTCTAGATGAGATGTATGAAGTTACACGCGGAAATGGTTTTGGTGAAGAAGTAAAAAGAAGAATAATGATTGGAACATATGTTCTATCCTCTGGATACTATGATGCATATTACCTTAAAGCTCAAAAAGTTAGGAGATTAATAAAAGAAGATTTCGATAATGTTTTTGAAGAGGTTGACTATATTTTAACTCCATCAACACCAACAACATCTTTTGAATTAGGTAAAAAACAAGACCCTTTAACTATGTACTTGAATGATATTTTTACCGTACCAGCGAGCTTGGCTGGTTTGCCAGGTATATCCTTACCGGTAGGTTTGGATAAATCAGGTTTACCTATTGGTATACAATTAATTGCAAACTCTTTTGATGAACCGGGTTTAATAAGTACAGCAAGAGTTTTAGAAAGAAGTGCTGAATTTAATTTTATAGCCGATGGAGCTGCAAAATGAATGAATCTTTTAATTTAAAGCCTGGTCAAATAAATGGGGAGACAGGTATTTGGGAAATGGTTATTGGTCTTGAAATTCATGCACAAATTTCAAGTAAATCTAAACTTTTTTCTGGGGCGTCTGCTTCTTTTGGAGCAGAAGCGAATTCTAATGTTTCGTTGGTTGATGCCGCAATGCCAGGAATGTTACCTGTTATTAATGAGTTTTGTGTTGAGCAGGCTGTAAAATCTGGATTAGCGCTTAATGCAAAAATTAATAACTTTTCAATTTTTGATAGAAAAAATTACTTTTATGCAGATCTACCACAAGGGTATCAGATAAGTCAGTTTACAAAACCAATTGTTGGAGAGGGTGAAATTATAATTGATTTAGATGACGGTTTACAAACTACCATTGGGATAGAACGTTTGCATCTTGAACAAGATGCAGGAAAATCTCTACACGATCAGCATCCTAGTAAATCTTATATTGATTTAAATAGAACAGGTGTTGCATTAATGGAAATTGTATCTAAACCTGATATTAGATCACCTCAGGAAGCAGGTGCTTATGTTAAGAAAATCAGATCTATTTTGAGATATGTTGGGGCCTGTGATGGAAATATGGAAGAAGGTTCACTAAGAGCTGACTGTAACGTTTCAGTAAGAAAATCAGGTGAAGAGTTTGGAACAAGGTGTGAAATAAAAAATTTAAACTCTGTTAGATTTATAATTCAGGCAATTCAATCTGAAGCCGAAAGACAAGTAGAAATTCTAGAAGAAGGTGGTAAGATAAATCAAGAAACTAGGCTTTTTGACACTTCTACGGGTGAAACCAGATCTATGAGAAGTAAAGAGGATGCTCATGATTATAGATATTTTCCAGACCCAGACCTTTTGCCTCTTGAATTTAGTGATAGTTGGGTTCAAAAAATTAGAGAAACACTCCCTGAACTTCCTGATTTGCTCAAAAAAAGATTAGTCACCGATTTTGGTATTACTCCTTATGACGCTTCAATTTTAGTTGAAGAAAAAGATTATGTAGATTTTTACCAAAAAGCTGCAAACGGTAAAGATGGAAAGTTAACTGCTAATTGGATGATTACAGAGCTATTTGGTGCTTTAAAAAAAGATAATATATCATTATCCAACAGTCCTATTTCGCCTGAGAACCTTGGTCAATTGATTGCTTTAATTTCTGATGGCACAATTTCTGGCAAAATAGCAAAAGATGTATTTGCTGAAATGATGATAAGTAAAAAGTCTCCATCAGATATTGTTAAAGAAAAAGGTCTTGAGCAAGTTTCAGATGATACAGAAATTTTAAAATTAATAGATAAAGTTATTTCAGAGAATGAAGATAAGGTTAAAGATTATCTAGGTGGTAAGGATAAACTTTTTGGTTTCTTTGTAGGTCAGGTTATGAAATTGTCCCAAGGAAAAGCAAATCCAGGAATAGTCAACAAATTACTTAAGGATAAACTTAAATAATTTATTTTTAAGCTATATTTTTTGGTTTCCAATTTGCTAATATTATAGCAATCACTATTGAGACAAACCCAATAATTAACTTAAAAGTTATTTCTTCATTAAGTATTATTGATCCAAGTAAAATAGCTGATAAAGGATTAAATCCAAGAGATATCGCGGCTTGAGTTGGTGAAATTAATTGAAGTGCTTTTCCCCAGCAATACATCATTAGAACTCCCCCAGGTATAATTAACATCAATAAAGCTGCAACTTCAAATTCATTGATTTCTAAAAGATTATTAATAGATTTACCAAAAATTATAGATATGAAAAAATTAAATATTGTACCAATTAAAATAACATAGATCATTACAGGTATGTTTCCATATTTCTTTAAATATTTACCTGAAAATACTGTAAAGCATGATGCTGATAAAACACCAATCATCACAAGAAAGTCACCTTTTAATGTAGAGGCAAAGTTCTCATCTACTTTTTCAGACATACAAAATGATACTCCTGCAATAGCAAGTAGGACAGCGATAGATTTGTTAATCGTAATTTTTTCAATATTAAAAAAATAAGCAATAATTATTGTACATAAAGGCATTGTTGCATAAAGTAATCCTGCTCTTGCAGCAGTTGTATGTTCTAGACCTAAAGCCATAAAATTTGGAAAAAGAGTAATCATAGCTAAACCAAGTAAACTCATAGGAATTAAATCTGTCTTGAAAAACTTCTTTTTCACATAGACTGACATGGATAGTAAAAATAGAATTAAACCAGTTAAACCATAACGCAAAAAACTTAATGTAAATGGATCTATGCTATCAACAACATATCTTGTAAATACAAATGTAGATCCTCCTAACATCGCGGATAAAGAAGCAAAAAATGATCCTAGCAGTAAAGTTTTGAGGATTGTTTTGTCTTTATTCATTATAGATTTTCTAATAAGTTGTAGTAAGGACATAACTTTAAAATTAACCTAATACAACTTTTAACAATTAAAGATAATAAGATTATGAAAAAAAATAAATTAGGAAGAACAGGATTAGATATTTCGCAGGTTATACTTGGAGGAGGATGGGTAGGTGGACTTTTTATTGATCCAAAATATGAAACTATGGAAAAAGCTATAGAATTTTCAATTGAGTCAGGGATCAACTGGATTGATACAGCAGAAAGTTATAGTGATGGCCAATCAGAAAAAAATATTGGTGATTTGTTAAGTTCCCTCTCAGGTGATAACAAGCTACAAGTCTCATCAAAAGCAAGACTAGATCCCACAAGTTCAGAAACATTTGAATCTCAACTTGATAGAAAATTAGATGATAGTCTTAAAAGATTAAAATTAGACAAACTAGAATTATATCAGTTACATAATAAAATAACACTCGAAGAAAGTGACGAAACTTTAACATCTGCTCAAATTTTAAAGACTAATAGTGTCTCTGAAATTATGAAAAAAATCAAAGAGGACGGTAGGGTAGATAGTATTGGCTTTACTGCTTTGGGTGATACTGTTTCCATTAAAGATGTAGTCAATACGGGCTCTTTTGATACCGTCCAAATATATTATAATCTTTTAAATCCAACAGCTAATTTTGATGATAAAGGTTTGTGGAATGATCATGACTTTTCTGGATTGATATCAGATTGTCAAAAACAAAATATGGGTATAATTGGTATAAGAATTTTTGCTGCTGGTCTTCTTGCAACTGATATAAGACATGGGAGAGAAATTCCTGTTACATATGTTATTGATACAAGTGAACAAGAAAAACGAGTTAAAAAAATATTTGAACTTGTAGGTGAAGTTCATGGTAATAGAGCCCAATTTTCTCTAAGGTATGGATTATCTACTAATAATTTGCATTCTGTTGTATTAGGTTTAGAATCATTAGATCATCTTGAAAACTCAATTCAAGCAGTTGAAATGGGCCAATTACCTAAAGATGTTTTAGAGGAAATTTTAAAACTACAAAAAACAAATTTTATTTGAGTAAGATTTAATTGAATTCAAGAAGATAGAGGTCTTAATGAAAATATTAATTTTAGGAGTAGGTGGAATCGGAGGGTTTTTTGGAGGTTACCTTCAACAAAGTGGTGCAAATGTCACTTTTTTAGTAAGGCCTAAAAGAAAAGATTTATTATTAAAAAATTGTTTAAAAATAATTAGTCCGCTTGGAAACCTTAAACTAAAACCAAATCTAGTCATAGCAAATGAACTAAAGCCAATCTACGACATAATATTAATTTCTTGTAAAACATATGATTTAGATCAAGCTATACTTGATTTAAAACTTACCAAAGGCAAAGGTATTATTATACCTTTTTTAAACGGTATGACTCACTTAAAAAAATTAGATGAAGCGTTTGGAAGTGAAAACGTTATGGGTGGTGTTGCTCATATAAGTTCAACTATTAACAAAGATGGAACAATAAAACATTTTAGTGGATTTAAAAAACTTACTTTTGGAAACAGAATACCTGGCCAAAATTATCTTTTAAAACCATTTTTAGATATGTGTAAAAAAACTAAATTTGATGCTGTTATTAGTGAAGATATAACACTAGATTTATGGAAAAAATGGATTTTTATTGCTACTGTTGCGGGAGCAACAACTCTTTTCGGTTCAACTTTGGGAGAGATTAGTAATCATGAAGTTGGTAAAAAGACTTTAACGGATTTGTATAAAGAATGTAGATCAATTGCTGAATTTAATGGTTATACACTTGATGATAATGAATCAAATAATGTCTTGAAAAATATTACATTGAGAGATTCCCCTATTAAAGCGTCTATGCAAAGAGATGTTGAAAAAAATGCCTTTACAGAGCATGAGGAAATATTTGGGCATTTGATTTCTAAAGCACAAAATTATAATTTTGGTAGTCCTATATTGACTTCATGTTACTTAAAAATGAAACTATACAAAGAAAAATTAACTTAGTTTTATGTTCCAATTTTAAACGAAGATTTTAATCCTCTTAAACAAGCTATAACACTTAAACCAGTTATTTTGCCTGTTCCTGGGTTCTCAGGTGTTTGAACATTTTGAATAGACATTTCAAAAATAGCGCTGTCTGAATTAACTTGAACTTTATGGGTATTTCTTTTCAAATTAGGGTCCGCCCATATTTCAAGGTTTGTTTTATCCGCGCCAATTCCAGCTAGACCTACCGCTGCAGCAACATTTACATTAGCTGGAAAAGCTTTTGCACCATCGGTTGCAGACCCTTTGAATATTAATTTTGGTTCTAATAAATTATTTATTTGAATATTATTATTAATAACATATGGAGCATTAGTCAGAGCATTAGGCGGTTTGCGTGTAATCATTGTGACAGAATTAATGTTAGATTCTGAAGCAGCTCTCAGGGCATCTAAGCCTAAAATTGCTCCTGTGGCTAAAATAATTTGAGAGTTGTTATTCTTCGCTAATTTTTCTAGGTCCAAATTATCAAGCATTCCTGAGCCACTTACTGTTATTAATTTTCTTTGTTTATTAATACATTTAGTAGCAATTTCTCTAAAAGCCTCTTTGGGAGCGCAGTCAATAATTATCTCACAATTATCAACAAGGTTATCTAAATCATAAATTTCTATATTTTTATCTAATTTATCAATTCTTTCTTGAGCGTTAGCTTTACTTCTTGATGTGATACCATATAAAGAAAAATCTTCTACCCCATTAATAAGTGCTTTACCAACTTCTGTTCCTATGGACCCAAATCCAACAATCCCGACATTCATGATATTATCCTAATTTTTTTATCTTCCAATTGCATATCCTTGCATAAATCTTGGATTTGCTGCGCCTTTTAAAATTCCATTTTCCTTAGAGGCGGCTGTCATTCTCCCAAGGCTCCATTCAGTATCAACAGAAATTTTATGACCCTTTTTCTTAAGTTCATCAATAGTCTTTGAAGGAAACCTTCCTTCAACGGCTAAGTGACCTATATCGGTTTCTCTTGGATAAAAGGAATTTGGAAAGTGAGCTGTACTAAAACCTGGGGCATCAATAGCCTCCTGAAGGTTCAATCCAAAGTGAACGTGTCTCAAAAATAAATGAAGTGACCACTGATCTTGCTGATCGCCACCTGGTGTTCCAAAAACCATATATGGAACACCATCTTTTAGTGCTAAGCTCGGAGACAAAGTCGTTCTGGGTCTCCTCTTAGGTCCTATGCAAGCAGGTGATTTATCATCTAACCAAAACATTTGACCTCTATTAGACAAACAAAAACCTAGTTCTGGTATAATAGGAGAACTTTGTAACCATCCACCACTAGGTGTTCCTGCGATCATGTTGCCCCATTTGTCTATTATGTCAAAATGTGTGGTATCTCCTTTAGTATCCCCAAGGCTGTTTGGATTTGGTTCATCAAAACGAGCTACTGTTGGTTCGCCTATGTCAAATTTAGAGAAAGATTCTGGAGTTGTACCCTTTGGTCTTACTGACACTTCCCCTCCAAACCCAGGAATTTTTCCAGGCCTAACTTCCATAGAGGCTTTTCCAGAAATTAGACTTCTTCGTTGAATATTATACTGTTCACTCAGTAATATATCCATCGGTATTTCATTAAAGTTTGTATCACCATAAAAAGCTTCTCTATCTGCAAAAGCTAATTTGGTTGCCTCAACAACTAAGTGAACAAACTCTGGTGACTTTTCATCTAGAGCATCCAAATCAAATTTTTTCAATAATGCTAATTGCTGAAGGAAAGTTGGTCCTTGTCCCCATGGACCAGTTTTACAAACGGTATAGTTTTTGTAATCATAAGATAAAGGTTTTTCTATAGAAGCTGACCAATTAGCTATATCATCGACAGTAAGTAAGCCTTTATGCTTACTTTCAGTTGTATCCATTACATGATTATTTTTACAATAATTTTCAATTTCTTCTGCGACGAAACCTTTGCTCCATATTTCTCTGGCTTGATTTATCTGTTCTTTTTTATCTCTTGACTTCCCTTCAGCTTCTTTAATGATCTTTAAATAAGTTTCGGCCATTTTTTTATTAGTAAAAAAATCACCCTCTTGAGGCAACCTGCCTCCTGGAAGATATATTTCTGCAGAGCTAGTCCATTCATTTCTAAATAATTCTTCGACAGACTTTATGGTATTAATTATATTTGGGACTAAGTGATAACCTTTCGTTGCAATGTCAATAGATGGTTCCAAGACATCTCTTAATGACATGGTTCCAAAATTTAATAATAATAGCATCCAAGCATCAAAAGCACCTGGGACAACAGCCGGCAACAAACCACTACCTGGGACTATATTTAATCCAAGATCATTGAAACTCTTTAACGTTGCTTGCTCTGGAGCTACTCCTTGACCACATATAACAATTGGATCTTTATTATTCGGAGCTAAGATCAATGGTACTTCACCACCAGGACCATTTAGATGAGGTTCGACAACTTGAAGAGTGAATCCTGTAGCAACTGCTGCATCAAATGCATTACCTCCTTTTTCTAATATTGACATTCCAACTGCTGACGCAACCCAATGAGTAGATGTTACAATGCCAAAATTTCCAACGATCTCAGGTCTTGTAGTAAAGTTTTTCATTTAAAGCCCATTAAAAATATAAAAAAATTGACTCTGCGCTTGTATCTAAGCAATTATGACTTCGATAATTAATCAATAATAAATAAACTAATTTGTGGAGATAACAATGCCAATTAAAAATTTATTTAAAGCAAGTTTAGCTGGCGCTGCTTTATTTGCTTTATCTGTAACAGGTGCTTCAGCCGCGCCTGATATCCCTTGTGGAACAGCAAAACTTATTGTTCCTTGGGGAGCTGGTGGTGGAACAGACATCATCTTTCGTCAAATAGTCGATAAAGTGAATAAGAACGGAGCAAAACCCCAACTACAAGTCGTTAATGTAGGTGGTCAAGGTGGAAACAAAGGTGCAAAGCAAGCAGCTAAGGCAAAACCTGACGGTTGCACTTTATTCGCAATTCATCAAAGTGCTATTACTAGTTATTTTACCGGAAGAATTGACATAACATGGGATGCTTTCGAGCCAGTATCTATGGTGACATCTACCCCTTCAATTATTGGGGCAAATGTTAATACTCCATTTAATAATCTAACTGACTTAGTGGCTGCTGCGAAGAAAAATCCAGGAACTATTACTGCTGGTGGAACATTTGGGTCAACAAGTCAATTTGTATTTTTATTATTAGAAGATGCTGCTGGAGTAAAATTTAAGCATGTTTCCTATGACGGAACCAAACAAAGAATGACTGCTCTTTTAGCGGATAATATTAAACTAGGTGAAATCAATTTAGCAGCTGCTATAAAATTTATTAAAGCTGGAAAGTTAAAAGCACTTGGTGTTACAAATCCTGCTAGATTAGATCAAATTCCTGACATGAAAACAGCCAAAGAACAGGGTGTAGATGTTATTTATGCAGTTGAAAGAGGCGTTGTTGCTCCTAAAGGAACCTCAAAAGCGATAATTGATCACTACGCGGCAATGTTAAAGGGTGCTGCTGCTGACGAAGATTTTAAAGCTGCTATGCATAAAAAAGGTATTTTAATAACTTATAAGGGTGCCAGTGATTATAAAGATCATTTTCAAGCAACTTATGATAAATGGTTACCAATTGCAAAAAAAGTTGGTGTCTACAAAAGATAAAAATTTTAGTTCAGAGAGACTTTTCTCTCTGAACTATTTATCGGATATAAAATGACAAACAACAAATCAGACATAATCATTGCAATTTTTTTGCTGTGCTTCTCAGGCGTTATGATAAATGATGCATCTAATATCAGAGACCTTGGTTTTGAGGGAATGAAAGCAGACGCATGGCCAAGAGTTGTTTTGTGGCTTTTGGTGGTAATGTCTTCAGTAATGCTTGGAAAATCCTATCTTAAATTTAAAACAGTGAGCGATAAAGATAATGAAAATTTTAACATTAATCTGGCAAAGTTTAAAAATGCTTTAATCTGCTTTGGTATGTTCATGCTTTTCCTATCTACTTTGGATTATTTAGGAATGCTTATTGGTGGGATTTTATTTGTTTTTGGTCTATTGACTTTGTTAGGTGGATTTTCTCATAAATTGATCGTTAAGCATCTTTTAGTTTCAATACTAAGTATTGGATTTATGTGGACGGTTTTTACTTTTGGTTTGCGAGTTATATTGCCTGAAGGAGAAATTCTACGTGTTTGGTAAGTACCTCTAATGTTTGATGTTATTTTACAAGCTGGTGCGTCAGTATTACTTGATCCTGTAACTTTAGGGTTAATGGGTATAGGAACCTTGGCAGGACTTTTGGCAGGCGCTATTCCAGGATTTACAATTGCAATGGGGGTAATTTTAACTCTTCCCTTTACCTTTGGTATGAGTCCAATTCAAGGACTTGCTACCATGATGGGTGTGTTTGTTGGAGGATTCTCAGGTGGTTTGATGTCTTGCATGTTAACCGGAATTCCTGGAACACCTTCCTCTGTTGCGACCACGTTTGATGGTTTCCCAATGGTTAGATCAGGAAAACCGGGTTTGGCATTAGGTTTAGGACTTTGGTCATCATTTTTTGGCGGCATGATAAGTGCCGTTATACTAGTAGCTTTAGCTCCTCAATTAGCATTTTTAGGATTAGAGTTTGGTCCATGGGATTATTTTTCTTTAATAATATTCGCACTTACTATAACTGTGAGCTTATCTGGCGATAATATGATAAAGGGTTTGATTGCTGGTTTATTAGGTTTGTTTGCTGCATGTGTAGGTGAGGATGAAATTAATGGTGTAGCTCGATTTGCATTTGGATCTGATCATATCAGGCAAGGTTTTGCTTTCCTTCCAGTTTTAATAGGTCTTTTTGCTTTTTCTCAATTGTTAAGTGATGTTGAGGATAGTGCAAAAGCTAAAGCACCGCTTATGAAAAATTCAGCTGAAGCTATACGAGTAGAACATAGAAAAGCAATTGCAACAGTTTTAATGAACTGGATAAACTTGATTAGGTCTAGTTTTATAGGGATTTTTACTGGGATTCTTCCTGCAGCGGGTGGCTCAATATCTAATATACTAGCTTACGATCAAGCAAAGAAGGCCTCTAATAATAGAAATGAATTCGGAAAAGGAGCTGTAAACGGAATAATTGCGCCTGAAGCTGCAAATAACGCTACAGCAGGTGGAGCTCTTATTATGATGATGGCTCTTGGAATTCCAGGTGATATTGTTACCGCTATAATGATTGGCGCGTTGATGATTCACAATATTATTCCGGGTCCATCATTTATACAAGATGAACCACTTTTAGCTTATGGTGTTTTTATAGCGTTTTTTGCTGCTCATTTTTTTATGGTTGGTTTGCAAGCATTTGCCTTGAGATTATTTTTGTTAGTAACTAGAATTCCAATGTATATACTTGCTTCTGTTATTCTAGCCTATTGTGCAATTGGGGTTTTCGCTCTTCATAATATAACGTTTGATATTTGGGTCATGTTTGGTTTTGGTGTTATTGGTTATTTTATGAGAAAACTAGGTTTTCCATTGGCACCAATGATTTTAGGTGTTGTTTTAGGAAAGTTGGCTGAATTGAATATAGCAAGAGCAATTGGGATAAGTGATGATTACTCCTTATTTGTAACTAGACCTTGGTCATTATTTTTCTTAATAATGGCAATAGTTTCAGTATTATTTCCATTTTACCAAAATGCTAAAAAAGATACTTTATTTACAAAAATGTATGTTCCAATAAGCATGATTTTACTTGCCTTACCATTATTTTTGATGGGAAGCCCTGTCAGAATGGTTGTGGGAGGTATATTACTTTCAGCGGGATGCTATTTCATTTACAAAAGATCTTCTATACTTAAGACTATCTAATAAAATTATTTACATAATCAGCGCCTAATCCTACATCAATAAAATGTTTTCTAGCGGCATCAATCCTATCAAAAACGTCAGTTGAATTAATAGTTTTTCCATTCTCATCACAATAAAGTAAGGCTCCAGAATTATGAAATAATGTTATCATTTCTTCACAATCTTCATCTACTACGAGAGTATGAATTTCACCTGGTGGTTCAAATAAATATGATCCTTCAGTAGCAACCCAATCATGTTCGAGGTATCGCCAAGACCCTTTGATGACAAATCCATGAACTGGGGCTGGATGCCTGTGTCGAGATAAAAAACCTCCTCCTATTACTTTAGTCAAATGAACCCAGTATCCTTGACTTATATTAAAGCATAGAGGTCTAGACCATCTACCTGGACCTAAAGGAACCCATAATCTTTCATCATCTTTCGAAAAGCTATCTTGAATAAATATATCAGGTATCGCACCCTGAGGTTTTGGTCCATTGTAGGGTGAAGGCGTATTAAGTTTTTTTATATCATCCA
>CACCSH010000007.1:0-66666 GCA_902548635.1 uncultured SAR116 cluster alpha proteobacterium
AATGGCTATAGACATTTAGAAATATATTATGCAACTTCTTGTAGCGGCCTTATCTGCCATACACTTAATCCTAGATTGCACCCTGACCAAGTATCTTATATTGTAAATCATGCCGAAGATAAAGTCCTATGCGTTGACTTGAACATTTTACCATTAATAGAAAAAGCATCAAAAAATTTTAAAACCGTTGAAGCTTTAGTTATTATGACTGACGAAAAAAATATGGTTAAACCTAATATTAAAGATGGTATAAAAGTCATATGTTATGAAGAGTTTATAAAAGATCAATCTGATAAATTTGTCTGGCCACAATTTGATGAAAAAACAGCTTCATCACTATGTTACACTTCTGGAACTACTGGCAATCCAAAAGGTGTGCTTTATTCACATAGGTCAACTGTTCTTCATGCATATGGCATGAATTTAAAAGATGTCGTTCCTTATGGTGCTAAAGATGTGGTAATGCCTGTTGTTCCAATGTTTCACGTAAATGCTTGGGGTACGCCTTATGCAGCACCAATGTGTGGGACTAAAATTGTTTTTCCTGGTGCTAAGTTAGATGGTAAAAGCATAACAGATCTCATGAATGCAGAAAAGGTTACAATTTCTCTTGGAGTGCCGACTATCTGGCTTTTGTTATTAAACCACTTAAGAGAATCTGGCAAAAGAATAGATACAGTTAAAAGGTTAGTCATAGGAGGATCTTCCTGTCCAAGGACATTATTTGAAGGTTTTGAAGATGAGTTCGGAGCTGAGGTGATACATGCATGGGGTATGACAGAAATGAGCCCATTAGGTACTGTAAATATGCCTGCACTTGCGGAAGAGCCAAAAAATAGAACTGAATATTATGATCAAAAAATTGCACAAGGTAGAACTATTTTTGGTCACCAAATGAAATTAGTTGATGATGAAGGTAATGATTTACCTGAAGATGGAGAAACTCAGGGTAGGTTACTTTCAAGAGGCTTCTGGGTTCTTAAGGAATATTATAATGATACTACAGAAAAAGATAGATTTCTAAATGGAGGTTGGTTTGATACTGGCGATGTTGCTAAGATAGATGCAGATGGTTTCATGACCATAACGGATAGAACAAAAGATATCATTAAATCTGGTGGAGAATGGATAAGTTCCATAGATTTGGAAAATATTTGTGTTGGTCATCCGGAAGTAGCTAATGCTGCAGTAATTTCAGTGCCCCACGAAAAATGGGAAGAAAGACCAATAGTTATAGTGCAACCCATGCCAGGCAAATCACCTTCGAAAGACGACATTCTAAATATGTATGAAGGTAAGATAGCAAAATGGATGATACCTGATGATGTTCTTTTTACTGATTTAATTCCTTTAGGAGCTACAGGAAAAATTCTTAAAAATAAATTAAGAGACCAATTTGGAGGTCATAAAATTAGTTAAAATTAACTTAATTATTTTAGTAATTTTCTCATTCCATGTGTCTTCTTGCAATAAGAGAACCTCCATCCACTGGTATTATAGATCCGGTAATATAAGAACTGGCTTTCGAAGACAAAAAAATTGAAACTCCTGCCATATCTTCTGGGATACCAATCCTACCTCTTGGTACAGATGACTTAATCTCTTCTCCATGCTCCCGCAGCGTATGGGCCATCATATTACTTTGAAAAGGACCAGGGGCTATTGCATTAACATTAATATTTCTTTTAGCTAACCTATTTGCTAGAACTCTAGTAAGTTGATGAACAGCAGCTTTTGAAGCAGGGTAGGAATATGTCTCTGCTCTTGGGATGCCTAATCCATCTATCGAACCTACATTTATTATTCTTGATGGATCAGTATTACTAGCGGATTTCTCTAAAATATCAGCAAATTTTTGAGTTAAGAAAAACACTGATTTTACATTTGTATCCATTACTTTATCCCAACCATTTTCAGGAAAATCATCAAAAGATGCACCCCACGCAGCACCTGCATTATTTACAAGAATATTAAGTTTTTCTTCTTTGTTTTTTATTCGAGAGACTAATTTATCCATTTCATTCATATCAGTTAAGTCAGCAGGAAGCGAAATACATTCCCCAAATTCTGAAAGTTCTTTCGCTTTAATGTCACAAGCTTCTGCTTTTCTAGATGTTATATATGTTTTAACGTTATTCCTAACAAACCCTTCAGCAATCATAGCCCCTATGCCTCTTGACCCTCCTGTAACAAGCGCTGTTTTTCCATTTAAATCAAATAAATTTTTCATAATTTTCCTTGAGTTTAATTATAATCTTTTGCTTATTATACTTTTATTTAACATAATAAATAGTTATAAAATATAACCAAAATAATTTTAAATTAAAATACTAATAGTAATTTGATATGAATTTAATGGACCAAGAATTAATTAAAATTAGACAAGATGAGCAACTTGATTTAAGTAATTTGAGTTCATATTTAAAAGATACTTTAAATATGCAATTTAAAAATATTGAAACCCTCCAATTTTCAGGAGGGCATGCAAATTTAACCTATCTTTTAAAAGTAGATGAGACAGAATATGTACTTAGAAGGCCACCTTTAGGCCCAATAGCACCTTCGTCACATGACATGTTTAGAGAGCACACTGTTCAATCTAAAATCAATACTGTGTTCTCTTTAGCACCAAAAAGTTTATATTTTTGCGGTGATGAAAGCGTAATTGGCTCGACTTTTCACATTATTGAAAGAAGAAATGGCTTTGTTATTAGAAAGAAAATGGAACCTTTTATAAAACAAACTAAGGAAAATGTAAGAAAATTGAGCTTTCGCATTATTGATGTTTTGGCAGATCTTCATAAAATTAACCCAGAGCTCGTGGGTTTAGGAAATTTAGGAAGACCTGAAGGGTTTGTGAAAAGACAACTTGATGGATGGGAAGTTAGATGGAAAAAATCAACGGACAACAAAATTCTTAAACCTAAGTTTGACAAATTAATAAACTATTTGAGATCAAATTTACCTGAGCCACAAGCGACTACTATTTTACACAATGATTTTAAACTAGATAATATTATGTGGAGTAACTCTGAAGAAATTACACCTGTTGCTGTGTTTGATTGGGATATGTGCACAAGAGGTGACCCACTTATGGATGTAGGACATATGCTAAATTATTGGATTGATGAAAATGATCATGAAGAATGCAAAAATATTACTTCAATGCCAACAGATAAAATTTATTATCCTACTAGAACTGAAATGATAGATTATTACTCACAAAAAACTGGTTTTAATTTACAAAATATTAGCTGGTATTATGCTTTTGGTGCATTTAAGTTAGCTGTTATATTACAACAAATATTTTATAGGTTTCAAAAAGGACAAACAAAAGATAAAAGGTTTGCAAATTTTGGAATTAGAATCGATGCTCTTATAAATAGGGCAAATAATGTTTTTAATTTAACTTAGAGGAAAAAAATGGACTTCGAATATTCTCAAAAAGTAAAAGATCTACAAGAAAAAGTTACAAATTTTATGAACGAAAACGTTTATGAAAATGAAGATGTTTATAAAAATCAAGTGGAGAAGGGTGGAAGATGGTGCATACCAGAAATAATGGAAACATTAAAAGCTAAAGCAAAATCTGAAGGTTTGTGGAACTTGTTTCTTCCTGAAAGTAATTTAGGTGCAGGTCTTACTAATACTGAATATGCTCCTCTTTGTGAAATAATGGGAAGATCTCCAATAGGTGCCGAAATTTTTAATTGTTCTGCCCCAGATACTGGAAATATGGAGGTCTTGGTAAGATATGGTACTGAAAAACAGAAAAAAGATTGGCTAACTCCTTTATTAAGTGGAGAAATTAGATCTTCTTTCGCGATGACCGAGCCAGATGTAGCGTCTTCAGATGCTTCTAATATTCAAGCAAGCATTGTCAAGAATGGAGATCACTATGTAATTAATGCCAAAAAGTGGTGGACCTCAGGTGCGATGGATCCGAGGTGTAAGATTATGATTTTTATGGGTAAAACAGATCCTAGTGCAGATAAGTATAAACAGCAGTCTATGATACTTGTTCCATTTAATACCCCTGGTGTTAAAGTTTTAAGGCATTTGCCTGTGTTTGGTTATGATCATGCACCACATGGACATGCTGAGGTAGAGTTTAAAGACGTAAAAGTTCCCGCCTCCAATATTCTTCTAGGTGAAGGAAGAGGGTTTGAAATAGCTCAAGGTCGTCTAGGACCAGGTAGGATTCATCATTGTATGAGATTAATTGGTCAAGCCGAGAGAGCATTAGAATTAATGATTTCACGAGCAAAGTCTAGGGTTGCTTTTGGTAAACCTATTGCCCAACAGGGTGTTATTATGGAAGCAATAGCAGAAAGTAGAGCTGAGATTGAACAAGCTAGATTGTTAGTATTAAAGACCGCTCATATGATGGATACCGTTGGAAATAAAATTGCAAGAAAAGAAATTTCAATGATTAAAGTTGTAGCACCTAATATGGCCACAAGAGTAATTGACAGAGCTATACAGATTCATGGAGGCGGTGGTGTAACATCAGATTTTCCATTATCTTATGCATACGGTTATGCTCGGGCTTTAAGGTTGGCAGATGGTCCAGACGAGGTTCATAATATGAGCGTTGCAAAATTAGAGTTAAGGGATAGAAATTAGGATTATTCCTAATATTATTAATTCTATGCGTATAAATAATTTAGAAACTTTTAAGGGGCTTATCAAAAAGTTTGATTTGGACGATAGCAACCAACTTAAAGTATCTTCTATGTATAAGTTTTTTGAAGAGGCAACAGGTTTTACTTCTTCATTATTAAATAAGAAAATAGATTTCAATTTTGATGAGAAATTAGAAATAGATGATCTTGTTTTTAGTTATCAAGAATTTCAAACTATTTATATTCTAACAGATTTAATAAAACAAAAAGATGATATTCATATTATTCATAAATTGCATCTCACCAACTTAAACAATGATTCAAAAGATCAATTAATGGTGGTTAAAAAAGTTCGAGTAAATAATATAAATTTAGATAGTATTTCAAAAAATAAACCAGTAATTGAAAAAGACATTTTTTCAGCTTTTAAAGGATTAGTTAGAAAAAATGATTGTGATCAAATGTCTCACATGAATGTTCAATATTACTTTGGTAAACACAATGATGCTATAAAAATTCTTTTCAATAAAATCTCAAGTAAAACTTCAGATAATTTAATTTATCAAATTGCTAATGAAAGATGTATTTTTAGTAAAGAAGTAAGCCTAGGTTGTGCCTTAGAATTTATTTTTACTATAAAATATATTGATGATGATAAAATAATTTTACTCACTAAAATTTACTGTATTGATAACCAAAATGTATCAGCATATTTTGAAACTAATATTTCATTTAAAATTGACGAAAAAATAAAAAAAATAATAAATGAAATTTTTTCTATTAAAAGCTCTACTTATCTTAATGAATTGCAGTTCAAAGATTTACGTCCTTTATCTGATAAAAGACCTTCAAATAAACAATCTAAAAATTCATTTATATCGTGTAAAAAAGCAGTTAATACTTGGGATTTAGATTATAATTTAGCGGGTTCCAATCAATTTAAAATTGGTTGTGTCTCAGATGCAGCTACTCATTTATTTACTCATTGTGGTGCTGATTATAATTGGAGGACTGAGTATAATATTGGTTCAGCTGCTCTCGATTACTCAGTTAGATATTTTAGAAAAGCACCTCTTGGTATGGCAGTTACCATGTATACTAATTTTACTAAAATTGGAAATAAATCATTAAAATTTATCCATCACATGGTTGATGATGCTACTGGTGATATTATTATGGATATTGAGGTTGTCGCTGTATTATTTGATCTAAAAAAGAGAAAATCGATTGAAGTTCCAAGTGATTTCAGGAGCAAGGCGTCTATTTTGTTAGTTAAGAATTAAAATCCACTTAAAAATTTAAACCTGTCTCTGTGATAATCACTATCACCCATTAAATGATCTATCATTATAAGTCTTTTTGCATAGTGTGCAGCAGAATACTCCCAAGTCATTGCAATTCCTCCATGTAGTTGAATTGTTTCTTCTGCAATTAATTTACCTACTCTACCTACCAAATTTTTTGCTGCTGAAATATTTTTATCTCTTGTTAAATCATCTGTCTCAAAAGTAGATGACGCTAACATTACTGCTGATTTTACTTGTTCTATTTCAAGCATCATATCAACCATCCTATGTTGAATACTTTGAAAAGCTCCAATAGATTTACCAAATTGCTTTCTTGTCTTCAAATAATCAAGTGTTAAATCAAAACAAATTTGCATAATACCTAAAGCTTCTGCTGACAAAGCTAGGGCACCTGCAGAATTAGCTTTGATAATGCATTTTAGAGCATTTTCATCTTTTGCAAGTAATTCACCTTTTAAATCTTTAAAAGTTATCTCTGTCGACCTGTAACCATCTATTGTATTATAAGGTCTTTTTTAAAGTTTGGTCATTATCAACCAAAAATAATCCTATCCCATCCCTGTCATTTACATCACCATTTATTCTTGCTGAAACAATGATTTTGCTAGCATCATCTCCATTCATGACAAATGATTTAGTTCCATTAATATTCCATTCATCATTTTTTAAATAAGCGTTAGTCTCAATGTAGTGATCTTCATACCTATTATTCATTTCACAATGAGCAAATGATATTAATAAATTACCTTCTATTATGTCAGTAATTAAATCATTTCTTGGATTTGATATTGAAGATAATACAGTACTAGATAACACAGCTGATGATAAAAAAGGCTCTACACATAGTGATTTTCCTACAAGTTCAAATATAATTGAAATGTCTTCTCCACTTCCACCCAATCCACCAAACTTTGGAGATACTAAAGCACTAATTACTCCTAAATCTGAACTTTCTTTCCAAAATTCTTTTGAATAACCTTCTGGTAAATTTACATTTTCGCTTCTTTTATCTATATTTTTATAATTACTGTTAAAAAACTTTCCAACAGTCTCCTGAAGCATTTTTCTTTCTTCAGATAATGTAAAATCCATATTTGTTCCTATAAGCCAAATGATGCTTTTGCTACTATATTTTTTTGGATCTCGTTAGATCCGCCATATATAGATATCTTCCGCATATTAAAATATTGTTTTGCTATTGGGCCAGCATAACTAGGTCCAACTGGCATCTCATTCCATCCTTCATCAAATTGCTCTGGTAAATAGGGAAGCGCTTGTGGTCCTAGTGCTTTTCTGAGTAACTCGGTTGTTTTTTGTCTAACAAGCGTCCCTTTAATTTTAAGTAACGAACTTTCCATTCCAGGAGCTTTTCCTTCTGCGGCAGCACTTACTGTTCTTAAGTTGAAAATTTCCATAGCTAATAAATCTATTTCTAGTTCAGCAATCTCAGAAGAGAAAATAGGATCTTGAATTAAGGGTTTGCCATTTTTTAAAGATCTTTTAGATATCATTTTCAAGTGATTTAATGCTGATTTTGAATATGGGACACCAGCGATACCAGTTCGCTCAAAAGTTAATAAATATTTTGCATAAGTCCATCCTTCATTTTCTTTTCCAACAATATTTTTTTTTGGAACTTTTACATTTGTAAACCATACTTCATTCACTTCATGTTCACCATCTAAGGTGATTATTGGTTTAACTTCGACCCCAGGAGTATCCATATCAATCAATAAAAAAGAAATTCCTAGTTGCGGTTTTGCATTCAAATCTGTTTTAACTAAGCAAAATATTTTATCAGCATGATGACCAAGAGTAGTCCAAGTTTTTTGGCCATTAACTAGATAATGATCACCTTTATCTACTGCTGTTGTCTTTAAACTAGCTAGATCCGAACCAGCACCTGGTTCAGAGTAACCTTGTGCCCACCAATCCTCATTACTTAAAATTCTAGGAAGATAATAATTTTTTTGTTCTTCAGTTCCAAATTCTATCAATACTGGACCCAGCATATTTACTCCAAAAGGTACAATCCTAGGAGCAGAAGCCTTAATTATTTCTTCTTCAAAAATATGTTTTTCAATTGCGTTCCAACCTGTTCCCCCATATTCTTTAGGCCAGTGCCATGCTAACCAACCTTTAGCAGTTAGGTTGTTCATGAATATTTCATAATCCTCTTTCGTTAGTCTTTGATATTTCTTTACTTTTTCGGAAAGAGATTTGGGAAGGGTTTCATCAAGCCAATCTTTTACTTCTTTACGAAAGTTTTCATCTTTTTCGGAGTATTCAAAATTCATTTTTATTACCATTCAGTTTAATTTATTTTTAGTGTATAAATGATATTATATATTTAAAAAGAATTTAAACAACATGAAAGCTCAAAATGCAAATCAACAAAATAAAAACAGAAATTGCAGAAATGTTATCAGATGTTTTTGATGGAGCCACAATTATGGTTGGAGGTTTTGGAGAAGCGGGAAGCCCAATAGAACTTCTTCATGGTTTGATTGATCATGGAGCTAAAGATCTCACTATTATTGCTAATAACTCTGGAAATGGACGAGTTGGCCTTGGTGCATTAATTGGTCAAAAACAGGTTAAAAAAGTAATTTGTTCATTTGCTAGATCAGCCAAAGGTATAACTTTTCAAGAATTATATAACAAGGGTGAAATAGAATTGGAAGTTGTCCCACAAGGTACTTTAGCAGAAAGAATTAGAGCGGCTGGATCAGGTATACCTGCATTCTACACGGCAACAGCAGTTGGAACCCCTTTAGCAATTGGAAAAGAAGAAAAAATCTTTAATGGCAAGAAGTATATTTTGGAAGAGGCCTTAAACGCAGATTTTGCGCTAGTAAAGGCTGATTTATCAGATAGATATGGTAATCTGACATTTAAAAAAACAGCAAGAAATTTTAATCCTATAATGTGTATGGCAGCAAAACAATCTTTAATTCAAGTAAGAAAACTTATAGAACCTCATCAAACTAATCCAGAAAATGTTATAACCCCAGGTATATTTGTAAAAAAGATCATTGAAATTGATAATCCGATTATTGAAACAAATGCAATTGAGGAGGGAATGATATATCCATGACAAAAAAAAAATTAACGAATGCAGAAAAGGGATGGGGAAGGGGGGTTATCGCCTCTAAAATAGCAAATGACCTTCCACACGCATCATACGTAAATTTAGGGATAGGAATGCCAGAACTAGTGTCACAACACATCAAAGATGATCGCGAAATTATTTATCATTCAGAAAATGGTCTTTTGGGAATGGGACCAACTCCTAACGAAAATGAAATTGATTTTGATTTAATTAATGCAGGCAAAAAACCAGTTACAATTTTACCTGGTGGTAGTTTTTGTCACCATGCAGATAGTTTCTCCATGATAAGAGGTGGACATATTGATTATTGTGTGCTTGGAGCTATGGAGGTTTCCATAAATGGTGATTTAGCAAATTGGTCCACCGGCAAAGGTATTCCAGCTGTTGGTGGAGCAATGGATTTAGTAGCTGGAGCCAAAAACGTATTTGTAATGACCCAACATTTAACTAAAGAAGGGAAACCTAAACTAGTTGAAAAATGCACATTACCATTAACGGGGTCAGGAGTGGTATCCAGAGTTTATACAGATTATGCTGTTATAGATATTACTAAAGAAGGTTTTAAAGTTGTTGAAATAAATGAAAATCTATCAATAGAATATTTACAAACAGTTACTGAAGGCAGAGTTTATCAATAATTTTGTTTTAATCGTAATAAACAACTTGGTCACTATTTAAATAATCTAGAGCTTTTTGAGATATCTTAAGTCCATTAGACACTTTTTCATCCATAGCATTTTCAACCTCAACAATTCTTTCAAGCTTTTTAATTACTTCATCAATTTTATTAAATGGAACAACTGTAACTCCATCGGTATCAGCAACAATAATATCACCACTATTTATAGTTTTTCCTCCTATATCGATAGAAAAACCAATTTTTGAAGGACCACTATTATAAGGTGAGTTTGGATTTAATCCTGTACAAAAACAATCTAAACCAGTTTCAATAATTCCATTTAAGTCTCTCATAGGTCCATCAGTAACAAGTCCTACTCCTCCATTATTTTTTATCATTCCAGCTATTCTGTCGCCGACCGCGGCAGTTCCTTGAAAACCACTTACACTATTAACAACAATGTCGCCTTCTTGTATTTCACTTAAAGCTATAGCCATTCCTAAAACGTCAGCAGCCCCAGAAAAAACAGTTAATGCTGGCCCCACAATATGATTTACAATCTTTCCAGGAATTAAAAGGGGTTTTATCGAAGGGTCTAATGCAGCGTAACCATCTAGCGCATCACAAATAAAACCGGTTGGAACATCCTTGAAATAATTGAGTTGTTCTTTGTTGGGTCTGTTTCTGCTAGCAGGTTTTTTGATTTGTATCAAAGGAGGATTTTCAATCATTAATTATACTCACTTAATTTTATTTTTGATTTAATTAATAATTTAACTATAAAATATTTAATACACAACTTTTATAAACTTCAGGAGAAATCTTTGTCTAACCTAGTTGATAAATATCCAAGAGTTAGTGATATGGTTAATGTTGCAAAAAGGAGAATGCCACATTTTGCTGCAGAATACTTATTTGCAGGTACTGGTTATGATGAGGCTTTAGAAAATAATAGAAAGATCTTTAATCAAATTTTTTTAGTTCCTCAGTATTTAAAGGGAACCGTAAACCCAAATTTAAAAACTAAGTTATTTGATCATGAATATGACGCACCTTTTGGAATGGCTCCTGTGGGAATGACTAGCTTAATGTGGCCGGGTGCAGAAATAGCATTATCAAAAATGTCTGTTAAAAATAACATTCCTTATTCATTATCGACAGTTGCGTGTGCTTCAGTTGAAGATGTTGGAAAACATCTTAATGGTATGGGCTGGTTTCAGTTATATCCTCCTGCGGACAAAGCCATAAGAAATGACTTATTAAAAAGGGCAAAAAATGCTGGCTTTAAAACCTTAATTGTTACTGCCGACATACCCGCATCTAGCAGAAGAGAGAGGCTTAGAATGGCAGGAGTATCAGTGCCACCTAAAAATAATTTAAGAACTTTCTTTCAAGCAGCAATATGCCCATCATGGTCAATTGGGACGCTTATAAATGGTATTCCTGCATTTGGGACTATGGATCAATATAGTGATGGTAGCTGGCATGGAAACGCAAAGTCTAAAGCAGGCTTTGCCGGAAGCCAGATGCAACGTTATCTAGATTGGGATTATCTAAAAGAAGTGAGGGATTTATGGAGTGGTCCAATTATTCTTAAAGGCTTAATGGATATTAACGACGCAGTTCAAGCTAGTAAAATTATTGATGCTATTTATATTTCAAATCATGGAGGACGACAAATTGATATTGCGCCAAGCCCATTACAAGTATTACCAGAAATTAGAAATAAACTAGGGTCAAAATTTCCGATAATTATAGATTCAGGCTTTTATTCTGGCCAAGACATAAGTAAAGGCTTGATGCTTGGCGCTGATTTTATAATGACGGGACGACCATTTATTATTGGTCTTGCTGCATTAGGAGATAAAGGAGCTGATCACGTACATGATATATTAAAAGACGAACTTTCAAATGTAATGGAACAAATTTGTTCGAAGGATATCAAAGAATTGAAATCACAAAAGGTAGTTCTTGGAAATGATTTTTATTTGAGAAATCCTAATCAATAATTATAATGAGTTGAAGCGCTTCCCAGGCAATACCATTTCAGACCCAGTTTTAATATGAAGTAAAGCGGGAAGTTTATTCTTATTTGCCCAATTATTAGCTTCTACAAATAATTCATAAAAATCTTCGGTATTTTCAACTTTATAACCTTTACCACCCATAGCGTTGGCTAAATCAGAAAAGTTTGGGTTGACTAATCCAGTATGTTTATAATTTCCTTTATAATGTTTATGCTGATGCATTCTAATTGTTCCGTACATCTCATTATCTACTACTAATACAATTACTGCAGCATTATATTGAACGGCTGTAGCATATTCATTTTCAGTCATTTGGAAACATCCATCACCTGCAAGGGCTATAACCATATTATCAGGAAATCTTAATTTGGCTGCTATTGCAGCTGGCAGTCCGTATCCCATTGAACCAGAAATTGGTGCAAGTTGCGTCTTAACTCTTGTAAACCTAAATAATCTATGACCCCAAACAGCATAGTTACCAGCCCCATTAGTAATAATTGTAGAAGGATCTAAATGTTTTCTAAGAGTTCTAAAAGCAGATGTTAGGTCAACACCTGAATTAGGAGCTTCTAAAGGCATATCGCCCCATTCAATATATTCTTCATGAGATTTAACTGCATTAAGTTCATTATTAGAATTGGGTTTTGTATTTAGACCCTTTAATGCGTTGTTAAGAATGTTCACAAATGCTATTGGATTTGATACAATTCCAAGATGAGGTTTATAAATTCTTCCTATTTCCTCTGAACCTGGATGAATATGAATAAACTTTTTATTATGTTCTGGAATACCCAACAATGTAAAACCTTGCGAAGGGTTTTCGCTTAATCTACCACCTAACAATACTAGATAATCACTATTATTAATTCGATTGATTAATTTTGGATTAACACCAAGCCCGAGATCACCACCATAATTTTTATGTAAATTATTATAATAACTTTGTCTTCTATGAGATGTAATTATTGTTAATCCAAGCATTTCAGAAATAGATATTAAATCTTTTTCAGCTTCGTGAGACCATATTGATCCTCCTAAAACAACAATTGGATTCTTAGCTTCTTTTATTTCTTCAATAAATTGTGCAAGATCCTTTGTTGTAGGAGCAGACATCAATTGATCAATGAACTCTAATGGTTTTTTATCTGTTTTTTCAGTTAGCATGTTTTCTGGTAGTGCTATTATAACAGGTCCAGGTCTTCCTGACATAGCTGCGTGATAAGCTCGTGAGAAGATTTCTGATAATCTGTCAGATTGCTGAACTTCAATTACTAATTTTGCCATACCACCATAAAATTGTTGATAATCAACTTCTTGGAAAGCATCTCGGCCATACATTTCCTTACCAATTTGGCCTACAAATAATATCATAGGAGTACTATCTTGCTGCGCAATATGTATTCCTGATGCAGCATTTGTAGCTCCTGGACCTCTAGTTACAAAAGCAATACCAGGCCTGCCAGTAAGCTTACCATCGGCTTCAGCCATCATTGACGCCGCGCCTTCGTGTTTACAAAGAATTGTTTCTATAGATGTTTCTTGGAGACCATTCATTACCGAAAGGTAGCTTTCGCCTGGAACGCAGAACACTCTATCAACTTTTTGTTTTTCAAGTAATTTTACTAACAGTGATCCAGCTTCTTGCATTTTTCATTCCTTAAAATTTTTTAAATATGGTGAATTAGAGGGTATCATGTCTTCACTAATAGGTAAAATTAGCTCGTGAAGTAGATGTGAAGATAAAGTTTTACCGTGTCTATCAAGTCTTAAGGAGCTATTAACACCACCCCCAAGAGCACTTTGAATTACAAAATTTAATGCTTTTAGAGATGGAAGTTCAAACCTTTTCACTTGAGTTGCACCTAAATGCCTGAAAATATCCAATACTCTTTCTTCAGTAGCAAGATCATTTATTACCTTCCATCCACTATCTAAATAAGCAATAAGTGAAATATTAGATACATCTCCTTTATCACCAGCTCTAGCATGAGCAATTGCATGAACAGGTAAGTTTAATATAATCATAATTGCCTCAAAAGAATTTTATATAATTTTAATTTGAATGTTGGGGTCAACAATGTCTCTGTTAACTAAAATAGATGCAGTTGATGATTGAGGTGTAACATAACCACGTCCTCCACCTCCAGCAGCAGGTCCACAACAATATAATGACATGACTTCATCAACCATTTGTTGTGCTTGATCTTTTTTAGGATATATTGCGGAAGTTCTTACTCTGTAATCACCATTTTCAGGAAGATGATAAGAAGATGTTTCATCCATAGAATAATGAACTGATCCAGCACCAATAATTTCAACTCTCAACTGTCCTTGTAATCCTAAAATTTGAATTCTTTCACTGATTACTTCACCTGCAAGCTTTGCTCGTGCAAGTGCGTTAGGTCCCGCATAGCTTATTTCAGCTTCACCCATAAATCCATTATCACAACAAATAGTAGCTTTTAGTTTTTCAGGAGATTTTTTACCTCTACCTCCTTTAACTAAAATTCTATTTTCTCCATTGTTTTCTAAAGTTAAACTTGTCATGTCAGCCGTTACATCTGGGACTAAGTAATTAGAAGGATCATGTGTCTCGTACAACAATTGTTCTGTAACCGTTGCTTGACTGACTAGACCACCTGTTCCGTCAGGTTTTGTAATAATAAATGAACCATCTTGATTAACTTCTGCTATGGGAAAACCAACGTTAGCCAGATTAGGTACGTCTTTGAAGCCAGGGTCAGCAAAATAAGCTCCAGTTACTTGGGCTCCACATTCTAAAAGATGGCCACAAATTGTACCTGAGCCAATCAAATTTAATTCATTTTCTTTCCATTTAAATTCGTATAATAAGGGTCCTAAGGCAAGAGCACTATCAACTGTCCTACCAACAATTACAATGTCAGCACCCATCTCTAAAGCTTCAGCAATGGGTTGAGCTCCAAGATATACGTTAGCTGCAGTAATTTTGTTATTAGAAAAATCCAAACCTTCCATTGTTGGACTATTTAGTATTTCATCATTAGACATGTATTCTAATAAATCATCACCTAAAACAACACCAATTTTAGGTTTTTTAGTATTCTGTTTTTTTGCTATTTTAAGTATTCTTTTAGCAGCTCCCATAGGATTTGCAGCACCAATATTTGAAATTATTTTTATATTATTTTCGAGGCAATCATCAAGAATTGGACTTATGTAAGAATCTAAAAATGGTGAATAACCTTCCTCAGGATTTTTTAATCTAAATTGTTGGGCTATAGCAAGAGTTCTTTCTGCAAGGACTTCAAACATTAGATATTTAGCAGCATTTATTTTTTTAAATTCGTTTACAATTGGAATTGATGCATCAAATCTATCACCTGAAAATCCGGCGCCACAGCCAATAAAAACTTTTTCTGTCATAATAAAATCTTCTAATAAAAAACTTTGATTTTTGTATTTATATTTAACTTAAAATGATAAGATTTTAATATTTTTTTAATAAATATACCTAGTCTAATTAAAAAAGGAAATAAAAATGTCAAAAATTGCAATGGTTACAGGAGCAGGAACAGGAGTTGGCAGGAGAGTTTCTGAAGTATTATCAAAAGAAGATTTCACTGTTTATTTAATAGGAAGAAGAAAAGATAAATTAATTGAAACACAACAGAGATGTACTGGCATAACTGAAGTAATGTCGTGTGACGTAAGTGATCAAATTTCGGTAGAAAATGTATTCAAAATTATAGAAAAAAAGCACGAAAGAATTGATGTTTTATTTAATAATGCAGGGATAGGTGTGCCGGCACAATCAATAGACGAAATGCCATTTGAAAACTGGAAAAGTGTCGTAGACATTAATTTAAATGGAATGTTTCTATGCGCTAAATATGCTTTTGCTCTGATGAGAAAACAAAATCCTCAAGGTGGTAGAATAATAAATAATGGCAGTGTGTCTTCAGTTACTCCAAGACCAGGGAGCATACCATATACAGCAACCAAACACGCTGTTACAGGTATGACTAAGACAATTTCATTGGATGGAAGAAAATATGACATTGCATGTAGTCAAATTGATATTGGAAATGCTGAAACGCCAATGACACAGAGAATGAAAGAGGGGGTTCCTCAGGCCAATGGTAATATGGATATTGAGCCAGTTATAGACTCTCTGCACATAGCAGAAGCAGTTTTATACATGGCTAATTTACCTGTAACGGTAAATGTTCTAAATATGACTGTAATGGCAAATAAAATGCCATTTGTAGGTAGAGGCTAATCTTTAACTAAAATATTTTTTCATTACAGGAAAATATAAGTCTTTGTCACCATTTTTAATTGAAGTCTTTAAGATATTTTCTGCTGATAATGCTCCAGGCATTTTAACATTGAGTTTTTGACCTAACTCTAAAGCGTAAGATAAATCTTTGAGAGCATATTCTGAGGAGAACGCAGGTGAAGGAAAATTATTTTTAGCAATACTTTTTAACCCATGGTTTCTAAGAGCAAAACTATCTCCAGAACATTTTGTAATATTTTCATATAAATTTTCAACGTTCATGCCGTATTGCTCAGCAATATTAGCTGCTTCACTTAATGCTACAACTGTTTCAAAAAGTATCATGTTATTCAATATTTTTGTAAGTTGGCCTGTTCCTGCTTTTCCACAATGCAAAATATCCTTACCCATATATCGTAACACGGGCAGAATTTTATTATAAACATCTTTATCAGACCCAACCATTATAGCTAAAGTTCCATCAATAGCAGCCTGTCTCGTTCTGGCAATGGGAGCGTCAGCAAAATGAGCACCTTTTATTTTAATCTCATTTTCTAATTTAATCATTAAATCTGGTTGCGAAGTTGACATATCGATAATAAACTGATTATTTTTGATGTCAGAGATATATTTATCTTTACCAAAATATAGGTCTCTAACAAAATCTCCTCCTGGTAAACATGTAATAACCAAATCTGATAAAGTAAAAATTTCTCTAGTATCACTGGCTATTTTAGCACCTTGATTTTCTAATTCTTTTTCTTTGTTGGCATTCAAATCTTTAACTAAGACATTCCAATTCTTATTTTTAAGTAAGTTTTTACTCATGGAACAACCCATGACACCTAGTCCAATAAAACCTATAACTTTAATTTCTCTATCAATCATATTTCACCGTTAAATTGGGAATTTTATAAAATAAATAATTTAATAATATTCTATACATTTAATTTATATTGTTTATTTTAATCTACACTTTTTGTTTTAAATAGGAAAATACAATGCACTACGATACCTTAAAAAATGAGCATGGTCTACCGCATGACCCTTTCAAAGCAATTGTAGCTCCGAGGCCGATTGGTTGGATTGGAAGTGTTTCTCTATCAGGTGTTTATAATTTAGCTCCATATAGCTACTTCAATGCAATCGCAGATAGACCTCATTTTGTAATGTTTTCTTCAGTAGATATTAAAGATTCTGTTAAAAATATTGAAGAAACAGGAGAGTTTACTGTTTCTCTGGCAACTGAAGATTTGTTTGATCATATGAATGGCAGTTCTGTTCCTGCAGATTCAAATATTGATGAATTTGAATTAGCAGGCTTAAAACCTCAAATAGGTAAATTTGTTTCTGCACCATTTGTTTCTGAAGCATCTGCTGCTCTTGAGTGTAAACATTGGAAAACAATAGACCTACCAAATGTAGAAAGAGACAAAGGAACGGGAAACTATGTAATATTTGGGCAGGTTGTTGGAATTTTTATAAACGATAAGTTTATTAAAGATGGGCTGTTTAATGCTAGCGCAGCTAGGCCTTTGGTAAGGTTAGGTTATATGGATTACGGTGTTGTAGGTTCAGAAAACACATTTACTAGGAACAGACCAAGATTAGGTAAAGATGGTAAATTACAACCTGTGGAAGAATGGGATGGCGTTTATAGATAATACATTAATTGAGGATTTTTCCACTGAGGGTGCAGTTTTATGTAAAGGAATATTTTTAGATTGGCTTGACCCACTTAGAATTGGTGTTGATAAATTAATTCAAAATCCTAGTGTTAGAGAAAGGTCATATACTCCCGAGGATGGAACGGCATCATTTTTTCAAGATTTAGTTAATTGGGATAGAATACCAGAATTTAAAGATTTTATTTTTAAATCAAAAATTGGATTTTATGCTGCAAAATTAATGAAGTCCAAAAAATCAAGATTTTTTCATGATCATGTTTTAGTTAAGGAACCTGGTTCGTCTATTGTAACTCCATGGCATCAAGATAAACCATATTATTGTGTTGACGGTAAACAGAGTGTCAGTTTTTGGATTGCTCTAGATGACATTTCAAAAGAAGGTTGTTTAGAGTGTATAGCCGGCTCACATCTATCGAATATATTACATAAGCCCAAAAGATTTAATGGGAATGATTTGTACGAAAATGACAACTCTAAGGAAGTGCCGGATATTAATTCAAGTAGAAAAGATTACAAAATATTAAGTTGGGATATTAAAGCAGGTGACGCTGTTGCTTTTGACTTTAGAACACTTCACGGAGCTTCAGAAAATATAAACAAAAATAGCAGAAGAAGAGTGTTTTCAGCAAGAATTGTTGGAGATGATGCATTCTTTGTGGATAGACAAGGTAAAGGCTCGCCACCCTTTGAAAATATCAAGCTTAAAACTGGTGATAAATTAACAGGAAGAGAGTTTCCTATTATTTATAAAGTCTGATTTTTTACAATGAAATTTTGGGTTTGTATCTGAAATGGCATTGCTCAACTGAATTACACCGTCTAAAATTCTTAAAGACGGTCGGCTGAAGTAAGAATTAGAATCAAATGCATATACTCTTTGTTTTTGAATTGCTTCAATATGATTAATCCTCTCATCAAGATAAATATTTTCTGCAAAAGATCTATTTTCTTCAAGATTATAACCACAACAAATTATCCCAATAAAGTCTGGATTTAGATCTGCTATATCTTTAGGTTTGATTTCTATAGATTTTTCTCCCTTATTACCTATACATGACAAAAATCCTGCCATTTCTATTTGTTCAGGTATCCAGTGCCCTGGTGTAAAATAGGGGTCTATCCATTCAAGTAGAAGTAAAGTTTTATTTTTTCTTTTCCTAGTAACTTGTTTTTTTTTAAGTTTCGCTTCAACAATTATTTTTTTAGCAGTTTCCTCTTTATTGACTGCTACACCTATCATCAAAATATCTGAACAAATTTCGTCAAAGGTTGTTCCATTTAGTGAGATAATTTTTGTCTTAGGCTTTAAAGTACACAAGTTGTTTTTTAATGTTGCTTGAATAACGTTTTCTGAGATAGAGCAAACATCACATAGTCCTTGTGTAATTATTAGGTCGGGATTGATTTTAAGTATTTCGTCATTATCCACTTGATAAAGAGGAATGTCATTCTTAACAGCCTTTTTAACTAATTTATCAATTGAACTTTGGTTCAAATTGTTTGGTATAATACTTGAAGTGACTTTTTTAATTCCTCTAATTAAGTCTGGATAATCACACTCATGACTTACTGCGTATAAATAATTAGATAATCCCATATCACAAATAATTTCTGAAGCTGAAGGAAGTAAACTAACAATTTTCATTTTTATTTAAACCAAACGATAGTTTTCTTTGCGTCATGATAAGCATCGTCCTTATTTGAAAAAACCTTATAATCATAATTACCAATTCTATACCATTCTGAAATATTTTCTGGATCTTTTCTATATTCTTGATAACCAAAGGTTTTATTATTTCTAATAAAGAAATCAACGCATAGATTATTGTTATCGTTATTTATTGAATTTATTACAACTTGATCCTTAATTTTCAATTTGAAAGTTTTCTCTTTTATTTTTATTTGTTTGATTATTTGATTTTATCAAATAATGTCACAGCTTTACAAATTAAATTTATTCTAAATTATTTAAACTAGGCATCTTAAATGCTTGAACTATCTTTATCAGAAAATATTATTCTAGCAGTTCTATCATTTTTTACAGCCTTGATGACATCAATAGCTGGGGCAGGTGGAGGTACAGTACTATTAGCTGCCATGCTTCAGTTTATGAATCCAGCAGAAGCAATACCAGTACATGGAGTTATTCAATTTACTTCAAATATAACAAGAACATGGCTTTTAAGGAAATTTGTAAACTGGAATATAATATTTAAGTTTTCATTATTGTTACCTACTGGAATATTTATAGGTCTTAAAATTTTTCAAAATATAGATGGTGATAATATTAAAAATTTAATTGGATTTTTTATATTACTTGCACTTGGAATTCAGAATTTAAAAATTATAGACAGTTTAAAAGTTCCTACAAATTTATATTTAATAGTTGGTTTTTTTACAGGTATTTTAAACATATTAGTAGGTGTAATTGCTCCTCTTTTAGCTGTTATTGTAAAACAAAGCATTTCAGAAAAAAAATCTATTGTGGGCACTTTAGGTTATTTTGGATTAATCGGTAATTTAATAAAAATAATAGGGTTTACATTTATTGGATTTTCTTTTTTTGAATATATAGATACTTTTTTAATGATATTACCAGCAACATTAATTGGAAGTAGAATCGGTCAGGTATTACTTTTGAAAATTAGTAACAAAATATTCGTTAGAATTTTCCAATTAGTATTAATCTTTTTAGCAATAAGACTTCTTATTATTTAATTATCTTAATTTTTTTTATTATAAATTTACTAGTATCAATTTGATTATTTAAAAAGAAGATGTAATCTTATAGTTAATATTAAAAAGATGGAGGAATTAATATGAAAAAATTTTGTTTTTACTTTTCTTTTTTAGCTTTAGTAATTTCTTTTAATGTATCAAATTCTATTGCTGATAAATTACCTAAAAACATTTCTTGGACTGCATACGGAACGACCTCATCGGGCTATGCTCAATCTGTTGGTATTGGCCAAATGCTTAAAAAAAATTACGGCACGGATTTAAGAATAATTCCTGGCAAAAATGATGTTTCTAGAATGGTTCCACTTAAAGCAGGACAAGCAGAAATATGCGCATGTGGAATAGCGAGTTTATTTGCGCAAGAGGGCGTGTTTATGTTTGCAGATAAAAAATGGGGACCAATGAAAGTTTACAATATGTTCAATAATATTGGAAGAAATGGTCAAACAGTAGCTACTGCTGCCGATGCAAATATTAAAACAATGGCTGATCTAAAAGGGAAAAGAGTTACTTGGGTAAAAGGATCTCCAGCACTTAATGGAAACATGGCAGGTTTTTTAGCGTTTGGTGGCCTAACATGGGATGATGTTATTAAGGTAGAGGTTTCTGGTTACGGAGCATCGGCTAATGCAGTTATAAATGGTCAAGCAGATGCAAGTATGGGTTCTTCTGTAAGTAGCATTTTTAATAAAACGAATGCTTCACCTAGAGGTCTTTTCTTTCCACCAATGCCACATAACGACGAAGTAAGTTGGAAAAGAGCAATAGCTACAGCTCCCCATTTTGCCAAAGCAGTTGTAACAAACTTTGTAGGATCTTCAGATAGTAATAAATCTTTTGAAGGAATGAATTACCCTTATCCCATTTTTGTTACATTAGAAAAAACCTCTGAAGATTTATCATATCATCTAACTGAAGCTGTTATGAATAATTACGACCAATTTAAAGATTCTGGACCAGGAATGGATGGATATCAATTATCAAATCAAAATTTTAGTTGGATTTTTCCATATCATCCAGGAGCAGTTAAGTTTTACAAAAAGAAAGGTGTTTGGACATCAAAGCATGACAAACATAACGCAAACTTAATAAAAAGACAGGATATCTTAGCTAAAGCTTGGCAGAAAACTCTAAAAGCAAATTTATCTGG
Source organism: uncultured SAR116 cluster alpha proteobacterium (assembly GCA_902548635.1). Taxonomy (GTDB): domain Bacteria; phylum Pseudomonadota; class Alphaproteobacteria; order Puniceispirillales; family Marisalimonadaceae; genus Marisalimonas. The sequence continues at coordinate 21,529 of CACCSH010000007.1, forward strand.
TGATGCTTTTAAGAAAAAGTGGCTTGAAAATAGAGCATCTGCTTTAAAAGCTGCCGGCATGCCAAATGCATATAATTAAAAAATGAATCTGATAAGGTAAAACTAAGTTTTACCTTATCAAAATTGGAATTAAATATGTCCAAAAATCAACTAGAAGATTCTTTAATTAGAAACAGGGCTCCAAACGATATCTCTAACTATGTTTTAAGGTTTGCCGCCATATTATCTTCTTTTCTTTCAATTTACATGTTGTTCGGTGTTGGAAATTTTTTAAATACTTATGTGCTGCTGGATACTGAGTATCTCTATGCTATGATTGCTCTATTATTACCTTTACCATTTATTGTATATCATCCCACTCCTAGGAGAGGAAATAAAATACCCTGGTATGATATAATTTTTGCTGCTTCTACGTTTATAATTGCAAGCTATTTTTGTTATAGTGGTTCATTAATTTTAGAAGAGGGGTGGGAATATCTTGCACCAACATATGCAAAAATAATGGCATTTATTTTATGGGGTTTGGTTTTAGAGGCAAGTAGAAGAGCTGGTGGAAATGCAATTTTTATTATTTGTTTAATTATTTCTATTTACCCAGCAATTTCGACTTTTCTACCTGGGTTTTTAAGCGCGCCAGCCCAACCATGGGATACTACCGCTACATTTCATATTTTTGGTACAGAAAGTATTATGGGTATACCAATGACTGCATTTGCAACCCTAGTTGTTGGTTTTTTAATTTTTGGAGTAGCCCTTCAACATACTGGAGGTGGGTCTTTTTTTTTAAATTTAGCTTTTGCACTTTTGGGTACTAGAAGAGGTGGACCTGCAAAAGTTTCAATTTTTTCTTCTGGTCTAATGGGTTCAATGAGTGGAAGTGTAATTACAAACGTTTTAACTACTGGTGTTCTTTCTATACCCGCAATGAAGAAAACTGGCTTCAAATCCTCTTATGCAGCAGGTGTCGAGGCATGTGCATCTACAGGTGGAGTATTAATGCCTCCAGTTATGGGAGCAACTGCTTTTGTGATGGCAACTTTTTTAGAGGTCCCATACTCTGAGATTATTATTGCAGCTGCTTTTCCTTCTATATTGTATTATTTTGGTCTTTTTATGCAAATAGACGCTTACGCAGCAAGAAATCATCTTAAAGGTTTACCTGCAAAAGAACTTCCATCCATTAAAAAGGTTTTAAAAGAAGGTTGGTATTTTGTATTTGTATTTGTAATGTTAATTTTAATGTTATTGTATATGCAAAGAGAAGCACAAGCTCCTTACTATGCCACAGCTACATTATTAATAATCAATCAAATTGTAAAAATACATAGGTGGAACTACAAAAAATTTCTTCATTTCATAGAAAGCGTAGGTAGATTGTTTGCGGAACTTGCTGGTATTCTAGTTGCAATTGGCCTCATTATTGGTTCACTAACTTTTACTGGTAAAATTGGTACTATTACATACGCGCTTGTTGATTTTGCGGGTGATTCTATAATTATTTTACTTATTATGGGTGCTCTTACTAGTTTTATACTAGGTATTGGGATGACAGTAACTGCAGCTTATTTGTTTCTGGCAGTAACTCTTGCCCCAGCATTAACGGGTAGTGGATTAGATAAAGTTGCTGTTCATTTATTTATGTTATATTGGGGAATGATATCATTTATAACTCCTCCAGTTGCTATAGGTGCATTTGCCGCTGCATCAGTTGCTGGTGCAAATGGAATAAGAACAGGCGTAGAAGCAATGAAATTAGGTAGTGTTATTTATTTCATTCCATTCTTTTTTGTTCTAAATCCTGCACTAATAGGCAGAGGATCGGTGCTTGAAATTTTTACTGTTTTCTTCTCTGCTATTGCTGGAATTATTCTTATTTCAAGTTCTTTACAAGGATATTTAGTTGGAATAGGAAATCTTAAAAACTCAAGATACTTAGAATGGCCAATAAGAATCATGCTAGGATTTTCAGGTATATTAATGGCCCTTCCAGGTGGAGATGTTACAGGGTATTCAAATTATGAAATTAATTTTCTTGCGATTTTATTATTTTCTATACCAATCACGTATTTATTATTTTTAAAGTTTAAAAATAGATTTAATTAAAACTTATTATAAAAAATATAATATTACATTTATTAAATATTTTTAAATTAAATTGTTCTTTTCGATTTTTTTGGCGACGGCTAAAATCCTATACATTTCTCTTAAGACAGGTTTTTCAATAAGTTTTCCTTCAATAACTACAAGCCCAGTATTTGCTTTCTCAAAAGTTGAAGTAATTTTTTTAGCTCTTTGAATAACTTCCTCTGATGGAGTAAATACTTCATTTAAAATTGGAATTTGTTTTGGGTGTATTGATCCTTTACCGCTAAAGCCTAGTTCCTTTGCTTTAATTGCTTCTTTTTTCATGCCTTCAGGATCATCTAAGTCTAGAAAAGGAACGTCTATGGCATCAATTCCAGCAGATGAAGCTGCATGTACTATTCTTGACCTGGCATACAGTAAAGGTTCCCATTTATTTTCACACCTTAATTCAGCTGACATGTCTACTCCACCAAAAAATAGAGCATCAATTCTGTTAGAGCAATTGGCTATATCGTATGCTTTTTCAAGTCCTTCATTAGTTTCAATAATAATGTGTAGTCTACAATTATGCCTTTTTTCAGTGAGTAAACTATCTAATAGGACTATTTCTTCAGAACTTTTAACTTTCGGGATCATTAAAGCAGGAGGAGGGGTGTTTGTATTTAAGATAGCTTGTACATCGTCTATGCCAAATTTTTCTCTTAGGGAGTTAATTCTAAGTATCCTCTCAATACCATCATTATTTTGTTTTGTTTCAAATAACTTTATCGCTAATTTTCTAGCTAAATCTTTGTCTTGGGGAGCAATCCCATCCTCTAATTCAACACACACCATATCTGTCCCAGATTTAATAGCTTTGGGAAACATTTCTGGTTTTAGACCCGGAGTGAAGATAAAACTCCTTCTCGATTGAATTAAGATATTACTATCCATTTTTCACCTTTCTTAAATAAATCGCATGATATTCTTTTTGCTCATTCTTTGAATCTACAAATTCTGTATTAACTAAAAACCCAACCTTTTCAAATGCTCTAACAACTTCGTTTAAGTCTTTATTAGGAGCAACTTTATCATCAAAATTTTTAATTCCTTTAAATTTACATGCTAAGAGACCAACTCCATCAAATTTCAAAATCCTATAAAATTCTTTTGCATAGTCAGAAAGTGGATATAAAAAATAAATTACATTGATAGCTAGAAGTTTTGTAAATGTATTATCTTTTATAATGTCTCCCAATTGCTTTGCATCGTTTGAAAAAAAAACTACTTTTTGATTACTAAATTTTTGAATTAATTGATTACGAAACTTTTCACTGACTTCTATAGAAGTAATTTTTTTATTAGTTAGTTGAAGTATTTTTTCAATTGCTTGTCCGTTTCCAGATCCTATCTCTATAACTTCGTCATTATTTCTTACATCAAGCTTTTTAACTGAGTCATTAATTATAAACTCGTTAAAATTTATCATTAAATGTTTTGCAATGTTACCAAGAAATCCATCGCTGGGACTTCTCATATTTTTTGTCATCAATTTTGTGTGTTTTATTTGAGAGTAGATTAATAAATAAACATAAAATTTAATTTTATTTATTTTCATTCAACTCTCCAAAAATGACCTTAAATTATGGTTGAATAATTCTGGTTTCTCAATATTTATTAAATGACCAGCCTCTGGAATAATTTTGATATAACTATTTTTAATTTCTTTCATGATTTCTTTAGACATTGAAGGTGGTGTTAGACTATCAAGTTCACCAACCATTATTAATGTAGGTACATTAATTGTTTTAAAAATATGTCGATGTTCTGTTCTCATAGAGGTATCAATTGTTTTTAAATAACTGTCTTTATGTAGTAGAGACATTGAATCAACTAGTTGCTTAAAAGCAGAAGTATTTTTTATGTCACCAATTAATGTTTCAGCAACTATAGGAGCTATATCTTTAGGTTCTTTTCCTTTTAATAAGGGCTCTTTTCTTAAATTTATAAATCTTTCTACATCTTTTTTACTAAGGTTTGATAAACCAAAATGAGTGTCACACAAAGTAAGTGTTTTGACATTATTAGAATATTTTTCATAAAATAAAGTTGCAATTTGTCCACCCATTGAAAGTCCAACAATATGAGCTTTATCTTTATTAAAATAATCTAAAACTTTTTTTAAGTCGTCTAATATGTCATCAAATTTTAATGCCCCCTCATAATCATCGCTTTCACCATAACCTCTTGTATCCCATGCAACAGACAAAAACTTATCAGAAAAAAAATTAATGTTGTCTTTCCAGTTCTTTTTATTTCCTCCAATTCCATGAAGAAAAATTATCATTTCACCCTGACCTGCATAGTCAACTGATATTGAAGGGCTTTTACCAATTTTAATACTCTTGACGTTCATATAATTTAAAACCTACTTCCAGGCGATTTTAGAAACTCTAATTCTGATTCACTTGATTTTCTACCTAATATTTTATTTCTATGGGGAAACCTTGAAAATTTTTCTATAATTTTTTTGTGTTTCAAAGCGTATTTGAATGTATTTTCATTAGTAAAATTTTTAAAAAAAGGCAAGCCAAGTTCATGGTCAATTATATTTTCACTATGCATAATTGGCATTAAAAAAAAACTGTTATAATGAAATTTACATTCTATAAGAAAATTATTTTCAATAGCAGTTTTAGATAATTCTAAAGCTGTTTTATCACCTTCAAATGCCTTAGGATTATTTCTGAAAACATTTCTTGTGAACTGATCTAGAACAAGAATATAAGAAAGATAATTATCATAAGATATTGAAATTTGTTCAATATTAATTTTTAAACATATTTCTATATTTTTTTTAAATTTTGTCCTTAACAGTTGATCAAAACTATCACTTTTTTTGAACCACATATTAGGTGTGCATTGAACGAACCAAAAATCTAGAATTAATTTGGTATCAATCACTATTTAAACTTCTCAAAATTTTACCAATCTCTTTTCCCATTTCTTCTTGACCAAAAAAAGGAGCTTTTTCACAAGCTTCTGCAAGATAATTAAAATTTTTTGTTTCTAAGTATTTTGTCCATAGAAGACGCATTTGATTTTCAATATTCATATTTATCCACACTTTTTATTGACTGTTTATATTTTAAAAAAAGATAAAACATTATTAATAAATTAATTAAATTCCAAAAAATTCCATTTAAAAATGCCATCTGATAAGAGTTAGTATAATCATAAATTTCCCCTGACAGCCATCCTCCAAGTGACATCCCAACTATGGTCGCAAAAATTAATAAACCAACTCTTTCAGCGACTTCATTTTCTGGTAAAAACTTACTAATTATAACTGCGTAAATTGGAACAATACCACCTTGAGATAAACCAAAACAAATTGCCACTATATATAGCGATAATTGGCTATTAAAGGGTAAAAACATCGACAGAGAAATTGCTTGTAAAGTTGATCCAAGTATTAAAGTTTGAATTGGACCTATTTTGTCAGATAATAAACCAAATAGTACTCTACTAGTTACAGCAGCAAATAGCATAAAGGATAAAATTTCAGTTCCTACAGCTAAACCAAAACCATTATCAATGCACAAAGGAACAATATGTACCTGTGGCATTGACATCGCAACGCAGCAAAAAACACCAGCAAACATAAGTAAAACTTGAATTTTCTTGTTACTAATTGATAATTTTAAATTAGAATTCACATTTTCTTCTTTTTTTATTTTAGAGAAATCATTTTTTAAATTTGGTGACTTTTCCCCAAGAAAATAAAATAATATAGGGATAAAAATACTACAAACTAATGCAATAAAAAGATGAGCCTCTCTCCATTCACCATCTAAAAGAAAATCCTTAATTATAAAAGGCCAAACTGCTCCACAAAGATGTTGACCACTCGCAACTAAAGATACTGCAAGCCCTTTTCTTTTATAAAAAAATCTTGAAATATCAGCCATCATTGGCCCAAAAAATGCGGCAGCAGAAAAACCTAAGAAAAATTGAATTATTGAAAGCCACATAACATTATTAGCTAGTGTTGAAATTAAATATGAAAAAACCAAAAGAGTTAAAGCAAATATTATAGGTTTTGTAATTCCTATTTTATCTAGCATTCTCCCTATAATGACATTACCTATTCCATATCCAAACATAGTTGCTACATAGGGGTATGTAGATGCAGCTCTGTCAAGGACAAATTCACTTTGAATATTAGGCATTATAATTACTACTGACCACATTCCTGCAGTGCCAATAACGCTCATTATAAAAATTATTATTAATCTAATCCATGCCTGACTACTATCAAGGTCGATCAAATTTTTGTTCATTTGTAGTTGCTCTTCATGTTTATTTGATTAACATATTTATAAGATTAAACAACATGATATGTTCACAGTTTAGGGAGGTTGTTGATGATATTATCCAAAGACGAGGTGAATTTTTACAACGATAAGGGATATTTGCTTGTTGAGGATGTAATTACGGAAGATCAACACAAGGAAATGTTAGCTTTAGTAAAAGATTTTTTTGAAAGATCTAAAAATGTAAAAAACAATGATAACATTTTTGATCTTGAAGATGGACATTGTTCAACTAATCCCAGACTAAAAAGAGTTAAACAGCCTCATCAACATTCTCAATTTTTTTGGGATATAATAAAACAATCTAGAATTGAAGGGATACTTATTGATCTTCTTGGAAAAGATATTTCTCTAAAAACAAGTAAATTGAATACTAAGGCTCCTGGAGGTGGTGCTGCAGTTGAATGGCATCAAGATTGGGCCTTTTATCCACACACAAACGATAATGTTTTGGCATTAGGTTTAATGCTTAATGATGTGGATATTGATAACGGACCGTTAATGGTTATACCCGAAAGCCACAAGGGTCCAGTTCTAAGTCATAACAATAATGGAGTTTTTTGTGGCGCAATTAATCCAGATGATAAATTTTTTGATATTGACAAAGCTGTTACTCTTACAGGAAAAGCCAGATCCATGACAATTCATCACGCTAGAACTCTTCATGGCTCAGCACCAAATAATAGCCAAAAAGATAGATTAATGCTGTTTTATGAGTGTAATTCCGCTGATGCATGGCCTTTAGTAGGTGTGGGTGCTTATTTAAAAAATAATGATCCAATAGAGTTATGTAAACAACTAGAAAAACAAATGGTTTGTGGGGAAGTGAGTTATCAACCTAGAATGGAAAGTGTTCCTGTAGTAATACCTTTGCCACCAGCTCCAGATCATGGATCAATTTTCACAACACAAAAAACTGGAGGTGCAAAATCAGCTTTTTAATTTTTGTAATCTGGCGATTGTCTTTCGAGTTTTCTTAATAAAGCTGGCCAAGCCAGTCTATCTCTTCCCAAATCAAACATGCCAATGGATTGATCTTGCGTTGTTTTTATAGCTTCTTTTGAAGGTAAATTAATAGACCCTGCTGATTGAGCTCTTATCTGTGCAGAACATGCTCTTTCAAGAAAATATATACCCATAAATGCAATACCACATGTTTGTCCAACTGACAAAGTACCATGGTTTCTTAATATAAACAGATTTTTGTTACCTATATCTTCAACTAATCTTTCTTTTTCAGAATGATCTAAAGCTAGACCTTCATAATCATGATAGGCTATATGAGGATGTATCAACATTGATGTTTGACTTATTGGTAACAAACCATCTTTCTGTATAGATACTGCAACACCGTCATTAGTATGAAGATGAAGAACACACTGCGCATCTTCTCTTGCTGAATGTATTGCACTGTGAATTGTAAATCCTGCAGGATTAACTTCATATGGAGTTTCTATAACTGAATTACCGTTAAGGTCAATTTTAACAAGACTTGAAGCTGTGATTTCATCAAACATCAACCCATAAGGATTTATAAGAAAATGATGTTCTGGACCAGGTATTCTCAATGAAACATGTGTATATATTAAGTCATCCCATCCATAGAGTGCAATAAGTCTATAGGTTGCAGCGAGATCTAGTCTAAGTTGCCATTCTTCTTGGGTTATCTGACTTTTTAGTTTATTAGTATCGATCATATAGTTCATGACATATTACCCTTCATTATATTTCCAAATATTTAAGAACAAACATATAATATTATTATTCTTCTATAATTTCTATTTCTCTCTTTAATTTTGTTTTCATTTCTTTTTTATGTAATTTAATTTTAAGTATTCCACATACTAATTCTGCATCATCAACTTCTATATTTTGTTCTAACCTAAAAGTTTGTTTAACCGAGTTTGTACGAATACCTTTATGAATAATACCTGCAAAAGGAGTTTTTGTTTTTTCCTTCACTTCTAACATCAAAAAATTATTTAATTGTTCAATAGTTATTTGATCCTGATTTACACCGGCTAGAGCAATATTTATTTCATAATTATTATTGTCATATTTTAGAATATCGAAGGCTACATTGGTTTGAGATTTAATATTAGATAAATTTTCTATTTCGTTAAAAATATCGTCATAACCAACATAAAACTTAAATATTTGTTTTTGTTCAAGGTTCATATCATTGATCTATTCTAAAAACTCTTTCACCCTCAATTAATTTAATCTTAGTATTACCTTTAACTTCATTGAGTTCGTCGGCCATTATTTTCATAACTTTTGTAGCATCATTTTTGTTTTTAAAAGATGAAATAACAAAACCTGTAGTATCTGAAACTCTATAGACCTCACAACTCAACTGACCGTTTTTAATGTTTCTAGGTATCATAACATTCTGAAAAAATGCTATTATCATATCACAATTGACTTTAGAAGTTGACTGAAATTCTGCTATTCGAGAGTACATTTTTTACCTCTTGTTAATTACATAACTAGTATGTAATTGTATATTATTAATTTAATTTACAAAAAGTAACAATATGAAGATTTTTTATTTTTTATTTTTTATTTTTATTTATTCTCAAAGCCAAGCTCATGAATGTGTTTTAAAAGGCACATCTGCCAAAGACATAACTATTTATAATACTTGTAAAGCTGATGCTAAGAATAAAAAGCCTATAAATAACGATTTAAATAATACTCTATTAAAAGCAAAAATTAAAAAATTGAAAAATGAAAACAACAATCTCAAAAATCAATTATTAGATATTAAAATTAGATTAAATTCATTATTAGCAAGAGTTAATTCATATATTAATTAACAAAGAAGGCATATTATATAAAATGAAAAAAGCTTTAGTCATAGGTGTTGGACCTCTTAATGGTCTTGGTGGACAACTTTGTAAAAAAATTGCTCAAAACAACTTTGAAGTATTTGTAGCGGGTAGAACAATTAAGTCATTAAATAAAGTCGTAGAAAGTATTATCGAAGAAGGTAATCACGCTAAACCAATAGTTGTTGATACAACAGATGAAAATCAAATCAAAAAGACGATTAAAGAAATTGGTTCTGGTTTAGATTTTGCTGTCTACAATGTTGGGAATAGTACACCTGGCAAAATAATTGACATGGAGCCAAGTTATTTTAGGCAGAGTTGGGAATCTGGATGCTATGGTGGATTTTTATTTGCCAAAGAAGTCATAAAAGTATTTTTAAAAGAGAATACTCCTGGCACACTTTTGTTTACAGGTGCTAGCGCGTCTTTAAGGGGTAAATCAAACTTTGGAGCATTTAATTCAGCAAAAGGTGCTCTTCGTAATTTAGCCCAAGCAATTGCAAAAGAATATGCTGAAAACTCAATTCACGTAGGTCATATTATTGTTGATGGAGGTTTGGCAGGTGAGAGGATAAAACAAAGAGTGTCTGATTTTGATGAAAGAGTAAAAGATGGAAAATTAATAGATATAGATAGTGTCACTGATGCTTACATGTATTTATATAATCAAAATAAAAACGCCTGGACTTTTGAATTAGATATAAGAACATCTAAAGAAAATTGGTAATAGGAAGGAATTTGAAATGAAACTTTTTGATCTAACAGGAAAGGTTGCTCTAGTTACTGGTGGAAATGGAGGTATCGGTTTAGCGATGTCAAAAGCTATGGGAGAAGCTGGAGCTAAAATTATAATAGCTGGTAGAAATGAAGAGAAAAACACTAAATCAATTAAAATTTTAAATTCTCAAAATATAGAATGTAAATCCTTTCATGTTGATGTTGTTGACGAGAACTCATGCAATAAACTGATTGAGAATGTTATTAGTAACTTTGGCAAATTAAATATATTAGTAAATAATGCTGGGACTAATATTAGAAAGAGACCTGAGGAGTACGAACTTGATGAGTGGAAAGGAATAATAGACACAAATTTAATAAGCATGTTTACATGTTCCAAAGCTTCTTTTAAGCATTTTAAAGATGCTAATGGTGGAAAAATTATAAACATTGGTTCAATGCATTCTTTGTTTGGTGCCCCGCTCGGTAGTGCCTATTCTGCTAGTAAAGGTGGAGTTGTTCAATTAACAAAAAGTCTTGCTAATGCTTGGGCAAAAGATAATGTTCAAGTAAACGCAGTACTTCCAGGTTACATAGATACATCACTAACTCGACAGGCGAGGATAGATATTCCAGAACTTCAAAGTAGAGTTGAAGAGAGAACACCAGTAGGTCGATGGGGGGAACCAGATGATTTAGGTGGCATAGCTGTGTTTTTATCAAGTGAGGGATCTAATTATATTACTGGAACAGCTATACCCGTAGACGGCGGTTATTCTATAAATGGATAAATTTTAATTATTAAAATTTTTCTTTAAAAAATAGTTCTTTATATTAGGGGGATAAAATGAATAATGTGTTTAAAGGGTGTATGCCAGCGCTTATGACACCTTGTAATAATGATTATTCTCCAAACTTTGAATTGCTTCTTTGTAAAGCTAAAGAATTAATCAATACAGGAATGTCAGCAGTGATTTACTGCGGCTCAATGGGTGATTGGCCACTCCTTTCAGACGAGCAGAGGCAACAAGGTGTTGCTAAATTAGTAAATGCAGGTATTCCTACAATTGTAGGGACAGGAGCTATTAATTCAAAAAAAGCAACAGCTCATGCACAGCACGCCCAAGAGGTAGGAGCGCTTGGTCTAATGGTTATACCAAGAGTACTCTCAAGGGGACCGTCATTAATAGCTCAAAGATCTCATTTTGCTTCGATATTAAGCGCAGCCCCAGACCTACCAGCAGTAATCTACAATAGTCATTATTATGGTTTCTCAACAAAAGCAGATCTATTTTTTGATTTGAGGCAAGAATTTCCCAATTTGGTTGGGTTCAAGGAATTTGGAGGCTCAAAAGATTTAACCTATGCAGCAGAAAATATTACATCGCAAGATGAAAATATATCATTAATGATAGGTGTTGATACAACAGTTTTTCATGGTTACGTCAATTGTGGTGCAGTAGGTGCAATAACTGGCGTTGGTAATGCTTTTCCGAATGAAGTGTTGCATTTAATAAATTTATGTGAAAAAGCAGCTACAGGTGACCCTGTTTCAAGATCAAAAGCTAAAGAACTTGAAGATGCGTTGGCTATTTTATCATCATTTGATGAAGGTCCCGACTTAGTTCTTTATTATAAATTTTTAATGGTTCTTAACGGGGATAAAGGATACGATTTACATTTCAATCCAACAGACAAATTAAGTGATAGTCAAAAAATGTATGCAAAAAAACAATATGATTTATTTGTAAAGTGGTATTCAAGATGGAAAAACAATTAAGTTAATGCATTTTATTTGTATTATTTTTTGTCAACACTATTTACTTCAGAAGTGTCAGCTGTTGAATCATTGCTAATTGTGTGATTTTTTTTATTTTTCATTTGTTTACATGCTTCTTTGATCACCAACCCAATTACGATACCGCCAGTTAACCCTATTGCTGTTCCTTTTAACAAACCTAATCCAAACATTAAACCACCTCAAATATAAATGGTGAACGCGAGAGGATTCGAACCTCTGACCTACTGCTTAGAAGGCAGTTGCTCTATCCAGCTGAGCTACGCGTCCATAGTTATATTTTTATTTTTTATTACTTAAAAATACTTAAGTCAAAACAAATGTATTAAAAATTTGTATAAATTAAATGTTAAAACTTTCAAAAATTAGTAATAAAATATTTTTTGCATACAGGTCATTGGTTTAGGTATCTTATCTAATTTTTCGATCCCAAGGCCAACACTTAGTACTATAGATGACAGCTTCGAGGTAACCTTGTCAAAAGTCCATGCAAAATCAGTCGTTTTAAAAAAATCTTTATCTTCCCAAATCACATAAGCACCTTGTTTTTCAGCTAAAAGATTTCCTATTTCAATAAACTTACCATTAATTCGTCTATATACTTTTGGATTATCCATATCTTTTGATCTATCAAAAAGAAACTCAAATTTGTAATTATTGTCACTGCAGTCAAAGCCAGCTGATGGTAAATATATATCATTTGCTATTAATTTAGAGGGAAATAAAAAAATAATAAAAATTGCTAAAATTAAATTAACTTTAAAAAATTTCATAAATTATACTTTCTATTTATTTCTAAATGTTATTCTATTAACTTAAAATATTATGTAAAATATTTATTATAGGAAATTAATGGCACTTTTTATCGATCACGTTGTAATAACAGTAAATAACATAAATTTATCTGTAGATTTTTACACTAATATATTAGGAATGGAACTAAATGATTTTATATCAACTTCTGATAATATCAAAAGAAAATCACTCAAGTTTGGTAACCAAAAAATTAATTTACACGAAAATTTAAAACCATTTGAACCGCATGCATCAAAACCAACTCCTGGATCTATGGATATTTGTTTTGTGAGTATGAAATCAATAGATCAATGGATGAAGATTTTTAAAAATTCACAAATTCAAATTGAAGAGGGCCCAGTAATTAAAACAGGAGCAAATGGCCCAATAAAATCTATTTACATAAGAGATCCTGATAATAATTTAATTGAAATCTCTAATGAAATTTAAAATTAAAGATCTATATAATTTGAGTTAAACTGACTAAATCACGTGTTCTGGTAACTTTAAAATCCCATTTTTCGTCAAATTTTTTTATAAGTGATTGTAATTTTTCTGAATCCACTGCATTTTTTGCTTTTTTAATATTTTCAAATTCATATATAGCAAGATGAAAATTTGAATTTTGTACCCACCCTCTTTTTGCATTTTTAGCCATAAACTGTTTCTTAGCTTCATATAAATGTTCATTTTCATACCAATAATCAAAATCTTTACTATCTACCTGACTAGTATCAGATTTAACAATAAGGTAAACTGACATGTTTTACTCCTCATAAACTACAAAAACTTCAGTAATATTAATTTATATCAACTCAATATTAAAAATAAAATTATTGACAAAAACTTATTATAGTTCTGTTATAATAATAAGATATTTAGGAGTTATATATGAACTTTAAAATATTTGGAAAGCAAGTTAAGGTTGGTGAAACTTTTTCCAAATATGCAGAATTAAATCTCTTAGTATCAATCCAAAAATATTTTCCTAACCCAATCTCATCAATAATCAGTGTTTCTAAAAATAACAAATTATTTCATATAATAATTGTACTTCATATTAATAAAAAAATGGAGTTTACAGCTCAATCTTCTGGACAAACTGCTAAACTAGCATTCAATGAAACCTTAGAAAAATTATCAAAACAATTACGAAGATATAAAAGAAAAATTAAAAATTATAAAAATAATGAAAATAATAAAAATAATAATAAAGCAAACTCCTTAAATGCTCAATTTCACATAATTAATGAACCTCCGACATCAATTTCAAAACAAAAAGAAACAAATTATCAAGAACCACTTATTTTTGCAGAGTTGGATACTGAAATTGAAGAATTGACTGTCATAGACGCTCTAGAAAAAATGAAAATGGGAAATATTTCAGCTTTAATGTTTAGAAATAAAAAACATAGTGGATTAAACATGGTTTATAAAAGAGATGATGGTCTAATTGGTTGGGTTGATCCAAGAGGCAATAGAAATTTAGCAAAAATATAATTAATTCAGTTATTGAGCTGTTCTAAGCGTTTGTCACGTCTACACATGAATCTATAGTATTCATATTTGTAACTTTGTTTTTTATAATAATCTTGATGTTCTAATCTAACTGGATAAAACTTAGTCTCTTTTTCTATAGGCACTATAGATGTTTTTGGAGCTAATGAGGAGATAATTGATTTTTCTTCATTTGTTTTATAATAAATAGCCGGACTATACGATCTTCCCCTGTCACAAAACTGTCCGTTATTATCTTCATAATCAATTGTTTTAAACACATGAACAACTAACTCTTTAAAACTAATTATTTTAGGGTTATATTTAACTAAGGCAGCCTCACGGTGATCGCCCCATTGCCCAGGTATGTATTTGGGATCTTTTGTAGTACCTGCAGTGAAACCACTTACCACTTCATTAACCCCCTTCAATTTTTCAGTATCTGCTTCTGTACACCAAAAACAGCCACCAGAATAAACAAAGGTCTCAGCTAATGATGAAAAACTGGAAAAAATTAATAAGTTAAAAAAAAAGAAAACTTTAATAATGATTTTATTCATTGTTTTATATTAGTTTATAACCAAAGTTTTACAATAAAATATTTTACATCTTTTATAGGGTTGAAGTGAAATGGAGAAATTTAAATCAAATATAGATAATAAAGCTTTAGAAGACTTAAATTTTAAAATTACAAATGGTAGAATTTTAGACTGGGGATCGGCTTACAATAATGATGCAGGTATTTCATTTGAAAAAATATCATACATAATTGACTACTGGAAAAATCAATTTTCATGGAAAAAAGAGGAAAGTAATCTAAATAAATTTAATCAATTTGTTTTTACTAAGGATAGTGTAAAAACACATTTTTTGCATGTAAAATCAACTGAAGAGAATGCTCTGCCTCTTCTTTTAATTCATGGATGGCCTGGTTCAATTTTTGAATTTTTAGATATAATTCCTTTACTAACAAATCCTGAAAAAAATAGTCTTAAAGGTAATCAACCTTTTGATTTAATAATTCCTACTTTACCAAATGTAGGTTTTTCATTTTCTCCATCGCAAAAACCATTGAGCTTACAAGAAATTTCTAGCCATTTTATTGACTTGATGAATACCCTTGGTTACGAAAAATATTTCATACAAGGTGGTGATTTAGGATCATTTGTAGCTTCGATTATGGCTGTTAATGCTCCAAAAAATATTTTAGGTATTCACTTGAATATGCTGCCGCTACCTAGAGGTCTTGATAAAGAAGCTAATAATCCAGAAGAAGCAATATATTATGAAAAGCTAAAACACTTTATGAAATTTGAGACAGGCTATCAACAAATTCAGGGTACTAAACCCTTTACATTAGCACATGCTTTAAATTCATCTCCTGTGGCTTTATGTGCATATATTGCTGAAAAATTTTATACTTGGACAGATAATGATAATGATCTATTTGATAAAATTAATATAAATACTATGTTAGCTAATATATCTTTATATTGGTTTTCTGGATGTATAGGTGCTTCTTTTTGGCCATATTTAATGCGTCACAGATCGGTTGATTGGCCTATTAATAAAAATTCACCAATCAATGTTCCAATGGGTTATAGTGAATTTCCAAAAGAGATATTTTCACCACCAATTACTTTGGCATCTCAATTTTATAAAAATATTATATTATGGTCATCTCATGCTTCTGGAGGTCATTTTGCAGCTATGGAAAAAACAAGAGAATTAGCAATTGACATAAATAAATTTGTAAATAAGACACAATAAATTTTGTATATTGGAGCTGAGTAAGATGTGAGGCTTTAATGGATAATTCTATAAGGGGGGCAGATAATGAGTCTAGATTTTTTAACTGATGATTTGTTGATTAAAAATAATAATTTTGACAGGCCTGTAATTGTCACAGGTGCTGGTGGTTGCATTGGAGCATGGATTCTTACAATTCTACATAGATCTAACATTCCTTGTGTAGCTCTTGATTTGTCCAATAATAAAGATCGACTTAAACTTCTTCTTGGTAATGAAGCGTCTAAAATTAAATGGCAAGTGTGCGACATTACCGATCTTAAAATGCTAAAGAAAACTATCATAAGCTTTAATCCAGGTGCTATAATTCATTTAGCGGGTCTGCAAGTACCATTTTGTGCAGCAGATCCAGCATTAGGTGCTCGAGTCAATGTAGAGGGCACAATTAATATTCTTGAAATTGCTAAAGAAGCAAATATTAAGAGGACTGTTTATGCTTCGTCGGTTGCTGCCTTAGGAATGCCTCCTAAAGGTCCTTGGAAAGAAACGTTATATGGTGCATATAAACTAGCTAATGAGCATACAGCATTTGTTTATTGGGCTGACTGGGAAGTTCCATCTATCGGTATTAGACCTAATATTGTATATGGTTTGGCTAGAGATCAAGGAATGAGTTCAAAAAACACTCTAGCTATTCAAGCTGCAGCTTTAGGCCAAAGCTTTGTAATACCATATACTGGAAAATATAGCTGGTTATATGCAGGTGAGTCAGCTTTAGCATTTATCACATCTGTAAGCAAGGACATGGTTGGCTCACACGTTTTTAATCTTAATGGTCCGTGTGAAACAATAGAAAATGGTTTATCTATAATTAAGAAGTTAAAAGAAAATGCATCCGTAAGCTGTATTGGTCAATCGCTACCATTTCCTCCAGATTTAGATGATTTGCCTCTGAGAAATCATATTGGTGAATATCCTTCCATTTCCGTTGAAGAAGGAATTGAGAATACGTTGAGGGCCTTTCAAGTACTTAAAGCTGAAGGAAGATGTCCGCCTATGCCCATTTAGATTTTGTTTTAGTGATAACATTTCAAAAAGTTTAGCCAATGAAAAATAATCTTGATATGATTTTAAACGGTCCTGTTTTAAAAATGATTTGTAAACTTTCATTGCCAAATTCAATCACTGGAATTTCAATGGTGTTAATAATAATAACAGATGCCTATTTTGTCTCACAATTAGGAAATGTCCCACTCGCAAGTTTAGCTTTAGTTTTTCCATTTTTAACACTGATGCAAATGATGTCTGCTGGTGCAATTGGTGGGGCAAGTACATCATCTATTTCAAGATTTTTAGGAGCAGGATTAATTGAAGATGCTAATTCAGCTATTTGGCATGCTGTTCTAATATGCATTTTTATGTCATTAATTTACACAATCATATTTGGATTTCTACCAAATCACATTTATTCATCAATGGGTGGTAGCAATGATGTTTTGGACGGAGCTGTTGTTTTTTCACAGATTGCTTTTGGAGGAGCTGTCTTCACGTGGTTACTCTATATTTTTTCAGCAATTTTAAGAGCTATGGGAGAATTTGTTGTTCCTGCAAAGGTACAAATTTTAGGTTGCTTATTTCAGATCTTTTTAGGTGGGGTTTTTACAGTAGGTTGGTTTGGGTTTAAAAGTTTTGGTATTATTGGGCCAGCAATTGCCATGGTTGTTTCACATTTCTTTATGATGATATATTTATATTTTTATATTAAATATAAACAAAAAACCATAAAGCTCAGAACTTACCCTCTAAACAAAAAATCCTTTTTAGATATAATGAAAGTAGGGGCTGGAGGTCTAATCAATAGCATTACAATTGCAGGAACAGTTGCCGTCGTAACAGCTTCAGTAAGTCATTATGGCATTGAAGCTCTTGCTGGTTACGGTCTTGGAAGTAGGTTAGAAATTATAATTACTCCATTAGTATTTGGTATCGGATCTGTTCTTACAGCTGCAGTTGGTATTAATGCCGGTGCAAATCAAATGAGCAGGGCAAAAAAAATTGCTTGGGTTGGTGCAATAATATCTTTTATTATTATCGGCGTCATTAGTATAGCAGTAGCTATTTTTCCAGAACTTTGGTTATACAATTTTGAAACAAATATTTTATCTGAAAAATATGCTATTTTTTATTTAATAATAGTTGGTCCATTTTACTGCTTTTTTGCAGCAGGACAAACATTATATTTTGCTAGTCAGGGAACTGGTAAGATATTTTTTCCAGTGATAGTAGGTATAATAAGATTTTTGACTGTATCTGTTGTTTGTTATCTTACTATTATATTTTCTTGGTCTTTAAGTCATATTTTTTATGCGGTATCATTTGGACTTGCTATTACTGGCATTGGTTTAAGTTTATGTATGTTAGGACCAGATTGGAATAGTGAAATTAACCAAAAAAAGATAATGAATACATAGCTATGTTTAAAACGCAAAAAAATAAAAATATTCCAACAATAATCTTCATAAGATATTTATATCATAAATTAAAATTATAAGTAGCAATATGAACAAAAAAATTCAAATTCTTGAAGAAAAAATTACTCTTTTTCAAAATGAGATAATAAGTATGAGTTATGAAATCTATAATCAACAAAAAGAGATACAAGAACTTATGTTGCAAATTAAAACATTAAAATTAGATATAGAAAATATGCAAAATAATAACACAGATAAATTAAATATTTCTGATGACGTTCCACCACATTATTAAATTTACTCAGCTTGCTTGACTTCTGTAATATAAAATATCAAGTTAATATCATTCAAAAACTTTTAGAATGGTCAATGGAAAATTCAACAGCTTACATTTATTTGATTTTAGGTCTTGGTTGTATATTCCTTTATAGAGTTCTAAAAAAAAGATGGAAAATTCAAGATAATAAAAAGAAAACATTATTTAAATTTTTATTTAATAATCTAAATAATAAGAAATAGATCATAATTATCATTGGGGTGAATTCTTATGAACAACCTAAACTATCTTATAAATCTTCTTAATTATAATAGTTGGGCTAACGATGAATTTTTTAAAGTTATAGTTCAATTATCTCCTGATGAAATTAATAAACAACGTAAATCTTTCATGAATAGTATAAGAAATTCTTTAAATCACTTATTGGTTATAGATAAGGTTTGGCATGCTAATATGAAACAAGAAAAACATGCTTTTAATCACCTTCAGACTATATTATTTGAAAATATGCAAGAGCTCTGGGAAGCCAAAAAAAAAGAAGAAAGATCAATTAAAAAGTATACTGCTAATTTATCTGATGATGATTTACTTGAGTTAGTTGATTGTGATTTAATTGGTGGTAACAAAGTTTCTATGTCTAGATCTATGATTATAACACACCTCGTAATGCATGGTGGATATCATAGAGGTATAATTGCAGAAATGTTTGGTCAAATTCCTTTACCTCCTATAGCACAAGATATAACTACTTGGAAAAATTCTAAGAAATTAAATAACACTCTTTAAGGATTTAAATTATGCATGTAGCTGAGTTAATTTGGAACAGTTGGGAAAATGGCCAAAAAATTATTTCTTTGCCAAAAAAATTAATACCAAGTTCACGAAAAGAAGCTTATAAAATTCAGGAAAATTTAGAAAAATTTAGTAATGACATCATTGTAGGTTGGAAGATCGCTGCAACTAGTAAAGAAGGACAAAAACATATTGGTGTTGGAAGACCTTTAGCAGGTAGAATTTTACATAACAAACTTTATAAACCAGAAGACACTCTTATTTTTGGTCATAATAAAATGGCTGTTGCAGAGCCGGAATTTGCTTTTAAAATAGGGGAAACTTTAAAACCTACAAAAACATTATATAATCTTGAAGATGTCATGAAGTTAGTTGAATCATTGCATCTTTCAATAGAGTTACCTGATTCTCGCTTTAAAAATTTTGCAACTGTTGGAGAGTTTAACTTAATTTTAGATAATGCATGTGCACATCAGTTTGCAATCTCACAAGGAATAGACTATCCTTGGCAATCACTTGATTTATCAAAACACAAAGTCAAGATATATAATTCTGCAAATCTTCAGCATGACGGCATTGGAGCAAATGTTTTGGGAGACCCAAGAATTGCCTTAACTTGGTTGGTAAATGAATTATCACAAAATGATATTACCATTCATAAAGGTATGATTGTTTCTACAGGAACGTGTTCAATGCCACTACCAATAAAATCTGGAGATAAAATTACAGCTAATTTTGGTGATTTGGGCACTATTAGTATTAATACAAAATGATAAAATTCTTATTTATTATTGTAATAATGGTTGTACTTATCTTTTTTTTGAAAAATCATTCTACAAAAATTATAACTTTTTTCAAAAGATTGTTGAGTAACCCAATGATTAGGGCTCTAGCATTCAGAGGCCTTTGGAGAGTTTTAAGATTATTAATTTTTAGAAGATAATTAGTTTATTAGACTTTTATAAAAACGTAGAAAGTATGGAAAAATATTTTCAACAATTTTAACAACCCCTTTTTTATTCGGATGTATCATATCTTTTTGATTATAAGAAGGCTCCAAAGCTACATCTTTCAAAAAGAATGGATAAAAAAATACATCGTATTTTTTAGACAAGCTTGGGTAAATGGCGTTAAATTCATTTACATATTCCCTTCCAAGGTTAGACGGTGCTTTCATACCAATAAGCATTGTAGGAATTTTAATTTTTTTTAAATGTGTTAAGATATTCTCAATATTTCTATAAGTTATTATGGGATTAATTCCTCTTAATGCATCGTTGGCACCAATTGAAATTATTACTGCGTCATACTCTTCTTCTAATACCCATTTAAACCTATTCGATAAACCGGTGGAAGTATCACCAGAAACTCCAGAATTTGTTAGCTTTAAATTAATTTTAGAATGATTGATTTTATTTTGTAATTGATTAACGAAACCATCTTCTTTTAATAATCCATATCCTGCAATTAGACTGTCGCCAAAAACAATAACTTTTGTTGTTTTAGAATGTGCTATATTTACAACAAATGATATAAAGAAAAAAATTGTAAATGTAAGTTTTTTTATATAATCCATTATTAACTAGAAACCATATTTTCCATTTGTCTACAAGAAAGATAATTAGAAAACAACATAATAAATTGATGTAATTACAAATGAATAATAATAGTAAAAAACATATAATTGAGCTAGAAAATGTTCATGTCAGCTTAAAAAGTAATGTAGAAACAGTTAATATTTTAAAAGGAATAAACTTAAAAATTCTTAAAGACAATAGCATTAGTGTAATTGGTGAAAGTGGAGCAGGAAAATCTACATTAGCAATGACAATAGCTGGCTTAGAGTTAATCTCTAAAGGGAAAATTTTTTTTAAAGGTGTAGCAATTCATGACTTGGAAGAAGATGAATTAGCTAATTATAGATCAAAAAATGTAGGTATTATTTTTCAATCTTTTAACTTATTACCATCAATGACTGCTTTAGAGAATGTTAACTTGCCCAATCAAATTTCTGGAGTATTAATTGATGACAAAAAAGGAACTGAGTTG
The DNA here is from genome assembly GCA_902548635.1 of uncultured SAR116 cluster alpha proteobacterium. GTDB lineage: Bacteria > Pseudomonadota > Alphaproteobacteria > Puniceispirillales > Marisalimonadaceae > Marisalimonas. The sequence continues at coordinate 42,948 of CACCSH010000007.1, forward strand.
TTAAAGTCAGTTGGGCTTAAAAAAAGACTCAATCATTATCCCCACCAACTATCTGGAGGTGAGCAACAAAGAGTTGCAATTGCTAGATCTTTAATATCTTCTCCAGAAATTATAATTGCAGATGAACCCACAGGCAATTTAGATAAAAGAAACAGTGAAGAAGTTATGAAATTAATTTTCAAACTACGGAGTGATTTTGCTTCAACGCTAATATTAGTTACTCATGATGAGACAATTGCTAAACAATGTAATAAAATAATTAAATTAGATAATGGTTTAATTGTTAAAGATGAATAATTTTAAATTTTGGAAATTATCAATTAGAGAATTACGAGGATCTTTAAATGAATTTAAGATTGTTATAACATCAATATTTTTGGGCATTTTCATAATTAGTGCTGTAGGAAGTTTATCTGAAAACCTAAAATTTGAAATTAATAATCAAAGATCTCAGCTTCTTGGAGGAAGTTTTGAACTTTCCACTACATATCAGAAATTTCCTCAAAAAATTAAAAAATGGCTTGAGATCAATGGAAAAGTCTCTGAAGTAATTGAGTTGAGGACTATGTTGTCTTCAAACAAAAACTTAATTAATAAACGTCGATTAGTTGAATTGAAAGCAGTTGATGAAAACTGGCCTTTGATAGGCAGTGTTTCAATTACACCTAATCAAACATTAAATCAGTCTATAAATAACACTAACGTCAATGGAGTTTTGATTGATAAAAATGTAAAAAATCAGCTTAGCCTTAATTTAGGTAATACACTTGATTTAGGTGATTCAAGAATAGTAATTAAAGGAATTATAAAAAAAGAACCAGATAGAATGTTTTCATTTGCAACTTTTGGTTATCGAGTTCTTTTGTCAATTAAAACATTACAAAAAACAAATTTAATTGTCCCAGGTTCATTAGTAAAATATAAAATAAAATTTATTCCAAACAAAAACAATATCAATTTATCATACTTAAACAAGTTAGTTGAAGGTACTAATATCACTGTTAGGGGTATCAATAGTAGTACTAATAATTTTAATAACTTTATAGAAAGGACTTCTCTTTTTATTTCTATGGTTGGATTAATTACTCTTTTAATATCAGGAATTGGTATTTCCAATGGTGTAAAAGGTTATATAATCAAAAAAATTAAGAATATTGCGATTTTGAAATCATTAGGAGCTAAAAATATACAAGTTTTTTTAATTTACTTTTTTCAAGTCATGGTTATTTTTTTACTTAGCATAATACCTGCTTTACTTGCGGGAATATCAATTCCTTTTTTATTGTCACCAATAATTAGTTCAGAATTATTTGATACTTTTCAAGCAACAATTTTTTTAAAACCAATTATTATTAGTTTTTCTTTTGGTTTAATAGTTTGTCTATTATTTACAATAATACCAATTGCAAGTACTTATAAAATTAAACCAATACAACTTATAAGACACGCAGCTCATAACATTCATAATCAAAGTTCTAAAAAAATAAAAATATTCATATTTTTTTTAATTTGTTTGTTGTCTTACTTAACATTGATTATGACCAACGACATTAAATTATCAGCTTATATTTTTACATCAATTTTTATTTCTTTTATAATTTTAAGCGCTTTAACTAATATATATTTTTATATTTTAAAAAAGATAAATTTTAAGATTGGATCTCTATCTGAACTTGTAAGAAAATCAATTATTAGTAAGAATTCTTTTTCTAAGACAATAGTTGTTTCATTCAGTATAGGTTTATCACTTTTAATTAGTCTTAATATAATTGAAGAAAGTCTAGATAACAAAATCTCAAAAACTATTAATCAAGAAGCTCCTAATCATTTTTTAATTGATATTCAACCAAACCAAATTGATACAATTAATAAGTTAGCTTCTTCATCAAAAGATATTTTATTTCTTAACTCTCAACCAATGTTACGAGGTCGTATTACTGAAATAAATGACATTAAGGTTGAAAATTTAAAAGTAAATAAAGAAGTCGAATGGGTGCTTAAAAGAGATAGAGCATTTTCTTGGACTAACGAAAGACCTAAAAACTCTAAGCTAATATCAGGAGAATGGTGGAAAAAAGACTATAATGGTCCTTTATTAGTATCAATGGGTGATAAAATTGCCAAAGGAATGAATGTGAAAATTGGTGATAATATACGATTTAATATTTTAGGTAGAAATTTTGAAGCCACGATTTTCAATACAAGAGAAATTATATGGGAGAATATGAATATTAATTTTATTTTTGTATTAAGTGAAAGTAGTTTAACCAATGCCCCGCACACTTGGATTGCCTCAACTACAAGTGAAAATAAAGAAATAAATAATAATTTTGTAGAAAAAGTAGTCACTAAATTTTCAAATATATCTTCTATTTCAATAGAAGAAAGTTACAAAGCAATTAAGTCAATTTTAAATTTACTAATAATTATAATTAACTCTATTGCTTTAATAACACTTTTGTCTGGAGTTATAGTTTTAACAGGTATATTAGATGTAAGTAAGAAAGATAAGTTATATGAGATAGCAATATTTAAAATATTAGGAGCAAGTCCAAAAAAAATATCATTACTATGGCTATATGAATATTTAATAATTGGTCTAATGGCATCACTTATTTCTTTGTTAATCGGATGCTTGGTAAGTTTTATTTTACTATACTTCGTTTTTAATGTTGATTTTTACGTAAATTACTTAACCTTAATTATTTTGTCTTTCATTGTTCCAACTGTGGTAACAGTTTTTAGCTTTTTTAAAATGATTAAACTAGTTCTTTCTAAGCCGCTTCAAGTTTTGAGAGCTCATAATCATTAAATATCCATAAACTCAAAATTAATAAATGTTAAATTTTAATTTTTATAAAAATCATATATATGTTTAATTCAACTGAAATCAGGATAAAACATGCATTTTAAAAAATTAGGTAAGTCAGATTTAAAAGTTTCATCATATTGTCTAGGAACAATGACTTTTGGAGAAACAACTTCAGAAGATGACGGACACAGTCAAATAGATCAGTCATTGGAATATGGGATTAACTTTTTTGATACAGCTGAAATGTATCCAACTTGCCCACTCCGTGCAGAAACTACTGGAAATACAGAAACTATAATTGGCAATTGGATAGAAAAAAATAAATCTAAGAGATCTGATATTATTCTAGCCAGTAAAATATCTGGGAAAGGTTACAAAGCCGTCAGGAATGGTGAGGGTATCAACGAAAAATCAGTAAAGATAGCGATTGAAGGTAGTTTAAAAAAATTGAAAACTGATTATTTAGATCTTTACCAATTACATTGGCCAAACAGAGGTTCATATCACTTTAGACAAAATTGGAATTATAACCCAACAACCCAAGACACAGTGTCTGCCAAAGAAAATATTTTACAGGTTTTAAGAGCTTTGGCTGATATACAAAAAGAAGGAAAAATTAGGTATATTGGCTTGTCTAATGAAACTTGTTGGGGCACCACTCAATTTATTCATTATTTAAAAGAATTTCCTAATCTTACTCTGGCCTCTACTCAAAATGAATATAGTTTACTTTGTAGATTATATGACCTTGATATGGCTGAAATGTCTCATCATGAAAATATTAGTTTGTTAGCTTATTCTCCTTTAGCAGGAGGGTTTCTTACAGGTAAGTATATGGAAGATAAAGTGCCAGACAACTCTAGACTTTCGAGAGTACCAAGTTTATTTGGTAGAATTAACGATAATTCCACTTTAGCTGTAAAAGAGTATGTATTACTTGCAAAAAAATATAATTTAGATCCAGTCCATATGGCCCTTGCTTTTTGTAATCAAAGACCTTTTATGGGTTCTGTAATTTTTGGAGCAACTGATAATTTACAGTTAACTAATATATTAAAAGGACTAGAGGTAGTACTTTCTGAAGAGATCATGTTAGAGATAAATAAGTTATATAAAAGATTTCCAATTACTTTTTAACAATTTTCAAGCTTTAAATTGTTTATCGTTTTCCCATTTTTTCACTTCTGGGTGTTCACCAACAAAATTACACACTCTTTTAATGTTTGGATATTTTATTAAGAAATCTTTTGGAAAGCCGTCTACTGCACCTGAAGTTGTCCATCCCACAAAACTCCACAAGGCAATATCTGCAATGCTAAAGTAATCAGAAATTATCAAATCGCTGTTTTCAGGGATATTTTTTTCTAACGTTTCGAACTTTCTGGTGAACTCTGTTTCAAAAAATTCTTTTCTTTTAACAATTTTTTTATCAGGTTCTAGATCTCTTCCTGCATTAAAAATTAACACTGTAATATCAGTAATAAAGTCCAAGAATTGATCAATTTTAGCAGCTGCAACATCGTTGTCTTTCGGATATAGACCGGATAATTTTCCACAAAATCTTGCGATACCGGCTGTTTGAGCAAAACTCTCATTGTTAACTTTTAAACATGGAAGCTGATTAAATGGAATAATTGTTCCGTCATCTAATTTACCCGAACTTCTTGCTCTCATAAATTCTTCACGGTCAACTCGAATATCATTAAATTTTATCTTGCCAATATTAAGCGCAATTCTGCTAACTTCTGCTCTCCAAAAAGGAAAGTCAAAATATATTAAAGACAAATTCATTGTTAAGTAATCTCCCGTTAAATAAAAATTTTACTAATTTCATCAAAAACTGAAAACATTAGTTCTTCAGTTTTAATATTTATAGGATCTGATGCAGATGACATTCTTACTATTGTAATTTCCTTTTGAGGGTTTATCCATATATTTTGACCATGGATCCCAATAGCACAATATTCATTATGTTTGAACCCAGTCTGGTACCATTTTGACCGATAATTTCCCTTTGGAAATCTTTCCAAATTATCTTGATTTAGATAGCTATTATTATTTTTATTATTAACGAAATCTTCTATCCATGAGGCGGGTATTACTTGCCCATTCTTATTAGATCCATGATTACGAACTAACTCAGAAATTAAAAGTAAATCATATGGTGAAACACTAATTCCTCCTGCGGCTCTGGAAGCTCCCCATTTATCAACAGTTACATTTGCTTCATGATTGATGCCTGCTTTCTTGAATAGTAAGTCAGCCATTATTTTAGAATAATTTTCACCTGAAGCTCGTTCAATAATCCATCCTAATAAATCACTATGAGGTGAACAATAATGATATTTTTTACCATGCTTCTGATTAGACTTGGGCATTGAGGAAAGAAAATCATGCAATCCTATGACTGTTTGCGTTGAGTTGGTTTCAGGCAAATCCCAGCCAGTGGATGATCTATACTTCTTAAATATTTCTGCTTGTCCTGTGTAGTCTTCTATAAATCCAGAAGCAATGCTCATATCAAGAAGATTTCTAACAGTTGCGTCTTCATAAGCAGTTCCCTTGGTTTCTGGTAAAATATGTGAAATGTAGCTGTTAATATTAATTACTTTTTTCTCTACTAGTATTCCAGTTAACAAAGAAGTTAAAGACTTTGATACTGAAAAAATGATATGAGGAGTGTTAAACCTTGTGAATTTATCATAAAATTCAAATTTAATTTTACCCTTATGCATAACTAAAAAAGCATCTACATCACATTTTTTTAAAATTTCTTTAAGTTTGTAAGAGGTATTTTTATGATCAATGACTAGATCATCTATGTCTATTAACTGTTTTTGTAATATAACCTTTTTATCAGGATTATTATAAATTGGTGACGTTGGTATTAAATTTCTTACATTTACAAATGACCAAGAATTGAAAGGATATTTTCGCCAATTATCTAGAGTAACTTGGTATTCAATTGGAGGTGGGCTACCTTTCATGATTTTATTAATGTCAAAAAAAGTCATTTTTTCTCAAAAAACTAATAATCCTGTCTATATTCATCATTATATTTGACAAAGCTTTATTTTGGCAATAACCCATTATAAACTTAAATATATAGAGTTAACAATGAAATTAACACTCGATGACATTATTGATGTACATAAAAAAATTTCCAAAAATATAAAGTGGACTGAAACCAGCTACTCAAGCTCTATTTCAGAAAAATTAGGTGTTAATGTTTTCTTCAAGTTTGAAAATAGACAATATACAGGCGCATTTAAAGTAAGAGGTTCTTACTCCAAGCTTTTGTCACTTTCAGATCATGAAAGAAGCTCTGGTGTGGTTGCTATGTCTGCTGGAAATCATGCGCAAGGATTAGCTTTTATATCAAATAAGATGGATATTAACTCAAATATTGTAATGCCTGAAGGAACTCCTTTTACAAAGATTAGAAGAACTAAAAATTTTGGTGGAAATGTTATTATTAAGGGATCTGATTTAGATGAGTCCTATCAACATGTACAAGATCTTATAAAGGATAAAGGTTTCATTGAAGTTCATCCTTACAATGATTTAAATGTAATTTCTGGCCAAGGCACTATTTCATATGAAATGTTATCTGACTGTAATGAAATTGATGTTCTACTGATACCGGTTGGTGGTGGTGGATTAATAGCTGGTTGTGCATTGGCAGCAAAAGAAATGAATAAAAACATAAAGGTTATTGGCGTTGAATCTGACTTGTATCCATCTTTAACAAACAAAATGTTTAATAAAAAAATCAAGTGTAAAGGATCCACTTTAGCTGAAGGTATAGCTGTTTCAAAAATAGGGGATATTCCTTTTTCTATAATTCAGGATTTTGTTGATGATGTAATTACTGTTTCAGATAAATCGATTGAAAGAGCAATAGCAATGTTAGCGGAACACGAAAAAGTTGTTGCAGAAGGGGCAGGTGCAACAGGTCTGGCTGCGTTATTACAAAATACTAACACATTTAAAGGTAAAAAAGTTGGTGTTATAATATGTGGGGGAAATATTGACTCAAAAGTTTTGTCCTCAATTTTAATGAGAGACTTAGTTAGATCAGGACAGGTTACAACACTAGGTATTACGATGCCTGACAAGCCAGGGCAACTACAAATTATATCAAAAATTTGTGCAACTAATGGAGCTAACGTGCTTCAAGTCGAGCATAGTAGATTTGCAATGGATTTGTCAGCTAGTTTGGCAAAATTAAATATTACTGTTGAAACCCAAAATTCAGATCACTTAAACAAAATAATTGAGGAAATTGAAAGAAATGATTTACCAGTTGAGATCGAAGGTTTGATTTAAAGACTGTTAAATTTTTTAATTTTTTTTTAAATAGGATTGTTATGAAGAGAGTTTCAATATTTATTGATGTTCAAAATATATATTATACTACAAAGCAAATATTTAAATCTAATTTTGATTATAATAAATTTTGGAAAAAAATTACTAATGACAGGGAGGTGGTTGCTGCATTTGCTTACACTACTAACAGAAATGATACTAAACAAATACAATTTCAAAATATATTAAGGGGAATTGGTTTTGAAGTGAAATTAAAACCTTTTATTAGTAGAAACGATGGCTCATCAAAAGGGGACTGGGACGTAGGTATAACAATTGACATCATGGATTATGCACCTAAATCAGACATTATAGTTTTAGCTTCAGGTGATGGAGATTTTGATTTGTTGCTAAAAAGGGTGATTTCTAAAAATAAAATTTTTGCGGAGGTTTATGGCGTAGAAGAGTTAACAGCAAATTCATTAAAGAAATCTGCGTCTAAATTTTATAAAATTGATAACAGCCTAATTCTTAAATGAACATTTAAGATATCTTTGTTAAATGAATATTAACAATCTCGTTTGACGATCCAATACGCAACTTAGGTCCCCAGCAACCAGCGCCAGACGATACATAAAGCTTTGATTTTTTGTATTCATATATTCCATAAATAAATTTAAATTTTAATTTAACTAAAAAGTTAAATGGAAAAATCTGACCATTATGAGTATGTCCTGACAACATAAGATCACTTTTATTTTTTATATTGTCCCAAATATCGGGTTTATGTGAAAGGACTAAGTTAAATAAGTTTTTTTTATTCAACTTTTCAACAAAACTTATTTTAGAAAATTTACTTTGTAAATCATCAATTCCGATTATGTTTATTTCGTTAATTTGTATACTTGAATTTTTAAGAACTTTAATTTTAAATTTTTTTAATTGCTCAATTTTATTTTTAAAATCTTTTAGATAATATTCATGGTTTCCGTTAACAAAATATATATCCTTTTTAATGTCATTTAATAAATTTAGATCATTTAATTTAAAGGAACTGGAATCTATTAGATCTCCTCCAATCAATAAAAAATCATATTCTAAAGTTTGTATTTTATTTAAGATTTTTGAAAGATGTTTAGATGTATTTGTACCTAAATGTACGTCGCTAATAAAAATTATATTATAGTTTCTATTAATTTTAGATGATTTTACAGTAATCTTTTTTAATATTACTTTTCTAGCATTAAACATTCCATAAATTGATATTATTATTATTATTAATAATGATATTATGCCTATTGTTTTTTCACTAATCGTGATAAGTGAACTAACTAAAATACTAATTGAAATGATTAAAAAACTTATAAAACCAATCCCTAAACCTTCATATACGAATATCTTAAGTGGTATAAACGTACTATGTGATCTTAGGTAATAGACAATAAGTATAAAAAATATAGTTGTGTTAATTATTAAATATTTTATGGATGTTGTTTCATTTGATAAATATTGACTGAGAGTTTCAAAAGGAAAAATATAAAAAAGATAAGTCAATACAAACAAGATTATATAAAATAAATATCTATATAACCTTTGATACATATTAAGATGATTTCAATTTAGCAAACGCAGAAAGTGCCTTTTGCCTAGATTCCTTTATATCTACAATTGGTTTTGGATAATTTTCTCCTAATTTTAGATTAGCTTTTTTTAGAATGTCATCGGGCGCTTCCCAGGGATTGAATAAATATTTATTAGGAAGTAAAGAAATTTCTGGGACAAATTTTCTGACATAATGACCATCTGGATCAAATTTTAGACCTTGGGTAATAGGGTTGAAAATTCTAAAATATGGAGCTGCGTCTGCTCCGCAACCTGCAATCCACTGCCAACCCGAACTGTTACTAGCTAAGTTTGCATCTACAAGGCAGTCCCAAAACCAACGTTCGCCTTCATGCCAATGGAGTAATAGGTTTTTTACCAGAAAGGATCCAACTATCATTCTTAGTCTGTTATGCATATAGCCTGTTGACCATAATTCTCTCATTCCAGCGTCCACTATTGGGTATCCAGTTTGACCATTCTGCCATGCTTTTAGAAATAAAGGATTATCATCCCAATCAAAATTATCAAATTTCTTTTGTAAATTTTTCTTAGGTAGATCAGGAAAATAGAACAATAAGTAATTAGAAAATTCTCTCCATCCTATCTCTGACAAAAACGTATCAGTATCTTGTTGATGATTAATTCCGAATTTATTTAAATCCCAAACTTTAAACCATACTGTATTTGGTGAAATTTCACCCCAATGCAAATGTGGTGAAAGCCTAGATACATTTTTTTTAGATGGAAAATTTCGACCTTCTTTGTAACCTTCAATTTCAGTTTTAACAAATTCATTTAATCTATTTTTGGCAGCATTTTCTCCAACATTCCATGAGCTTATTATTTTTTCTTTCCAAGAATGTGCCGGCAATAAATTTAATTGATTAATAGACAAGCTTTTAAAGTTTTTCAATTCGTGAAAATTTATTTTTTTTGGCTTTTCTAATGGACTTCTGGGTTCAACTGCATTTAGACAGCCTCTTCTATAATAGGGAGTAAAAACTTTATAGGGCGTTCCGTCATTTTTCAAAACATTCCAAGGTTCCCATAAAAGTGATCCATTAAAAGTATTTACTTCAATACCTTTTTTTTTCATATTTTCTTTTATTCTCTTATCTCTTGAAATACTCCAAGGTTCATAAACTCTATTCCAAAATATTTTATTTATTAGTTCAGATTTGCAAAGGTCAGTTAAAATTTCCTCAGGATCTCCCTTAGAAAATATTAGTTTGTTACCAAATTGTTTGTTTAGTTCATTTAATGAATAATGTAGCCAAACCTTACCTGCATTTCCTGTTATATGTTCTTTAGAATTTACAATGTCTAAAATAAAAATAGGAATTATTGATCCTGTTTTATTAGCTTCACTTAGAGCTGGATTATCACTTAACCTAAGATCTTGTCGTATCCAGTATATACTCACGTTTTGTTTCAAATCAGTCTCTTTTTAATTGAATTCTTTTAGGGATAATATTTCTATAAGTTGTAATTATATTAAATTCAACTAATTCAAATCAAATAAAAAATTATTCTTGTGTAAAATAAAACATAAGCAATAATGTTTACAAATATTTTGAAAGTCTTTTATGTCATATGAAAAACCCTATGAAGGGTTAAAAGTTATAGATTTTTCTCAAGGAGTTGCTGGGCCCTATTGTGGAATGCTCTTAGCTCAATATGGAGCTGAGGTTATTAAAATTGAGCCAAAAGATGGAGATTGGGCTAGAAATCTTGGTCAAGAATATGGACAACATTCTGCTTTTTCAGTAACTGCAAACCTTGGTAAAAAAAGTATAGTATTCGATTTAAAGAATAAAAAAAGTCAGCCTATATTAGACAAAATCATCAATGAATGTGATGTGTTTATTGAAGGTTTTAGACCAGGGGTGATAGAAAGATTGGGGTATGGATATGAAAGGTTAAAAAATATTAATTCTAAATTAATTTATTTATCCATTTCAGGTTTTGGTCAAAAAGGTCCTATGAGCGCAAAACCAGCTATGGATCCTGTTTTGCAGGCTTTTACAGGTTTTATGTCAGAAAACAAAGGTCCTGACGATATCCCACATAGAACACCAGTTATAATTTTTGATATGACTACCGCCTTGTACGCAACCCAATTAGTAAGTTCAGCCTTATTTGCCAGAATTAAAGAAGATATTGGAAAGAAAATTGAAGTTAGTTTAATGGAGGCTGCAGCAGCTATGCAGTCGATAAGACTTATGAGTGGATACATGGAGGGGCCTTACACTCATGCTTCTTCACCATCAGGAACTTTTCAAACTAAAGATGGATGGATACAGATTATCGTTGTGAAGAATCATGAGTTTACCAAATTTTGTAATGCTGTTGGATGGGTAAATTTTCATACTGACAAGCGCTTTTTAACTAACTCTTTAAGAAGAAAACATGAAGCTATTCTGACTAAGGAAGTACAAAAACTTTTCATTAAAGAAACAACGGAATATTGGAAAAACTTATTAAACAAATTTGAAGTTCAGAATGAAAAAGTACAAAACTATAGAGAATTTGTAGATAGTGAACAAACTAAAGCACTAGAATTAATTTCATGGCTGGATCAACCTACTACTGATCAATCGTGGCCTGTTCCAAATATACCAGGTATGCCAAAGTTAGTCAGTGGAAGTAAATTATCAATAGCACCATCGTTGGGTCAGCATACAAAAGAAATTATTGTAGAGTTAGGATACAGCGAAAAAAGTATAGCAAAGCTTTTTGATGAAGAAGTAATATTTGGTATTTAAAATAACCCAGTTATTGTAAAAGTGAGAGGAATGAACATCAACAAGGCTAAATATAGCTCAGATTTTAATGTTTCACTAAAAGTATAATTATCATTAGCCATAATTTTCTCCAATAGTTATATATTAATATTATTTTTTTTTTAAAATTATTCAAGTTTTTTAAATTTTGATATAATATATTCTTATAGGGACTATTATGACTTTCATATTTGGAATAATTTTATCAGCTTTAATATTTTTTTTCTTTGATGATATTCAAGCAATATTAGTTTCAACAGGTTTAAGAGATCAATTAGTGACGTGGTTGCAATCCTGGTAATACATTAAAGATTTATTTTGAATTAAGAATTTACCTTTTCTATTTGTATAAATAAAATGATAAATTAGTATGTTTAAATTAACATTATTTAATCACGATTAAACTGGATATATTAATGATTAATAGTTTTGACTATATTATTGTTGGTGCGGGCTCATCTGGATGTGTTTTGGCAAACAGACTGAGTGCAGACGGGAAACACAAAGTTTGTTTACTTGAAGCAGGCCCTCCTGATTGGAATCTATTTATTCATATACCAGCTGGTTTTATGAAAACTCTAACTAATCCAAATGTAAATTGGTTATTTAAATCTGAACCAAGTTGGGGAACGGCAGGAAGAGTGATTGATATTCCAAGAGGCAAGACATTAGGCGGATCAAGCTCAATAAATGGAATGGTTTTCAATAGAGGTCAAAATATGGATTTTGATGTCTGGGCTCAAAAGGGAAATAAAGGTTGGAGTTACTCTGATTTACTTCCTTATTTCAAAAAATATGAAAAAAGATTAGGTGAGCATGATGAAACTTACAGAGGATCAAAAGGCGAGTTGCCAATAACTGATTTGGAATACCGGGATCCACTTTGTGAAGCATTTATAAAAGGAGCTATTGAACAAGGTATACCTTTAAACAAAGACTATAATGGACAATTTCAGGAGGGTGTTTCATATGTTCAAAGAACCACAAAAGGTAGATTTAGAGTAAGTGCATCTAAAGCTTTTTTGAAGCCTGTTAAATCTAGACAAAATCTTGAAATAATCACTGATGCATTTGTAACAAAGATTATTATTGAAAACAAAACTGCTACTGGAGTTGAGTATCTCAAAGGTGGAGTTAGAGGTAAAAAAATAATTTTAAAGGCTAATAAAGAAGTTATCCTGTCATCAGGAGTTATTAAATCACCACATTTATTAAATTTATCAGGCATTGGTTCTGGTAAACATTTAAAAGATATCGGGATAGATGTAATTCATGACTTAAAGGGTGTTGGCATGAATTTAAGAGATCATTTTGCACCTAGAATGACTGCAAGAGCTAAAAATGTTGAAACAGTTAATGAAAAATCTAGAGGGTTTAAGCTCTTGAAAGAAATTGGTAAATATATTTTAGGAAAACAATCAATTGTCAACTTAAGTCCAACTTTAGTTTATTGTTTTTGGCATTCTAACGAGTCTATAAGAAATCATGACTTGCAAATGACTTTTACACCTGCTTCCTACAAAGAAGGGGTGCAATCAACTCTTGACACTGAACCAGGTTTCACGGTTGCTGCCTGGCAACAAAGACCAGAATCATTAGGATGGGTTAAAGCTAAAAGTAATAATCCATTTGAAGCCCCAGAGATTCAACCAAATTATCTTGATGCAGAAGAAGATAAGAGAGTAGTAGTAGCTGGACTAAAATTATCAAGAAGGTTAATGCATTCCAAAGCTTTATCAAATTATTTTGATTACGAGGTATATCCTGGATTAGATGCACAGTCTGACGAAGATTTATTACAAATTGCTAGAGAAAGAGGGACTACTACATATCACCAAATGGGGACATGTAGAATGGCTCCAAAAACAGATCCTACTGCAGTTGTGGATAATGATTTAAAGGTTTATGGCATAGATAATTTAAGAATTGTCGATGCGTCTATTATGCCAACAATGTTATCTGCTAATTTGCACTCTGGAGCAACTTTAATTGGCGAAAAAGGTTCAGATTTAATTCTTGATAAAAAACCATTAGAACCAATCGCTTTAAGTTATTAACTAAAGTTATTTAAATAAGGAAACTCAATTGTCAAAGTTACAAAAATATACCCCTCCTGACGTATGGGTTTGGGAAAAAGAAAATGGTGGTAAATTTGCAAAAATTAATAGGCCTATTTCTGGCTTTACTTATGAAAAAGATCTTCCAAAAGGTATCCATCCTTTTCAGTTATACTCTCAAGGTACCCCTAATGGTGTGAAAGTAACAGTAATGCTTGAAGAGTTATTAAATTTAGGCATTAAAGAAGCAGAGTATGATGCATGGCTTATTAGAATTGGAAAAGGGGATCAATTTAGTTCTGGTTTCGTGGACATTAATCCAAATTCAAAAATTCCTAGTTTAACTGATAATACGAACGGAACTTCTGTTAAAGTTTTTGAATCTGGTTCAATACTTTTGTACCTAGCTGATAAATTTAAAAAATTTATTCCTAAATCTTTTGAAGCAAGGACGGAATGTTTAAACTGGTTATTTTGGCAAATGGCAAGTGCCCCATATCTTGGTGGAGGATTTGGCCATTTTTACGCCTATGCACCTGAAAAACTTGAATATCCGATAGATCGTTTTTCTATGGAAGTAAAAAGACAACTAGATGTTTTAGATAAGTTATTATCAGACAAAACTTTTATTTGTAATGATGAATATACTATTGCGGATATGGCAATATGGTCATGGTACGGTGCATTAGTATTAGGCCGTTTATATGGAGCTGAGGAGTTCTTGGATGTTAAGTCTTATAAAAATGTTTTAAGATGGGCTAAATTTATTAACGAAAGACCTGCTGTAAAAAGAGGGAGAATGGTTAATAAAATTAGTGGCTATCCTGGTTCTCAACTCCATGAAAGGCATGACGCAAGTGATTTTCAAAATAAGACACAAGATAAAATAGAAAATTGAATATTTAAATCATAATTCCTCAATTCCAAGATCTGCTATATATCTTCTATGCCAGGTTGGACTAATAGTTAATTCGTTAATACAAACATGTTTTGGCATTTGACATAAAAAAGCTATTGTTTCACCCAAATCATCAGGTTGAAGCATCTTCTTTTTTTGCTCTAAAGACAGCTTTTTAGGTCTTTTGTCTAAAATATCTGTAGCAACCTCACCAGGACATAAAGCACAAGCTCTAATACCCACACTACAATATTTCATGTTAATAGTCTCAGTCATAGCATTTAAGGCGTGTTTTGATGATGTGTATGTAACACCTGATAAGAGACTAACATGGTTGCCTGACCAAGATGAAACGTTAATAATCAAACCATCTTTTTTTTCTTTCATCATTGGAATAACAGATTTACAACAATAAAATAAGCCATTGACATTGGTCTGAATCACGTCATCCCACTCACTTTCATTAATGTAATCCCAATCTCTATTTAAAATATTTATTCCAGCACAATTTACCAATACATCAATTTGTTGAAATTCGTTTTTTATTTGATTTACTGTTTCTTTAACTAATGTTTTATTAGTAACATCCATCATCTTTATTGAGGCTTTAGTTTTACAGTTTTTAGCGGTTTCTTCTAAATTTTTAATATTTCTTCCAGAAAGTATAACTTTCATTCCAAGTGAAGATAGCTTAACAGCAGCGTTTTGACCTATCCCAGAACCAGCACCTACAATCCAAGCAATTTTTTCTTTTAGATCTCTTTTCATGGGTAAATTTTCTTTCTATTATTCAATTTTTAAATGTTACTATTGAGCAGTTAATCCACCATCAACAACAAGACTGGAACCTGTCATAAAACTTGAGTCGTCTGATGATAAAAATAATATTGTTCTAGCGACTTCTTCTGCAGTACCTAGACGACCAAGAGGCGTTTGCAATATACCTGCTGAATATGAATCTTTTAAAGTCATACTTGGGTTTTGTTTAATTCTTGCTTCAGCAACTTGACTTCCCATATCTGTTTCAATAATACCAGGATGGACCTGATTAATTCTAATAGGATATTTTTTTTTACCAAAATATATTGCCATTGATTTTGTGAAAGTTGTAATTCCACCTTTTGTCATTGAATATAATGGATCGAGTTGTGATCCTACTAACCCAGCAACTGAGCTTAGATTAATAATTGAGCTTCCAAAATTAGATTTCTCTCCTGCTTTAGTAAGGAAGGGTATAAGGTGCTTAATACCTAAAAACACACCGGTTAAATTAATTGATATCAATTTATGATATTCTTCGATTGAAACATTACTTATTTCTTTTCCTAACCAAATACCTGCATTATTTACCAAAATATCTATCGATTTATTTTTTGTATCTAAATAAGTAACAAAATTAATCCATTCACTTTCTTGGGCTACATCTATTTCATAAAATTCAGCTTTAACATTTAATTTTATAATTTCTTTTACTGTATTTAATCCTTGATCTTTATTTAAATCTAAAACATTAATATTAACTCCAGCATTGGCTAAAGCTAGGCAAACGCTTCTACCAATACCTTTAGAACCTCCCGTAACAATAGCATTTTTACCTTGTAAATTTTGCAATTTATGTCCTTTCAAAGATTTCATTTTGGATCATAATTCTAAATAGATAGCGGTCTTCATTCATATCATAGTCACCGTTTGCTTTATGCATTAATATTCTATTATCCCATATGACAAAATCTCCGTTTAGCCATTTATGCCTATATTCATTTTCTTTTTTATAAACATAACTCATTAGATTATCCAATAATGCAAGTGTTTCATTATCTGTCAAACCTATAATTTTCTCTATTCTAATGGGATTTATGTATAGACAAATTTTATTATTTTCAGGATGTATCCTCACAATAGGATGGATTACTTCTTTTATTTTTTCAGTAATTCTAGGTAATGACATCAATTTTCTTTTGCTATGAGTACTCTGATAAACATGCATTGCATCTAAATTTTGTATGCTTTTTTTTAAATCATCGGGTAGTTGATTATATACAAGATGCATATTAACAAATTGGGTATCACCCCCATATGATGGTAGTAATTTAGCATGTAGAATAGTAGCTTTAGGTGGACTTATATCATTGCTATGATCGGTATGATATCCTTCACCTGGGATATAAATTTTCCCATCTTCAAATTTGTCCTTGTTAGAAATATAGTGAACTAAATCATTTTCTTTTAAAGCAAACTTTTTATTATGTTGTTTAAAAACTTTTCCAAATATTTTAGCACTTTCATAGAATTCGTTGGGTGATAGATTTTGATCTCTTATTACTAATACAGAGTATTTTGAAAAGGCCTTAGTAAGCTCATTAATAACTCTCTGATCTGAAATTGATTTCAGATCAACACCAAAAACTTCTGCCCCAGTATGCTCGGATAGTTTATTAATTTTAATATTCATAAACACCCCATTTTTCTAACATATAATTGTAATCGAAGAGGATCAATTAATTTTACAATTTAATTAATTTTAATTAGCATATTTATTAATAAAATTTTATCTGGAGAAATTGTATGAATGATGTAAACAGAATAAAACTTGAAAGTGCTAAAGAAAGTGCTCAGGAAAGAGCGATATATAATAGCCCAGATAACGTGTTTGATTGGTCTTGGCCAAAGGTACCAAGACATAAGTTTTTAAGTGAAAAAAAAGAGGCTTATGATTTTGACAAAAACAGTTTACTAATACCTCTTGATATTTCTGATGTACTATCAACACCCTATCCAGCAACTATTCCATCAATTCTTGCAAGGTACATAAGGCTAAAAAAAGGTGACGATATAAGCCATAACTTCATAGCTTCTGGAGAAATTTATTATGTTTTAGAAGGGAGGGGTACAACATTGAATGATGAAGATGTAATTGAATGGTCATGTGGTGACGTCTTTTGTTTACCAGGAGGTAAGAAAACCAAACATAGAACCTTATCTGAAAACTCAATTTTATTTTGTGTAACTAATGAGCCCATTCTGTCTTTTGAAAAGCTAGTACCTAACGTTAATGGAACAAATTCTATTAAATCTACACATTGGACAAATGATAAAATTCAATCAAATTTAAATAAAATTTATAAAAGACCTAAAACAAAAGAAACAGCAGGTGTTGCTATTCAATTTTCTACTCCAGAAACACTACCTAGTAGAAACACAATACCAATGATTAATACGGCTTTGAACACTCTTGAATCTGGAGGAGATCAAAGGGCTCATAGACATAATGGAGCCGCTCTAACATTAGCAATACAAGCGGAAAGAGTTTACTCAAAAATTGAAAATGAAAAAGTAAATTGGGAAGATGGGGTAGTTTTAATTACACCAGGAACTGAACTGCATTCTCATCATAACAGAGGTTCTAAAAGAATGATGAGTTTTGTTGTGCAGGATGAAGGACTTCATTTTTATCTCAGAACAACTGGATTTAGTTGGAATTAGGTTTTGTGAATAATCAAATGAATAAAAGAATACTAGAAGTTTTTACAGACTACGTTTGTCCATGGTGTTACTTAGGTGACTCAAGAGTTAAAAAAATCAAAAAAAAATTCAAAATTGACATACAATTAATTCATTTTCCTCTTCATCCTGAAACACCAACTGAAGGAAAAACTTTACTTGAGCTTTTTGGATCAAATCAAGATGATATTGATCAAAAAAATGAAAGAATGAAGGCACTGATGTTAAATGAAGGACTTCCATATAACGCTAGAACTCATACTTATAATAGTAGATTAGCTCAAGAAATTGGTGCATGGGCCCAGTCTATAGACAATAATACATCCATTCATGATAATTTTTTTGAAGCTTATTTTGTAAAAGGTTTGAATGTAGGCTTAGAAAGTGTAATTTTAGATGTTGTTTCTAAATCTGGTTTAGATCCTGAAGAGGCAAGAAATGTTATTAAAAATCGACTTTTTATGAAAAATATAGACGAAGATTGGAATAAGTCTAGAACTTATGGGGTTACTGGAGTGCCTACTTATGTATACCAAAAACAAAGTATAGTAGGAGCACAACCTCTCGAAAATTTGGTAGAATTTTTAAATCACTTTGATGTTCCTAACAGATGATTCAATAATATTTCTATGATTATATATAAAAATGAAATCTAAAAATATTTTATTTATTCATCATTCTCCTTCTGCTAATACAATAAAATTATCCGATAAAATTGAAAATACTCTTTACAATTTTAGTCAAAATATTAATTTCAAAATGTTAAATTCATTAGAAACAAATACTGCCTCTTTTAATTTAGTAGATGGCGTTATTATTGGAACTACAGAAAATTTTGGTTATATGTCTGGTTTAACTAAAGATTTTTTTGATCGGTGTTATGAGGAGTTAAAAGAAAAAACACAAGGTCTTCCAATTGTATATTATATTCGTGCTGGATTAGATGGAGAAGGTAGCAAACTTGCTATAGATAAAATTTTAACTGGCTTATGTTGGAAACAAGTTTTACCTCCCCTCATTTTTCAAGGTACTTGGAGTGACAATTATATTAATCAAGTAGAGGAATATGTTTTAACATTTGCCTATGGGATCGAACTTGGAATTTATTAATCATCATTTGGATATTTGGGAATGTTTTGTAATCCTTTTATAAGAGCATTTTGAAAATTGACCATTGCACTATTTGTTTTATTTTTCGAATTTGCAAGTCCATCTAGGTAGCTCTTTACATCTTTTTCCAAAATGGCAATTGTATTGTTTTTGGTATAACTTTCTTTTGCCCAATCTATATTATCTAAGTTCTCACTAAACCACGTTTGGCCAGATGAACAATTAAGAATATTAACTAGCTGCTTTGTAGTAATATTAAGATTTTTAGCTTCAGACAAAACATGCCTTACTGCAACAACTGAACATGAGGCAACAAAATTATTTAATACCTTGACGGACATTCCTGATCCAAATTCACCAATATGATGAATTTTCTTACCTAAAATCTCCAAAATTGGTAAAATTTTATCAAATTCTTTTTTTGAAGATCCAACCATAAATGTTAATGTTGCGTTCTTGGCGCTCATGGGAGCACCAGACATCGGAGCTTCAATAATTGTAATGTTTTCAGGAACTTTATTAATAAAGTTACTTAAAAAAGTTGGTGATAAAGTTGAACTAATTATAAGTATTTTTTGAGTGTTTACTTTAAAAAGTCCATTCTTACCCTCGCAAAGTTCTACGGTTTGATTTATATCCCTAACAGCACTAAAAATAATATCTGATTTTTCAAAAAAATTTACTTTTGAAGAGATGAAATTTTCTTTCAAAGTTGGAAAATTTTCTTTTGATTTTACATCATAACCAAAAGCATTCACTCCATTTTTTAAAAGAACTTCCAACATTGGTAATCCCATTGTACCACATCCAGCAATACCAACGTTTAATTTAAGAATATCATTCATATGTAACCTCAAACATTTATTTCAGTTATCTTGTTTTAGATTATAATTTTCAATATATTAAATTAAATCTTATATTAAAAATTATAAAGTGGATGATATGAAAATAAATATTGATGAATTAAAATCATGGATAGGTAATGATGAGATAGCATTTGATGAAGTCTCACAAGGTTTGGAAACAAGATTTAGGGCAACACTTGATGAAGATCCAGGAAACCCTCAAAAAGGTGACATAGCATCATCAGGTCTTCATTGGGCTCTGGCACCTGCAATAGTAAAATCGTCTTTGTTAGGTAAAGACTCTCATCCTCAAAAAGGTGAATTTCTTCCTCCAATACCGCTTCCTCGAAGAATGTGGGCAGGATGTAGAACCTATTTTTTAAATTCATTAAAAATTGGAGACATAGTTAAAAAAAAATCTACGGTAGTTGATATTAACTTAAAAAATGGGAAGTCTGGACTATTATGTTTTGTAACTGCAAAGTATGAATTCTTTGTAGATAATAAATTAATGATTGAAGAAGATCATGACCTTGTCTATAGAGATTATAATAAAAATGAGAATACTACTTTCATTAAAAATAATTTACCTTTTTTAAAATCAGATTATGAAGAAAAAATATTTACGCATCCAACAATGTTATTTAGATATTCAGCAATAACATTTAACGGGCATAGAATACACTATGATTACCCTTACTCAACAAATGAGGAAGGATACAAAGATTTAGTTTTTCATGGGCCATTACAAGCAACATTGATGCTAAGAGCTGCAGAAAAGTATAAAAAAGCCAAGGTTAAATCTTTTTCTCACAGAGGTATTGCACCGGTATACGCTAATGATGATTTGTTTATAAATATTGAAAATAAATTAAATGGTGCTGTTAATTGCTTTACGAGTACAAAAGATGCAGGTATGACAATGAAAGCAGAGGCAATTTTTTGATTGCACATAAACAAGCTTTTTTAGGGAATTTTGGAGATTTTATGTCAAAATTTGATTATGATCTTATTGTTATTGGAGCAGGTTCGGGAGGCACTAGAACAGCAAGAATTTCTGCATCATATGGTGCCAAAGTATTAGTTGTAGAGGGTGATAGAGCTGGGGGCACATGCGTACTTAGAGGTTGCGTTCCTAAAAAATTATTGGTGTATGCGTCTCAATTTTCTGAACAAGTGTCAGATGCAGAAGGATTTTGCTGGCAAGTAAGTGATTTTCAAAGTAACTGGCATGAACTTATTCTAAAAAAGAATAAAGAATTAGATAGACTGCATGAGATTTATGTTAATTTAATAAAAAATTCAGGCTGTGACTTAATTTCAGGCTGGGGTAAAATTACAGGACCAAACACTGTTTCAATAATAAAAGAAGATAATAAAAAAATTGAATTATCATCTCAAAAAATCATGATAGCTGCTGGTGGTGAATCATCTTTTCCTAACTTTGAAGGAAATAATTACATGATTAACTCAGATAAAGCTTTGGATCTTCTCGAATTACCAGATTCTATTGCGATTTATGGATCTGGCTATATTGCAGTTGAATTTGCAGGTATATTCAATGGATTTGGAGTAGATACTCATCTTATTTTTAGAGCTGACATGGCTTTGCGAGGATTTGATAAAGATATTAGGCAACATTTAATGACTTCAATGGAGCAAAAAGGAATAACGATACATAATAAAGTTACTATTTCAAAGATTGAAGAAGAAGGGCAAATGCATAAGATCCATCTTTCAAATAACAAAAGCCTAAGTGTAGAAACTGTAATGGGTGCCACAGGAAGATTACCTAAAGTCTCCAATTTAGGTTTGGAAGAGATTGGAGTTCATTTAGGTAAACGTGGAGAAGTATTGGTAAATAATTTCAATCAAACAAATATCAATTCTATATTTGCAATTGGGGATGTTACTGATAAAATTACACTAACTCCTGTTGCTATTGCAGAAGGTCATTCTTTTGCTGACCGTGAGTTTGGAAAAATTAACAGATATGTTTCATATAGTAATGTTCCAAGCGCTGTTTTTAGTCAACCTTCAATCGCAGTAGTTGGTATTACCTATGAAGACGCTGTAAAAAAAGGTATCAAAGCAAGAGAATACAAAAGCGAGTTCAGAGCATTAAAAAATACTATTTCTGGAAATATTGAAAGAACATTAATGAAATTGATAGTTGATGACAATTCACAAAAGGTATTAGGGGCCCACATGATAGGTCCAGATTCTGCAGAAATAATTCAAGGAATAGCAATCGCAATTAAAGCAGGTGCTCTTAAGTCAGATTTTGACAGCACTATTGGAATTCATCCTTCAGCTGCAGAAGAATTTGTAACGATGAGATCTTAATAGTGAATTTTAACTGAGTAATTGAAGATTTGGATAAATTCTGTTAATGGAATGTTTAATTATTAATTAATTTAGTTAATATTGAGTTATTTAAAGGAAAAAAGATGATTGACTGGAAAATAGATTC
This sequence comes from uncultured SAR116 cluster alpha proteobacterium, assembly GCA_902548635.1. Classification (GTDB taxonomy): domain Bacteria; phylum Pseudomonadota; class Alphaproteobacteria; order Puniceispirillales; family Marisalimonadaceae; genus Marisalimonas. Next base: position 65,340 of record CACCSH010000007.1, read on the forward strand.
TTGGAGAAAATTTCCGATAAAGCAAGTTCCTGAATATAGTGACATGGATAAAGTAGCCTCTGTTGAAAAAGAACTTTCAATTAGACCGCCTTTAGTATTTGCCGAAGAAGCTAGGAGACTTAGGAAAAGAATGGCAGATGTTGCAGAGGGCAAAGCTTTTTTACTTCAGGGTGGTGACTGCGCTGAATCTTTTGCAGAACATAATGCTAATAATATCAGGGATAGCTTTAGAGTGTTGTTACAAATGGCTGTTGTGCTTACTTTTGGTTCTGCTTTACCTGTTATAAAGATAGGAAGATTGGCAGGTCAATATTCTAAGCCTAGATCTTCCCCTTTTGAAGTAATTAATGATGTTTCTTTGCCAAGTTATCGTGGAGATATGGTTAATGATATGGCCTTTGAAGATAAAGCACGCGAACCTAATCCAGAGAGGCTTCTTCAAGTTTATGATAAATCGGCCTCTACACTGAATTTGCTGAGAGCTTTTGCAGGTGGTGGTATGGCAGATTTGACTAAATTACATGAATGGAACCTTGAGTTTGTTAGTGGAACTAACGAAGCAATAAAATACAAAGAACTTGCATTTCAAATAACTTCATCATTAGAGTTTATGAATGCTTGTGGCATGACACCAGAGAATACTGCTCAGCTTAGAGAAACTGAATTTTATACTTCGCACGAAGGTCTTTTACTTAATTACGAAGAAGCACTCACCAGAAAAGACACTATTACTGAAGAAAAAGGATGGTTTGCAACTTCAGCACATATGCTATGGGTAGGAGATAGAACTAGAAGTATTGATGAAGCGCACATAGAATATATGAGAGGCATAGCTAACCCAATTGGTTTAAAATGTGGACCCTCAACAGATCCTGACGATTTATTAAGACTTATTGAAAAGCTAAACCCATTAAATCAAGCTGGACGACTTACTCTTATTGCTAGAATGGGTTCTGCCGACGTTTATAAAAAATTAAAACCTTTAATAACAGCTGTTAAAAAGTCAGGTTTGATCGTTGGTTGGTGTTGTGATCCAATGCATGGAAATACGGTAAAAGCATCTTCAGGATTTAAGACAAGAAAAATGGATGATATTATGGCTGAAGTTAGAGGTTTCTTTGAAGTTCATAATGAAATGCATACTGTACCTGGAGGAGTCCATTTTGAAATGACAGGACAAAATGTTACTGAATGTGTTGGTGGAGTGTATGAAGTAAATGAAGCTAACTTAGCTGACAGATATCATACACATTGTGATCCAAGACTTAATGCAACTCAATCATTGGAGTTAGCGTTTTTAGTAGCTGACTTGCTTGCAGAAAATAGA
>CACCSH010000008.1:0-65675 GCA_902548635.1 uncultured SAR116 cluster alpha proteobacterium
ATTTATTTAATATTGACCTTTCATCTTTATAATTTTTTTGTAACTTTGAAACATCTTCTTTGAATAACTTCATTTTTTTTTTATATTCTACCTCAGTTAATTTTGACTTTTCTTTTCTAATCATTTTTTCTTTTTTCTTAAGATCGTTTTGTTTACGTTTAAATTTTTCAATAATTTTTTTTTCAAATAATAAAAATTTGTTGCCTAAAATTTTCATAGCATTTGACTTCTTTAATATATATCTGAAATCAACAATACCTATTTCGTGTGTTTCAGGTATGTTAGAGATTAAATACTTACTTGAATTATTCATAAAGCAGTCACTTCTATGCATCATTAAAGAAGAAGGTGTGCTACCATAAATACAACTTGAAATAATTATAATTTTTGTAAAAAGCATTTACTGCCCTTTATTTGAAAAATATTTAAAAACTTGTTCCAATTGAAAATTGAAAATTTTCTTCTATGTCATAATCTTGGCTTTGTACTGGGAAACCCCATATCATCTGTAGAGGTCCAACAGGTGTTACCATTGCTAGTCCAAAACCGCTAGTAATTCTTGGCTCAATGTCATCAAATCCTTTTACATTGGTTTTATAATCCGTTCCCCAAATTGATCCTATATCAGAGAATACAAGCCATTCTAAACCAGTATCTTCAGGCATGAATTTGTTTGATTTTAATTCAAAAGAAAAATTATAAAAATTATTTCCTCCAACAGCTTGGTTGTTACCAGTATCTCTGGGCCCTAAGCCTCTACTATCAAAACCTCTTAACTTTTTACCACCTAGAAAAAAACGATTAGATGACGTTATTTTATCATCTATAGCGGTGATAAATCCTGCACCAGACTTAAACCCAAAAACATAATCTCCATAATCTATTGGATAATAAATTCTTGAATTAAGAATTGATTTATAAAAAGTTGCATCACCTCCAATACCAGCTAAAGTATTGCTAAATTTCCAGTTATATCCAGAGGTCGGATTGAAATAACTATCTCGAGTATCTTTTGAAATACTATGTGTTATTGAAGAAGTTATAATTTCTATTCCTTCTTCACCAGTTTCGGAAGCAGCAGTTGAAGTGGATGAAGTAGCAGTCTCAGAAGTTGACAGTTTATATTTAAAACTTTGCGTTAAGGATTCATTAGTAAAACCTATTCCAAAACCAAATCCAGAAGAACTAGACTTAATGTCGCCTTTTGTATTCTCAGTCTCTTGATTAAAAATATCTCCATATAATGATATGTGTCTATCTAAAAAATATGGTTCAGTCACACCTATATTATAAGTAGATTTTTTTTCAGATAGATCAGCTTGAAATCTTACTTTTTTACCTTCACCAAGAAAATTCTTTTCATTTAAACCAAACGAGAATGAAGTATTATTTAGTGACGAATAACCAACGCCAAAACTCACAGACCCTGTATTAGTTTCTTTAACATCTAGTATTATATCTATTAAATTTGAATCAATTTCATCTAATCTATAATTTACAGACTGAAAATAACCTAATCTTCTCAAAGCACTAATTGAGGTTGTAAGTTTACTTTTATTAAATGGATCACCTTCTAATAAAGACAATTCTCTTCTAATAACGTTGTCATTAGTCCTTGTATTACCAATAATTGTAATTTTGTTAATATATTTTTCAGAACCTTCTTTGATAGAAAATAAAATATTTACTAAATTTTTGTCTTTTTTAATTTTAGGAAATACTCTAATAAAATTAAATCCAAGAAGTTCAAATTCCTCAACAAGAAACTTAATGCTTGCGTCCAGAGCTCTAGAATTAAAATATTCTTCTTTTTTTAGGTGTATTTCTTTAAGTAGTATTTTCTTTTTTTTGTTATTAATCAATGAAGATTCAATAACTAAATCATTAACAGTGTATCTTTTGCCTTCTTTTACTATGAAATTTAAATTAAAACCTGAAATATCTGGCAAAAGATCACCTCTAGCTATTTCAACTTTGAAGTCTATATATCCTCTTTGATTATAAAACTCTTTTAATTTCTTTTTATCATATTCGAGACGTTCAGGTATAAATTTATTTGAACCAAATAATTTGTACCAGGCGTCTTCTTTTGTTGAAATTATAGATTTCAATTCATTATTAGAAAAATTTTTATTACCAACAAAGTTAATATTCTTAACAGTTAGTAAAGAACCTTCATTTATAACAAAATTTAGATTAACTCGACCTTCTCCTAATTTTACTTTTTGAGGTTTAACCTCCGCTAAATATCTACCAATTTTTTGATATTCTGTTCTTATTTTATCAACAGCCTCATTAATTTTGTCTAGATTTAATGTATCTCTGGGGGAAATCATAACGATATCATTCAATTGTTCGTTATCTAATAAATCATTGCCACTAAAAGAAACTTCGTTTATTATCGGATACTCACTAACATTTATTTGTAATATATCTTTTTTTATTTCCAAACTAACGTCTGAAAATAAACCGGTATTATACAAATCTTTGGTAAATTGATTTAAAACCTCATCGTTAAATTTAGTATTTGGATAAGTAGGTAAAAAATTAAGAATGAATGACTTTGATAGTCTTTTTTCTCCACTAACAATAATTTTTTTAATTGTTAATGGATCAGCATAAGAAAAAGAAAAGTTAATAATAAATATTAACAAAATAGCAATAAGTTTTTTCAAAAAAAAATTTAAATTATGCATATACATGACAATATTTTATAGGCTTTTTTTTTATTGTATACCATTTATATTTAAAATCCCAAATCAAATGCAATTACTAAAATCATTAAACTAACCAAAAAAATTAGTCCAAATCTTAATAACACATTTTGAACCAAAACAGGTAAAGGCCTTTTAAAAATAGCTTCATAAATATAAAAACATAAATGTCCACCATCTAAAACTGGTATCGGTAATAAATTTATTAATCCTAAATTAATAGACATAACTGACATAAATACTAAAATCTCTGTAATACCCTTTTCTAAAACTGAACCAGAAATTTTTGCTATTTTAATAGGTCCCGCAATATCTTTTTTTTCTACATTACCTGTTATAAATAATTTTAAACCATAAAACCATCCCAATGTCATTGTATAATATTGTTTTAAACCCACGAATACAGATTCATGAAAATTTAATTTTTGTAATTCTCCTGGTAAAGCCGTGACGCCAATTCTACCAACATTTTCCCTATAAATATCATGAAAGTGATCATTGGGAATAATATTTTTAATAAGAACAACATTTTTTCTTTCAATTAGAAAAGTAAGGGAAATGTTAGGATTTTTTTCAACAATTGTCTTAACATCATTAAAATTGTTAATGACTTTTTGATTTATCTTTTTTATAACGTCTCCCGGCTTGAGACCAGCTATTTCAGCTGGTTGGTTAGATATGATAGTATTTATTATTGGTGGACTTTCATACTTTCCATTGAAGTAAAAAACTGAAGTTATTAAAAAAAAACCTAATAAAAGATTAGCCAACGGCCCCGAAAAGATAATAAGGAATCTATTTTTTAAAGTTGCTTTTAAAAAAGTATCATTATCTTCATTTTTTGATTCTTCATTGGCAATTAACTCACCCTTCATTTTGACATAGCCACCTAGAGGCAAAAGCGAGAATTTCCATCTAGTATTCCTCTTATCAGTATATCCTAATAACTCAGGTCCAAATCCAATAGAAAATGACTCAACTTTAACTCTAGATTTTATAGCAGCTAAATAATGCCCAAGCTCATGAATAAAAATTAAAGGCGTTAAAACAATAAAAAAACCAATTAAAGAGTTAAAAAAACTTGTTTCAATCATATTATTTTACCTTGTCGATAAATTTTAATGCATGTTTCCTTGCAATTTTATCTGTTTCTATAACGTCGTCTATATTTTGAGGTTTTGCAGGATTGTAAAAATTAAGTGTTTCTTCAACAATATTAAAAATATCTGTAAATTCAATTTTGTTTTTAAGAAAACAATCAACTGCTATTTCATTTGAGGCATTAAGTACCACAGGAGAACAGTAAGGACTTTGAAGAGCGTCCCAACCAAGTTTTAAACCAGGAAATTTTTTTAAGTCAGGTTTAAAAAAAGTTAGTTTATTAATATTTACTAATGACATTTTTTTTAAATTTAGGTTCAATCTCTCCGGCCAGCTTAATGCCACACTTATAGGGGTAATCATATCTGGTAGACCTAAATTTGCAATAACTGATCCATCCTTATAATGAACTAAACCATGAATTATATGCTCTGGATGAACTAAGACATCAATTTTGTTGCTGGAAAGATTAAATAAAACGGACGCTTCAATAATTTCAAGGGCTTTGTTTATCATGGTTGCACTATCGACAGAAATTTTTTTTCCCATTTTCCAAACAGGATGCCTAATTGCATCTTGAGGCTTTATATTTTTGAATTCTTTAAGCGGTGTTTTTAAAAATGGCCCACCAGAAGCAGTTAGAGTAATATAGTCTAAATTAGCAATATTTTTGTTATTAAGACACTGAAAGATGGCACTATGCTCTGAGTCAACTGGTAAAATTTTTACATTTTTTTCTTTTGACTTATCAACGAAAATTTTTCCAGCGGCAACTAAAGTTTCTTTATTAGCTATTGCTAGATTATTTCCAGAATTGATAGCAGCATATGCTGAATGCAATCCCGACATACCTATTATACCAGTTATTACAATGTCACACTTAATTTTTGCCAAGTCCATTAAGCATAATGAACCTACATGCAATTCATTTTTTCCAAAATATTTTTTGGCGTTTGTGGAATCTGATAAAACTACATTAGGGACATCAAATTCATTAACAATTTCACTTAATAGTCTTACATTGTTGTGTGCTGAAACTCCTATAAGATTAAATTTATCTTTATTTTCTCTTAGTAATCGCAAAGATGTTTCACCTATTGATCCTGTCGATCCTAATAAAATTATATCTTTTTTACTTTTCATAACTACCCTAAAACTAGTTTACTAAATAAACGTTATAAAGAGGTATTGTCAAAAAATAACCATCAAACCTATCCATCACACCACCATGACCCGGAATTGCTTTACCACTGTCTTTAACACCTATGTCTCTTTTTAAATGAGACTCTAAGAGATCTCCAAAAAAAGCTAGTAAACCTATTAAAAAACCCGCAATGAACGCTTGAAAAATATCAAAATTTACTAAATATCTTGTCATTATAGATATTAAGATTGTGACACATAAGCCAATTAAAGTTCCTTCAACTGTTTTTCCCTTACTAATTTTTGGAGCTATTTTTTTATAACCAAAAATTTTACCACCAAGATATGCAAAAATGTCCATTGTGCTGATTAATATTACTAAATATAAGAAATAGTTCAAACCATCAGGCTGTATTAGAATATTAATTAATGAAAAAAAAGATAAAATTATTAAATTAGAAATAAAAAAAGATAACCAATTAATATATGTTTTGAAAAACAATAAATTAATAAAAAGTGAAACAGTTAAAAGAACTAAGAAATTAGAAAATTCAACAATTATATTTAATTCATATATTTCACTTGATAGAAATGTAAGTAATAAAATTTGAAAAATAAAAATCTTAAAAATTTGGTTTTTTTTAATTTTATTCCAACATATAAATTCAAATTCATAAAATAATATGAAAAAAATTATAATAAAGAAAAAAGAGAAAAATGGATTCCCTAAAATATATAATCCATAAAACAAGCATAAAAGAATTACTGTGGACAAAGTCCTTAGCTTAAATTCTCTAACATTAAAAAGATTTTTAAATTTGATAGGTAAATTAATTATCATACCCCATAATTTCTTACTCTTTTATTAAAATTATTAATACATTTTTCTAAAGTTGCCTTATTAAAGTCTGGCCACATTTCATCTAAAAATATCAATTCAGTATAAGCCAAATCCCATAGTAAAAAGTTGGACAATCTCTTTTTTCCTCCAGTTCGAATTAAAAGGTCTGGGTATGGAAGATCTCCATTCAAAGTAAATTTTTTAAAATCATGCTCTTTAATTATTTCAGAAATACTATTGTTTTTTAAAATCTTATTGAGAGCTGAAATTATATCAGATCTACCACCATAATTGAGAGCTAAACTGACAGTAATACCTTTATTATTTAATGTTTCATTAATAATAAGATGAAGTTTATTTTGAATTTTTTTATTGAAAACTGATAAGTCACCTATGAATCTAATTTTAATATTTTCATTTTTAATTTTTGAAATAGTGTCATCTAAAAATTTATTCAATAATTCCATTAAAAATGATATTTCTTTTTTAGATCTTTTCCAATTTTCTGTAGAAAAAATAAAAACCGTTAAATATTTAAATGAATAATTATCTATGTCGTTAATCATATTCCATAGATTATCAGCGCCTTTTTGGTGCCCGTGGTAGGTAGGTAAATTATTGGAGATTGCCCAGCGCCTATTGCCGTCCATTATGATGGCTAAATGATTAAGTTTCATAATTAATTTTCTAAAATTTCTTTTTCTTTATTTAACAAAATATCATCGATACTTTTTATAATTTCATTAGTAATATCTTGAATGAGTAATTCGTCCTGATGCTTTTGATCTTCACTTATTTCACTATTTTTTTGGAGCTTTCTAGTATTTTCTATATTATCTCTTCTAATATTCCTAACAGCTATTTTTGCATTTTCTGCATACTTTGCAGCAACTTTTGTGATTTCTATCCTTCTATCTTCTGACAAAGCTGGAATTGCTATTCTAATAACGTTGCCTTCAACCATAGGATTCAGACCTAATGGACTTTCTCTTATGCTTTTTTCAGTAATTGATACAAGTGAACTATCCCAAACTGATACTAATAATAATCTTGCTTCTGGAACACTTATTGTACTAATTTGATTTATGGGCATAGAGTTGCCATAAGCATTTACATTTATTTGATCAAGCATTGATGATGATGCCCTGCCAACTCTTAAACCACTTAAATCTTTTTTAAAACTATTAATTGCTTTGCTCATTCGAAGTTTAATTTCAGTGGGATTAATTTCTACCATAAAACCTCCTTTTAATTAGTAATTAGAGTAAATGTACCTTGTCCTTTTAAGACCTTGTTAAGATTATCATCTTTAATTATAGAGCAAACTATAATAGGAATTTTATTTTCTCTAGCAAGAGAAATAGCGGAAGCATCCATAACCTTCAAATCTTTACTCAAAACATCTAAATAACTAAGGATATCATATTTGACCGCTTTATCATCTTTTTTAGGATCAGCTGAATATACTCCGTCTACAAGAGTTGCTTTTATAATTGCATCACAATTCATTTCTGAAGCTCTAAGAGCAGCTGCAGTATCAGTTGTAAAATAAGGGTTACCAGTTCCAGCTGCGAATATTACAACTCTTCCTTTTTCCATATGTCTTTTTGCTCTTCTCCTTATATATGGCTCACAAACGGCCGATATTGGTAGAGCGGACTGAACTCTCGTTTGAACACCCAACTGTTCCATTGCATTTTGAATGGCGAGACTATTCATTACAGTTGCTAACATTCCCATATAGTCTCCAGTAGCCCTGTCCATTGCATTATTGCTACTAGATACACCCCTATATATATTACCACCACCAACTACAATACAAATTTGCAAGCCTGAGTTGACTACTTTTTTTATTTGATTTGCAAAGGATTGTACTACTAAGGAATTAATCCCAAATGAATCATTTCCCATCAGGGATTCACCTGAGATTTTAAGAAGAATTTTATTCCATTTAAAATTGGTCAAATTTTATTCCATAATTTTAAATTATCATTATATACCTGCGGTTGCTGCTACATCTGCAGCAAAATTACTTTCACCTACGTCAATTCCATCACCTAACTTGAGAATTTTAAAGCCCTTAATCTTAACATCGTGATTTATATCTGAGGATAACTTTTTTATAAGATCTTTAATTTTAGTTTCACCATCTACAACAAACACTTGTTCATTTAATACAACTTCTTGATAAAACTTATTCATTCTACCTTGAACCATTTTCTCAGCAATTTCTTTAGGCTTGCCTGATGCCATCGCCTGATCTATAAGAACTTCTCTTTCTCTTTCAACAATTTGTGGATCTAAATCTTCAACGTTCAGAGATTTAGGAGAGGTGGCTGCTATATGCATTGCAACCTGTTTTCCAGTTTCTAGTAAATTATTTTTTTCAGCTTTAGATTCCAAAGCTACTAGAACACCTAATCTTCCCAAGCCATCAGCAACATTGTTATGAACATATGACATCAATATACCTTCTGACACTTCTAAAAACTCTACTCGTCTTATGTTCATATTTTCACCAATAGTGGCTATATTATTAGCAAGTTCTTCATTTACAGTTCTATCAGAATTTGGAAAAGGAAGTTCTTGCAATGCTTCTATATCATTTTTGGTGGATAAGACTAGAGTACTACAAGTTTTGACGAAATTTTGAAATAATTCATTTCTAGCTACGAAATCCGTCTCAGAATTGATTTCTACCATTGCTCCAGAATTATTTTTTATAGTAACCCCTATTAATCCTTCAGCAGCCACTCTACTTGACTTTTTTGCAACAGCTGAAAGTCCTTGTTTTCTGAGCCAATCTATGGCTTCTTCCATATTACCACCAGTTTCAGTTAGTGCTTTTTTACAATCCATCATACCTGCACCACTTTTTTCTCTAAGTTCTTTTATAGTTGAGGCTGAAAGAGCCATATTAATTCCTTTCTAATAATTAATAGTTATTAAAAGTAAAAAAATCATCGATTTTAATAAAAGTTCAACAAAATAATTATTGTTGCAGTTATTATGTTGAAGCTTCTTCTCTTGAAACTTCTCCTGATGAAACTTCTTCTGATGAAACTATATCGTTTGGATTTTGAATTATTTTTTCTTCGATTAAATCCTCTGCCTCTCCAATATCAACTCCACTTTGTTCAAGATTACTTTCTAAACCTTTTAAGACGGAAGCAGCTACTAAATCACAGTAAAGAGAAATAGCCCGCAAAGCGTCATCATTTCCAGGAATGGGATAATCAACCCCTAAAGGATTAGTATTACTATCGCAAATAGCAATTACAGGAATGTTAAGGTTATTTGCCTCTAAAACGGCTATAGCTTCTTTGTTGGTATCTATTATAAACATTGCATCAGGAACACCATTCATATTTTTGATACCACCTAAGGTGAGGTCTAACTTTTCCTTTTGTCTTTCAATATTAAGTTTTTCTTTTTTCGTAAGACTATTAATTTCTCCTGACTCTATTCTTTCTTCCAAACTTTTAAGTTTTTTAATAGATTTAGAGACGGTCTCCCAGTTAGTTAACATACCACCTAACCATCTATGATTTACATAGTATTGACCACAATTGATTGCAGCTCGAGCAATTAATTCAGATGCAGAACGTTTGGTCCCAACAAATAAAAATTTTCCGCCATTTTTAGCTATGGATTGTATAGCCTGCAATGCTTCATACAACATAGGGACTGTCTTTTCTAAATTAATTATATGAATATTATTTCTTTTGCCAAAAATATAAGGCTCCATTTTAGGATTCCATCTTCTCGTATGATGCCCAAAATGAACTCCAGCTTCAAGCAATTGACGCAAAGTGAAAGTTGGTGTTGTCATAATAATTCCTCTTTACCGGTTTTTGTTAAAGTAATGCTTAAGGAACACCGGATGGTTTATTAAACCAAGCACTACACAAGATTGATATTTATTAAAATAATTTTTTAAAATTTGCAAGTTTAAAAAAATTTATAAATTATTCAAAATTAATACTATCTATCCCATCAACCAAGGATAAATTTGCGATCAATTTTGATGATAATTTTATGTTCTCTCTAATTTTAATTTCAACTGTTTTTTGATCAATTGAGCTAATTAATGAAATATTAGATTCACCAACATCTAAATCATTTAATAAAGGTACAATTTCACTTAAAAATTTATTATTTTCGGAATGTAATAAAACGTTACATTTTTTTTCAGATATAAATTGATTAAGCGACCTTATTCTTCTTCCAATTATCCTACACCCTTGGTTTGTTTCATTTTTTATTTCAACATCTACTAAAACTAAGTTTCTTTCATTTAATTGATCTTCATATTTATTGATAGTGTCTGAGTATATTACAATTTCTGCTTCACCACCTAAGTCATTTAAATAGAATGAAGCCCATCTACCTCTGGATGAAAGTTTTTTTTGAATTTTAAATACAATACCACATAATTGTGTATTTTTTCCAAAATACTTATGCGGTTCTTCTAAGATTTCTGAAGTCTTTTTAATATCAATTTTGTTTAAAATATTTAAATAATTTTTGAGAGGATGCGACGATAAATATAATCCTAAGGATGAAAATTCATTATTTAGTTTTTCGTGAGCACTCCATTCTTGTGTGTCAGGGAGATTAATTAATAATTCATTCTCATTGGTTTCATTAAAAAGATTTTGTTGATTAGAGATTTTATCTTTTTCAATAGAATGTGAGTGAACAATCATCAGTTCAATTGATTTAAATAACTTATTTCTATTATTTTCAAGTACATCTAAGGCCCCAGACTTGATTAAACTTTCAAAAGTCTTCTTTGTAATTAAACCATATGAAACCTTGTTTAGTAAATCATCAATATTTTTGAAAAATCCTTCTTTTTTTCGAATTTGAACAATTTTTTTAATGCACTCATCCCCAACATTTTTCAATGAGGAAAGAGAATACCTAATTCCAAACTTATTTTGAGATACTTTTTCGATTTTAAATTCATCACTACTGTAGTTAATACAAGGTTTCAAAATAGATATTCCTGTTTTTTTAAGATCTTGCACAAAAATTGACAATTTTTCAGCATTATTACTCTCCACAGTCATCATTGATGCGAAAAACTCATGTGGATAATTAGTTTTAATCCACGCAGTCTGATAGGCTATTAATGCATATGCTGCAGCATGAGATTTATTAAAACCATAGCCTGCAAAAGCAGAAATTTGGTCAAAAATTTCATTAGCTTTATCTTCTCCAATACCTTTATTTTTGGCACCTGTTAGGAAAGCTTTTTTTTGTTGAAACATTTCGTTTTTATCTTTTTTTCCCATTGCTCTTCTTAAAATATCTGCACTGCCTAGGGAAAAGTCTGCTAAAATTTGTGCAGCCCTTAGAACTTGCTCTTGATAAATAAAAATTCCATATGTTTCTTGTAAAATTGTTTCTAAACTAGAATGCATATAAACAATTTTTTCTCTTCCATGCTTTCTATTAATATAACTTGGGATATTTTCCATTGGACCTGGTCTATATAAAGATACTACTGCTACTATATCTTCAAATCTATCTGGTTTAAGGCCAATTAACACATCTTTCATTCCAGCAGACTCAAGCTGAAAAATTCCTGTAGTAGATCCCGTCGATAACATTTCATATGTTCTTGAATCATTTAATAAAATATTATTCAAACTAAAATTTTTATCTTTTTTTATAATTAATGATTCAGCCTTAGCTAAAACAGTTAAAGTTTTAAGGCCTAAAAAATCAAATTTAACAAGACCAGCTTTTTCTACAAATTTCATATTAAACTGTGTGGCAGGTATTTCTTCCTCACTAAATTTATAAAGAGGAACTAATTGATTTAGAGGTCTATCACCTATAACTAAACCAGCTGCATGTGTTGATGCATGTCTATTAAGTCCTTCAATATCAATTGCAGTTTTGATAAGGTGTTTAACTTGTTCATCTTCTGAAATTTCTTTTTTTAGAGCTTCCTCTTTATTAATTGCTTCTTGAATCGAAATTGGACTAGAAGGTATAAATGGAATTAACTTAGCAATTTTATCAACTTGGCCATAAGGCATTTCTAGAACTCTTCCAACATCTCGAATTGCTGCTTTTGCCTGTAAACTTCCAAAAGTTATTATTTGAGCTACTCTGTCTTTACCATATCTTTCCCTGACATACTGAATAACTTCTTCTCTTCTATCTTGACAGAAATCAATATCAAAGTCTGGCATTGAAATACGTTCTGGATTTAAAAATCTCTCAAACAACAAACCCCACCTTATAGGGTCTAAATCTGTAATATTTAGAGACCAAGCAACAATCGAACCCGCACCAGATCCCCTGCCTGGTCCAACTGGAATATTGTTGCTTTTGGACCATTTGATAAAATCATAGACAATTAAGAAGTATCCAGCAAAACCCATTTTGTTAATTATGTTTAGTTCATTCGTCAATCTATTTAAATAATTATCTTTTGCTTGATCAGTAAATTTTTCAGTAGAAAACTCAAATCTTTTCATCAAACCTTTTTTAGAAATATCAGAAAGGAAATCTGTCTCACTTATTTTTGCAAGTCCAGGGAATTTAGGAAGAATTGGTTCGTGAGTTTTAACAAAAAAGGAACATCTTTTAGCAATAATAACAGTATTTTCAATTGCATCAGGGATATCTTCAAACAAAGAAACCATCTTCTTACTGTCTTTTAAATAATGTTCTTTAGTTAATAATCTCCTATTCTTTGAGGAAATTGTTAAACCTTTATCAATACATGTTAAAACCTGATGAGCATTAAACTTATTCTCATTTTCAAAAAAACAATCATTTGTTGCTACAAGAGGTAAATCAAAATTTTCACTGGCATCTAATAATATTTTTTCAGCATTGATTTGACTTTTAATACCATGTCTTTGAAGTTCAATATATAGATTATCTTCAAATAATTCTTTTAGAACCCCTAACCTTTCATTAACTAATTTTATATTTCCTAAAGAAGCAGGTTTCCCAACAAATCCGTTTTCAATACCGCCAGTTAATAAAATTATACCATCTCTATAATTTTTTAAGTCCTCATAGTTAATAAATTTATCAAATTCAGAGTTGTTTGACAATTTACTGGTTAAAACCAATAAATTTTTATAGCCAATTTCATTTTTAGCAATTAATACAACTTCACCAATACTGTTATCAAGATTTGTTACACCTGAAATATTTAATTGAATACCAATTATTGGTTGAATGCCATTTGATACCATTTCAATTGAAAACTCTAATACACCAAACATATTTGAGGTGTCTGTTATCGCAATAGCTGGTTGATTATTCTTTTTACAAAATTCAGACAAATAATCAAATGACAACATTCCTTCAGCTAACGAAAAATTACTATGAACTCTCAAATGAACAAATAAATTTTTCATTTTTTAAAAATTTCAATTTTAAAATTAACTATTGTTGATAGGTCCATTTTGTAAAACTATACTTCTATCCATTAATTTTGCTAAATCGTAATTATGTGTTGCAATCAAACAACTTATGTTTAGAGATTTAACTAATTTATATAAAATTTCAAAAACATTTTGCGCACTAATTGGATCTAAATTTCCTGTAGGTTCATCAGCTAAAACTAAATTTGGGGAATTTGCTAAAGATCTTGCTATAGCTACTCTTTGCGCTTCTCCTCCAGATAATTTAGCTGGTCTAAAGTTTAAACGTTTTTCTAATCCGAGGACCGATAACAACTCTTTAGATTTTTTTTCAGCTTTTAATTTAGCTTCACCCATTATTAATTGTGGAATCATTACATTTTCAATTGCAGTAAATTCTGGAAACAATCGATGAGACTGGAATATAAACCCTATTTCGGAACCTCTTAGTGCAGTTTTTAAATCCTCATTTAAGTTTTGACAATTTTGGCCTGCTAAACTAACTGAACCAAATGTTGGAGATTCAAGTAATCCTGCTATATTTAATAAAGTAGATTTTCCTGTTCCACTAGGCCCGATTAGAGCGACCATTTCTCCCCTAACAACTCTTACATTTATGTTGTCCAAAACTTTTATTCTTTGATGATCTTGATTATATATATGAGTAATATTTTTTAAAAATAGCATTTCTCTGTTTATTTCATTTTCATTCATATCTCAAAGCCTCAGCAGGCATTATTTTGGAAGCTTTCCATGCTGGAAATATACTCGCTATTAAAGTGAGTAATATAGAAATAGATATAACCATAAAAACTTCATTGAAATTAATATTTGAAGGAAGATTAGAAAGAAAATATATTTTTGCTGAAAATAATTCTTGTCCAAATAACGTGCTTACAAAAATCCTAATTTCTTCTATATAAATTGAAACAATTACTCCAATGGCTGATCCAATGAAGGTTCCTAGAATACCAATAATAGATCCTGTTAAAAGGAAAACTCTTATTATCAAATACTTTGATGCACCCATTGTTCTCATTAGTGCAATATCAGATTTTTTAGTTTGAACTAACATAATCATTGAAGAAATTATGTTGAATGCTGCGACAACAATAATTAATGTGAGAATTAAAAACATTACATTTTTTTCAACCGCCAATGCGTTCATAAAAGAAGAATTTCTTTTTTTCCAATCAATAATTGTGAAATTATCACCAATTTTGGTTATTAAATCATCATGAACTTGCGACGTTGATTTTTGATCACTTAAAAAAATTTCAATACCGTGAGCAATATCTTTGGTTGATAAAAATTCCTCAGCTTTTTCCCAAGGAATAAAAATAAAGTTATTATCATATTCGTACATACCTATGTCAAAAAAACCACCTATAATAAAGTTCTTTTTAACCGGTAAGATACCAAGTACTGTCTCCATCCCATTTGGGGATATAAGTGAAATGTAATCACCTATATTCACATTTAATCTTTGTGCTAATCTATAACCCAAAATTATACTCTTCTTGTCTTTAAAGTTACTAATAGAGGTCTGATCGAGTGACTGCCATAATAATTTTTTTGCTGGTAGATCTGACCAGTTTGTTCCTCTTACTATTACACCTGAAACAGTACTTTTTGTTTTGGCTAAAGCCTGCCCTTCTAGATGAGGAGTGACTGCAACAACATTTTCTGTATCTAAGATATTTTTTACAACTTCATTAAAATTAGATATTTCAAGGTCTTTATTATTGTAAACAATTAAATGCCCATTTATCCCTAATATTCTATCGACTAATTCTGTTCTAAATCCATTCATAACTGACATAACAACTATTAAAGTTGCAACACCTAACATGATACCAACAAGCGAAAACCAAGCAGAAATAGAAATAAATCCCTCTGCCCGCCTTGATTTTACATACCTTAAAGCGATAGTTCTTTCAGTTTCATTAAAAATCATATGTTTAAAGTAATTCCTATAATTTTATAGTTAAAAAATTTAATAATTCATTATAAGATAATTTAGAAACATCTCCACTTTTTCTATTCTTAACATCAAATAATTTATCTTTAACTCCTTTAGGTCCGATTATGATTTGATATGGCAAACCTATTAGATCTGCCTTAGCGAGTTTTGCTCCAGCCCTTTCTAAAGTATCATCATAAAGAACGCTTAGAGAGTTTTCTTTCATTAATTTATATAAATTAGAGCATATTTCGTCACAAGTATGGTCGCCACTTTTCAAATTTATTATATTATAACTCCAAGGAGTAACTTCTTTAGGCCATACTATTCCATTATTATCATGATTGGCTTCAATTACAGCACCCACTAATCGAGAAAGACCAACACCATATGAGCCCATATATGGAGAAATACTTTTTCCTTCACTATCACTCACAGAAGCATTCATAGGAATTGAATATTTTTGCCCAAAATGAAAAATGTGCCCTACCTCAATTCCTCTGGTTTTAACTAAATTAAGATTGTTTTTGTGGTCATTAGGATCATGTTTTTCTTCTGTAGCTGCATAAAAAGAAGTATATTTATCAACTTCTTTTTGGAGATCATTATTATAATTAATATTTTCTAATGAACTTTGGAAATTTAGAAGGTTATCTTCCACATAAACTTCACTTTCTCCTGTCTCAGCAATTATAATAAATTCGTGGCTAAGATCCCCCCCTATTGGACCTGTATCAGCTTTCATAGGGATTGCTCTTAGTCCCATTTTTTTAAACAACTGCATGTATGAAATAAACATTACATTATAAGATTTAATTGAAGAGGCATAATCAATGTCAAATGAATAGGCATCCTTCATTAAAAACTCCCTACCTCTCATAACTCCAAATCTAGGTCTTAGTTCATCTCTAAATTTCCATTGTATGTGAAAAAGATTAAGAGGAAGTTGCTTATAACTCTTTACATGAGTTCTAAAAATTTCAGTTACCAACTCTTCATTGGTAGGCCCGTATAACAGATCTCTGTCATTACGATCTTTTATTCTAAGCATTTCCTTACCATAATCTTCATATCTACCTGACTGTTTCCAAATATCAGCAGATTGTAAAGTAGGCATGAGTATTTCGTTAGCTCCTGCATCTATCATCTCTTTTCTGCAGATATCTATAATTTTTTCTAAAACTATCTTTCCCAATGGTAGCCAAGAATATATTCCTGATGATGATTGTTGTATCATACCAGTTCTTAACATTAAAACATGAGAGATGATTTCTGCTTCTTTTGGAACTTCTTTCAAAACAGGCATAAAGAATTTTGATAATAACATTGTATTTGATTCCTATTAAAGCTTATATTCAAAATTTAATAAAACTAAGTTGATTGATAGTTTATTGCTGTATAAATTACAACATATGGAATTATTAGCAGGACATAAATATGAAACAACCTCCAAATCAACTATTTTCGTCAAACAACTTTCCAAGAATAAGAATGAGACGAAATCGGATGTCAAATTTTTCAAGACGACTAATTTCCGAAAATAATATATCTTTAGATGACTTGATTTATCCTATTTTTATTACTTACGGCTCAAATGTAAAAGAGGAAGTTGCGTCTATGCCTGGAATATATAGATATTCGTTGGATTTACTTCATAAAGAAATAGAATATATATCCTCTTTATTTATTCCGGCTATTGCTTTCTTTCCTAAAGTACAAAATGAATTAAAAACTTCTGATGGTAAAGAAGCACTCAACAAAAATAATTTAATATGTAAAGCCATTGAAATTTCAAAAAAGGTTAACCCTAAATTAGGAGTAATTTGTGACGTTGCTCTTGATCCATATACGGATCACGGTCATGATGGCGTTATAATTAATAATCAAATTGATAATGACGAAACTTTGTCAATATTATGTAAACAAGCTCTTGTTCAGGCTGAAGCCGGTTGTGATATAATTGCACCAAGTGATATGATGGATGGTAGGGTTGGTTTTATAAGAGATACTCTTGATAAAAATGGTTTTACAAATGTACAAATAATGTCGTATGCAGCAAAATATGCATCAGCTTTCTATGGACCCTTTAGAGATGCCGTTGGATCGAATTTATCTCTATTAAAAAAATCTAAGAAAAGTTACCAAATGGATCCTGCAAACTCTGATGAAGCTCTAAAGGAAATAGCTCTTGATATAAACGAAGGAGCAGACATGGTTATTGTAAAGCCTGGAATGCCCTATTTAGATATAATTTTTAGAGTAAAACAAGAGTTTAAAATCCCAACATTTGCTTATCAAGTGTCAGGGGAGTATTCTATGATAAAAAACGCTATTGAGAAGGGATGGTTTGAAGAGGATAAAATTATTTTTGAAAGCTTAATAGCATTCAAAAGAGCTGGGTGTAATGGTATTATTACTTATTTTGCTCCATATATTGCAAAAAAATTACTTAACAAAGATGATAAAAATTAATTTCGTAAGTCGTAATAATTAATATGATAGATATAAAACCTAAAAGTGTATTAGAACAACCCATTTATATGCTTACTAAAGCAACACCTTGTCCTTATTTAAAAGGTCGGGTTGAAAAGAGAATAGCGACAGATATAACATACAATAATAAAGTGTATAACGAATTAGCATCTAATGGTTTTAGAAGAGTCGAAAACTGGATGTATAGACCGGTATGCGATAATTGTAGTGCTTGTAAATCATATAGAGTAGATATTAAAAAGTTTGAATTAACAAAAAGTTTAAAAAGAGTTATTAAAAATCTTAGAGAAATAGAATACAAAATTATTAAAAATACTGCGACAACGGAACATTATAATCTTTTTAAGAAATATCAATTTGAAAGACACTCTGGAGGATCTATGTCTGATATGGATGAAAATGAATTCATATCAATGATAGAAACATCTCCCATAAGAACAAAATTAATGGAGTTTAGAGACAAATCTAAAAATCTAATGGGCGTAATACTTTTAGATATTGATAGTGTTAATTTGTCTGCAGTATATAGTTTTTTTGATCCCAAACTTAGTAAATTGGGCATGGGAAATTTTATGATTTCTGAATGTTTAATATTTGGAAAAAAAAATAAATACAAACATTTATATTTGGGTTATTATATAAGAGAAATATCAAGTATGTCTTATAAAAGTCGTTTTAAACCCGGACAAATCTTAGATGGAAGTGACTGGCAATCATTATAAACTAACTGCCTATCGCATCACCATCACTTCGTAAATCATAAGCTCCATGTATTACACCATTAGGATTAGTAACAATTGCACCTGCATGTCCCATAATCTCTTCAAAATCTCCTACTTTTTCAATAACATGACCTAATAGTTTTAACTTCTCAAAAGTCTCTTTTGAAAACCTTCCTTCAATTTTTAATGATGTAGTTTCTTCTCCCCAAGTTCTCCCTAAAAGCCACCTAGGTTGATTGATAGCGTCTTGCAAATTTAAATTTTGAATTGCATATCGTGAAAAAATTGTAGCTTGTGTCTGAGGTTGACCTTCACCTCCCATTGTACCATAAGACATGACCCTACCATCATCAAATTGTGCTAAAGCCGGTTGAATTGTATGGAATGGCTTTCTGCCAGGTATTAACTTATTAAAATTATTTTGATCTAATGAAAAACTTATACCTCTATTTTGCATTGTTATACCTGTTTTAGGTAACACTAATCCTGAACCAAATTCCCAGTAAATACTTTGAATAAAACTTACAATATTACCATATGAATCCGAAGACCCTAACCATACTGTATCTCCGCCAATATCTGAGTCAGGCCAGGGCATAGCTTTTTGAAAATTAACTTTGTCTGCTAAAATTTTGATATAATCATTGTTAAGAAATTGTTTAACATCCTTACTCATATATTGAGGATCACATATATACTTATCTCTTATTTTAAACACAACTTTTGTTGCCTCAACAATAGTATGAATAAAATCAACATCATCTTTATATGAGACAGACAACTCATTTAGAACTCCAAGAATTAATATAGACGCTAATCCTTGAGTAGGAGGCGGTAAGTTATAAAGTGTAGCATCTTTTACCTTAAGTTCTAATGGATTTACAAAAGAAGCATTAAAATTATTAAAATCACTTTTACCTAAAGGCGATCCAAGATTAGATAAATCAGAAATAATAGTGTCAGAAATCTCACCTAAATAAAAATCTTCTAATCCATTCTTTATTAGCATAGAAAAAGTTTTTGACATTGCAGGGAAAGTCAATCTATCCCCAACTTCAGCTATTTTTCCATCATTTAAATATATCTCTTTAAATCCTGGAATATCAATCAGTTGTAATAATTTAGATTTGATATTATTTTTTAGAGTATTTGTAACTGCAATTCCATCTTTAGAAGTTTGCTCTGCATCAAATAAAAGTCGACTTAAAGGAAGTTTACCTCCTAGATTTTTAACACTATAGTCATATGCTAATTTCCAACCAGATACTGCGCCAGGAACTGTTAATGCTGACAAAGCACCTCGTGAAGGAATTTCATTAAAGCCGTGTTTTTTATAAAAATCTATAGAGACATTTTCTGCAGCGGGCCCACACGCATCAATGGCGGTAACCTTTTTATTTTTATCTGATATTAACCAGAAATTATCACCACCCATTGAGTTCATGTGCGGATAAACAACAGATATCATTGCTGCCGATGCAATCATTGCTTCTATTGCATTACCACCCTCTTTTAAAATATCTGATCCAGTCTTTGCTGCTAAATGGTGAGGAGCCACCATCATATTTTTAAAAGACATTTTAGATGATTGCATTTGTCGCACTAACAGTTTTAAAAATATAATGATAAGTTACGGTGAGATGATTTACAACTAGCCAAATATAGAGCAACATCTTTAGGCAAACTTTGCTGCAACCTAAGACCCAGAGTATTTTTCGTGTCATTAAGAAAATTACCTAGATAATTCTCAACATTTCCATCAATGGTCTTTAATGAATTAATTTTACTCAAATAGATAGAAAATGACTTATCAAAATCTTTTCTTACTCTTTTGTAGTTAACTTTTTTCTTTTTTAAATTTCTTGAAACTTTTGACAATTTAGAAGTTATTTTAGAGTTTTCTGGTAGACGAGATATCTTTTTAGATAACTCTTTTATTTCTTTTGATAGAATTTTAGGATCATTCGTTTCTAATACATTATCAAATTTAATAAAATCTTTTTCAAACTTATAAAGCGAGTCTTTTTTATTTAATATATTGTGAATAATCTCGATTTCTTCATAAGCACTATCTACTGACCTTCTATATTTTATTCTATTCATATTTTCTGATTTAATGAGTTTTTGGAAAATTTTATATTCTTCATTCCAATTTTTAGGAAAACTTAGTTTTTCATTATTAATTTTTTTGGTCAAAGTTCTAATTTTACTATTTATTTTCTTTATTTGATCAGTTTCATTAGCGTCTAATCTTGAAAGAGTAACTTTATTTTCTTTAATCAGATAATTTAAATCTTTAATTATTTTTTCTTTATTTCGTACTTTTTTTAGTTTCGGTTTATATTCTTCTGACTTGATTAAGATTTGATTTTGTATTTCTAGAGATTTTTTTAAATGTTCAAATCCCTTACTAAAATTAGAAGTTGAAACTTCTATCTTTGATTTTAATTGCTTTGGAAGAGATGAAAAATCAGCAACAGTTAATTTAATCAAGGAATCTTTTGTAAAATTTTCTTCGGTTAAAACATTTTCGTTCATATACTCTTCGATGCATAATTGTAATTTAGGATTTTTTGGTGGTGGAGAAGTGTCAGAAGTAAAGCTTAGTCTGTTTGGAAGATAATTAACTAGAGAAGGATATGAACCAACAACAATAAGAGCTAATAATTGAAGCAAAATGAAAGGAATTACACCTTTATACATTTCTAGAGTTTTCACAGCCTTAGTCGCAACACCTCTTAGGTAAAATAATGCAAAGCCAAATGGTGGTGTTAAAAATGAAGTTTGAATATTAAGTCCAATCATTACACCTAACCAAACAGCTGTTATATTAGCAGAAGGGTCTGATAATAAAATAGGTGCCACAATTGGTACGACTACAACAGCAATTTCAATGAAATCAAGGAAAAAACCAAGTATAAAAATTACTAACATAACAATTACAAATTTTGTCCAAAATCCACCAGGAAGTGAATTAAGAAATTCTTTTACAAGTTCTTCACCTCCAAAGGCGCGAAAAGCCGCCGTCAACATAGCAGCACCCAGCAAAATGATAAAAACTAGAGAGGTGGTTTTTGCCGTTTCCAACATAACTTCTTTCATAGTATTACTAAACTTCAATAACCGCCAACCACTCCAACCTAAAGAAAATATTAAAAGTAAAGTTCCTACAATACCAATAAAAATACCTATTTTATCTTCTAAAGAATTCACAATTTTGATATTCATAGAATAATTTGAAACCGCATAACCTAGAAGAATTAGTGCTATAATAATAATGATAGCTGGATAATAAGAAAATTTATTACCTTCTGTTTGCCTGTAACCTGCCATTACTATAGCTCCAGCTGCACCTATTGCTCCAGCTTGATTAACTGTGGCTATTCCGGATATTATAGAGCCTAGTACTAATACAATAAGAGTTAATGGTGGTATCAAAATAAGAAATACATTGATCCAAAAATTCTTGTCCATTTTACCATTAAAAGGAACAGCCGGTGCGCTTTTGGGAAACAGAAAGGCTAAAACCAAAATAAAAAGCATATAAATTCCAACGAGCAAAATGCCGGGTAAGAATGCACCAAGAAACATCTCTCCAGCGCTTGTAGAAGTAACATCAAAAACAGATGGCATAGAAATTTGCCCAGTCGCGTCCTTATACAAAACTTTTCTCATACTGCTTGCTTGATCGGAGGCTGTTGCTAGCTGATCTGCTAAAATAATTAACACAATTGAAGGAGGTATTATTTGACCTAAGGTGCCTGATGCAGCAATTGTTCCAGTAGCAAGTGGAGCTGAATATTTATTTCTTAACATTGATGGAAGAGAAATTAAACCCATTGCAACTACAGTTGCACCAACTATACCTGTGGTCGCTGCTAATAGAGCTCCAACAAAGACAACAGAAATACCTAACCCACCTCGGACTGGACCAAAGAGTTGTGCCATTGTGATTAGAAGGTCTTCTGCTATTTTTGATCTCTGAAGCATAATTCCCATGAATATAAATAAAGGAATTGCTATTAAAGTATCTCTTTCAACTTCCCAGTATACGCCTCTTAAATTGGTTACGCCGGCAGAAAGCCACTCCGTTGGACCTCCTGAATAAAAATAAGCGCTAGCATTATCCTCAAATAAATAACCGAAAAAAGCAGCCAAACCTATGGAAATAATTGCAGCACCAGGTAAGGCAAAAGCTACTGGAAAACCAGAAGCTAGCGCAATACCCATTATCACAATTAAGATTAAAAGAAATAATAATTCCATGCTTTATTTAATTCCCAATTTGACTTTTAATCTCTCTTTTTCCAGGTAAATTATCAATATCTGCGAGCGACTCAAAGAATAAGCTTATAAACTGAATTAGCATTGTAACTGCAAAAACACCTAAAAAAATAGCCAGTTGATATTTTACAAACATTCCAACACTGCCTTGTTGAGTTACCTCAAAAATCAATACTGGACTATTTATAATTGCTTGCTTACCGTTTAATCCAACAAAAATTATTACAAGTGCTGTAGACACGCCTAAAACAATAGAACCTATTGAGTTAATAATCCCTTTAGTCTTATTAAGCATATTTGCGTAAAGTATATCTACTCTAACGTGTGCATCGTCATAAAGAGTATAAGCAGAAGCAAATAAAAATAATGCTGCGTACCAATACCTTACTAAATCACCCATAAATGTTTGCTCATAAGAAAAAATAAATCTTGCTATTACAATAATTAGTTCACTTACAACTATTAATAATGATAACCAATGAAAACCTAATGTTTTTGTAAACAACCCTAAAAGAAAGCCTAAAATCATCAATGGAAAATGCACAAAATTTCCAACATATATTGGTCTTGTAAAATTATTAGCTATATCTTTATCAAAAAAGATATTAAAAAAACTTTCAACTCTTAAAAAAGATATAGTGAAATCTGAAATACCTATAAGCAAGACAATCCAAAAGGATGATCTGATTAAATATAAGTTAATATTATGTAAAAGATTAGCATCATCTCTTAATGAGTTATTTGAGTTTAATTTTAAAAAAAGAAAACCAAAAAGTATAAATAATAAATACAAAAACACTTCAATCAAAGATAAATGCGAATATTGATGGAAAAGATTAAAAGCACCTGGAAAATTAAAATTAACTATTAAAAAATTATCAAAAATAAATGCACAAATAAAAGATAATATGGACCAGCCAAAAAATCTTAGATAAAAAAAACTCATAAAAACTCTCTAAAAGAAGAGGCCAGTTTTACTGACCTCTTCATATATTTATATTAAACCCAACACACGATTTCGTTGGTTGGTTGAAAAGACTTCAAAATTAGCCATCATACCACCACATTCCTTAAGGTGGGCTTGATATGAATCATCAATCTTTTTTGCTAAGGCTGAATGATTTCTTGTTTCTTCCATTACCTCGACTATAGCTTCACCAAAAGAATCCCAAACGTCTTCAGGAAAAGATCTAACTTGTGTTCCTTGTTCATTGACTAATTTAGCAAGATATATTCCATTTTTTGCTTGAGTTTCTTCATATTGAGCCGCATGTTCTTCATTACATGCTGCAGTAATTATGGCTTTTTCAAAATCATTGAGTTTACCCCAAAAACTTGCATTAAGAGCAAAAGCTAAATTCGACCCTATTTCATGGAACCCACCAGTGTAATAGTATTTAGCTGCTTCATAAAATTTTAAAAAGTAGTCGTTGTAAGGTCCAACCCATTCTGTCGCATCTATTGCCCCAGACACAAGATTTTCATATATTTGACCACCAGGAAGTGATACTGGAGAACCACCCAATTTTGAAATTACATTTCCACCTAAACCAGGTATTCTCATTTTAAGGCCTTTTAAATCGTCCGCAGAATTTATTTCTTTATTAAACCAGCCTCCAGCTTGAGTTCCCGTACTACCACAAGAAAGAGCTTTTAAACCAAATTCCCCTGACATTTCATCCCATAATTCCTGACCACCGTTATATTTAAGCCATGCATTACATTCGATTGTAGTCATACCCAAAGGAATAGCTGTGAAATATGCGAAACCAGGATGTTTACCCTTCCAGTAATAATCAGCAGCAATATATGCCTGCGAGTTACCTGAAGCAACTTCATCAAAAACATCGAAAGCACCAACTTTTTCCCCAGCTGCAAAATAGTTACACTTTAACATTCCTTTAGAAAGCTCAGTAATACGAGCCGCTAATCTTTGGGCTGAAACACCTAATCCAGGAAAATCTCTTGGCCAGGTTGACACAATGTTTATCTCTTTGTGTCCATCAGCAATAGCTGGTGTTGACAAAGTTGCTGCACTAGCAACACCAGCAGCTACACCTACTCCAGCTTTAGTAATAAATTCTCTACGTTTCATTAAAAACTCCCATTTCAAAATTTAATTAAGTTGTTGTTATAATTTTAACCTATAGACAGATAAGTTTCGTTTCAATAATAATAATTAAAAATATAATTAAATTTATCTATATGAATTCACATCTTAAGGTATTCATGATCGTTTTCTAATATATAGACATTTTTTGAAATAGTTATTTCACATAGTAGATATATTTGAATAATTAATTAAATAATGGAGGTCTTGGAAATCCGTTTGGTACCATTTTACCTGCACCTCCTCTTTTACCTTCCCAAGTCAAAAGATCTTTTTCAGTTCTTTGACGACCACCATTCATTTTCCAACTAATACCATCTTCTTTTTTAAATGTTATAATATCTGACAAAGTACCATCTTTATACCTTTGAAGAATTACACCTTTTCCTCTATTTAATTCAGGAACTTCTTCAATTGAGTAGGTAATTAATTTTCTATTATTACCTACTACCGCAACTGTATCACCAAATATTTTTTTACATATTTTTGCTTTATTGCCATCTTTAACATTTAAAATTTGTTTTCCTGACTTGGTCTGCGCAACTAAGTTTGTAGTTTTAATTTTAAATCCATGTCCAGATTCTGAGGCCAAAATAACACTTCCTTCAAAATATGGAAAACAAGATACAATTTTGTTGTCTCCCTTTATATCTATTGTAAGAGAAACAGGCTCACCAAAACCTCTTCCACTTGGTAGTTTATTGGCTGGAACAGAAAAAAACCTTCCATTATCTGCAAAGAAAATAATTTTATCGGTAGTGAGAGCATGGACTCTAAATTTTTCCTTGTCACCCTCTCTGTATTTCAATTCTATATCATCTTCTAAGTGATTTTTTTGAGTTCTTACCCATCCTTGTTCAGATAAAATGACTGTTAGCGGTTCCTTAACAATAAACTGATCTTCATTAAAATCTTCTACATCTGGTAATTCTTGAATATCTGTTTTTCGATTTGATATATCTTTAAATTCTTTTTTTAGATCTTTAATGTCTGAATATATTACTTTCCATTGTTCATCTGTATCATTAAGTATACCTTTAAGGGTTTCTAATTCATTTTGTAAATTACTAAGCTCCTTTTTTAACTCTATCTCTTCTAATTTTCTTAAAGAGCGAAGACGCATGTCTAAAATCGCATTTGCTTGAATTTCATTAATTTTAAAAAAAGATATTAATACTTCTTTAGGTTTGTCCTCTTCTCTAATAATTTCGATTACTTTGTCTAAGTTCAAGTAAACAGTAATGTAACCATTTAAAATATTAATCCTATTCTCAATTTGAGATAGTCTGTGCTGAGTTTTTCTTTGAAGTATAATCTGTCTATGATCCAACCAGCATTTTAATGTTTCTTTTAGAGATTTAACTCCTGGTATGTTTTTATCGTCAATAACATTTAAGTTCAGTGACACTCTTGTTTCTAAGTCTGTTTTTTTAAAGAGTGTCTCCATAATCATTTCAGGTGATAAGTTTCTGCTTTTAGGTTCAACAACCAACCTAATATTCTCTGTACTCTCATCTCTTATGTCAGATAACATGGGTAGTATTTTATTTTCCATCAACTCAGCAATTTTCTCTAGCAATCTACTTTTTTGAACTTGATAAGGTATTTCAGTTACTATTATTTGCCATTGACCACTTTTTAATTTTTCGACAATCCACCTTGCCCTTAATTTAAATCCACCTTTTCCAATTCTATATGCTTCTTCGATGGACGATTTAGGCTCTACCAAAATACCACCTGTAGGGAAATCAGGTCCTTTTACATAATTAGAAATTGTAGTGTCAGACGAGTTAGGAAACTTAATCAAATGAAGAAGAGCATCTACCAACTCACTAATATTGTGGGGTGGAATAGAAGTAGCCATTCCAACAGCAATTCCTTGAGATCCGTTCGCTAACAGATTAGGAAACGCTGAAGGTAACACAACGGGCTCTTTACCCTCATCATCATATGTCACTCTAAAATCAACAGTATCTTTATCAATATCAAGAAGAAGTAACTCTGCGGCTTTAGTCATTCTAGCCTCTGTATATCTCATGGCTGCGGCATTATCTCCGTCAATATTGCCAAAATTACCCTGTCCATCTACTAATGGATACCTCAAAGCAAATTCTTGGGCCATCCTTACCATTGATTCATAAATTGCGGCATCACCATGAGGATGAAATTTACCCATAACATCACCAACCACCCTTGCTGATTTTTTAAAGCTAAGATTATGATTTAGCTTTAATTGAAGCATTGCGTACAAAACTCTCCTGTGAACTGGTTTCAAACCATCTCTAACATCAGGTAAAGATCTAGATGTTATTGTTGATAATGCATATGATAAATAACGCTCAGAAATTGCTTTTGAAAAAGTAGTTAAGTTGATATTTTCTTCTCGTAAATCAGATTTTTCCATAAGATATCTCTTTTAAATTTATAATTTTTCAATCAGTTCAACGAACCGTACTCTTGGGTTAGGTAAATTTATTGGTTTATTAGTATTTATAGATAATAGTAATTTATTTTTAAAGAAATAAGACGTAATGTTAAGTCCTGCTAAGATTTCTTTATAAAAATTTGAACCTATAACATTATCCCCTCCTAAAAAAGATGGTAATAAAAGCAGCCTAGGAGCATGCCTTCCAGCGCCCTCTTTTGAGACGGCTTTACCAGTTTTTGGACTTACAAATAGTAAATTAGTGTCACTTCCTGTTACGACACACCGGTTTAAATCAAGAGAAAATCCAATTGATGATAAAACACCAATTTCCCATTTGACATAGCCTTCCATCCAATAATCATTTTTACTTTCATCCTGAAATGTAAGAAGATCTATGAAAGCATTAGTTGCGTTAAATATTTGAGAATAATTTTGTCTTTCAGGTAAAAATTTTTCTAATAAAGAACATACTGAGTTTAATGCTTGAAGTTTTAGTTTTTCGTCAAATATTTTTCCAGAAACTGAAGATATAAGTTCAATTTTAAACTTACCCATTTGTTCAATTAATCGAGATTTCCAAAAAACATTTACTAAATTACCTGGTTGAACATCTGCTAAAATATTTTTGCTTTTATAATTATTGAACCAACCTAGGTGACGTCCATGATTTTCAGACAAGACATTTATTATGAGCCCTTTTTCACCATATTTTTTTGCAGATAAAACTATACCTTGATCATTCCATTCAGGCATTATAGTTCAAACCAATTGATGAGTATTTAGACGGGTCTTCCATCCAGTTTTTTTTAAATTTTACAAATAAAAATAAATGTATTTTACAATCTAAAAGTTTTTCTAAGTCTTTACGAGCCAGAATACAAATTCTTTTTATATTTTGACCTGCTTTTCCTAAAATTATTGGTTTATGACTACTTTTGTTAACAAAAATTGTTTGCTGAATATTTATGCTTTTATCGCTTCTAATATCCCATTTTTCAGTTTCAACCATTAAATTATAAGGTAACTCTTTGTTTAAATTCTTAAAAAGTTTTTCTCTAGTGATTTCAGATGCCAATATTGATAGGGGCAAATCTGAAATAGTATTATCATCATACATTAATGGATGCGTTGGCATTGACATTGCTAAAAATTCAATTAATTGACCACATCCGCTACCGTTTTTAGCAGAAATTAAAAACACTTTTTCAAAGTCATATAATTCTTTAAAATGTGATATTTGTTTTAATAGTTTGTCTTTAGGCAATAAGTCTATTTTATTTAAAACTAGTATTACTTTTTCTTTAATTTTAAATATTTCTTTCATTACATTTAAACTATTATTTTCAATAGACTTTGAAACATCATGAATAAATATCACCTTGTCAGAATGTTTTAACTCTGACCAAGCAGCAGAGACCATGGCCTTATCTAATCTTCTTTTTGCAGAAAAAATACCAGGAGTATCAATTAAAATAATTTGAGATTTTGATAAGTCTTCAAACGAATATGTACAAATTCCCCTAATACAAAATCTGGTAGTCTGGACTTTGTGAGACACTATTGAAACTTTTTTTCCTACTAATTTATTAATTAAAGTTGATTTTCCAGAATTAGGAACACCAAGTATATTTACAAAGCCAGATTTAGATTCCAATTTATTCAAGTCTGATAATAACCATTTCTATTTTAAAATTTCATCTCTTAAAATTTCTAAGAGTTTCAATGCTGCTGATTGTTCAGCACTTTTTAAATTTCTACCTTTAGCACAAACTGTTTCAAAGTTTTTGATATTAACTGAAACCGTAAATACTGGATTATGATCATCTCCAGATTTATTTAACATTTTATATTTTGGTAAAGATTTAAATTTATCTAAACAATATTCCTGAAGAATAGTTTTTGGATGTCTTACTGGTTTAGAAGAAATGATACCCTCACCAATAATCTCTTTTATTATAAACTCTTTACAATTTATAAAACCTGAATCCAAATAAATTGCTCCAATTATGGACTCAACAACATCGCTTAATATAGATTTGTTATCGTCTAATTTGTCGCCTTTTTGTGTTTTTATGAAATTTGAAAGATGTATTTTTTTGGAATAATTAAAAAGATATTCTTGGCTAACATATTTTTGGTAATAACTATTTAACAATCCTTCATTTGCTTCTGGAAACACATGAAAAACGTACTCTGCCAAAACTAAACCTAAAACTCTATCTCCAAGAAATTCTAAACGTTCGTAATTTTTTTTATTTTTTTTACAACTTTTACTGGAATAACTTGAGTGAATAAGTGCTTCCTTTAGTAAATTAACATTGTTAAAATTATATTTAATTATTCTTTCAAGTTTATTAATTATCACTATTCAATAGCCTTACCTATTCGTGAAAACCTTATAGAATTATGCCATTTCCAAAACTCAAAAATAGAAGCAGAACCATTGTGTGAGAAAAAAATAATTTTAGCTTTTCCTATCAAATTCTTTTTAGGAACAAACCCAACTTCAGGTGTTCTGCTATCTCTACTATTATCTCTATTGTCTCCCATAAAAAAGAAATGATCAGCCGGAACTTTAAATTCAATAGTATCGTCAAATGGATCATCATCACTAGATTCAATTATTTGGTGAAAAATTTTATCTCCAAAACTTTCTTTATATTGTGTAAAAACTTTCTCACCCCCAAAAATATTTTTCATGATTCCAATATTAGTTTTAATTCTTTTTGTTTTTTTTGAATTAATAAATAAAACACCTTTTTTAACTTGAATTGTATCGTTTGGAAGCCCAACTAATCTCTTAATATAATCAATACTCTCATCACCTGGTTTTCTGAAAACAATTACATCACCTCTTTTAGGAGTTTTATCTAAAATTCTGTCCGAAATTGGAACCACTCCAAATGGGAAACTATATTTTGAATATCCATAAGAATATTTAGATACAAAAAGATAATCACCTACAAGTAAAGTAGGTATCATTGAACCAGAAGGAATATTGAAAGGTTCAAAAAAAATAGACCTAAAAAAGATCGCAATCGATCCTGCAATTAACAGAGTTTTCAAAAGTTCTTTAAAAGAATTACTTTCTTTCTTTATTTCGATACTCATTAATTTTTCTCCGAGCAAACAGCACTATAATTAATCATCTTATGCAATACCTAAACAAATCGAGCAAGTGAAATTACAACAAATGCGATTACGTATTGTTGTTCGTCAGATAAAGAAACATCAAATTTAAGCGATCCACCAAGCTCTTTTTCTCTTTCTTTTATACATCTATCAGTTTTACCTGAAAACAATAAATAAGGTTTACCATTTTTATCATTAAGTGTTTCAATTTCTTTAAAAATTAAACCCTTACCACGTTTAGGATTAAAGGCTTTCCAAGTTGCTTCTTTAGCTGCAAATCTTTTACTTAAATAATGATCTAAATTATTTTTTTTATTTTCAATAACACTAATTTCGTTAAAGCCGTAAATTCTTTTAATAAATTTTTTATCATGCTTATTTAAAATTTTACCTATCCTTTTAATTTCAAGGATATCTGTTCCAATACCAATTATCATATTGATGCTTTAGTTATAATATTACGCATTTTTAAAATCGAGTTTTTTAGCCCATTAAAAATAGAATCTGCTATAATGAAATGGCCTATATTAAGTTCTATTATGTCTGGTAATCCTGCAATTTTAGCAACATTTTCAAAGGTTAAACCGTGTCCTGCATGGCAATTTATACCTTTTTCTTTTGCAAAAAATACATTTTCTTCTATCTTTTTAAATTCTTTATCAATATTTCTGTTTTTTATAAATGCATTAGCATAAGAGCCTGTATGAAACTCAACAGTACTAATGCCCAAATCATTGACGGCTTTAATCTGCTCTTTATCTGGATCAATAAAAATTGAAACATTTATTTCTGTATCTGTAATAGATTTTAAAACTTTATTTAATTCCTTAAAATTGTTAATCACATCTAAACCTCCTTCAGTAGTTATTTCTTTTCTGTTTTCTGGAACAAAACATACAAATTTTGGATGATAGTTAATTGCAATATCTATCATTTCTGAATTAGCAGCAATTTCTAAATTTACAGGTATGTTTACAGTATCTAAAATATCTCCTAAATCTTTTTCATTTATGTGTCTTCTATCTTCTCTAACATGAACAGTTATTAAATCTGCACCAGATTCTTCGACAACTTTAGCCGCTTCTATTACTTTTGGAGTATCACCACCTCTTGCATTTCTAAGTGTGGCCACGTGATCAATATTAATACCTAGCCTAACATGTCTATTCACTTTAATTCCCTTTTAAATTTTTATGTTTCTTTAATTTTGATTTTTTGTACGAAGAAACAAAACTATGTGTTAGTGAATAAGTTAACAACCAGACTGGTATTGCTAATATTGCTCCACCTAATAACATTGGTAAAAAAATTTCATAAGTTTGAGTTATTATCATATCAAAATTAATTTCATGATTTAATTCTTTTTGTTTATTTGAGGTAACAAATGCCCCAACTTTGTAAATCAATCCCCAAATAAATGGAAATGTAATTGGATTTCCTACTATAGTGCCTAATAAGGCCGCAACATAGTTACCTCTAATTATGTAAGCAAAAACTATGGCAAGTAAAAAGTGAAGTCCTAAAAGGGGGGTAAATGAAACCATTGAGCCACAAGCAAATCCAGCGGCTATAGCATGTGGAGAAGCAGGCAAACGTGCTAATTTCAATTTATAATAAGAGATAAACCTTGTAACTTTAATCACAAAGATTTTATAAAATTTCACAGATTTAATTATTTAACAACTCCATTTAATCTTTACCTCTTTCAACACTTTCTACAAACTCAGATAACCTCATTGCTGCAATTATTTGATTTAAATGGGTTATATTTTTAATTTCCAGGTCAATATTAAACTTATAATAATCTAAATCCCTTGAAAAAACTTGAATATTAGAAATATTTCCATCATTTAAACTAATTATCTTTGTAACATCTGCCAAGCTTCCTGGCTCATTTGCCAAAACAGCAACTAAACTTCCTTTATGAAAGGATTGGCCTTCTCTATCCCATGATAATTCAAGCCATATTTCAGGCATATCGTTAAATTTTTCTAATGCAAAACAATCTAGGGCATGGACAGTAATGCCTTTTCCTGTAGTGACAATACCTACAATCCTCTCACCTGGCAATGGATGACAACAATGTGCATAATGAATAGCCATTCCTGAAACTATGCCCTTAATTTTCATACTTTCTTTTGAAAGGGGTTTTTTTAAAGATGGTAGTGTTGTTTTTAAATTTTCTTTGTTGGGATACAAAAAATTTAAAACTTCTTTTGAATTAATGTTTCCCTTACCAATTTCGATTAATAGTTCCTGTACATCTGACAAATCAAATTCATTAATAACTTTTATTAAACTTTTTTCATGCATTCTTTTTTTCTGCTGCCTATATTCCTTTTGAAGTAAAGCAGTCCCTAAATGCAAAAATTCTTTAATTTCTCTATTTCTTATGAATCTTCTTATTGCTGATTTAGCCTTGCCAGTAATACAACTTTCAATCCATTTTGGATCAGGAAAACCATTTTTTGAAGTTAATATTTCAACTTGATCACCATTTTTAATCTCTGTGGTTATTAACCTATTTTTGTTGTTAATTTTAACGCCAACTGCTGCATTACCAACTTCAGAATGAACAGCGTAAGAAAAATCGACTGCATTTGCTCCCTTTGGTAAAATTATTAAATTGCCTTTTGGAGTAAAACAAAAAATCTGATCATTATACATCTCTAATTTTGTGTTTTCTAAAAATTCTTCTGGTTCATTACTCTCTTCTAGAATTTGAATTAACTCCCTTACCCACTTATATCTTATACCTTCAGACCATTTTTTACCTTCTTTATAAATCCAATGAGCAGCCACTCCATTTAGAGCAAATTGATCCATAATAGATGTTCGGATTTGAACTTCAATTTTTGTTTTTTTTGGCCCAATCAAACTTGAATGAAGTGACTGATATCCATTACGTTTTGGTGCCGATATATAATCTTTAAAACGACCCATAATGGCTGTGTATTCTTGATGAAGTATTCCAAGACCTTTATAACAAGATTCCACATCATCAACAATAACTCTAAAGGCCATAATATCAGACAACTGATCCATACTTAAATTCTTATATTGCATCTTTTTCCAAATTGAATAACTACTTTTAACTCTTCCAGTTACTTTAGAATTAATGTTATTTTTTTTTAATAACTCTTCGATTTCTTTTGTAATGAAAGGAATGTTTAATTCATCTTTAGAATAAATTAACTTAAGACGTTTTAAAATAGATTTTCTTGTCTCTGGCTTTAAGACAGCAAAGCATCTATCTTCCAACTCTCTTTGAATTGCGTTTATTCCAAGACGCTCTGCTAAAGGTGCAAAAATTTCTAGTGTTTCAAAACAAATTTTTGATTTTTTATCATTATTTTTAATTCCATCAATAGTTCTAATATTGTGTAATCTATCTGCAAGCTTTACCAGCAGAACTCTAATATCATCTGATGATGCTAATAAAAGCTTTCTGAAATTTTCTGCTTGGGCAAAACCAAATTTTAAATCTAATTTCGATAATTTAGTAACTCCATCAACTAATCTTGAAATTTCATTTCCAAATTCATCATTTATGTTTTGAATTGTAACTTTAGTATCCTCAACAACATCGTGTAAAAGAGCTGTTATTATTGTTGAAGAGTCTAACTTCATTTCAGCCAAGTAATCTGCGACAGCTAAAGGATGTGTAAAATATTCTTCACCACTACCTCTATATTGGTTGTTATGTGCTTTCTTTGACAAAAGATAAGCTTTTGAAATTGTTTCTTGAGAAACAACATTATCATATTTTGAAATTTTTTTATAAAGTTGAGAGGCCGTTATTTTCATTTTGGATATGTTACTTTATTAAATTATTATATCCACAAATAAAATGATAATTTGTAAAAAAATTAACTAATAAATACTAATCTTCATTTTTAAGAAATTCATCTGAGATATCAATAAATGAACCTTCTTCATTAGAATTAGTTTTATTAAACATTAAATCATCGCTATTCTGGTTTTTATTATCAGATTCATTTAAGTAAGCAGCAAATTCTTCTTCTAAAGAAGCATCATTTTCAGAACTAACATCCTCTTTTATTAAATTTTTTTGCATTGACCTAATAAATCTCTCTTGTAAACTCTCTGCATCAACAGCTTCAGAAGCTATTTCACGAAGAGATACCACTGGATTTTTATCATTATCTCTTTCAATTTCAATTGCGACGCCATTTGATATTTCTCTAGAACGTTGAGCAGCAGCAACAACAAGATCAAATCTGTTAGGTATTTTTTTTATGCAGTCTTCAACAGTCACACGAGCCATAGGCTATCTCCAAATTTTTTTTGCTACTATGCATAAAATTTTATAAAAATCAATCTTATTTTTTTAGATAGAGGCTTCATCTAGTTTTTGTTTATCTAATTTCTTCAAAATATCCAAAACATTAACTTTTAGAATTGGATGTATCCAATCTGGGTTAATTTCTGCTAATGGACCCATAACAAATTTTCTTAAATGTGCTCTTGGATGGGGTATTATAAGTTTATTATTTTTACAAATTTTATTAGAATAATCTATCAAATCCAAATCGATAGATCTTGGAGCATTAATTTTATTCCTTCTTCTACCAAATTCTGCTTCAATTTTATGTAAATATTTTAAAACATCATATTCGTTTAATTTAGTAGTCGCGATAACTACACAATTAAAAAAATTTGGTTGATCACTCTTAGGTATAGGTTCGGAATTGTACCATTTGGACCGCTTTTTTACCTTTATTGAATATTCTTTTAAGGAAAGTATAGCCTTGTTACATATCTTGATAGGATGAGTTCCATCCTCTGAATTAATATTTCCACCAATACCTATAATTATTTGATTAGACATCATGGATAGTTATAAAAGATATAAATTAGTAATTTACAAGTAATTTAATTATTATTTTTTAATAATCGATGCTTTTCTCTTTCCCAGTCACGTTTTTTTATTACTTCTCTTTTATCAGCTTTCTTTTTTCCTTCTGCAATTCCAAGAGATATTTTGGCTAAACCTCTTTTATTAAAATATAAGCTTAAAGGTACAACCGTACATCCATCTTTTTTTATTTGTCCTAAAATTTTATTTCTTTCTTTTTTGTGTATTAATAGTCGTCTAACCCTTTTAGGTTCGTGGTTCTGACCAGATGCCGCAGAATTATATTCTGGAATATTAGCGTTTATTAAGACAATGTGACCATATTCGTCAGTTGCATAAGATTCTGCAATACTTGCCCTACCAAGTCGAAGACTTTTAACTTCACTGCCTAATAACATAATGCCAGCTTCTATTGTATCTATAATAGAATAATCAAATTTAGCTCGTCTGTTTTCAGCAACTCTTCCATGTAATATGCCTTTTGTGACATTTTTTTTCATTTTTATTTCAATAATTTAGAGTAACCCTGCTGATTTCAAAGCATTATCAACATTTTTCTTACTTACTTCTTCAATTTCAACTATTGGCAATCTTGCTTCAGGAGAACAAATACCTAACAATGAAGCTGCGTATTTTAATGGACCAGGACTGGTCTCATAAAATAATGAATCATGTAAAGGCATTAATTTCTTATTTATTTCTTGGGCATTAGTAATATCACCCTGCTTCCAAGCATTATGCATTCTTGACAGTAAATTTGGAGCTATATTAGCAGTAACGGAAATACAGCCATGGCCACCTGCCGCTAAATAAGCGAGAGCTGTACCGTCTTCCCCTGAAAGTTGAATAAAATCATCTCCAATTAGATTTTGCAACCTTGTTGGCCTAGCCAAATCAGCTGTAGCGTCTTTTACACCAACTATTAAATCGTTTTTAGCTAATTCTGCCATGGTATTATCTGACATTTTTATTACTGAGCGACCCGGTATATCATAAATTATAATAGGTTTACTTGAATTTTTAATAAGTTCATTATAATGAGCTAACAAACCAGATTGAGTTGGCTTGTTATAATATGGCGTAACAACTAAAAGACCATCTGCACCTGCTGCACATGCATGCTTAACAAAATCGACTGCTTCTGATGTAGAGTTTGAACCCGCGCCAGCAATAACAGGAACTCTTCCATTAGCTTGTTCAATACATACTTCCACAAGCTTTTTGTGTTCATCATGAGATAAAGTTGGAGACTCCCCGGTTGTTCCAACAGGAACTAGACCATGAGTTCCATTTTTTATTTGGAAATCAACTAAATTTCTATAAGCATCAATATCTATTTGATTATCTTTAAATGGCGTTAAAAGTGCCGTGTAAGAACTATGAAATAACATTAAAATAACCTCGCCATTAAAAAATTAATTTGTATATCATAGTCATGTCATTTAAATTTAACAAGTTATTGTATTAAAAATTTATTAAGGAAAATATTAATGATTGAAGACAAAGTCTCGTATGAATCAATTTCGATAGCTTCTAAAAGATTAAAAAATCACATAGTTAAAACACCCTTATTGAAATCTCATTATATTGACCAAAAATTAGAAACTAATCTGTTTTTAAAAGCTGAAAATCTTCAAACTATTGGAGCATTTAAATTTCGGGGTGCTATGAATACTATTTTACAACTTCCTAATAGTGTTAATAAGGTAGTTGCATGGTCAAGTGGTAATCATGCACAAGCAGTGGCTGCTGCAGCTAAAATTACAGGTCGTAAGGCAACAATTGTGATGCCTGAAGATTCTCCACAAACTAAGTTGAATGGAACTGCTTTTTGGGGAGCAACTATAGTTAAATATAATAGAAATAGTGAAAACAGAGAAGAGATTGGTAAAGCTATAGCACAAAAAAATAATGCCACCATTATTCCACCTTTTGATGATATTAATGTTATTATTGGACAAGGTACAGCAGGTATAGAATGTCTAGAACAATTTGAAGAAATAAATGTTATACCTGATATCGTATTATGCTGTTGTGGTGGTGGTGGATTAATAGCAGGAATTAGTACAGCAATAAAAACTAAATTTGGTAATGCTAAGATTTACTCTGTTGAGCCAGAATATTTTGATGATACTAAAATATCTCTTGAAAAAAATAAAATAGTTTCTAATTCGATGAAACACAAATCAATATGTGATGCATTATTAGCTGAAAAGCCTGGTAATATTACATTTAACATAAATAAAATAAACTTAACTTCTGGAGTGTCAGTTTCTGACGATGAAGCATTAATAGCAATGAATACAGCATTTAAACATTTCAAAATCGTTCTAGAACCAGGCGGAGCCGTAGCGTTAGCAGCTGCTATTTCAGAAAAAGTGAAAATAAAAAATAAAAATATTTTAGTCATAGCTTCTGGAGGCAATGTAGACAAAAATATTTTTGAAAATTGCTTAAAAACAGAAACAATTTAAATCATTTATCTAAATATTTTATTACCTTTTCTCTCATAGGCCTTCTTCTTTCAATTGGGATTTTTTCTTTGTCTCCTATATAAATAAATCCAGCTATTTTGTCAGTTTTAGGGTCACCACCAATTTCTCTAATCATAGTTTCGTTATAAGAATACCATTCTGTTAACCATTGGGCTGCATAACCGAGTGATTGTGCAGCAATTAAAAGGTTTTCACAAACAGCTCCTGAGGATAACTCCATCTCCCATAAAGGTATTTTAGGATGTGAAACAGGTTTAGACAAAACGCCAATAACTACACTAGCTCTACTAAACCTATTTCTTTCATGATCGATTTCTTCTGTTGAAGCTTTCGGGTTACTTAATTTAAATTCAGGAGCTAATATTTCGTTACCAATTCTATATCTTGCCTCATCTCTAATGACAGTTAAAAGCCAAGGTGTTAAGGCACCATGATCCGGAACTCTTATACCACAAGTCAATATACTATTGAGATGATCATCAGAAACAAAACCATTTACCATATTTTTAGCGGTCACTGATCTTCTGGCTTTAAGAAAATTTATTATTTCATTCATGAAATTATATAGAAATTAAAACTTTACTTGTTAATTATTATGATACATTTGTTATAATTAATGACATATTTTTTTCAAATAAACAATGTATAACGACCCTACTATTGTTGGTATAATTATTTTAGCTGTATTAGCAGGTGGAATTATTAAAGGTACTATTGGTTTTGGAATGCCTACAGTTGCTGTGCCAATAGTTGCTTTTTTCATCCCAGCAACAACAGCAATGATACTTTTATGTGCTCCTATATTATTCACAAATTTTTTTCAGATTAAATTTAAACAAGGAGTAAGTAGTTATAGATTTTTGCCAATGTTTTTAAGTTTAATTGTTGGATTGTTTGTTGGTGCCAGATTAATACTAGAAATTGAGATGGAAACAATTACAAGAATTATTGCAATATCAATAATTTTTACTGCTTTGGTTAATTGCTTTGGTTTTAAAATTAATAATATTAAGAAAAAATGGGAAAATAGTGTCACAATAATTATTGGATTTGGATCTGGTATCTTAGGTGGATTATCTACATTTTATGGTCCCCCAATGTTAGCTTATTTAGTAGCAACTGATTTGCCAAAAGAGAAATTCGTGCGAACTGTTGCAACTATGTATTTTATTGGATCATTCCCACTTTATGGTTCACTTATTTATTATGGTTTCGCTACTAAAGAGGATCTGGTTATGAGTGTTTTTTTAATAATACCAGCATTTATAGCTCAGTTGGTAGGTACTAAAATAAGAGAAAGAATAAATCAACAACAATTTAGAAAATGTATTCTAATTACATTAATTATTCTTGGTATTTCACTACTTATTAAGACAATTTAACAGTTACTTTTTCAAATGAGGTATACCTTTAAGACTTAAAGATATAAAAGGACCAATAAAAACAGCAAAAACTATCGTACCCATACCTAAAGTGCCACCTAGTAACCACCCAAAAAAGATAACAAAAAACTCAATGCAAAACCTAACTAAACTTATTGGTTTATTATAGTTTTTAGATATCCCTGTCATAAGTCCGTCCCTTGTTCCAGGTCCGAGATTGGCTATCAAATATATGCCACTTCCAAATCCAACTAGTAAAGTTCCAAAAAAAGATAGAAATATAGGGCTAAAAATGTCATTCAAAAAGGAAAGGAATGGTATTGTGCAACCCATTGTTGCTGATATAACTAAAATATTCATTATAGTACCTATACCTGGCTTAAGTTTTAATGGCAGCCAAAATATTAGAACAAAACAGCTAATTAAAAAAGTAGATAATCCAACACCTATGTTAACTTTATTCGCCACTCCTTCAGCCAGGACAGTCCAAGGAGTAACACCATTTGAGGAAACTACTAAAATACTTTCTCCTAGGCCAAAGAAAAATAGACCTAAACAAAGTAAAAAAAAAGTTTCAAATTTAGGAAAAAATATATTTGGTTTTGGAGCACTCCATGATGTAACAGGAACTGCCCTAGTTAAAAAAATGTTTGAAAAAAATTTAAGGTCAAAGTTAAAAATTTTCATGTAATTTTAAATTTATCTAAACTTAATGTTAGATCTATTTAATTCTTTTATACTTTTACATCCCATTAATTTCATATCTCTTTCAAGTTCGGTTCGATAAATACCTAATGCCTTTTCAACTCCTTCTTGACCGGCAGATGCCAGAGCGTATAAATATAACCTACCCCCTGAACAGGCCTTAGCTCCTAAGGAAAGAGCCTTTAACATATGTGTACCTCTTTGAATACCTCCTTCACAAATAACATCAATCTTATCACCAACAGCATCAACTATTTCTTCTAATTGATCAAAAGGAGCCCTAGCACCATCTAGTTGTCGTCCTCCATGATTTGAAACCATTATTCCAGTACATCCAATATCTACAGCTTTTTTTGCATCCTCAACACTCATAATGCCTTTTAATGCAAAATGTCCTCCCCATTTTGAGCTTAAACGTTCTGCATCTTTCCAATTCATAGATTGATCTAGCATTGTAGTAAAATAAGAGCCAATTGAAGTTGCCGTATTAGTTCCTTCGCTTACATGATCTTGCAGTTGAGGCAATTCAAATTTAGGTTTTGTTAAATAGTTTATCCCCCACATGGGTTTAGAAGCAAAACTAAAAAGACTTGACAGAGTTAATCTAGGCGGGGATGTAAATCCAGTTCTGAGGTCTCTTTCTCGGTTACCACCAGTGATAGTATCAACAGTTAAAGCCAAAACATCAAATTTAGCTGCTTTCACTCTCTCAAGCATACTATCATTTAAACCTCTATCTTTATGAAAATAAAATTGAAACATCTTAGGTGTTGAAACTATTGATGAAATCTCTTCTACACTTACGGTTCCAAGAGATGAAACACCAAACATAGTTCCAAATTTTTGAGCAGCTTTACCAACGGCTCTCTCTCCATCATAATGGAAAAGTCTTTGTAAAGCAGTTGGTGCACAATAAAATGGTAAATCTAATTTTTTACCAAAAATAGTTGTTGATAAATCAACATTTTCTACACCTCTCAATACATTTGGAACTAAGTCAGCATCATTATATGCCGCTGTATTTCTATTATACGTAACCTCATCATCAGCAGCACCATCAATATAATGAAAAATTGGTGAAGGAAGCCGTTTTTTTGCTAATTTTCTAAAATCTTGAAAGTTGTAGCAATCTTTTAAATTCATTTTATGTCCTTTACATACATAATGTTAATAAGTAATTTTGAAAAATAATTCATAGTAATCAATATAAAGAATAAAAAAACATATAAGTTTTTGAAATTTTGTCTATTCAAATTTTATTAGGAAAAGAAAATGAATAAAATTATCAGAGTTGAAATACACGAATTTACTCATACTGCAAATAATCTTGGTCTTTTAACTAATGCAAATACTATAGGTGCAGTTGGCTTTGCGAAGGGTCAGTCAATAAAACTTGATAAATACGCGATTGTTATCGAAACCAAAGACGGATGCAGAGGTGAGTACGTGACTCATTGGGGAGGAAATCAAGTAGCTTGTGCACAATCTAAAATGTTAGCTCCAAAATTATTAGAATATAATGCTGATGAAAGAGAAAAAATCTATGATGATTTTAAAAGAGAGCTTAGACAATTTGATCATATGGGTCACGGCCCTCTGGATATTGCTTTATGGGATTGGACAGGAAAAAAATTAAATTGTTCTATTGGTGTATTACTTGGAAGTTATAGAAAACGTCTTCCCGCATACGCTAGCACTTATCATG
Organism: uncultured SAR116 cluster alpha proteobacterium; assembly: GCA_902548635.1. Taxonomy (GTDB): domain Bacteria; phylum Pseudomonadota; class Alphaproteobacteria; order Puniceispirillales; family Marisalimonadaceae; genus Marisalimonas. Next base: position 41,498 of record CACCSH010000008.1, read on the forward strand.
GTGATAGAAATGGAGGCTTAGATAGCAAAGAGGCTTTTAGTGAATTTGCCCAACAATGTTTTGAATTAGGATATAAAGCATTTAAGATACATGGATGGCATGAAGGTAATAGAAAAGAAGAAGCTGATAACGTTTTACATGTCGCCAAAGAAGTTGGAGATAAGATGAATTTAATGCTTGATCCCGCGTGCCAACTTAGAACATTTGCTGATGCTTTATATGTTGGAAAAGCTTGTGATGAAGCAAACTTTTTTTGGTTAGAGGACCCTTACAGGGATAGTGGTGTATCAGCTTTTTCTCATAAACGTCTAAGGGAAATGTTAAAAACACCCATATTACAAACTGAACATATAAGAGGGATTGAGACCAAATGTGATTTTTTAATTGCTGGAGGTACTGATTTTTTAAGATCAGACCCTGAATATGATATGGGTATAACAGGTGCAATGAAAATTTCACATTTGGGAGAAGCATTTGGAATAGATGTAGAAGTGCACGCATGTGGCCCTGCACATAGACACGTAATGGCAGCTACTAGAAACTCTAATTACTATGAGGTAGCCCTTGTTGGACCTGATTGTCCAAACACAATGGCACCTGTTTATAAGTGTGGTTATACTGATATGATTGATTGTATTGACAATGAAGGTTATGTTACTGTTCCAAATGGCATCGGATTAGGTGTAAAATATGACTGGGATTTCATAAAATCAAACACCACTAATTTATCTGTATACGAGTAAAAATTAAATGTCCAAAAATGAAATTCTACTAATTCTTGGTAATCAATTATTCCCTTTAGAACATATTAAAAAAACTAATGTTAACAAAATATTTATGGCAGAAGATTTTGGTTTAACTACTGAACATAAGCATCATAAATTAAAAATTTTGATGTTTCTCTGGTCTATGAGAAAATATAGGGACAATTTAGTTAAAAATGGATATGAGGTATATTATCACTCTATCGATGATGATAACTTTAAGGATATTTTCGAAGATAAATTTTTAAAGGTAATAAAAAAAGAAGATATCTCTAAAATAAAATATTTTGAGATTGAAGACTATTTTTTTGAAAAAAGATTTAACAATTTTATCTCAGCAAACAAACTAAATCACGAAATCATTAACAGTCCTATGTTTCTAACCTCAAGGTTAGAATTTAAGGAATTTTTAAAAAGTCAAAAAAAATTAATCAGAATGGCCAGTTTTTATCAAAAAATACGTCAAAAAATGTCTATTTTAATTGATAATGAAAATAAACCTTTAGGTGGAAAATGGTCGTATGACGAAGATAATAGAAAAAAAATACCAAGAAATATCGATTTACCCAAAATACCTCCAATGCATGAAGACAAAAAATTTAAGTCCCTAAAATTAACAATTAATTCTTTCTTTCATGACCATCCCGGATCCACAGATTATTTGTGGATGCCAACAGACAGAGAAGAATCATTAAAGTGGTTAGATAATTTTTTAGAAAATAAATTTTCAAATTTTGGTAATTATGAGGATGCAATAAGATCAGAGAATAACTTTCTTTTTCATAGTGCTATCAGTCCTATTCTTAACATGGGTTTAATAACTCCAGATGAGGTTATTAAAAAGGCGTTAGAATTCTCTCAATTAAAATCAGTTCCTATTAATTCCTTAGAAGGATTTATTCGTCAAATTATTGGATGGAGAGAATTTATTAGAGGCATATACCACTATAAAGGTAATGAAGAAATTAATTCAAACTACTGGAATCATCAACGAAAATTAACAAAAGATTGGTACGAAGGAACTACAGGAATAGATCCATTGGATGATGCAATAAAAGACTGTCTTAAATTTGGATATACCCACCATATTCCAAGATTAATGGTCATATGCAATATAATGAATCTAGCAAAAATACACCCGAATGAGATCTACAGATGGTTTATGGAAATGTTTGTAGATTCTTCAGATTGGGTAATGGTTCCAAATGTTTATGGAATGGGAACTTTTGCAGATGGAGGTATATTTGCTACAAAACCATATTCTTGTGGATCAAATTATATTTTAAAAATGAGTAATTACAAAAAAAATAATTGGTGTGATGTGGTTGATGGCTTGTACTGGATGTTTATGAGTGAAAATATTTCTTTTTTCAAAAGTAATCCAAGACTAGCAATTTTAGTAAAATCCTTAGAGAGGATGAATATTAATAGAAAAGAACTAATTTTTGCTAAAGCAAATGATTTTATAAATACTAGAACAACTAAATAATACTTCACAAATATATTTTAATTCATATGATAAATTATTTTAAAAAAGTGATTTTATGTCAAACCAAATTCCAAGAATAGATTATAACTTATTATGTAATAATAATCAGAATAATAATTATAAAGAACTTAAAAAACTAAGAGTTGCTGTGAATGAATATGGTTTTTTAATAATGAAAAATTATCCTATTAATAGTAATAAAATTGCAAATGTTTTTTCTTTATACAAAACATTTTTTAAACAAAGTTTTAAAGAAAAAAATAAAGTTAACATGTCTAAGACAGCTTCAAACAGAGGTTGGGGTGGCATAAAAGCAGAACAAGTTAACTCAGATTTCAATCCTGATAATAAAGAAATATTTGACTGTGGGCCAAAAATAACAGTTGAACATAAGTTTCAAGATTTACCTTATTATTCAAAAAATATTTGGCCAGATAAAATACCACTTTTTGAAAAAAGCATTATGGAATTTTATAATTTATGTAGTCAAATTTCAATTACTATTTTAAAACAAATTGAAATTTCACTTAACTATTCGACTAACTACTTTGCAAATAAGTTTGATCTTCCTATGGCACTACTCAGATGTAATTACTATCCCAAAAGATCTAAAGAACTTACTGATAACGATTTTGGGATTGCTCCACATACTGATTATGGCTGTTTAACCCTTTTATTTACAGATGGAACACCTGGATTAGAAGTAGAGTTGCCTTCAAAAAAATGGGAATCAGTAACTGCAAAAAAAAATGAAATAATAATAAATTTTGGAGACATGCTAGAGATTTGGTCAAATCAAAAAATTAGAGCAACACCTCATAAAGTTATAGGAACTAATAAGGAAAGGTTTTCAATACCATTTTTCTTTAATCCTCAATATGATACTATTATCTGTGATGAACAAAACCTTGTAGCGGGTGAATATTTATCTCAAAGATATGATGCAACTTACGTTCATAAAATTATATAATTTAGTTATCTCAAACCATCTTCGCCTAAGATATCTTTTGCTTCCAACCCACCCATTCTATTGTGTATCCTAGGCCCTTTTGTCATTGCTAAGCAAAACATGATTTCATTGGCTCGTGGACTGTCAGTTACATTAACTTCATAGGCATCAAAATGACTTCTTACATATGCTGCATTAGTATGCCCTAAGGGAATATCAATTGAAGATCCCATACCTGCCACTTTCATAGCTGAAGGAACTATTGCTTAGAATTACTCAGTCTTTGCCGCATTGCATATCCACCTGGAACATGCCATAAAGCAGTGTGCTCTAATTCTCCATTTTCTCCCGCCAATGCGGCTTTTCTATATCCATCAACACCTTTAATCCCACCTAGGGAAGATATAGTCTTGTCAGTTAGCATTAATCCAAGCTCTTTAAGTTTCAATTCCTGATTGCAAATCTTCGTAGTATTTACCTGCATATGGATTGTCAGGAATAGCAATGGCAGCTGCTCTCAGTCTAGGTATAATCTGAACAGGTCCATTTTCATGAAAAATCTCTTCTTTTAATAAAATGACTTTTCTTATATTAAATTTCATAAAATATCCTTCATAATTAAAGTTTAAGAAATATTTTTTTTAAATAGAAAATGGTCTTTTACATTACCAAAAAACATCCAATATAATAAAAAAGCCTCTGAAACGTTTTTAAACCACTCTAATGGATATAAAAATCCATAATTAATTTGATCTCCTCCTAACATAACAATTATTAAATTTAATATCAGATATACTAAGAAAATGTAATTTCCGAAAGGCACAAAGAAATAAATTAAGATAAAGCTTGTTAAAGAAAAAATAGACATGAAAACTGTCAGATATAATTCAAACTCATTGTCTAAGTAACTACTTATAATACCTTGATCAACAAATCGACTTAAACCATAATATTTCTCAAAATTAAAAATGCTAGGAATTAAAGATATTAATATTGATATAAAAGCCATCACTAAAATCATACGCCTAAAAGACAGCTTGTTGAATTCTTCTTGATTTCCCATTTACTTACCTAGTTATTATAAACATTTTTAAGTTAAAATTCTTTTAGAATATATATTTAATTTTTAACCAACTTAAATACTCGAGGTAAATAAATGGTTAGAAAGAAACCTCTTAGAATTAAAAAAAAGAGAAAGCATGAATATAAACTTTTTAAATCTAAGTTATCTCTTATAAAATATTCTAAAATTAAATAAAAAATAATGGATGAGAATATTATACAATTTCTCATTTCTTTAGCTAAAGTTGCACCTATGAAAATACCATCTAATTGAAAGGCTAACATTGAAATAAAGGGTGTTATGACAACTAATCCCCACAACTCATTTGTTAGGTTTCTTAAAATTGTTATATTGGTAAATAGTGCAATTATGTAAAAGTTAAACACGTACAAAATGATTCCTATAATGATTGAAAACATTAAAGCCAGCTCTGTTGTGTTTCTAATTGCTTTAAAAATATTAAGTTTATTTTTCGAACCTATAGAAACACCAACAGTTGACTCAGCAGAATGAGCAAAAGCATCTAAGGAATATGATGATAAACTAAAGATAACTAGTAAAATTTCAATAGTAGCAAGTTGATCAACACCTATTAAGCCAGCTTTTTTAATTACGTAGGCTTGAACAGCTACTAACAACATGGTTCTTAAAAATAAATGTCTACTAATAGAAAATAAATTTAAAAAACTACCCATATTTAATATTTTATAAAGTTTATAGGATCTAAAATTGAACTTATAATAATAGTACATGAAAATTATTATAGATAAAATAAGTCCTGAACATTGAGCGATTACACTTCCTAAAGCTACTCCAAATATTCCATAATCTAGAAAAACTGCTAAATAGAGTGACGCAATAATATTTACAATATTGATCGTAATTAATTGCAACATAACTGATTTTGTTTTTTGCATTCCAAAAAACCAACCTAGAAAAACTATATTTAATAATCCTGCTGGTAATCCAATCATTCTTACAAACAGATATTCTTTGTAAAATTCTTGAACTTGCTCATTAGGAGTTAAAAAATAGATTGATAAATCATATAAATAATTTTTAAGCAGAAATAATATAATACCAATTGTAAAAGCTATTATTAATGGTCTTAGTAAACTGAAAAAAACTTCTTCAAAATTATTACTTCCAAAATTTTGAGCAACAATCCCCGTAGTACCCATCCTTAAGAAATTTAGACCAGCATACATAAAGTTAAAAATAATACCGCCTATTGCAATTGCTGCAATATAAACGCTATCAGGCATATGCCCCATAATGATAGTGTCAGTCAATCCAACAAGTGGAATAGTAAAATTAGCAATTATCAATGGCCATGATAAAGACCATATTTTTTTTCTGTTAATGATCATTTATTAATATGAGCATGATTAGTTGAATATTGAAAAATTATTGTACAAATTAAAATTTTCTAAATTTAAGGTAAGCTTGTTCAGGATCCATCCCACTTAAGATTGCTTTTCTCATTTCATTTTCTGTAAACATCACTTTTTCAGTCTTGGTTATAACCTCTTCTGCAACCTTTTTAGGTATAATAACTGCGCCATCCATATCACCTATTATGAAGTCCCCCGAACAAATTGTAACTGTACCAATAGTTATTGGATGACCCAGAGAGTGATATTTCCACCTTTCAACTATATCGGCGGCTGTAGATAGTCTACAAAAAACTGGAAAATTTGCTTCTATTATTTCTTCAACATCTCTACAATGCCCATCCATTAAGTATCCTTTAGTTTCTTTAACCATAAGAGCACGAGCAGATAGTTCTCCCATTAGAGCAACAGAATGAGTGTTAGGTTGACAAACAATTACTTTTTTATTTGGAACTTTTGACAACACTTGCGACCATAAAAGGAGTGATTCATGCCTTGAAAGTGTATAATCTATATGACCAGAAATAGTGAAAACCTCTCCAAACAATTTTTGCCCCCTTTTTAGAGCCTGTATTTCTGGAGGGAGGACACAATTTTCGAAACCTTTTTCTCTTAATACATCATGAACAGCGCTAGCGTAGCATTTTGAGAGGCGTTCAGTTAATTTATCCACTTTTATCTCCTAATTTATACTTTAGTTAATTGAAAATTATTAAAAAGTATGATTTATGAGTATAATGAAAATTGTAATTAAATTGATAATACTTTTCTTTTTTATTCTTGCTTCAAAATTACATGCTGAAACAAGGCTAGCTAATTTAACTTGTTATAATAAATCAAAATCAAATTTGATGGAATTTCAATTTAAAAAAGAAAATATAAACTTATTTTCTCAAGTTTATAAGAAAATTAAAGGAAATTTCATTATTATTGGCGAAGTGGTTGGACAAAAACCGTCATCATTTATTTTATTTGAAGATAAATATCAATTTCTAGGTGTGGATTTTGCGTGGCACCTAGACAGAAATACAAAAGAACTTAAACCAGTATTATTGAGCGAGGGAACAATAAAACTAAAAAAAATACCAGAAAAATTTTATTGTAAATTTTTCTAAATAATATTCATTTTTTGAGATCATACCAGAATTTACTTATGAATAATTAAAATAGTTTTATAAGAAAAGAATTAAATATGAAATTTAATGAACTAAAATTTATCGATGGAAAATGTCAATTGGATTATAATTATTATGTTTTAAGTTTCACACAAATTGTTGACGATGATTTATACGAATGTGCTGTTTTTAATAGAGCAAAATTACCAGTTGATCTTCCAGGTGTTAAAACAGAAAAGGTTAAAAACAATACCTGGGTTAAAATACGCTTCACAAGAAATGATATTGAAGAAATGATAACCAAATTCTGGGCAATTACTGGTATAAAAGTTCCAAAACAACTAGATCAACATGATTTTTATAAAGATATATTTTAAAAAATCACTTTTACTACGTGTAATTTATTTATTAAAATAGTATATAACCAAAACATATACCTATTAACAAACCTTCAAGAAAACTAAGCCATATAATTTGATAATTTGACAATCCTGTTATTTTTTGAACTTTTTCTATCAAGGCTACATGCCAATTTTTAAATTTATTCTCCATTTTAATACCTCAAAAATTCAGAAAGTTGAAAGTTTGTTGTTTAGATTATAAATCTAATTAATCTTATTTCTTTTTTTTTATTTTAAATCCTTGTTATTTTGCATATTTTAAACTTGTGCCATTAAGTTACCTTATTATTTACAGAATTAAGACTTAATTTTTGATAATTATTCAAACAATAAATGTTTTTCATTTATAACCTCCTAGAAGTATTAGCTGTGAAAACAGCTAATACTTATTTATAATAGTTTAAACTTTAAATGACTTTTACAACCTGCTTCACAGTCAGAGCTTCCAAAACCGTGGATAATTATTTCACCTTCAGTTTCTTTGTTTAAATCACATTCAAATTTATTTGATTTATTAACGTCTATCACTTTCACGTTTTTGTTTAAAAGAAGATAATCTATATGCCAATGAAGTTTTTTTTTATTACAAAGATGTCTTTTAATTCTTGAATCAATGTTTTTTTTTTGCAGAACCAGTATAAATGTATATTCCTTTTTTTAATAAAAACTCACCTAGTTTTCCAATCTGTAATTTAATTTTTTTATTTAGTTTTATTTTTAATTGATATGACTGCATATTATTAAGTTAATTAAAAAGTTTAAATTTTCATACTGCAATAATCTCTTAATTCCGTAAAATATTCTGGAAAGTATTTTGAAATTTGAATTAAATCAAATGAAGAGAGAATAGCTGTATTTGGTTCTCTTTCTAAAAGAAATTCAAAGCTAAATTTTACAAGTTCTTTTTTGGATATTTTTTTGGAAGTAAGATCTAGATAAGTTTGATTAGATATAAATACTTTGTGTATAGTTTCTTGATCCGCATTAATTACAACCTCAAATTTTTTGTCAGATAATTCATTTATTAATAATTCCAAATTTTTTTAACCCCATCTATTATTAAAAACTCACTATTTTCGTATTGATAAGTAACCATTTCAACAGCTTTTTCTTCATTTTCAGCCTCAACAATAAGGGAATTGTATTTTGCCTCTTTTTTCCCATTAACATGGGTAAATTCAAGATGAAACTTCACTTCAAAATCAGTTTTCCAATTATTCATTAATCAAATTTTATTAGTGGTTAAAGACAAATTTTAATCATTTTTATAAAACGTGGCTTCTTTGGTTAAAGTCTTTATAAAATTTGAAGATACTGCAGTTGCTCCTAATACTTCTCCGTCATTTAATTCAATTTTAAGCCCCTGTTCTTTAAATGAATCAATAATTGGACCTGCAAGTCTATTATGATCTTTCATAAAAGTTTTATGATCTGGGAAGATAAGTACTAACGTTGCAATAACATCTGAATTACTAAAAATTAGTTTCATTAATGTACCACCTTTTATTCCTTCTGCATCTGCTTTAGTATCAGTATAATTTACAAACATTTCTTTTGACATTTTATCTTTAAAAGTGATTTTTATTGTTCGTACATACATATCTTAAGCCCATAAATTTAATTTCTAGTAGTTATCTAATCAAAATAATTTTAAAACGTAAAGTTTTTAACAGGTTAATTTATTTTTAATTTAATTAGTCTTGTAAAATATTTAATTTTTATTAAAAACAATAAAAATTAATTTAGATTTTTGAATTTAATGACAACTTTAAAAAAAATTGTAGAGAATAAGATTTTTATAACTTTTATTACTCTAGTTATAATAATTAATGCAATAACTCTTGGACTAGAAACCAGTGCTGAAATTAAATTGGAGTATGGTGTATTTTTATCAATCATAGATAAAATAGCATTAACTATTTTCACAATAGAACTTATTGTAAAAATCTTAGTATATAAATTAAAATTTTTCAAAGATGGTTGGAATGTTTTTGACTTTATAATAGTTGTTGTGTCTTTAATTCCTGCCTCCGGACCTTTTTCAGTCTTAAGAGCTTTTAGAATTTTTAGGACCCTGCGATTGCTTTCGATAGTTCCTTCTATGAAGAGAATAATACAAGCAATATTTATTTCAATACCCGGCATTTTATCAGTAGGCACCATAATAGTCTTAATTTTTTATATTTCATCAGTTTTAACAACTACTTTCTTTGGTCAAAATTTTTATGAATGGTTTGGAACAATTGGTAATTCAATGTATACATTATTTCAAATTATGACCTTAGAAAGTTGGTCAATGGGTATAGTTAGGCCAGTTATGAAAGAATACCCACTAGCGTGGATATTTTTTGTCCCTTTCATTTTAGTTACAACTTTCGCAATATTGAATTTATTCATAGGAATTATAGTAGATGCAATGCAACAAATATCAAGCGATGGTAAAGATGTTAAGAAAGTGTCAGAAGAGGATATGTACAAAAAAATTGTATCATTAGAAAAACAATTAAAAGAAATCAAGAATATTCTAAACAAAAAATAAATTAAGAGTGCTCTAATGACTTTTAAGTATAATAAAATTAATGCAAAATGCATGTGGTGTAAAAGAACCCAAAATCCTCATCCTAATTATTTAGAAGAAACAATTCCTACTAAAATATTTGAATCAAAAAAAGGAAGAATGGTTGAACTTTGTTTTAGTTGTTTTGAACAAGAAAAAGCTTTTGCAGAAAAACAAAAAATTGATTTTAAAATAATTTTAGATACTAAATTAGAAGTGTTAAAGCTCTTAAAACTTTAAATTCAATCTTTTTCTTCTTAAAATTTTGTGCTTTTATTAACGTTAAATCTGAATTTAATGAAAAGGAATTTAATTAAAATTTTTTATTAAAACTATATCGAAGATTTTCTTATTAGCTTTAAAATATGAGGCCTAAGTTGTTGTATATTTATAAAGGGATGAATTTTTGAAACATAATCTATATTTTTAAGAGCCTCATTGTAATTTTTTAGATGAATGTTAATTTGAACAAGACCCGAAATAGCACCAAAATGTCTAGGTTCTAATTGAAGAGTAAGTTTAATATCATTAACAGAACCCAAGTAATCACCCATCAAAAACTTTATTGTTGCAATTTTATTAATTGGCTCAGCCCAACGCGGTTCTTTTTTTGACAAACTTTCAAATATTTTAAGAGCATTATTTAATTCACCACTTTGTAATAAATTCACTCCTCTCTGCATTTGAAGATTGCTTGTTTCATTTGATCCATCTAAAAGCCAATATTTCCAAATTCTACTTTCATAATGTTTAGCTATATTTTTGTCACTTGCATTTTTTAATTTAAAAAAAAGGTTGTCTAATTCAGAGGCTGAAACATTATTAATAAATAAAGAAAATATAAGCAGAAAAATATTTAAAAGTGTATATTTTGAAATTGAGTTGATAGATATTTTTGTGTATTTAATCATTTAAAAAAATAAAATTTGTTGGATAATGGAATTTTCCCTACTAGTAAATAACATCATATAATACAATACCTCTATTTGAAAATACTTTCCAAATTATACCTGTCTTTTTCTTGAATTCAATTTCTGCTTCTCTGAAAATTTTTTGACATTCAACAAAGGCTTTTTCATCCTTATATTCCCATAAATGCCCTAATCTTAAAGTACCTTCTTTATTCCAGATTTGAGTAACAGTCTGTCTAACAGCACCAGCCTTTTTAAATTTATCAAATTTGGCATTCATAATATTTTCCCATTCCATTTCTCCAATTTTCAAATCACTCTTAGTTTGAAAATCAGAAGTTATGTAACTAATAAGTTTGGATTCTGGCATAATTAGCACCTTTGTTTTCGTTTAAAATTTGATGTGATTTCAGTTTACTTAAACTCTATTTCAACAAATGAAAATGGAAAATCATTATAATTAATTACATTGTGATTTACACCCCTACTTCTAAAATAACTTATACCCTCAACAAGTTCTGTTATGGATACTTTGCCGTCATGGTTCACAATTTTAAGTTTTCCGTCTTTCATAGGAACAACCACATAATCATATTCATGAATATGTTCACCCGTATCTTCACCTGGCTCAAATGACCAACGTGTAACTCGTGTTTTTTCATTATCTATCATAATATCAGATTTAGCCATATGAGACCCTATATCAATTTTTAGAACCAAAAGTTTTTACTAATACACTCTAGAATATCAGGTATTTTGAATTTATTTTCGTCAGTAACCGTTAATATAAAAGGTTTTAAATTTTTGGTAACCATGTCTATATGCCATGCAAAATTTAAATTTTTATCTATCGTATTGTCTTCAAATAATATAAATGACGAAACCTTCTGCCCTACAACTTTACCTATCCTAATAAACTCACCATTTACTCTTTTATATGCTGTTGCATATATGAAGTTTTCATCATGTTTAAAAAAATATTCTACTTTACCTTTAACATTTGAATTATGGCAGGAAATTCCAGAATATGGTTCAAATGCAAAAGATTTAAAATTAAAAATACAGATAGTAAAAATCAAGGTTATTATTCTTGGCATTTAATTTCCAATTTAAAAATTAATTATTTTACATTATCATATTGATACAATTGTATAAATAATAAATTTATAAAACATTTTAAATTATTAAAATTTAAATTTTAGCCATATTATAATTATTGTTAAGATTATTATAAAATAACAAGAAAATTTTATAATTTTGTCAATCTTGTAAAATAAGGAAATATTGAATTTTAGCTTCATAAAATATCTCCAAACACATCATAAATTTATTTTAATGATGAGTTTTTTTTTCCTTAAGCATTTCTTCCATCACAACTTTCAAGGACTCAAACAAGTCAATTGCAACAACTTTTTCTTCTTCAGATAGAGATAAAAATTGTTTATCGAGTTCTTTTTTATCTGTACCCCTTGACTGTAACTTTATCCAAACTGGATTTTGTTGTATTTCTTCAAGTGATTTATATTTCATTTAATATGTATCCATAAATAATAATTCATTTATTGCTGTATACTTAATCAAAACAAATATTACATCATTTTTTTTAAGTGAGGTATTGATTACTAATTTTTTAACCATTATTCTTTATCAATGAACAATAATATAAATTTATTTAAAATAGATCTGACGCCTGATGACATTGAAATAAATATTTCAGAAGACGAAACTATACTTACAGCATCATTAAGAAATGATATCCAACACCTTCATGCTTGTGGAGGACTTGGAATGTGCTCAACATGTAGAGTAGAAGTACTTTCAGGCGAAGACAATTTATATTCCAAAAGTGAATCAGAACAAGCTTTATCAGACAAGTTAGAATTACCCTCTAATATTAGATTAGCGTGTCAGACAAAGGTGAAAGGTAATGTTAAATTAAAAAGATTATTACTTGATCAAAAAGATCTAGTTTTAGCAAATCAAATGACAAAAAATTCTGTAGGATCCATAGGAAGTACTAAACGTCTTGCATTAATGTTTGTTGATATAGTTGCTTTTACTCCATTAAGCGAACAACTTCCTTCATACGACGTTATGTACATTCTAAATAGATATTTTGATGATATGGGAACAATAGTCAAAAAAAATGGCGGAGATATTAATAATTTTGTTGGAGATGCATTTCTTGCTGCTTTTGGGATTGATGATAAAATTGACTCAGTGTATCGATGCACTCAAGCAGCTCTAGAAATATTAAAAGATGTTGATATTAAAAAAGATGTTTTTTTAGAAAATTATAACATTAATTTTGATGTTAGAGTTGGTATCCACTATGGAGAAGCTATAGTTGGAATGTTAGGTAATGCTGGAAACCAAAGACTTAGCATAATCGGTCAATCAGTAAATATTGCAAGTAGAGTTGAGACTGCTAATAAAGAGGCTGAAACCAGATTATTAATTTCAGAAGATGCATTTAAAGAAATAGAAGATCGTGCTGAAGTTGAAGATTTTGTTAGAATAAAATTGAAGGGATCTTCACAGAGATCTACACTTTATGAAATTTCTAAATTAAAAGGACATTCATTAGTATCAGAAGAAGATAAAATATTTGAGTCTGGTATGTTTTGGAATAAAATTATGCTTTCAAAAGACCTTAAAAATGGTGATAAAAAGAAAGTAAATTTTAATAATGAAGAAGTATTATTAGTAAGAAATAACAATAACTTATCTGCTTTTTCTAATCTGTGCCCTCACATGAATCTACCACTTGAGATGGGACAGATCACTCCTGATAATGAATTTTTGTGTCCGTTCCATGATAGTAAATTTTGTTTGAAAACTGGAGCAGTAAAAAAATGGGTTTTAACAAGTGCCGAGTGGATGCCAGATGAAGCAAAAGAACTAACTAAAGCTATAAAAGAAATTCCGTTAGATCTTTTACCAATTATGGACAAAGACGATTACATATGGTTGGGTTTAAATTAAACTCGTAATTTATTTATAATTCATTCTGATTATAAATAATTTTTCAAATTAATAAGGATATTAATATGACTTCCTCAAAACTAATAAATTATACGACAAGAGAATTTATGTCTGAAAATGAACTTGAGTTATACGCAACTAAACAAGATGAAATTTTCACTCCTAAAGTTATTGATGAATTTAAGAAAGCTGGAATGTTAAGGAGAGTCTTAACAAGAATTTGGAATAAAGAAGGGGTTGCCAGAGTTGGAATTTTGTTTGAATATCGTGACGAAAAAGCATTTGTTGCGTGCCAAACTTTGTTGGATAAGTATCATGCACCTAAAGTTAAAACTTTTGTGAACAAAGTTGTGGGTAGTAGAGGCATAGTTTTACATGAATTTACCTCCGATGATTTTCAATAAGTATTCATCCTAAAATTAATTGGAATAATAAAAGCTGTAATTTAAAATAATTTAAATACTCATAATGATCATATTAGAGTAGCAAATTCCATCTAGTCAATTGACTTAAATTTAATTAAATAAATTGAATAAAGTAATATGATCAGCATAAAAATATCTAGAACATAAATTGGCTTACTAATAATATCTAAAGCTCTTAATATCCAGTATAAGAGACTAGATATACTTAATATCAAACCTTTACCTGCTTTTGATCTCATATTTTTTTTTAAAAAATTAATAATTAGATTACTCATTCTTAAACAATGCAGAAACATTCCCAAATAAAGACGATTTAACTTCAACAAGCTCTTTATAATTTATAGGAACTGGTAAACCAAAAGCACCAGTTAAGATTAAATCTCCTTCTTTTAATCTGTTTCCTATTTTTGACTGCTCTTCAATCAACCATCCTAATTCTGACAAAATGTCATTAGGCCATTTCTTGTCTGACCAAGTGTCCATAACTTCACCATCAAATTTTAGTTTTAAGTCTGTAACTTGGGAATATTTTTTCTCTATTATTGGATCACCAATAACAACCCCAGCATGTATTGCATTGTTAGCTAAAAGTTCTACCCCATGAGGTGGTTCTCCGTTGTACACAAGGTTATGTATTTCAATAATAGGATGGATTGATGCTATTGAGTCTAATATATCCTCAAATGTTACAGACTGCGAGTTAATATCTTTATCTAATATAATACCAAACTCGGCTTCCACAGCTGGATTAGCGTAATTTATTTTTTTTAATATTGAGCCGTTAGGATGCAATTCATTTTTCCAAAGACGCCCCCATGCAGGCTGAGTGAAACCCATTTTTATTTGAGTTTGCTTTGAAACACATCCAATTTTATATCCTATGACTTCTTCACCTCTTTTTTCTCGCAAAGATGTTACTGCCGATTGGATTAAATGAGCGTCTTCATTACTCATTTTAATATTTTCTTTAAAAATTGTACTTGGATTAACTGCATCATAATCATCTAAGATTTTTTGTGCGTATGTATCAATTTGATTTTGAAACAACATATTTATGATTACTTGATTTAAAACTGGGTTAATTTCAACTTAAACGAAATAAGAAAAATGTATAGAAAACGATTACCAAAAAATCTATTTATTTTTTTGGTTTTTATTTTTAAATTTACTATCGCAATTTAAAAATAATTCTACGGAAGATTTATTAATATATTCTTCACATTTACCACTAGAATTTAATAATAGTTTATTTTTAATAAGTTTTCTTTTTAAGTCTTCAGTATCAATTTTTGTATCATTAGCAATGACATCTTTTGAAAATAAAAAACATAACAAAATTAATTTTATAAAAATTATACTATTCATTTTATTAATTTTTAATAGCAAAGCGTACTATCAGATTCGGTTGAAAGTAGTAATAATTTGTCTGGCATTGAAAATTCAGCATTGAACTCACTTAACAAGTTATCGTCATAACCCCTTGCTTTTGCTGACATTCCTGATACATATAATTTAATTTTATTTTCTTTCAGAAAGTCAAGATGACTTTTTAAGTCACCAGTTCCCTGCCCTACAACTTCACCTTCTTTTTTGATACTTAAGAGATGAACACCATCCGCTGCAAAAAAAATATTAACATCATTTTGGTTTTTATAAGCAGTAATAGCAACAAGCATTCCTAGGGTGGCTTTGTTTTTCAAATCAGGCCCACTATGAATATGTATAAGAATTTTGGACATTTTTTTCCTTTCTATTTTTTTAACTAACTTTTAATCTCTAAAAAATAATTATTCAATTAAGACTATCTTAAAAATACAGAATTGTTAAAAATTAAGCATTAATTAAATATTATAAATAATATTAACTTGTTAAATATATAAGTTTAAATTAAAAACATAAATTTGAAAGTTTTTATGTTTACATTATTACTCTTAACTACACTTCCTTTATTTGGTTTGGTATTTGTTGGATTTGCTTTAGGTAAATTTTCTTTATTTAACAACCAAGATGCAAAGGTTTTTTTAAAATTAATCGGCATATTAGTTGTCCCTACACTCGGTATAAAAATTATAGGAGAGTTTAATTACCAACATATTAAATGGGATCTCTATTTTCTTTATTTGGTAAGTCAATTTTTAATATATTTTACTGGTTTTTTTATTGCTAAATTAATTTTTAAGAGAAGCAGCGCTGAATCTCTTATAATTGGGATGACTTCAGCCTTTTCAAATCATCTATTTTTTGTGTATCCAATAGCATTATTTGAATTTGCAACAAAAGATATTGTACCAATTGAAACAATTATTTCAGCTGATTTTATTACAGTAGGTTTAAGTGTCTGTGCGTTGGACGTAGTAACTCAAAAAAATATCAAAATAAAATCTATTTTATTTAAACAATTTAAAAATCCTGCTTTAATTGGATTATTATTGGGACTAATAGTTTTTTTATTAAAAATTGATTTACCTCTAAGCTTAGGTAGATTGGTAGACTTCATATGCGATACTGGAACACCTTGTGCATTAATTGCAATGGGTATTTTACTATCCTACAAAACAAATAGAGATCAAATTAAACTTTCGTTAGTTATTACATTTCTAAAGGTTCTTCTATTTCCAATTTTATTGTTTTTTTTTATTTTTTTGTTTGAATATGATTTGAATATTTCAAAAACAACAATGATGGTTGCTGCCGCTCCTATAGGAGCAATGGGTTTAATATTTGCATCTATTTATAATGTAAAAACTGACGCTGTTGTTAGAGCAGGAATTTTTACTTATATATTATCACTTATTGGCATCCCAATAGTTGGAAGCATTGCATAAACTAATTATAAACTTCTAAAATATCTTATTGCTCATAATAACTAGATAAAATTAATTAATGACATTTGTTATTCGGAAGAGCGTTCCGCCCAACCTGCAAAAATTTTCTCTAAAACAACAACAACATAATATAAAGCTATACCTAAAATAGCTAAACCAATTAAAACTGCAAACATAAGAGGATAATCAGCATTTGTTTTTCCACTATCAAAAAGTGCTCCTAAGCCCCTACCATGTGGTGAAACTATTTCCATTAAATTTGTGCCAATAAAGGCTAAAGTAACGGCAACTTTTAAAGCACCAAAAAACTCTGGTAACGTTTTAGGTAAAGCAATTTTCCAAAATATCATTGATTTAGAGGCCCCTAAGGATCTTAAAATATCTCTATATTCAGGTTCTAGCGTTGATAAACCAATTGAAATAGATACAGCAATTGGAAAAAAAGAAATCATAAACGCAATTAGAATAGTATTTAAGTCATGTTGACCAACAAACATTAGAGCAATAATAGGTACAACTGTAGCCTTAGGAATGGCGTTAAAGCCTACCAAAAGTGGATATAAAGCTTCTCGTAAAATTTTTGAAAGACCCATGATCATTCCAAGAAAGACTCCAAAAATCACAGCTAGAAAAAGACCTGCAACAGTCCTCCAAAGGGTGTCCCACCCATATTGAAAAAAAAGTTTTTTAAATTTCCAAAATGCTGGCCAAAGATCTGAAGGTGAAGCCATTTTATAATTTGGCCAACCATTAAACCAAACTACAAACTCCCAAAATAAGAGAAAAATAATAATTGCATAGAAGGGTATTAAAATTTGTCTCATTAATTTGTCGCCTGTTGAACCTGAGCAATTTCAATTTGTTTTCTGAGATTTTTTAACATTTCTATTGAATCAGAAGAAAATAAACTATCAAGTTTAGGATTTTTTAATTTTGGTATCTGTAACGAATATTGACTAGTAGCAGGCCTACCGGATAAAACCACAACTTCATCAGCTAAAAAAATAGACTCTCTAAGATCATGAGTAATAAGAATTCCAGTAAAAGGTTCCTCTTGCCTTAATTTATGCATTACTTGCCACAAGTCTTCTCTAGTAAATGCATCTAGGGCTCCAAATGGTTCATCTAAAATTAAGACTTCTGGATTATGAACTAGTGCTCTACACAATGAAGCTCTTTGTCGCATACCTCCAGAAAGTTCAGACGGTTTTTTTTCTTCAAAACCCTCTAATCCAACTAAATATAAAAGACTTTTTGCACGATCCTCTTTATCAACTTCACTTAAATCATTGGGAACAATTTCAAGAGGTAACATAACATTCTTTAAAATACTTCTCCATTCTAATAAGACTGGATTTTGAAAAGCCATGCCTACAATTGGCTTAGGGCCAAGGACTTTTTCTCCATTTAAATATACCTCACCATTGTCTGGCTTTAACAAACCTGAAATTAACTTTGTCAGCGTGGATTTACCGCAACCTGAAGGGCCTACAACTGCGGTAAACCCATTTTTAGGAACAGTCATATTCAAGTTTTTTATAACGGGCAATAAACCCGTATCTGTCTTGTAGGTATGAGTTACCTTATCAATGATTATGGCATCATTGCCAAAATTTGATTTCATTATTGAACCTTAAAATAAGACGAAAATTATTCCGTCTTATTTTATAATTTATTGAACATTACTTCAACTTAAACCCACCCATTGGGAGATACATATCAGTGAAATACAACTTAGCATTAGGCTTTGTCTTATAATTATAAGTTTCGCTCAACTGATTAATAGCTTTTTCAAAACGCGCATTGTCAATATTGCCCATTCCATTTTTAACAACATAATCGGTCATAACATTACCAGAGAGTGCCAATTTAAATCTTCTTTCTTCTAACTTTTTGTCAGCGGCTGGATTTCTTTTAGCAAGTGCTTCAATAGCAGAACTAGGATTTGAAACTGCATCTTTCCAACCTTTACCTACTGCACCAAGAAAAGATTTAACAACATCAGCATTTGCTGAAGCAAAATCAGTGTTAACTATAATTGCATTGCCATATAGATTTAGCCCATGATCAGCCATTAAAATAGTTGTTATGTCATTTTCAGGAACACCTAAACGAACTAGGTTAAGGTAAGAAGAGAAAGAATATCCAGTTACAGAGTCAACTTTACCTTCAGCTAACATAGGTTCACGTGTAGGAAATCCAACTGGTTCGACCTTGATTTTACCCATATCAAGTCCATTAGCTTTTGCAAACGATGGAAATTGAGCCCAAGCACCATCTGGTGGAGGTGCACCTAAAACTGATCCTATTAAATCAGAAGGACCATTAATACCTTGTGATTTCCTTCCTATGACAGCAAATGGAGGTTTGTCATAAACCATCATTACAGCGATTACTGGAGCTCCAGGATTTTGGTCTAAAAACTTAATTAATGAGTTAATATCTGCAAAACCAAATGGGAAAGCACCAGTCGCAACCTTAGGAATTGCTGCTAATGAACCTTTACCAGGCGAAATTTCTACATCTAATCCAGCAGATTTAAAATAGCCTTTATCTATTGCGTTAAAAAATGGAGCTGAAGGACCTTCGAACTTCCAGTCTAATGTGAATGGAATTTTGGTATCAGCAAAACTTTTAAATGATAAAAACACAAGAAAAAATGATACTAAAAACTTATACAATGTTATCTCCTTTCAATTTTTAAAATTCAATTTACATATATATTAATATCATTCACTAAAGCAAATTTCAGTAAGATAATATGTTTTTGTATTTATGATTAAAATTTAGACAGTTTTTTTTTAATATCATTTTTCCCTATATATCACTGCATCAAGCAATATAATTTTATAAATGTAAAAAATTTATAGGAGTATTAAATGGCAATTGTTTCAAGAAGAGTATTAAAGCCAATTTTAGGTAAAGCTAAAATAGCACTAGAAAGAGCCACTAAATACAAAGATATTATGGTTAATTTAGGTACAAAAGCCAGATTAGGTACATTTGTAGGTGGTGAGTTGAATGGTTGCATTCAATTGACAGCTATATATCCAGATATGACCACAGCTACTAAATCATTTACTGAATTGAGTAAGAATAAAGATATCATTGATATGATGAGCAAAAGAGACGATGATCCTTCTGGTCATTTAATTGGACCAGAAGTTTACAGGACTATATATGGTGCACCGTCACCAGAACATGGCATATTACTATTAAGAGAATATGAAGTAGATAGAAAGTTTCTTCCTAAATCCATAGAATTACTTACTGAGGTTGAAAATATAGGTAAAGACGAAGATACAAAAATTTTAGGTCTATATCCAATAATTGCTGATAAAATGGATTCACTGTATGTAGTATATTATTATTCATCGTTTGAATCTATGGGTGATATCATAGATAGAATTGGTATGTCCGAAGCTTTTCAAAATGTTGTCAATAAGGCAAACGAAATAGGAAAATTAAAGGCCTCTAACGTAATCAGGATGTTTTAAATTATGAAATTAAATAAATGGGCAGTATAATACTGTTCATCAATTTTAATAAATTATAAAAAATTACTTCACTATTAAAGGTTAAATGTCTTTGAACTTAATTAATAGCAAAATAACTTTAAAAAATCGTCCGGATCCATCTGTAACTGAAGACTTATTCGATTTAAAAACTGAAGAACTAAAAGAATTAAAAGACGATGAGTTGCTTGTAGATGTTAAATATGTCTCAATAGATCCTGCAATGAGGGGTTGGATAAGTGATGTTGGTAATTATTCTAAGCCTGTAGCTATAGATGAAACTATGAGAAGCTTAGGTGTAGGTAAAATTATATCATCTAAGGACAGAGGTTTTAAAGAAGATGAGTATGTAGTCGGTTGGCTTGGCTGGCAAAAATATGCAGTGGTTAATAAAAGTGCAATACAAATAAAAGTTAATCCTAATGAAGTCCCTTTATCAGCTAACCTTGGTGTATTGGGTCTTAATGGTATTACAGCTTTTGCTGGTCTTGTTGACATATGCAAACCTAAAAAAAAGGAAACTATAGTTGTGACAACTGCTGCAGGCAGTGTTGGTTCTGCTGTAGGTCAAATAGCTAAAATATATGGATGTAATACAATAGGATTTACTAGTTCTGATGAAAAAGCAGAAATTTGTAAAAGAGATTTTGGGTATGATGAAGTTATTAATTACAAAAAAGCAGATAATTTATCATCTTGTCTTAAGCAAATTGCGCCAAATGGAATAGATTGTTTTTTTGATAATGTGGGTGGAGATCAGTTTGACGCTGTAATGGAAAATGTTAACATTAATGCTAGAATTGTAATTTGTGGAACTATCGGTATGCCCTCATACCCTGTACCAAATGGTCCACGTGTTAATCGAACCTTATTAGTCAAAAGAGCTAAAATAGAGGGTTTGTTAGTATTAGACTACTTTAATAGATATAAAGAAATATACGATCAATTAGCAAAATGGTTTAAAGATGGTGAATTGAGAAATAAAGAAGATATAAGTCATGGACTTAGCAAAGCACCTTCATCTTTGGTTAAAATTTTAAATGGTCTTAATCTAGGAAAAAAATTGGTTAAATTATAAGATTAATTTTTATTTTCTTTCACGCCATGCAATATATGATGATGAACCTACTATAAGTAAACCTCCTAACCAAAGAGTTATAGGAGTACTTTCTGTAAAAACAGTATATCCAATAAGAACTGCCCAAATTAATTTTAAAAAATCCAATGGTAGTAAAATTGCAAGTTGACCTCTTTTAAATGCGCTGTTTAAAAGTGTTTGGGCTAATGTCCCTGAAACAGCTATAAAAAAAATAATTAAAAATTGATTTATGTTAGGCATTGTTAAGTGTGGAAAAGCAACCACAAAAGTTGGAGGTATCATTCCAACACCTGCATATAGTGAAATTGTAACTGCAGAATCTGTTTCCGTTAGTTTTTTAATAAAAATGAGAGATATTGACCAGATTAAAGCAGAAGTAAGAATTAAAAAACCTCCTAAATTAAAAGAAAGGTCCGGTCTTAAGACTATCATTGTGCCCAAGAAACCAACAAACAAAGCTATCATCCTTCTTATCTTTAATTTTTCTTTCAAAAATAAAAAAGCTAAAAAAGTTGTAAAGATTGGAACTGTTAGGTTTAGGGCTGTTACTTGAGAAAGCGATGTTATAGTTAAACCATAAAAAAAACATAACATAGCAACTGAATTAGTTAATATTCTATATAACTGAAACTTTGGTTGCTTAGTTATAAATACACCCTTACCTTCTCTAAACATCATTGGGGCTAAGACTACGATAACAAGAGCACATCTTAAAAATGTAATTTCAAAAATATGAATTTCTTCAGATAAATATTTGGCTGTACTATGCATTACAACGAAACAAAAACCTGATATTATCATCAAAATTATAGATATAGTCGTATTAGATAATTTATTGAAAAACTTAAGCATTAATACCTTAAAACATATTAATGAAAATAAATTCTCTCATTTTTGAGAAAAAGCATCAAGTATCGGGCAGTTTGGTCTATCATCACCATGACAATTATTTGCCAAATAACTTAATTCATTACGTAAATCTTTTAATTCTTTTAATTTTTTATCAATTTCACAAATCTTTTCTAAAGTAATTTTTTTAACTTCTTTACTGGATCTGTTTTCATTTTCATATAACGATAAAAGCTCCCTACATTCCTCAATACTAAAATTAAACTTTCTTGCTTTACCAACAAATTTTAATTTTAAAACATCTTCTTCACTATATTCTCTATAACCAGTAAAGTTGCTTTGTTTAGGCTTTACTAGTTCTATATTTGCATAATATCTTACAGTTTTAACTGTTAGATCAGATAGTTTTGAGGCTTTACCTATATTCATAAGTTTTTTACCTTCCCCTTAAAGTAAGGTTTATACTTAACATTATACGGTTTTATGTCAACGCTTAGTACATTAATAATTTGCCGGTATTGCAAACATAATGCGTCTCAAGCGTCTAAAAATACATTGTGGTGCTTATTAAGTTGTTGTGTTGGTAATTTTGGCATAATTGAATATTTTTCATTTATAAAAATAGACTGGCCAGTATCCTTAATTATGACCATTGCAATTATACATGGTCTTATCACATCAATATTTTTTGAGATAATTATTCTATCTGAATATAAGATAATAAAATTTGATATAGACATACACGTCATGTATTAACACTTTGACCATGTATTTATAGAAATATAATTAACTATAAGGAAACTGTTAATGAGTCATTGGAATATGTTAGAGTAAGAAGAAACAGAGTGAGTTAAATATAGAATTAAGCTATAGAAAATTATAAAAATTTTTATTTGTTACTAAAATCAGTACGATTGGAATTGTAACAATACTAATAATGGTAGTAATAATTATGGCCGATGAAGTTTTTAGAATATAGGCGCGATAATATTGAGATATAGGAAACACGGTTGCTGCAACAGGCAAACAAGAAAATATGATTGCCACTTGAAACCATATTATATCAAGCTTCTTAAGTTCATCTGTTGACCAAAAAAAGAATAATGATATGACTAATAAAGGGTGTATAATTAACTTAATAAAGCTTATGAATATCAATTCTAAATAAGCTTTTTCTATATTTTTGCTTACTATTATAATACCTATAGCGAATAATGCTGTAGGCACAGCTGCACCGGATAATATATTTAATATGCTTTCTGGAATCTTTCCCAAGTCGAATTCAAAAAATGACAATAATAGCCCTATTAAACAAGAAATAATTACAGGATTTTTTGATATAGATTTTAAAGCGATAATAAAGTTTGAGATTGCTGAAGTATTCTTAACATTATTAGAAAAAATAGCAGTTAAAGCTAAGACAAAAGCTATGTCAAAAACTAAAATTAATGAAGCAGGAATAATTGCCTTTTGTCCAAAAAGTAATATCACTAAAGGAATTCCAATATAACCATAATTTGAGTAAGTTGAGTTCAGTGCAAATACTGAGTTCTCATTACCTTTGAACTTAAATACAAACTTTGAAACCGTATAAGAGAATATGAAAATAATTAATGTAGCAATTTCAAATCTGACGATATAATCAAGGTGGATTAGACCCTTAATTGGGTTTGCCAATATTGAAGTTATTATCATTGGAGGCAAAGCTATATAAAATGCAAAATTGGAAAATATTTGACTACTCTTTTCATCGAATAAGCCTACATATTTAGTAAATGCTCCTAAAGCAATAATTGCAAAAAAGGACGATGTAATACTAATAGTTTCAATCATAATG
>CACCSH010000009.1:0-63578 GCA_902548635.1 uncultured SAR116 cluster alpha proteobacterium
ATTTTTTTCAGCAATATTATCATCATCAAGTAAATTCCTACTTTTTAATAACTTAAAAAAATTTTCTTTCATTTCTGCTGTTTCATTTCCAAACCAATCTGAATTAGTTTTTCTATGTTTGACGAGAGAAAAAAAATCCTTTTTTGATTTTGTAGAGTGAAATGTATGAGTTGCAATAAAATGTTTTAATTTATGTTTCATCAAAATTCCTATTCAATTGTTAGTAGTATAATCGTAAATAAACACGATGATTTGGTCAATTATCAAGAAATTTCTATAAACAGAAATAAATATTTTTATGAGTTATTGAATTAATTAAATAAGTGTAAAAACAATGGTTAGTTTTTTGCAACCTATAACAGTTTCTTTGAAATAAAATATAAATTTATTTTTTTTAGATGTTAATCAATGTGGTTAATTAGACATATACTTATTATTTAATTTTGAGTACGTGGTGCCCGGGGGCGGATTCGAACCACCGACACGAGGATTTTCAGTCCTCTGCTCTACCTACTGAGCTACCCGGGCTTTTAATAAGTTATCTATAGCGCTTACATCAGGTTATGTCTAGCTATCAACCACAAAAAATCAAATGTCTTTATCGTAATCATTCTCATTAGCTTTAATGGCATATTTTTCTCCTAGCCAATTATTTAAATCTACGTAACTACAACGTTTAGAACAGAAGGGCTTTGTTTTTAAAGTTATATCAAACTCTTTATTACATGTAAGACATTTTGCTTTATTAGATTTTGATACTGTCATCTTTTTATTTCCATCAACTCACCATGATCATCGGGAAAATCTAATCTTTCAACAATATTTATAAAAGGTGGTACATTTCTACTTTTTAAATTTTTGAACAAAGCTGTTCCACACAAAAATTGTATATTGTTTTTTGATTTTGGTTCTTTAGATTTTCTCCACAATGATCTTATATGATTTTGAAAGTTATATGAATTCCTATCAACATAAAAACTTTCCAATGAACCAAAATTTCTAGGAATATACATTTCATATAAAACCAACCTTGAAAAGCCAAGAAAATTAGCATCGAAAAAATATTGTTTTCCTATTTCTGTAATATTTTGATGAAGATGTTTTTTTCTATTATAAGACATTCTTGGGAAATCGATTATAATCATCCCTCCAATATTTCTAAGTTTAATTTCTTTTGCACATCTAACAAATGCTCTTTTACAAAATTCTAGTATTTCTTCCTCCGATTTAAGTAATAATTTATGTGTATCTATGTCAATGAGTGTTGCTGCTCTGGTTTTTTCAATCCAAATAAGTCCACCGTCACTCAATTCTATTTTTGGTTGTAAAGCAGCAATAAATTGACTATCCAGATCTAAATTATTCCAATAAATAGCATACATATCCTCAATAACAGGGATATTTTTTGTAAAAAAAAGATTAATTATCCTTTGGACAACATCTAAAACTTCATAATTTTTTGAGTTCGCAGTTAACATTCTTGCTTGGATAGGCTTATCTTCAAATTTTTCGCTTGTAATGATTACTCTTATCTTATTATTTACATTTAAAGATTTTGAGATACCTCTAACTGACAAAATAGTTTTATCTTCTATTTTTGCTCGTACCACGCCACCATTTAATTTTTTAATAATCATAGCACTATGAACGCTGCCAATTAATGGTGGATATTTATCAAACCAAAAAATCATTTTTATAATTTTATAACTTAAAATTTCTATAATTCTTGTTTGGTCTGCACATTTATCTACTAAAATAAAATGATCATTAATTTTATCAATCATTATTAAAATTATATCCAATAGATAAAAGAGATCTGTATAGTTCGGCCAAAGGTAAGCCAACAACATTGCTGTAAGACCCTGACAAAAAATTTATATAAGATGCTGCAATTCCTTGTATTGCATACCCTCCAGCTTTTCCTTCCCATTCCTTTGATTTAAGATAATAATCTATTTCTTCAGGATGAAGTCTTTTAAACTTTATAGTAGACTTTATTGTTTTTACTTTAAAAGGAAAATCTGGTGAGTATAAAGCAAAACTAGTTAAAACTTTATGTCTTCTTCCTGAAATCAATTGTAGACATTCTTTAGCCATTTTTAAGTCTATGGTTTTAGGCAATATTCTCCTTCCTAACGAGACTACGGTGTCCGCAGAAAGAATTATAGATTGGGAATATTTAGTCTGAAAAACTTTATTTTTTTCAACAGACATTCTATTTACATAATTTAGAGGTAACTCTTTAGAATGATTAGTTTCGTTTATGTCTGGAGTTAATACCAAATCAGGCTTTATGCTTATTTGATTCAATAGTTCAAATCGTCTTTTAGAACCTGAAGCAAGTATAAATTGTTTGTTTGATTTAATTTTGTTCATAAAACAAACTTTAACGAATAAAAATTATTTATAGCGAAAAGTAATTCTTCCTTTTGTCAAATCATAAGGGGTCATTTCTACATTAACTCTATCACCTAGCAAAACCCTAATCCGATTTTTTCTCATTTTACCGCTTGTATGAGCAAGAACTTCGTGTTCATTGTCAAGTTTAACCCTAAACATTGCATTAGGTAAAAGTTCTTCAACAATACCAGAAAATTCAATTACACCTTCTTTAGCCATTTAACCTCTTTTAGTATTTTTAAGCTTAATCTCACTATTATAATTGATTAGTCAAGATTTTTATGAAAATAAATCATTTATTTAATCTTAATAATACAGACATAGCATGAGCATCAAGGCCTTCTGCTTTAGCTAAAGTAACTATATGTTTACCTAACTCATTAAGATTTTTCTTATTAAAGTTTACAATTGTTGTTCTTTTATAGAAATCTAACACTCCCAAACCACTTGAAAACTTTGCAGTTCCACTCGTTGGAAGAACATGATTAGGACCTGCAATATAATCTCCTACAGCCTCAGGAGTAAAAGGACCTATAAAAATAGCTCCAGCATTTTTAACTTTATTAACTAAAGTTTCAGCATTTTTAAAAATTAATTGTAAATGTTCTGGAGCAATTAAGTTAACTAATTTAATCGCTTCGTTCATATCTTCTACAAGAATAATTGCACCAAAATTTTTCCATGACGAGCTTGCAATTTTTGTTCTTGGAAGTTTTATAAGAAATTTTTTAATGGAAGACTCCACCTCTAGCGCAAGTTCTTCATTATCAGTTATAAGAATAGCCTGGGCTAATTCGTCATGTTCAGCTTGAGATAATAGGTCAATAGCAACATGATTTGGATTAGCAGACTTGTCACAAACTATCAAAACTTCAGAGGGACCTGCAATTGAATCGATACCTACTTTGCCAAACACTTGTCTTTTGGCTTCTGCAACGTAAGCATTACCAGGTCCAACAATTTTATTAACTTTAGTAACTGTTTCTGTTCCATATGCAAGCGCTGCTATAGCATGAGCGCCACCCATACATATAAATTCAGTTACATCAGCCACATAAGCAGCAGCTAAGACAATTGATGATTTATGTAAATCTGAAACTGGACTTACTACAACTCTTCTTTCGACTCCAGCAACAAGTGCTGGAATAGCATTCATCAATACTGAAGATGGATAAATGGCTTTCCCACCAGGAACATAAAAGCCAGCTGAAACTATTGGAGAATGTTTAAGTCCCAACTTAACTTCCATATTATCCTTGTATTTAAGATCTATTGGTGTTTGGTGTGTATGAAATTTCTTAATTCTTTTAGCGGCAATCTTTAGTGCTTGCTTTTCTTCATTCTTTAAACTGTAATAAGCATTTTTTAATACATCTTTTGGTATGAATAACTCTTCGATTTTATTTATCTTCTTACTATCAAATTTGTTAACAAACTCAATTAATGCACTGTCACCTAATTTTTGAATTTTCTGTATTATATTAAAAACAATATTATAGAGATTTGACTGATTTTTCTGATCAACTCTCATGAGCCCGTTTAATTTATTTTTAAAGTTTCTATCTTTGATATTTATAATTTTAGTATCAGTTTCAGCCATGTATTAATTCTCCAACTTTATTAATCCATGGCTGTATTATTTGTGAATTAGTTTTTAAATAACTTCTATTTACCGCTAATCTTGTGGACACCTCACAAATTTCTTCAACTTCAACTAAACCATTGGCTGTTAAAGTTGATCCTGTTTCTACCAAATCGACTATTCTTTTACATAAACCCATTGATGGAGCTAATTCCATTGCACCATTCAATTTTATACATTCTGCATGAACACCTCGTGCTTCAAAATAATTCTGTGTAATATTTGGATATTTAGTAGCAACTCTTACATGACTCCAAGTTCTTGGATCTTCATTTTCAACAGTTTCTTTTTGAGCTGCAACTACCATTCTACATTGTCCAATATTTAGATCAAATGGTGAATATACTTCTGTGTGATTAAATTCAGTTAGAACATCACTTCCCACAAATGCCATTTGAGCAGCACCGTAAGCTAAAAAAGTTACTACATCAAATGATCTTACTCTAATAATATCAATATCGTTAATATTAGTGTTAAATCTTAATTTACGATCTTTATTATCAAAAAAGGTTTCTTCTGGTTCTATCCCAATTTTTGACAAAATGGGTAAAACTGCATCTAAGATTCTTCCTTTTGGTAAAGCTATATTAAATTTACCATTTTGTTTCATATCTATTACCTATTTGACATTATGATTAGGTTTTAGCTTTGTTGGCCATGGGATATCTATATCTTCAATTAATATACTTATTTTTTTACATTTTAAAATAATTTCCATAGATTTAGAAAAATGTAAGAAAATCTTATTTTCTTTATGTGTTATAGCCAAAAGATTAAGAAACGACCATTTGTTGTTATAGTTTTTGTAATTGATAGTAATAACATTTTTTATCTGTAATCCACAAACCACTCTATAATAAACTGTATTATCCTGGTTAAATTTAGCGCCTTCTTTTTCCCAACAATACCTAGATAAAGTTGCTACAAATAATTTTTTTTCTTTGTCAAAAAAAAATTCTTCTTTTGATAATATTGCATCCTGACACAAATATGAAATTATATCCAAATCATATTCTGTAGAAGCTAGTAATTTAATTTTTTTATCAATAGTCAAAACATACCTATATTTTTACAATTTATCTTGATCTTCGAATATTTGCGCCAAGATCAGATAATTTGCCTTCTAAATTTTCGTACCCTCTGTCTAAATGATATATACCATCTACTTCACTTGTGCCCAACGCTGATAAACCACCTAAAATCAAACACATAGAAGCCCTTAAATCTGAGGCCATTACCTTGGATGCTTTTAAGTAATTAACACCTGTAACAGTTGCTGTTTGATTTTTAATGGATATTCTCGCTCCCATTCTAATTAGTTCAGGTACATGCATAAATCTATTCTCAAATATGTTTTCCCTTATTTCACACTCGCCGTCTGCTATTGACATAAGTGTCATGTATTGTGCTTGAAGATCAGTAGGAAAACCCGGGTGTTCTTCGGTAAATATATTATGGGGTAATGGTCTTTTAGAAGCACAAATATTTATTGAATTTTTATAAATTTCAACTTTACTACCAGTATTTTCTAAAGCTTTTAAAAACCTTTCTAAATATTTTGGTATTATATTTTTTATTTCAATATCACCCATTGTTATACTAGCAGCTATTGCAAAAGATCCCGCTTCTATCCTATCTGCAACCACCTCATGTTGGAGCTTTTTTAACTCCTCTACTCCATTTATAATGATTGTATTACTTCCCTCACCCACAATATTTGCGCCTGCTTTATTAAGGCAAGTTACAATATCTACAATTTCAGGTTCTTGAGCTGCATTAGAAATTATTGTTTGTCCTTTTGCTAGGACTGCAGTCATAATGGCACTTTCTGTTGCTCCCACTGAAATTTTTGGAAAATTTATTTTAGCGCCTCTTAAACCATCTGAAGGCACAGAACCAACTATAAAACCTGAGTCAAATTTTATATTAGCGCCTAATGCTTCCATAACCATAACGTGTAAATCAATAGGTCTACTCCCAATAGCACATCCACCAGGAAGTGGAACTTTTGCAGAACCCTGTGAAGCAAGTAAAGGACCTAAAATAAGAATTGAAGCTCTCATTTGTCTTACAAGTTCGTATGAAGCTTCATTTTTTTGGGCTATACCATTAAAATTAACATGTCCATTTTTCCATATTGATTTTATGCCTAAATCGTTTAATAGTTTTACCATCAACCTTGTGTCTGCAAGATCTGGAACATTTAATAATTTAAAGTCTTCATTAATAATAAGTGATAAAGCCATTAATGGTAACGCCGCATTTTTAGCGCCACTTATATTAACTTTCCCACAGAGTTTCTCGCCGCCAGTTATAAAAATTCTTTCATTATTATTTTGACCAGAGTTTAACATATTAAGAATTATTACTATTTGACATTTAAATCTAACCCTGAAACACCAATTTTTTTTGTTCTTTTACCAATAATTTTTTTTTTATCTCTATCTACAATTTGTTTTTTTCTCAATTTTAAATTATTTTTTAAAGATGAAGACAATTCATCATTTTTAATATTTTTTTTTATCATATGTAATATCGCATATCTATTTTAATTATCTAAAATAAGAAATAATAATAATATTATATAATAATAAAAATACTTGTCATTAATGAAAACATAATTAAGTTGTTATTTTGAAAGTGCCGTCATAGCTCCAGCGGTAGAGCGCGTCATTGGTAATGACGAGGTCACTGGTTCAAATCCAGTTGACGGCACCATTTTAACTTAAATTTATACTTTTTAAATTATTGAGATCTTAGAGATCCTGATAATTTTGTATCAATTACATTAATCAGATCTGAACTAATTTTTTCTAAATCATCGTCGGTTAAAGTTTCTAGATTTGGTTGAATAATTATTTTAATTGCAATTGATTTTTTTCCCTTTGGAATATTTTCACCTTTATAAAGGTCAAAAATTAAAACTTCTTTAATCAAATCCTTATTAGTCGATTTTGCTATTTGAACTAATTTTTCAGCGGGTGTTTTTTCATCTATTACAAATGCAAACTCTCTGGTAACAGATTGTAAGGGTGACATTTTCAACATAGGCCTTGATACTTTAACTTTTTTAGGGATTGGTATATTTTCATAAAATATTTCAAAAGCTAAGATTGACTTTTCCAAGCCATAGAAATCTGAAATCTCCGGATGTATTTCTCCTACATTAGCTATAAGTTTTTGTCCTATTTTTAAAACAGCGCTTCTTCCAGGATGGAAGTAACCTGATGTGTTTTCATGAGTCTGTAGACTATTTACATTGGCACCAATAGCCTCTAGAGTTTTTAAAACGTCCAATTTCACATCATAAAAATCAAAGTCTTTTGAAGAATTTTTCCAATCCCTTTTGACTTTAGTACCTAATCTTAAGCCTGATATAGTGCTTATCTGATCATCTGGTTTATCACCTTTAAAAATTGGGCCAACTTCGAAGAAAGATAGTGTATCTATACCAACATTTAAATTTCTTTGCGCAGCGACTAATAATGTTGGAATAACTGAAGGTCTCATATGAGTTAATTCAGAAGAAATTGGATTAACTAAAACAAGCTCCTTGATACCACCGTTGAATTGTTTTGCCATGACCTCATTTAAAAATGAAAAGGTTATAACCTCACTATACCCTCTATTTGCTAATATTTTTGAAGCAATAGACATTTGTCTATGTTTTACAGTCATTGCAGGTTTTGCAATATAATTCTTTCTTGGTAATTTTATAGACGGTATGAAATCATAACCATATACTCTTATAATTTCTTCAATAATATCTGAAACACCATCAATGTCTGGTCTCCATGATGGAGGAATTATACTCCAAATATCTCTATTTATAGTTATTAAAAATCCTAATTTTTCTAAAATTGCTTTGGCTACGTGATTTTCAATTTCTACACCAGTTAATTTATAAGTGTTATCAGGATTAAACATAATTGATTTAGTTTCTTTGATTGACTCAAATTTAACTATTTTACTATAAGTACCTCCACATATTCTATTAACCATTGAGGCAGCGTAGTGCATAACTAAATCTGGCAAGTCATAATCTAGACCCCTTTCAAACCTATACCTAGCGTCAGAGTTTATATTTAACTTCCTACCTGTATTTGCAATTGAAATAGGGTCAAAAATTGCTGCTTCCAAAAACATTTTAGTAGTATTATTGGTTACACCAGTCCTTTCTCCACCCATAATACCAGCTAAGTCATCAATACCGTGGCTATCTGATATAACCAACATTCCTTGATCTAATTCATACTCGTTTCCGTTGAGAGCAAAAAATTTTTCGCCTTGTTTTGCTTCTTTAACTGTAAGTGTATTTCCAACTATTTTCTCTGCATCATAGGCATGTAAAGGTCTACCTATATCAATCATTATATAATTAGTTATATCAACTAACGATGAAATAGGTCGTTGATCTACAGCTAATAACCGTTTCTTTAACCAAGATGGAGAATCTACATTAACAAGGTTTTGAAAAGATCTACCAAATATTTTGGGACAAAGATTTTTTTTGTCTTCGTTTAAATCTATTTTCCAATCAATTAAACTTTCAAAATCACCTTCAATTTCTATTACTTCTAAATCTTTTAAAACGCCCATACCTGCTGCGGCTAAATCTCTAGCAATTCCCCTTACCCCTAGGCAATCCCCTCGGTTAGGAGTAATCTCTATTTCAATTACTGGATCAGTTAATTCCATAACATCTCTGACAGGCAAGCCAATTTTTGAATCCTTTGGGAGCTCTATGATACCTTCATGATTATCTGATAAGGTTAATTCTTTTTCAGAACATAACATTCCCTCAGAAGACTCACCTCTAATTTTAGCTTTTTTTAAAGTCAAATTTATACCCGGAACATACGTATCAACATTAGCAAAAACAGCAACCATTCCAGCTTTTACATTAGACGCACCACAAACCACACTGAATGTATTATTCCCGTCAAATACTTTACATAAGTTAAGAGTATCGGCATTTGGATGTTTTTTTACCTCTAGAACTTTTACAGAAATAAATTCCTTGAGTTCTTCAGCAAGATTGATTACAGAGGCGACTTCCAAGCCCAATTTAGGTAAAGCCTCTACTATTTCATTTATATTCTTGTCAGTTTGAAGATGGTCAAGGAGCCAATGCCATGTAAATTTCATAAAAAAACACCATTTAGACCAGAGTGTAAACTAGGGTTATCTACAGGAATAAAACCGTAGTGTTTCAGCCATCTCAGATCACTATCATAAAATGGTCTCAAATCAGGAATACCATACTTTAACATCGTCAACCTTTCTAAGCCCATTCCAAAAGCAAACCCCTGATATATTGAAGGGTCTATACCAACTCCTTCAAGAACACGAGGATGAACCATTCCTGATCCTAAAATTTCTAACCAGTCTTCTCCACTACCTATTGATAAACTTCCATCTATATCTTTTTTACAACCTATATCAACTTCTGCGGAAGGTTCAGTAAATGGAAAATAACTTGGTCTGAAACGAACTGGAAGATCTTCTTTATTAAAAAAAGTCCTACAAAAATCAATTAAACAACCCTTTAGGTGTCCCATATTAATATTTTTACCAAGAACTAGACCCTCACATTGATGAAACATGGGTGAGTGAGTTGCATCATGGTCTGATCTATAAGTTCTTCCAGGTATAATATATCTAATTTCGTCAAAATTTTCTAAATTGAGTTTTTCCATTGTTCTAATTTGTACTGGACTGGTGTGAGTTCTTAAAACTTTTCTATTACCATCTTTATCTGGTTGAAAATAAAAAGTATCGTGCTCTTGCCTAGCAGGATGCTCATATGGAATGTTTAATGCAGTAAAATTATAATAGTCTGTTTCAATATCTGGTCCGTCTACAATTGAAAAACCCATGTCAGCAAATATTGCACACAACTCGTCTATTGTTCTCGATAATGGGTGCAAAGTGCCAGTTTCATTTTCATGAGGTGTTAAAGTAACATCAATTTTTTCTGTTAAGAGTTTTTCATTCAAAATTTGAGTTTTAAAAAAAGATTTCTTATCAATTATCAGATGATTAATTTTGTTTTTGATTTCATTAACCAAAGCCCCAATCTCTCTTTTTGAAACTTCATTGTATTCTCTTAGATTTTTTAGATAAGATGTTATTGAACCTTTTTTACCCAGACTATTTACCCTAATTTCTTCAACATCATTAATATTTTTAGCTTCAGATATTGAATTAGTAATTTCATCTGACAAATTTAAAAGTTTTTCTTTTAGTTCAGAAATCATATTTAATTTAAATCCTAATTTAATGAAATTGCAATAATCTTAGTGATTTATTAAATATTTAAAAGATTAAGTAGATGCAGATTTTGCTTTTGACACAAGTTCCTCAAAAGCTGAAGGTTCATAAACTGCTAAGTCTGACAAAATCTTTCTATCGATTTCAACACCTGCCAATTTAAGCCCATTCATAAATCTTGAATAATTTAAACCATATAAACGAGATCCAGCATTTATTCTTTGTATCCAAAGACCTCTAAAACTACGTTTTTTATTTCTACGATCTCTATAGGCATATTGGCTTGCCTTTTCGACAGCTTGTGAGGCAACAGTGAACAGATTTTTTCTTGCACCATAATATCCTTTAGCAGCTTTAATAACTTTCTGGTGTCTCGCGTGAGTTGTGACACCTCTTTTAACTCTAGCCATTAATAAACTCCTTTAAGCGTATGGTATGAATTGTTTAACTATTTTAGCGTCACTTTCGTTTAGTATCATAGTACCACGAGCTTGCCTTTTCATTTTTTGTGATCTTTTGCGTAAATTATGACTTAAAAAAGCTGGACTACCTTTAACTTTACCCGACGCAGTAAGGCTAAATCTTTTTTTTGCTCCACTTTTAGTTTTTAATTTAGGCATTGTAATCTCTTAAACATTATATCAAAGTTATAATCGAAGCTTATACATAAGCTAAACTAAGTTAGCAACATAAAGTTGAACTTTATTAAATTAATTTAATTAAACATTATTTTGGAGCCAAAATCATCACCATTTGTCTACCTTCTAACTTAGGTATCGTTTCAACTTTGCATAATTCTTCAGTATCTTCTTTTACTCTATCTAAAACTGTAGCTCCTAGGGTTTGATGAGCCATTTCACGCCCTCTAAATCTTAAGGTGATTTTTACTTTGTCTCCATTATCTATAAATTTTTTAACCTGTTTCATTTTAACAATAAAATCATTGTTATCAATATTTGGTCTTAATTTTATTTCTTTAACTTCAATAATCTTTTGTTTTTTCCTAGCTTCATTTTTCCTTTTTTGAGCTTCATATTTGAATTTACCATAATCAAGAATTTTACAAACTGGAGGCTCAACATTCGGTTGAATTTCAACAAGATCCAAATTTAAGTTGTCTGCCAACTTTAAAGCCTCAAATATTGGTATCACTCCCAATTGCTCACCTTTTGCTCCAATACAACGCACATTTTCAGCTCTGATTAACTCATTTATTCTTGGACCATCCTGACTTGGTGGTGTGTTATTTAATCCAACTATATGAAAATCTCCTTTATTGTTTAATTTTCAGATACTATTACAACATTTTTTATAAATTTGTTAATAAATTTCAAAAAAAATAGTTAACAAAGCAACAATTCATTATTTTTTACCTAATTACTTAACTACTACACTTTTATTTTCTTGTTCTTATTTACCTCAAGTTTTTCACCGTAAAATATATATTTACAAGGTTTCAAATTGTAACTATTACCTATAGCTCATTTTGCTACTATACGTGATTTTCAGGTTTATCCAATGTAATTTCAACACATGCGGAATACCGTTTTTTAGTTGACCTAAATACAAAGTGTTATAATGTTTACTCATCTTTTCAATCAACATATTTATGAGCACAAGGAAAAAAACTAATGAGTATACAATTAAAGTTCAACATAATCTTAAAAATTGTCATAAATGTTCTTTAGCAATGCTTGATGCTGGTCAATTTTACAAAACTCTTAATCGTCCGGAATAATTGAAAGTGATAACCACATGAACAATTTAAAATTTCGTAGCCACCTAACCGTTAAAAAAGAAAACTAGTAATATGATCACAATTACGCTTCCCGATGGCAACACCCTTGAATTCACTCCTAAAATAACAGGTCTAGAGGTTGCACAAAGTATTGCAAAATCCTTGGCAAAATCTGCAATTGCGGTTGATCTAGATAACCAGCTTCATGATCTATCTTTTGCTATAGAACAAAATTGCACAATGAATATAATTACACGCGATGATGATCGGGCTTTGGAACTGATCCGACACGATGCTGCGCACGTGATGGCTGAAGCGGTACAAGAACTATTCCCTAGAACACAAGTCACAATTGGCCCTGCTATCGAAAATGGTTTTTATTATGATTTCCACACTGAAAAGCCATTTTCAGCTGAAGACCTTCCTAAAATCGAAAAGAAAATGCGTCAGATCATTGAACAAAACCAACCCTTCACCCGTGAAATCTGGAGCCGCGCGGAAGCTATTGAGTTTTTCAAAAATAAGGGCGAACACTTCAAGGTCGAACTCATTCAAGATCTTCCAAAAGA
This sequence comes from uncultured SAR116 cluster alpha proteobacterium, assembly GCA_902548635.1. Taxonomy (GTDB): domain Bacteria; phylum Pseudomonadota; class Alphaproteobacteria; order Puniceispirillales; family Marisalimonadaceae; genus Marisalimonas. The sequence continues at coordinate 12,623 of CACCSH010000009.1, forward strand.
GGAAACGATCACAATTTATAAGCAAGGCAAATGGCTTGATTTATGTCGTGGACCACATATGCCCAGCACAAACAATATTGGCATGGCCTTCAAACTAATGAAGGTTGCTGGCGCTTACTGGCGAGGCGATTCCAGCAAGCCTATGCTTAGCCGCATTTATGGAACGGCTTGGCGTACTCAGGAAGAGCTTGATACGCATTTACACCAACTAGAGGAAGCAGAAAAGCGTGACCACCGTAAATTGGGCAAAGAAATGGAACTATTTCATTTTCAAGATGAAGCGCCGGGCCAAGTGTTCTGGCACCACAAAGGCTGGACTATCTACACAGAGCTTCTAGCCTATATGCGTCGCAAGGTTCACAACCATAACTACATCGAAGTAAATACTCCACAAATGCTAGATTCCCGTTTCTGGCAAGCTTCCGGTCACTGGGATAAATACCGTGAAAATATGTTCATTATCAATGACGACAGCCAAGTTCAAAAAGACAAAAACCCTTATGCTTTGAAACCGATGAGTTGCCCCGGTAATGCACAGCTTTATAATTACGGTGTTAAATCCTACCGCGACCTTCCTATCCGCATGGCAGAATTCGGACGCGTATTCCGGCAAGAAGCCTCCGGAGCGCGCCATGGCCTTATGCGTGTTCAAGCTTTTACGCAGGATGATGCACATATTTTCTGCTCGGATGAGCAACTTGAGGATGAAGTCATTGCGATGTGCGATCTTATCAAAGAGGTTTATACCGATCTTGGCATTGCCGAAAACATCGTGATCAATTTCTCAACGCGCCCAGAAGAGCGCATTGGATCGGATGAAGACTGGGATCGTGCTGAGGAAGCATTGCAAAAAGTACTGGAACGCATCGAGATGAAATGGGTGCTTAATGCTGGAGATGGAGCGTTTTATGCACCAAAGCTTGATTTTATTCTCACTGATGCAATTGGTCGTGAGTGGCAATGCGGCACTATTCAAGTTGATATGAATATGCCAAACCGCCTTGAGATGAGTTATATAGGGGAAGATGGCCAACGCAATACACCCCATATGATCCACCGCGCTATTCTTGGATCTGTCGAACGTTTTATCGGTGTTTTGATAGAGCATTATGCTGGTAAATTCCCACTCTGGCTTGCCCCAGTACAAGTTGTTGTGGCCACCATTACTGGGGACACTGAAGGCTATGCTTATAAAGTGAGAGATGCTCTAATAGAAGTAGGTGTTCGAGCTGAACTCGATATACGCAATGAGAAAATCGGTTATAAAGTGCGGGAACACTCTAGCAAAAAAGTACCTATTATTTTCGTATTGGGCAAACATGAAAGCTCAGAGAATAGCGTAGCAATTCGCCGCCTTGGTTATCAGGGTAATGAATCTATGAGCATGAAAGATGCTATAACTGTAATTAAAAATGAAGCAAAGCCACCTGTTTGAAACAAAAGAGCGACTAAAATTGATCAATTATATTTATACCACTAACCGTTCGTCTTATATTCTGCTATACATTGTTTATATAATGACAAAGTCAATTTGCACATCCTATCATGACTGAAATTCTTAGACACGAATTTTTTTGAATAATCACCCATCTTTTCTCTTTTAATTGTTTCTAAAGAAAGGGCGAGTGATATCTTTTCTGATAAGCTTTGTATACTTAAAGGTTCAGCCAAAAATCCATTTTTTCCATTTATTATTGTTTCTGATGCTCCACCATGGTCAAAAGCAATTGGTATTTTGCCTAAAGCTTGCGCTTCCAAAATAATTCTTCCAAATGGCTCAGGTGTAACTGAGGGCATTATAATAATATCACCTAGTATTAATGAGGCTTGAATATCCCTAGAAGATTTAACTAATTTGACTTTAGTTTCTAAATTAAATTTAACAATTTGCTTTATTAATATATCTTGAAATTTTCTACTACCATCACCTGCACCAATTAATACACATTGATAATTTTCATCTACTTTTGACAAGGCTTTTATGAGTGAAAGATAACCTTTCCACATAGCAGGCCGAGCTGCCATAATTATAACTGGTAAATTATCTTTTAAGTTTAAGAGCTTAGATTGGGCAATTATTCTAGCAGGCTTGATATTAGCAGGATTGAAAAGATCTAAGTCAACTCCTCTATGAATAATTTTAATTTTATTACTTACTTTGGGGAAAGATTTTTTAATACTATCCTCAATGTGTTTTGAAATTGCTATAATTGAATTTCCTTTAGTTAAAATACTATTATAATACTTTTTTAAAAAATTAGACTTTCTAAATCTCATATGAACAGATGTTAAAATGGGTACATTTAATATGGATCCGAGTGGAAACGCAATCCAAGCAGGAGCTCGTGAACAAAGATGTATCAAATCTACCTTTTCATTTTCTAATATTACTTTTAATTGACCACGAACTTTGCACCATTTAAAAGGATTTTTTGTTTGTACATCAAGTTGATAATGAATAGTACCATTTCTTTTCAATTGAGGCACCATATGTCCACCAGAGGATACAACAATAGATCTAAAATCGTTATCTATTAATGCTTTAGAAATTTCAACAACACCCCTTTCTACTCCACCAGTATTTAATGCTGGTAAAATCTGAACTATAGTATATTTGTTTTTATTCATTTTAGTTGACCTTGAACCGAATGGACATTTAATGGCAAATTTTATTGATACACCTCATGGTAATACAATAGCATACAACCAATTCATAGGAAAAAAGACAGGAATAGTATTTCTAAGTGGTTTTAAATCTGACATGAAAGGCAATAAAGCACTTTATCTAGAAAACTGGGCTAAAAATAATGATCATAGCTTTTTGAGATTTGACTATTCTGGTCACGGTGAGTCATCTGGAAAAATTGATAAAAAATGTTTTTCTGATTGGTATATGGATGCTGAGTTTCTAATTAAAAAACTCACAAAGGGAAAACAAATTCTAATAGGGTCTTCAATGGGAGGTTGGGTGATGTTAATGTTAGCTAAAAATTTTCAAAAAAAAGTATTTGGATTAATCGGATTAGCCGCCGCTCCAGATTTCCCTAAACTTTTAATTTGGGATAAAATGAACATAAATCAGAAGAAAAGTTTAATAAAAAATAGAAAAATTACTATAAGTAACAATGACGGCTCACAACATATTTTTTCCTATAAATTTATAAAAGATAGCTTTAAAAACCTTGTGCTATATGAAGATTTACACTTTGACGGACCTGTATATTTATATCATGGAATGGCAGATACTGATGTGCCTTACACTCTAAGTATAGACATTATGAAAAAAATTGTTGGGACTCAAAATGTTAAGCTACTATTAGATAAAGAGGCTGGCCACAGGCTATCAGAAGCTAATCAGTTAAAAATAATTATTGATATGATAGAGAAAATGAGAACATAACACTAATTACATATCTACGAATTTATATTTTTCATCTGGATTTAATCCAACTATTTGATCTTTTAATAACGTTTTAAATGAAGGTCTAGATTTAAGTTTAAAATACCAATCTTTAATATTATTATTATCTTCAAAACTGAGTAATCCAAGATAATCTAATATAGACAAATTTGCTGAGGCTAAAAAATCTAAATAAGTTAAATTATTAGTTACAAGATAGTCCTGGTTTTTTAATAAATAATCAAAATAGTTAATGTGAAAGCCTAAGTTTTGTATTGCTGCCCGAATATTTGAACTGTTTGGAGTTATATTATCAACAACCCTTGAAAATACTTTTTCATAAATAATTGGATCTAAAACTTCTTTTTTAAATAAAGTTTCAAACCAATAATATAGTCGGGATATTTCTGCCTTTTCTTTATAATTTTCACCTACTAAATCGGGTTTCAAATTTAAATCCTTAAAATATTCCAAGCATGCATTTGATCCTATTATTGGATAATTTTCTTGATTAACAAGAATAGGTAAATGACCTGCAGGATTAATTTTTAAAAAATCTTTTTGTGGTTTCCAATAATTTTCAAGTTGCACAGTATATTTCAACTTGTACTCTTCTAAAATTAATCTAACAAACCTAGAAGATGGACAAAGATAATAATGATGAAGAGTATACATGTATTTATTCATTTAATTTACGTATTAAGCTTATTCTTAATACACTTAAAAAAATATTCAAACCATATTAATAATTTAACAAGGAAAAGATCCAAAAGAACTAATACAAACTATTTTGGTAAATCAGACTTACCCATGAGAAACTCATCAATTGATTTTGCACATTGTCTGCCTTCTTTAATCGCCCATACAACTAAGGACTGGCCACGTCTTGAGTCGCCTGCTGCAAAAAATTTATTAACTGATGTTTGATATTTATCATCATCGGCTTCTAAGTTTCCAACTGGTGTTAATTTAACTCCTAATTGTTTAATTAAACCTTCATGTATAGGGTGTACAAAACCCATTGCAAGTAAAACAAGATCAGCTTCAAAAGAAAATTCAGAACCTATTATTTCTGTCATCTTCATTCTATCATCATCACCTTTTTTCCACTCAACATTTACACAATTAAGTTTTGATACTTTACCATTATCACCTTCAAATGATTTTGTTAAAACTGACCAATTTCTTTCGCAACCTTCTTGGTGAGAAGTTGAGGTCCTCATTTTCATTGGCCAATTAGGCCAAGTTAATGCTTTATCCTCTTTTTCAGGTGGTTGATCAAGCAGTTCAAGTTGTGTAACAGATTTAGCTCCTTGGCGGTTGGATGTACCAACACAGTCAGAACCTGTATCACCTCCACCTATGACAAGAACGTTTTTACCTTTTGCTGAAATTTCAATATCAGATTTTATAGTTTTACCTGAAACTCGATCATTTTGCTGTGAAAGAAATTCCATTGCAAAGTAAACACCTTTTAATTCTCTTCCTTCAACGGGAAGATCTCTTGGGTGCTCAGAGCCACCACAAAACGCAATAGCCTCAAATTCTGCATTTAACTCTTCTATGCTAACATTATTACCTACATAACTATTAACTCTAAACTCAACACCTTCAAGTTCCATTTGTGACATTCTTCTATCAATTAAAGTTTTTTCCATTTTAAAGTCGGGTATGCCTATCCTAAGCAATCCCCCTATTCTTTCATTCTTCTCAAATACCACAACAGAATGTCCTGCCCTAGCTAATTGCTGAGCACAGGCTAACCCTGATGGTCCAGAGCCAATGACTGCAACTTTTTTATCTGATTTTTTTGAAGGTATTTGAGGCTTTATCCAACCTTCTTCCCATCCCCTATCTACAACAGAGCATTCGATTGTTTTAATAGCTACTGGGTTATCTGTAATATTTAATGTACATGAGGCTTCACAAGGTGCAGGACAAATTCTTCCAGTAAATTCAGGAAAATTGTTAGTTGAATGTAGTAAATCTAAAGCTTCTTTCCACCTATTATTATAGACCATATCATTCCAGTCAGGTATCAAGTTGTTAACCGGGCATCCTTGATGGCAATATGGTATTCCGCAATCCATACACCTTGCGCCTTGTTTAGAAACTTCTTTTGGATCTAATGGTATTAAAAACTCTTTAAAATGTTTAACTCTATCTTCGACAGGTTCGTAATCTCTTTCCACACGATCTAGTTCCATAAATCCTGTTGTTTTTCCCATTTTATTCTCCAGCAATTCTATTGGGTGTATTATTTTTTGTATTTAATTTTTCTTTTCTTTCAATTAATGCTCTTTTAAAATCAAACGGAGTAATTTTATGAAAAAGACTAATATATTTATTCCAATTATCTAAAATAATTTTGGCCTTTTTACTTTTAGTGAACTTGAAATGCTTTTGTATTATTAATTTTAATCGGGCTTCATCGAAGTCTAACAAATCACTATTTATGCTTTTTACAGAATTATGTTCTGAACCTTCAAAACGATATACTTTTTCTAATTCAACCATGGACTTATTACAATTGGCTTCAAAAGTGTTATCCTCATCAAGAATGTATACAATACCACCGGACATTCCGGCTGCAAAATTTCTACCTGTTTTTCCTAAAACAATAACTACACCACCTGTCATATATTCGCAACCGTGATCACCACAACCTTCAACAACAGTCGTCGCTCCTGAATTTCTTACGGCAAAACGTTCACCTACAACACCACTCAAGTAACATTCTCCAGAAATAGCTCCATACAAAAGTGTATTTCCTGCAATTATATTGTCTTGAGCAATAATTGAACTATTTTCTTGAGGATGAATTGATATCCTTCCTCCCGATAAGCCTTTACCAACATAATCATTGGCATCTCCTTCTAGATTAAAGGATACACCTTTAGCTAGCCAAGCACCAAAGCTTTGCCCAGCATTACCAGAAAAATTTATTTTTATTGTATCATTAGGCAAGCCGTTATGGCCATATTTTTTGGCAATCACACCTGACAGCATTCCACCAACTGTTCTGTTTGTGTTAACAATTTTTGATTTAAAGTTAACCTTATTTTTGTTCAATATGGCATCATGTGATTTTGAAATCAAAAAATTATCAAGTGCAAGTTCTAATCTATGGTCTTGCTTTTGTGAATTGAAAAAACTTTGGTTATTTTCTTTTGTCAAAGGAACAATTAGTCGCGCTAAATCAAGTCCATGTGCTTTCCAATGTTCTTCTGCACCATGAAAATTAAGCAAATCCCTTCTACCAATCAAATCATTAAAGTTTTTAATACCTAGCTGTGCCATTATTTCTCTAACTTCGTTAGCTATAAAAACAAAAAAATTAACAACATGATCAGGTTGACCTGTAAAGTTTTTCCTTAATTCGGGATCTTGGGTTGCAACTCCGACTGGACAGGTGTTTAAATGACATTTTCTCATCATAATACATCCTTCTGAGATTAATGCTGCAGTAGCAAAACCAAACTCATCAGCACCTAACATTGCTCCTATCACCACATCTCTACCTGTTCGTAATCCACCATCAACCTGCACAGCTATTCTTTCTCTTAAACCGTTCATTACCAGTGTTTGATGTGTTTCAGCTAAACCTGTCTCCCAAGGTCCCCCAGCATTTAATAATGAAGTAATTGGACTTGCTCCAGTACCTCCGTCATTTCCTGAAATTGTGACATGATCTGCATATGCCTTACTTACTCCAGCAGCGACAGTCCCAACTCCAATTTCAGAAACAAGTTTAACAGAAACTCTAGCTTTTGGATTAACATTTTTTAAATCATGAATAAGTTGTGCTAAATCTTCTATAGAATATATATCGTGATGAGGTGGTGGAGATATTAAACCAACACCAGGAGTTGAATGCCTAATCTTAGCAATAAATTCGTCAACTTTACCACCTGGAAGCTGGCCACCTTCTCCTGGCTTCGCTCCCTGGGCCATTTTAATTTGAATGTCAGTGGCATTCGAAAGATATTCAGTTGTAACTCCAAATCTACCAGACGCCACCTGCTTAATTCTAGAATTCATAGAGTCACCATTTGACATGGGTTTAAACCTAGAAGTTTCTTCTCCCCCTTCTCCTGTGTTAGATCTTCCACCAAGACGATTCATAGCAATTGCAAGAGTGGTATGTGCTTCAGTAGAGATAGAACCTAGGGACATTGCTCCAGTAGCAAATCTTTTTACAATTTCTGAGGTTGGTTCTACTTCATCCAAATTTATTGGGTTAGATTTAGAGTTAAATTTCAAAAGGCCTCTTAAATTCTTTAGCTTCATTGAATGATCATTGATTTTTTTTGAGTATTTTTTAAAAGTATTAAAGTTGGCACTTCTAACAGAATGTTGAAGCATTCCTATTGTTTCTGGTGTCCAAACATGTTCTTCACCTCTAATTCTATAACTTAAGTCTCCCCCAACATCCAAGTCATTGAGTAGTGTAGGTGAGTTGCCAAATGCTAATTCATGTCTATTTTCTGTTTCCTTTTGAATTTCATCTAAATCAATACCCTCAACTTTAGATGCAGTACCACAAAAATATTTATCAATTAATTTTGAGGAAAGACCAACAGCATCGAAAATTTGTGCACCTGAGTAAGATTGATAAGTTGATATACCCATTTTTGACATCACTTTAAGCATACCCTTTGTAACTGCTTTAATGTATTTGGTGTAAGCCTCACTTTCAGTAATGTTTTGATTATTATTTTTTATAATATTAGATAATGTGAAAAAAGCTAAATATGGATTAATCGCTTCAGCTCCGTAACCTGCTAAAAGACATAAATCGTGAACTCTTCTAGCCTCTCCAGTTTCAACAACCAGACCAACTTTAGTTCTTAAACCTTTTTTAATCAAATGATGGTGTAGAGCGCTCGTAGCTAATAATGCAGGTATGGCTACATTATTTTTATCAAGGTCTTTATCTGACAAAATGATAATATTACATAATTTGTCATTAATTAAATTTTCAGCCTTTTCACAAATCTCTTCAATAAAATCTGCAATTTTGGATTGTTTATTACCTTTTTTGTTATAACAAATACTGAGAGTAAAGGATTTTAAATCTCCTGATGAAAAGTTTTCAATTTTTCTTATTTTTTCGACATCTTCGTTGCTTAATATAGGATGATTAACTTCAATTAATTTTTGATTTGCACCTGACTTTGGATCAAGTAGGTTAGGTCTTGGGCCAATAAAATTCATTAGTGACATTACTAACTCTTCACGTATAGGATCAATTGGAGGATTTGTTACTTGAGCGAAATTTTGAAAAAAGTAATCATACAATAAACGGTTCTTGTCAGATAAAGCAGCTAAAGGAATATCCCGTCCCATAGAACCTATGGGATCTTGTCCTTCTAAAATCATAGGTTCAAGAAAAAATTTTAAGTCTTCTTTATTGTATCCAAAGGCTTGTTGTGAATCTAGTAAAACATCTTCGTCAGGAAATTCTTTGTTAGTTTTAATGTCAAGAGATTCAATCTTTATTTTAGATGCTTTAACCCAACTATCATAAGGAAAAGTACTGACTAGCTTATCTTTAAGTTCCTCATCAGATATTATTCTTTGTTCTTGTAAATCTACAAGGAGCATTTTACCTGGTTGTAATCTCCATTTTTTTATTATTTTATTTTCTGGTATATCTCGAAGCACTCCAACTTCGGAAGACATAATTACCAAATCGTCATTGGTAACAACATATCTTGCAGGTCTAAGTCCGTTTCGATCTAAAGTAGCAGCTATTTGCATACCGTCAGTAAATGCCATAGCTGCTGGACCATCCCATGGTTCTATTAAAGCTGAATAATATTCATAGAATGATTTACGTTTAGGGTCCATTAATGAGTTATCTTTCCAAGCTTCTGGTATCATAAGCATCATAGCATGCGGTAATGAATAACCAGACATCACGAGTAGTTCTAGAGCGTTATCGAATGTAGCTGAGTCTGAAGGAGATTTTTCAATAATTGGCCATATTTTCTCTAAATCATCTTTTAATACTTCTGATGACATACTGTACCTTCTCGAATTCATCCAGTTAGTATTGCCTTTGACTGTGTTTATTTCTCCATTGTGACATAAATACCTAAATGGTTGCGCAAGTCTCCAAGAGGGAAAAGTATTTGTAGAAAATCTTTGATGAAACAAAGCAATAGCTGTCTTAAAATTTTTGTTTTGGAAGTCAATATAAAATTTAGATAAGTTTGGGGCTAAAACCATTCCTTTAAATATAATTGTCCTTGAAGAGAGTGAAACAACATAAAAGTCGTCCCAGTCGTCTTTTTCATTTTGGAGTAAAAAAAGACATTGTTTTCTGATAACATAAAGTTTTCTTTGAAACTCCCGCTCTGTTAATGTAGCTTCGTCTTTTTTAATAAAAAATTGTTTTATAGTCGGTGCATTATCTTTAACAGTTTTACCTAGTACACTTTTATCTACAGGAACGTCTCTCCAACAAATTAGTTTTTGATTTTCGTTTTTTATTGCTTTTTCAACTGCTTGAATTGCTAATTCTGCCCTCTTTTTTTCAGATGGTAAAAACACCATCCCTACACCATAGCTTCCAACTTTAGGTAAATTTATATTAGAATTAACTAAGGTTTTTCTAAAAAAGTCATCAGGTATCTGTATTAATATCCCCGCACCATCTCCAGCTAAGGGGTCTGCTCCTATTGCACCTCTATGATCAAGATTGTGTACAATTTCTAGGGCTTGATGGACTATTTCATGTTTTGGTTCATTTTTTATATTCGCAATAAATCCAAAACCACAATTCTCATGTTCGTTTTGAGGATCATATAAACCATATTCCTTTGGAAAACCCATTTTGTTAATTTTATTTTTCTTCATCCATTAATCCTTAGTATTAATTAGCTAATGTAGGTTATAGAGCGAGTATTATTATTAGGTAACACTTTAAGGGAAGTGGAACATAGTTAATATAACTACAATTGTAAAATGATTCATTATATGTCAGGTATGCATAAATTGCATTTCAAAAATGATTAACAAATTAATTAATCGTTTCTGCTTCTTTTGTCATAAAATCTTTAAAAGCTTTTATTCTAGAGTCATTTCTTAATTCATAATTAAAACACAATGATATTGACATTTTAGGACCATCTAATTGTGATAAAACTTCTGTAAGCTCTATCATTTCAAATTCCATCCAATCAGGTAATGAAGCTATTCCCATACCAACTTCAGTAGCTTTTGCGATGCCATATATACTTGAAACTTCTAAAATTGGTTTTCTAGGTCTTTTATTTTCTTTGCCAATTGTTAACAGCCAATTTAACCTATGCCTATCAATTGGTGGTTGAGCATCTTCACCATAAGAAATAATTTTGTGGTTATCTAAATCACTACTGGTTTTAGGATATCCATTTTTCGAAATATATTCATTTGATGCAAATATCTTATATTTACAATCAGCCAACTTAATTTGAACATCATCTTGTGACACACTAGGTGTCATTCTAACTTCTATATCTGAATTAAAATTTGTAACTCTTGGCTCAGAGTCTCTTAGACTAAGTGCCACACTTATATCAGGATACATAGATTTAAATTTAGACATCCTCGGTGCAACCCATAAAGCTCCAAAAGCATTTGTTGCAGAAACATTTAACCTCCCAGAGGGAACATTCATATCTTCAAGCAACTGATTATGTGTTTTGCTTATATCAGAAGCTAAAACTTGAACAGAAGATGACAATCTCATTCCCGCCTTGGTTAATGAAATACCGTCAGAATTTCTTAAAAAAAGTTTTATACCTAATTCATTTTCAAGCGCCTTCATTTGTCTACTTAAAGCAGATTGACTTATATGTAATATATAAGACGCTTCAGTTATATTTCGTGTTTGAGCGACAATGTTGAATAATCTTAATCTATCCCATTTCATTGCGTTGACCTTTAATGACAAGAAAATTAAATTAGCATTATTTAATATACATCTAATAAATATCTTTTTTCTTTTTTTAAATTTTTAATATATTCCAAGCTTTTAATTTCGTTACAATCAAGTTGATCTTTTATTATTCTTTTTAACATATTATCTACATCTTTTGCCATTTTTAATGCGTCACCACAAACATATAAAGTAGCACCATCTTCTAGCCATTGAAAAAATTCTGCTCTTGATTGATACATTTTATCTTGAACATATATTTTTTTTGATTGGTCTCTAGAAAATGCTAAATCTAATTTTTGCAAAACCTTATTTTTTTTAAAATTTAAAATTTCATTTTTATAAATAAAATCATTTATTCTAGTTTGAGCACCAAAGAAAAGCCAATTTTTTCCTGAACTTCTTAAAAATTTTCTTTCTTGAAGAAAAGATATAAAAGGGGCAAGACCTGTGCCTGGACCAATCATTATTACAGCTTTTTCTTGATTTTTGGGTAATTTAAAAATTCTATTAGGTATTAAGAAAATTTTTATTTTAGTACCCTTAAAACATTTATCAGCCAGAAAGGTTGAGCAAACACCATTGTAATTTCTGAAATTATTTTTCCATCTTTGTGTGGATACAGTAAGATGAACTTTTTTTGGGTGTACATTATAGCTTGATGTAATTGAATAAGCCCGGTGCTGGAGTGGTTTCAATAGGGTTAAAAATAAATTAAGATCTATTTTTAAATTTTTATCTAGATTAATAAAGTCTAAAACATCTTTTCCATATTTAAATTCATTTAATAAGTTTTTATTATCACTTTTTACAGCCTTGTTAAGATCGTTATGTTTAATATTTTCATTTATAAAATATATCAATCTATTTGTCGGAGTTAATATCTCATAATGAGATACAAGAAGTTCAAATAAAGAAGAATCTTGACCATCTGGAATTATTGAGGAATTCGCATCTAGCCTGTCTATAATAGTTGAAACAAGATCATGATCATTGGTTGGAATTACTGCTAAACTATCTCCTGGTTCGTGGTATATTCCACTATCTCCAAGAGAAATCTCATAGTGCATAATTTCTTTATTAGAATACTTACCTGATAAAAGCTGGCTAAAAGTGATTTCTGCTAAATATGGTTTTTTTCTATTCCAAATCATCAATTACTACATAAGCTTAAAGTTAATATATTAGTACTAAGTTAATTTTTAATTAGATAATATGATTATATAAGTCTAATAATATTTATACAAATTAAAGAGTATAAAATGACCTTAGAAACAATCATTATATTATCAATGGTACAGGGTATTACTGAGTTCCTTCCAATTTCTTCAAGTGCTCACCTAATAATTATTCCAGAAATATTTGGATCCATATCATCTAAGAGAAGTTTTGATGTTTCTTTGCATTTTGGATCTCTTTTAGCAGTGTTATTTTATTTAAAAAAAGATATTTCAAGAATATCTCATGATACGATTTTTATAAAAAAGAATAATCAAGGGTTTATTACTTTTAAAAACTTGATTATTAGCACCATCCCAATTGTTTTTATTGGGTTTTTAATACATTTATATGACTTCAATATAATACGAAATTTAGAAATTATAGGATGGTCAACTTTAGGTTTTGGTATTTTACTAGGGATAGCTGATACCAACATTAAGATCAAAAAGTTTATCAAAAACCTAAATTTAAAAGATGCTTTTATTATAGGCCTCTTTCAAGTTTTAGCTTTGATTCCTGGCACAAGTAGATCTGGCATTGTTATTACTGCAGGTTTATTTATGGGCTTTAGTCGATATGATGCTTCTAAGTATTCTTTGCTATTATCAATTCCTGTAATACTAGCTGCAATGACATTAGAAAGTTTTTCACTTTACCGTATGGAGGGTTTTTTCTTCAATGATGAGATGATAATCGGGATTATTTCAAGCTTTTGTTTAGCATTTTTAACAATAAAACTATTTATGAAATGGATAAACACAGCCTCTTTAAAAATTTTTGTTTTTTATAGAATAGTTCTTGGTGTTATAATTTTGATATACGCTTATTTCTAGTTAAGGCTCCCGATAAATTTTTACTAATTCTTTTTTCATTTCAGTTGGCTTGATTCCCAACTCTTTTAAACCTGGCGAATTATTATTTAATATATTGTCTTTTTCTAGAAGTTTCATTTGATCAACTGTGAAAGGTGGTTTTGGTAGTTGTTGTAAAAAGAATGCAGGTATCTTCATCAATTGAGGATTAAGGGGAATTAAAATTCTCTTAATTTTTTTAATCTCTAATAAAATTTTTAAAAGTTCCTCAAAACTATAAATGAATTCTCCTCCAATTTCAAAAGTGGTTTGTTTATATTTTGTACTTTCTAATAAATTAATTATGGCCATTGCAACATCATCTACAAAAACAGGTTGAAATTTTGTAGTTCTAGAAATTAAAGGTAAAAAGGGTGATAGAGTGGCCATTTGTGAAAATTGTCCAAAAAAATTATCACCTTTTCCAAATAATAATGATGGCTTCAGTATTTTAGCTTTTGGAAATTTTTCTATTAACTTTCGTTCTCCAATCGCCTTACTTCTGGAATAAACACTGTTAGAAAACTCAGATGCACCTAATGCTGAAACATGAATAAGTTTATTGATTTTATTTTTAGTTGAAAGTTCACCTAAAAGAGCCGGAAAGTCAGAATGAACTCTAAAAAAATCTCCTTGTTTATTCTCATATAAAATTCCACACAGGTTAATTATACAATCTGAATCCAATATATTTTCTTCTATAAGTTGGTAATTAGTAAAATTCCAGTGAACAACTTTTATATTTGGGTTAGAATTATATTCCTGTGTCGAATTTCCCGAACTTCTTTTACGGGTAAACAAAATAATTTCAGTGTCCATTTTTGAGAATAATTTGATTAACGACTTTCCAAGAAAACCAGTGCCTCCAAAAATAAGAATTTTTTTATATTTTCTTTTTCCCATATTTCTTACCTTTGTCTGAAATTTAATGTATTGTAATTATTTAGCACAGCTATTTATAATAGTGATAATATAACTTAAATATTATCCCACTTTTAAGAATTTAATGGAAGATAAATGAATTACTTTTTATACCAGGACGATATTCCTTCAAATATCAAATTCGGTGATATTGTAGCTATTGATACCGAAACCATGGGTCTAAATCTGCAAAGGGATCGACTGTGTTTAATTCAGCTTTCTAATGGCGATGGAAATGCTCATTTAATTCAAATTTCAAAAGAAAGCTTAAAAAATAAGAAAAGTTTTATAAATTTAAAAAAAATACTTAATAACCCCAGCTCTACTAAATTATTCCATTTTGCTAGGTTTGATATTGCAGTAATTGAAAAATATATATGTAAATTAAATGGACCAGTATACTGTACAAAAATTGCCTCCAAATTATCAAGAACTTTTGGCGCCAGGCACGGACTTGTGGATTTATGTAAAGATCTTTTAGGTTTTGAATTAGACAAACAGAATCAAACTTCTGATTGGGGCTCAAAAGATTTAAATGCATCCCAGTTAAAATATGCTGCATCAGATGTTCTTCATCTTCATAAAATAAAGATTGAGTTAGATAGCCTTCTTAAACGTGAAGAAAAAGTAGATATTGCTAGGCTATGTTTTGAATTTATTAAAACAAGATCGAAATTAGATTTAATTGGATTTGAAAGTTTAGATATTTTTTCTCATTGATGTTATAAAGCTCAAATTATATATTTGATTACAGAAAATGAAAATACTTAGCGGTAAATCAATCTTTGCTTCCTTAATAGTGATTATTATTTTGAGCTTTATTACTCAAATTGTAGTTAATGACAACAAAAGTTCGAAAAATGTGCTTTTAAATAAAAATCCTTCTGATGATAAAGAAAAGATTCTTGGAGTTAAAATTCGTCAAGAGAATAAAAAAGGGGAAAAATTTTTAATTGTTGCAGATACTCTTGTTGAAAGTAATTCTAAAGATAAAAAAGTTATTTTAGAAAATTCATTAACAACAATTGACCAAAAAGGGATTTTAACAAATATATCAGCTGGTCACGCAATAATATCAAATAACTATGATAATTTTGACTTTTCGGATAAAGTTAAAATTACAAAAAAGTTAAGAAAATTTATTTTAAAAACAGAAAGCCTTTCAGGAACTTTTGAAAAGGGTGATTATTATACACAAGATGATGTAGACATTATCTCAGGTAATATTAGAATCAAGGGTAAAGGGCTAGATGTTAAGAAAAATGGCGAATACATAAAAATCAAAGGAAAAGCTATTCTAAATATGGTTTTATCAAGTAAAAAATGAAAAATATAAAAATATATATATTTTCTCTTATTTTATTAATATCTTCGTCTCTTAATGTTTTAGCAAAACAGGTCAACCAAAATAACAGCTCCGATTTGTCTGTAGAGGCTGATATATCTCTTGAATGGTTCGAAAAAGAAAAATATTATCTGGCAAAAGGTAATGTTATTTTGAAAAAAGATGGCCTTACTTTGAAAGCCAATATTGTTAGAGCTAACTATGAAATCGAAAATGGGGAGAATGTACTTAAAAATTTAATAGCAAAAGAAAATGTTATTGTTACTAAAGACAATACTAGAGCAACTGGTCAATTCATGACATATGATATTGAAAAAAAAATTGCAATCATATCTGGCTCTTTTCAAACCTTTTCATCTCCAACTGGATATATTGAATCAAAGAAAATTATAATGTTTGATGATTTAAAAAATAAAGCAGAAGCAATTGATAATGTTAAAATTATTTTGTCAAATGAAAGTGTAATTTATGCTGATAACGTTAAAGCCGATTTTACTGCAAAAGATAAATCATTACAAAAAGCTATTGCAAAAGGAAATGTCATTATAGAAAATAAAGATAAAGGAAAAAAATCAAAAGCCGACGTGGGTATTTATAATTCTTCAGATAAGATTATAAGACTTTCAGGAAATGTAACGATAATAAACCAGAATTCTAAAATAAGTGGATCAAAAGGAATAACTAATCTCAAAACTGGTGTAAGTAATATTATAGGCGATCCCAAAAAGAAAAAAAGAGTTAAAGGTATTTTCACTCCTGTAAAAAAATTGAATAAAGGAGTTAAAATTGAGTAGCTTAGAAGAAGAACTCAAAAGGCTAAAATCACCTTCTTTTCGAAAAGTTGAACATTATAATGATTTCAAACTATCAAAAACAAATATGGAGGCAAACAATATTAAAAAAGGTTTAGTCATCAGATCTATTTCTAAAACTTATGATAAAAGGAAGGTTGTCAACAAAGTTTCTTTAAATTTACAAAAAGGGGAAGCAATTGGACTTCTTGGACCTAATGGAGCCGGTAAAACTACATGTTTTTACATGATAGCTGGTCTTATTAACACTGATGAAGGAGATATAATACTTGACCAGTCAAGAATTAATCACTTGCCAATGCATATACGTGCCAAAAATGGTATAGGATATTTACCACAAGAATCATCAATCTTTAGAGGTTTAACAGTTGAACAAAACATTTTATCAGTTTTGGAAATTCAGAAATATACTAAAAATAAAAAATTTCAAATATTAGAAGAATTAATGTCTGAATTTAATATCGGTAAGATAAGAAATTCATATGGAGCAACTTTATCTGGAGGTGAAAGAAGACGTACAGAAATTGCCAGGGCTTTGGCTACAAACCCTAGTTATATACTCCTTGATGAACCTCTTGCTGGAATTGATCCAATAGCTATTGATGATGTGAAAAATTTAATTCATAAATTAAAATCTAAGAATATTGGTGTGCTTATAACAGATCATAATGTCCGTGAAACACTAGGAATTATTGACAAAGCATATATACTTTTTGAAGGATCTGTTATAATGTCTGGAAATCCTGATCAAATTAAATCTGATAAAAGAGTTCGAGATGTTTATCTTGGAAATAATTTTTAAATAAAAATAACTATAATATAAACTTGACTGATATCACAGTTAATACTAATTAACATTTTCCGAATATTTAATTCACTTATTAGGGTACAAAATGAATATTAAAGATATGTTGTCTGATAAATCTTTTTTAGTTAATTTTGAAGCGAGTAGCAAAAAAAACGTACTTGATGAACTATCTAAATTGGCTGAGAAAGATATTAAAGTTAATTCACGAGTCCTACTTAAGGCACTGACCAAACGTGAAAAGTTAGGATCTACTGCCGTTGGTAATGGAATAGCTATTCCTCATGCTAATTGTCCAGGTATAGATAAGCCAAAAGTATTTGTGGCGTTGCTATCAAATAGTTTAGATTTTAATGCTAATGACGACCAACCAGTTGATATAATATTTTTACTATTAGCACCTGACAATAATGGATCCGAACATTTGCAAGCTTTAGCATTAGTTTCACGATTACTCAGAAACAAAGAGCTAACAACTAAATTAAGAGGTTGCAAAAACACTGAAAGTGCTTTTGCCGTAATTTCTCAGTCAGTCCACGAGAAAGCTGCTTAATTACTTATTAACTTGATTCAATATTGGTTTTTCATCAATAAAATTTAAAATTGAGCTTATAGCTTCAGTAGCAATATCATTAAAACATTCATCAGTCCAACAAAGTGCATGTGGTGTAATTATAACATTATCATTATTAAGTAATTTACTATTTGTATCTAGTGGCTCTGTGTTGGTCACGTCTAAACCGGCCCCCGCAATTTTTTTATCTTCTAATGCTTTCTCTAAATCAATTTCGTTAATGACAGGTCCTCTTGATAAATTAAAAATATATCCACTCTTTTTCATATTTGAGAAAAATTCTGAATCAATCATAGATGCAGTAGAACTGTCGAGATTACAAAGTATCACTATGAAATCAGATTTTGATGCTAACTCGTGAAGCTCAGTTTTAACTGCACCTTTTTGAGAAATTTCTTCTTCTGACAAAAATGGATCAAAAGCTAGTATATTTTTAAAAAAAGGTTTAGACAATTTGATCGTTTCAGTGCCAATACTCCCTGCACCAACAACACCCAAAGTTTTCCTACTAAGTCCAACCCCCATAAAATTTGTTCTTTGATTCCAATTTCCTGATCTTACAAGTTTATCTTTTTTAATTAATTTACCCGCTAAACCAAATATCATTGTTAATGTCGCAACTGCAACAGGTCTTCTCACTGCATTTGGTGTGTTTGTGACTATAATATTTTTTCTTTTCATAGCCTCAATATCAACAGAATCAAATCCAACACCAAATCTAGATATAATTTTTAGTTTGCAATCAGCGTTAGATACAGAATGAGCATTTGCTTTTGGTAAATTAAGAAGTATCGCATCATACACTGACGTCATTTCAGGAGTTATTTCAGATATTGTCTTATCCATCCAAGATATTTCTATATCTTTTCTATTTTTTAAAAGTTCTAATGGATCATTCCCAAAGCAGGGTTCATTCTCACTATTTAATAAATCTCCAGAAATACCAACTTTAAACATCATAAATTCTCCATAAATTTTAATTAAAAATTATTGCAGTATTTGAGAAATTGATCTTGATAAAATGCTCATTTCTGTACCTACAGCGATCATATTGAAACCAAGGTCGGAATACATTTTAAGCTCATCTTGATTATTTACCATTATTCCAAGACTTTTTTTATTTGATTTAGCAGCAGCCACAACTCTTTTTATAGAATTAAAGTAAATATCTGAGTCAAATTGGCCAGGAATTCCTAAAAAATTTGTTAAGTCAAAATGACCAACCCATAAACAGTCTACACCATCAATGGCTGCTATTTCTTCAACATTTTCCAGTGCTTGTTTAGATTCTATTTGGATAATGTTTATTAAGTTAGAATTTGCCTTGTTTATATAAGATAAAGGGCTTTCATTTTTATAATTATCATGAGCAAAACCAAATCCTGCACCTCTTACTCCATTTGGAGGATATTTTGAAGATTGAACAATATTCAGTGCCTCTTCATATGTGTTAACCATAGGTGCCATAATACCAGCAGCACCCAAATCTAAGGCTCTAGCTACATAATTATAATTAACTTCTGGTATTCGTATTAAAGGTGAGATGCTGTTAGCATTACTTATTATTGCAAGAGTTTTGAATTGCTCTAATGAAAGACCACCATGCTCCATGTCAAAAATTATAAATTGGCAACCCGCATTTTTTAAAATAATAGGTATACCTGGGCTAAAAAATTCAAAAATCATTGCGCCTCGGATATTATTCAAATCAGTAATTTGTTTTTTTAAGCTCATGAAAATCTCCTTAAAATATTAGGTATGCTAATAACCTAAATTGCGATCCACTGTATTAGGAGGTAATTCTCCCTTATCAATACATTTTATTGCATTGGCTATCTGTTTAGCAGCTGTCTTTGGGTTTGTTTCTGCAGCTACATGTGGCCATATTCTAATATTTTTTATTTCCCAAAATTTATGATCTTTTGGCAATGGTTCATTCCTGTAAACATCTAAAATGGCACTTGAGATGTGTCCCGATTTACAATTTTCAATTAAATCATCTTCAACAACCTGCTCACCTCTGCCTGCATTTATAAAACAAGATCCGCGTCTCATTTTAGCAAAGGTTGATTTATTAAAAATATTAGTTGTTGATGGCGTAAGTGGTAAAAGACAAACGTGGATATCACAATTCTTTATTAATTTTTCAATGGAATTTTCTCCATAATGACAATTAACACCTTCAATTTCTTTTTTGGTTCTGCTCCACCCTTCTACTTTAAACCCTAAATTATATAAATCTTTTGCTACTACACTGCCAATTGCTCCAACTCCATATATTCCAACTTTTAAGAACAAAAAATTAAATTCTTTTCTAGATTTATATAGTTTTATTTTTTCCTGTTCGTAATATCCATAAGAATCCCTCACAAAATTTAGAATAGAAAGTATAACCCAGTGACTCATAGATTTTGCCATATAAGGATCTACTATTCTGACAATCGGGATTTTTTTAGGAATTGTGTTTTTTTTTAGAATATGGTCTACACCTTGACCTAACGAAATTAGTCCTTTGAGGTTACTAAGATCCCTTAATCTCTCAACGGGACAATTCCATATGAGTGCAGATGTTGCTTCTTCTGCATCTCTAGACAATAATGGAACTAACTTTGCCGATGGCAAATGAAGCCGTAATCTTTTTTCCCATTCATCTTGAAGCTTTATGGTAGCATTTTTACTAAAAAAACCAACAACTGGCATATTTTAAGTATCCTTTAGTCTAAGGATTATTTTTTTAAAACTTCAAAATATTTATGTTAAATAAATACCTCACTAATTAATTATTAATGGTGGAGCTAAGCGGGTTCGAACCGCTGACCTCTACACTGCCAGTGTAGCGCTCTCCCAACTGAGCTATAGCCCCTTACATTAAATCTTTATTTCTTTTCATCAATAATTTCTTCATTAACATCATCATCTTCATTAATATCATCTTCGTCAATAAAAGAAATATCTTCTTCTATATTTAACTCAACTCCTGCCTCAGTTTCAGTATCCTGATTTTCCGTATTTATATCAAGTAAAGGATCGTCGTCTGATACAACTTCATCGTCCGTATCAGTATCAATATCATCTATATTTGTCATATCGTCGGACATGTTTTGTTTTTTTTCAGAAACCACTTTTGTTGATAAATTTTTACCTTTCCTACTCTTTAAATAAATATCTGGATCAAACTCACTACCACATGAAGGACAAATAATAGGAGATTTATTAAAATCATAGTATTTTGTATTACAAGCAAGACAAATTCTTTTTTTACCCCATTCTGGTTTTGCCATTATCAAACTCCCGCAAAATTATTTCCAATATGGGATTAAACTGAAAAATTTAATTCTGTCAAAATATTTTTTAATAATTTTATTAACTTTTAATAAATTAGATATATATTAGCAGACTGAAATAAATATAGTGAGAATTAATGAATTCAATATCGTCTAGTAAATCTATAAATTTATCTGGAAATTTGAGTGTTCCTGGAGATAAATCAATTTCACATAGATCGTTGATCATTGGTTCTTTAGTCAGTGGCAGAATCGAAATAAATAATCTCTTAGAAAGCGAAGATGTTATTGCAACAGCTGAAGCTCTAAAAATTCTAGGTATTAAAATAAATAAATTAAATGATAAATGGGAAGTGTTTGGCAGTGGAATAGGTAATTTTTTTGGGTCTAACTATACACTTAATATGGGTAATTCTGGAACTGGCGCAAGATTACTCATGGGTTTAGTGGCAGGATCTGATGTCGAAGCGACGTTTATTGGAGACGAATCTTTGTCAAAAAGACCTATGAAAAGAGTAACCGTACCTTTAAAGAAAACAGGTGCAATGATATTAGGTCAAACTGATAATTTACCAATCAAAATACGAGGTAGTAAAATTCCCTTACCAATTAAATATCAGAGCCCAATTTCTTCTGCTCAAGTGAAATCTAGTATTTTACTCGCAGGTTTGTCTTCATTGGGAAATACGACTATCATAGAACCATCTTTATCAAGAGACCATACTGAAAGAATGTTAAAATTTTTTGGTGCTAGTATTTCAACATATGAATTAGATGACATGTCATGGGAAATAACCTTAGAAGGCATCCCCGAACTAAAGCCATTAAACCTCAGTATTCCAGCAGACCCCTCTAGTGCAGCGTTTCCAATAGTTTCTGCTATAATAACTCCTAATAGTGAAATAAAGGTTGAGAATGTTTGTATAAATGAGCTTAGAACTGGATTATATAAAACTTTGATTGAAATGGGTGCGAACATTCAGATTTTTAATGAAAAGGAAATTAGTGGTGAAATGGTTGCTGACATTACTGCTAGTTCAAGTAGTTTGAAAGGAATAACCGTCCCTAAATCAAGAGCTGCATCTATGATTGACGAATATCCTATATTATCAATAGCAGCAACTAGAGCAACAGGAAAGACAGTAATGGAAGGAGTTGAAGAGCTTAGATATAAGGAAACTGACAGAATAAAAGCAGTTTGTGAGGGTTTACAAAAAATAGGTGTAGTTACTCATGAAACAAAAGACAGTTTGATTATAGAGGGAAAAGGTCCCAAAGCAAAAATAATTGGCAATGTAGAAATTGATTCCAACTTAGATCATAGAATTGCTATGTCTTTTTTATGTTTGGGTTTGATTACAGAAAAATCAATTATTGTAAGAAACACAGATACAATAAATTCTTCTTTTCCTTTTTTTATGCAAAAAATGAATAAGATAGGAGCTAACTTAAATTTTTTTAATTAACAGAAAAAATAATTTTTAATGATAGAAATAGCAATTGATGGAACAGCTGCTTCTGGAAAAGGAACCTTAGGCAAAAAACTGTCTGATAAATATAGTTTTCCTTATTTAGATACAGGATTGTTGTATCGTAAGGTAGCTCATGAGCTTATAAAGGAAAATAAATTAAACACAACAGAATTAGAACAAACCAGTTGTGATTTTGCATTGATTTTAAATTTCAAAGAATTGAAAAATACAAATTTAAGAAATGAAGATGTTGCTAAACTTGCATCAAAAATTGCTACTTTTCCTAATCTTAGAAAGATTTTAAACAACAAACAAAGAGAATTTAACAATTCAAGTAAAAAAAAATTTGGTGGTTGTATTTTAGATGGAAGAGATATTGGTACCACAATTCTCCCAAATGCAGATTTTAAGTTCTTTATTACTGCGCCATTAGAAATAAGGGCTAAAAGAAGATTGTTAGAAAAAAATATATCGTTCTTGCATGAAAATGATGAAAAGTGTATGCTGCAAGATTTAATGAATAGTATGAGAGATAGGGATAGTCTGGATAGTAACAGAAAAATATCACCTTTAGTACCAGCTAAAGATGCTTATGTCATCGACACTACCTCAATTAATCCTGAAGAATTATTGTTAAAAGTTGCCGATATTATTGAAAGAAAAAAATGAGATGCTAAAAAAATGGAGGTTTTAGCAAATTAAATAAACAAATAACCTACTGAAAATTAATTTTATTATAATTATTAGATTGATTTCTTTTGTTTCCATAATTATAACCTCTGTAAATTGCTTATATGCTAACAAATATAGGAGAAAATATTGTCCCAAGCTGATGTAACAGCCTTACCTGCAAATGAAAGCTTTGCAGAATTACTAGATCAAAGCTTTCAGGAAATGACAAGCATTGAAGGTTCAGTTGTTGCTGGCACAGTATTGTCAGTTGAAAAAGATATGATTTTGATTGATGTAGGACTGAAGTCTGAAGGCAGAGTTCCATTAAGAGAATTTGGAAACAATGAAGAAGATATTAAAATAAATGCTGGAGACGTAGTTGAAGTTTATATTGAAAGGTTAGAAGATATAAATGGACATGCTATATTAAGTAGGGAAAAAGCTAGGCGAGAAGAGTCCTGGGTTAACCTAGAAAAAGCTCTTGAAAAACAGCAAAGGGTTAATGGTGTTATATTCGGTAGGGTAAAAGGTGGATTTACAGTTGATCTTGAAGGCGCAACTGCTTTCTTACCTGGAAGTCAAGTTGATATCAGGCCTATCAAAGATTTAGGTGTTTTGATGGGAACGCCTCAACCATTTCAGATTTTGAAAATGGATAGAAGAAGAGGTAACATTGTTGTATCACGAAGAGCTGTTTTGGAAGATAGTAGAGCAGAAGCAAGATCTGAACTAGTTGCTAATCTTGAAGAAGGCCAAGTTCTACAAGGTGTTATTAAAAATATTACTGATTATGGAGCTTTTGTTGATTTAGGTGGTGTAGATGGTCTGTTGCATGTAACAGATATTTCATGGAAAAGAATTAACCATCCGTCAGAAGCTTTACAGATTGGTCAATCTGTTCAAGTTAAAGTTATAAAATTTAATGATGAAACAAAAAGAATTTCATTGGGAATAAAACAACTTACTGAGGATCCATGGGTACAGGTTTTTGAACGATTCCCAGTTGGTTCTAAAATGACAGGCATTGTAACAAACATTACAGATTATGGCTCTTTTGTGGAATTAGAAGATGGGATAGAAGGCCTAGTACATGTTTCCGAAATGAGTTGGACGAAAAAAAATGTGCATCCTGGCAAGATAGTATCTACTTCTGAAAAAGTCGAAGTAATGGTACTAGAAATAGATGTTCAAAAAAGGAGAATTTCTTTAGGAATAAAACAATGTGTAGATAACCCATGGGAAAATTATAAATCAAACAAAAAAGTTGGAGAAACAATTGAAGGTGAGATAAGGAATATTACTGAATTTGGTTTATTCATAGGACTATCTGAAGATATAGATGGTTTAGTTCACCTATCAGATTTAAGTTGGGATGGCAATGGAGATGAGTTAATAAAAACATATTCTAAAGGAAGTTTAATTAAAGCCAAAATATTAGACATTGATATAGATAAAGAGCGTATTTCTCTTGGTATCAAGCAATTAACTGAAGACGTAACTGCTACAGAAATAGGAAATATAAGAAAAGGTTCAACAGTTACTTGTACAATTTCAAATATTATTGATAACGGTCTTGAGGTTAACGTTGGTGAAAATCTAAAAGGGTTTATAAAGAAAAGTGATCTATCACGCGAAAGAGCAGATCAAAAAACCGATAGATATGGTGTGGGTGACAAAATTGATGCTGCGGTTATTAATATTGACAAAAAGAGTAGAAAAATTTCACTTTCAGTTAAAGCAAAAGAAATAGAAGAAGAAAAGAAAGCTATGGCTGAGTACGGATCATCTGATAGTGGCGCAAGTTTAGGTGATATTTTAGGAGCAGCATTGGCTAAGAAAGATACAAGTTCTTCATAACATAATTAAAAGGGTGTAATATTGAATAAATCAGATTTAATAATAAAAATTGCTAATATTAATCCTGAATTGTATCAAAAAGATGCAAGCAAAATAATTAATGTATTTTTCAAAACTCTTAGCTTCGCTTTGAGTCAAAATGAAAGAGTTGAATTAAGAGGTTTTGGAGTATTTGATGTTAAGAAAAGAGAAGCTAGAATTGCCAGAAATCCTAAAAATGGAGCCGTTGTAGCTGTACCTTCAAAAAACATTCCTTTCTTTAGAATGGGCAAAGCAATGAAAGATCGTATCAACAAATGATACTTATAAGTTTGATTTTTCATCTAGTTTATATGCAATGAAACATTCATTTGAGATTAAGATTTGTGGTATAAATGATCAAATTTCAATGAATGCTGCTTTAAATATCGGTGTTAACTACATTGGTTTAGTTTTTTATCATAAATCTCCTAGGAATTTATCAATAACGAGAGCTAAATTATTAGCAAAAAATAGAACTAAAAAATCCAAAATAGTTGCTTTAACTGTAAATCCCGACGATATTTTTTTACAAGAAATTATAAAATTTATAAAACCAGATTATATTCAACTACATGGAGAAGAATCGCCTAAAAGATGTGAAAATATTAAAGATAAATTTAACATTCCTTTAATAAAAGGGATTGGCATTAAAAAAAATATAGATTTAAAAAGACACATTAAAACATATGCAGAAATTTGTGATATTTTAATATTAGATGCTCCTTCAGAGGAATTGCCTGGTGGAAATGGTAAAAAGTTTGATTGGAAAATTTTAAAAGATTATAAATCAAAAAAAAAATGGATGCTTGCTGGAGGTTTAAATATAAATAATATAAGTGAAGCAATTGATATAACTAAACCACCGGCGATAGATATTTCATCTGGACTTGAAACAATAAAAGGTGTTAAGGACCCTCAATTAATTAAAAACTTTGTTTTAAAATGTAGAAATTTATAATGGATTAATTATGTCAGAAATTAATTTAAATAGTTTAAAAAAAGGACCTGATTCAAATGGTAAGTTTGGAATTCATGGTGGAAGATTTGTTGCAGAAACATTAATGCCTCTTATTCTTGAAGTAGAAAATTCATATGAAAAGGCAATTAAAAATCAATCTTTTATTAATGAATTAGAAATGTACAGAAGAGATTACATAGGAAGACCTAGCCCTTTATATTTTGCAGAAAGATTAACTGAACACTTTGGGGGAGCTAAAATCTATTTAAAAAGAGACGAACTTAATCATACTGGAGCGCATAAAATTAATAATGTAATAGGCCAAATTTTATTGGCTAAAAAAATGGGTAAAAATAAAATAATTGCTGAAACTGGTGCAGGTCAACATGGTGTAGCAACTGCAACGGCATGTGCCTTATTCGGATTTGATTGTGAAGTTTTTATGGGTGCAATGGATATTGAAAGACAAAAACCTAATGTTCAAAGAATGCAATTATTAGGAGCTAAAATTACCCCAGTAACTTCAGGAACTGGTACTTTAAAAGATGCAATGAATGATGCGTTAAGATTTTGGGTATCAAACGCTAACACACATTTTTATATTATTGGTACTGCTGCTGGACCTCATCCTTATCCAAAAATGGTCCGAGACTTCCAATCTGTTATAGGAGAAGAAGCAAAAAAGCAGATTTTAGAAAAAGAAAATAGACTACCTGATGTTTTAGTTGCGTGTATTGGGGGTGGATCTAATGCTTTAGGATTATTCCATCCTTTTCTTGATGATAAAGAGGTTGAAATTTTTGGTGTGGAAGCTGCCGGTAAAGGTCTGAAATCTGACTTTCACGCTGCTTCCCTCTCAGCTGGATCTCCTGGCATACTGCATGGCAATAGAACTTATTTACTTCAAGACAATAATGGACAAATAAGTGACGCACACTCAATTTCTGCCGGGCTTGACTATCCTGGAATAGGTCCCGAGCATTCTTGGTTATATGATATAGGAAGGATTAAATATTTATCTACGACAGATGAAGAAAGTTTAATTGCTTTTAAGCTGTGTAGTAGATTAGAAGGAATTATACCTGCACTTGAACCAGCTCATGCTTTACATATTACTGGTGAACTTGCCACTAAAAGAAAAGGTCAGATTATAATTATGAATATGTGTGGTAGAGGAGATAAAGATTTGTCATCAGTATTACCATTAATAATGAAGAAATAAAATTAATAAAAGCTGATGAACCGTATTAAACAAACTTTTAATGAACTTAAAAAAAATAATAAAAAAGCTGTTGGAATTTTTTTAACAGCTGGAGATCCAGATTTTAAAAGCTCTCTTAATCTAATAAAAAGATTACCCGAAAACGGTGTGGATTTTATTGAAATTGGAATGCCCTTTTCTGATCCAATGGCTGACGGAACTTCAATTCAACTATCAAGTCAAAGAGCCCTTAAATCAGGCACAAACTTAACAAAATGTTTGTCTCTAGTAGAAAACTTTAGAAAAAAAAATAAACATACACCAATTATTTTGATGGGATATTACAACCCCATATACAAATTTGGTAAAAAAAAATTTATAAACAAATGCCTTGATATTGGAGTTGATGGCCTAATTATTGTTGATCTACCGCCAGAAGAGGATGAAGAATTTTATGTTGAAGCTGAAAGAAATAAACTGAGTGTAATTAGACTAGTTACACCTACGACCGATGAGAAAAGGCTTAATAAAATATTATTAAATGCAACTGGGTTTGTATATTATGTCTCAATAACAGGAATTACGGGTACACAATCCCCAAATAAAGCGAATGTATCAATAAATTTGAAAAAAATAACAACTGTTACTGATCTGCCAGTAGTTATAGGATTTGGAATTAGGTCACCTTCTCAAGCATCATCCATGGCTAATATTTCAGATGGTATAGTCGTAGGCTCTGCGGTAGTTGATTTAATAAAATCATCATTAGATAATGACGATAATCCAACTAAACAAACACTTAACTCATGTTTAGATTTTATTAGTAAAGTGTTAGAAAATGTTAAACATAATTAAGCCTTATTATATATTTATGTAAAAAATAAGGAGTTTAGAATTGAATTGGATAAAAGAAACAGTATTACCTAAGTTCAAGGCTTTTGTTAAAATAAAAGAGCCTGAAGAAATCTTGTGGATTAAATGTAAATCATGTTCTCAAATGATATTTCATAAAGAATTTTATGAAAGTAATAATGTTTGTAAATCCTGTGGTTTTCACGACCATCTGTCTGCAAGACAACGAATTAATTTTCTTTTAGACGAGGATACTATTGAAGATATTTTAATACCAAAATTAAAATTAGACCCTATTAATTTCAAAGATAAAAAAAAGTATATTGATCGTATAAAAAATGCGCAAAATAAAACAAAATTAGAAGACGCATTGTTGGTAAGTTTTGGTCTAGTAAATAAAATACCAGTAGTATTAGCATGTTTTGACTTTTCATTTATGGCTGGATCTATGGGAAGATATGTAGGAGATGGATTGATAGTAGCTGCTAAAGAAGCGATAAAAAGACAATGCTCTTTAATAGTAGTGCCATCTTCAGGTGGAGCAAGGATGCAGGAGGGTATATTTTCCTTGATGCAAATGCCAAGAACAACAATTGCAATTAATAAAGTTAAAAAGGAGAATCTACCCTATATTGTTCTACTTGCCAATCCTACAACCGGCGGAGTTACAGCGAGTTTTGCAATGCTTGGAGACATCCATATAGCTGAACCAGGGGCAATAGTTGGATTTGCTGGAAGGAGAGTTATTGAAGAAACTGTTAAAGAAAACCTTCCAGAAAATTTTCAAACAGCAGAATATTTAAAATCTCATGGCATGATAGACATTGTTATTCCTAGATCTGAGCAAAAAGAAAAAATTTCACAATTATTAAAAACACTAACTTTTTATATTAATTAACAATAAAAATTAATATTTTTTAATAAAATGATCAAAAAACATAAATTATCACAAACATTAAATAGAATGTTTTCACTTCACCCAAAACTGATAGACTTTGATCTTTCAAGATTAAAATTATTAATGAAAAAATTTAATAACCCACAAAACAGGTTACAAAATGTAATTCATATTGCAGGTACTAATGGCAAAGGTTCAACAGCATCTTTTCTCAAGGAAATATTGGAATATCATAATTTATCAGTAAATTTATATACATCGCCTCATTTAATTAATTTTAATGAACGTATAAGAATAAATAATAAGTTTATTTCAGATGAAAAACTGATTAAAATTTTAGAAGAAGTAGAAACAAAAAATGCTAATAACCCAATTACATTTTTTGAAATAACGACAGCAGCAGCTATAATTGCTTTTGAAAGACAACCAAGTGATGTGAATATATTTGAAACAGGCTTGGGTGGTAGATTAGATGCCACAAATATTATTGAAAATAAAAAACTTACTATAATAACTAAAATAGGTTTTGATCATATTGAGTTTCTTGGAGAAAAAATTGAAGAGATAGCGCGAGAAAAGGCTGGAATTTTTAGAAAAAACACTCCAGTTATTATTGCGAAGCAAAAGAATATAAAAGCACGTCAAACTCTTCTTGCATGCGCAAAAAATTTAAAAACTGAAATAATTGATATTGAAAATATATCTACAAATACAATACTTGGATTGAGTGGTGATCATCAATATGAGAATGCATCTACTGCGTATACTGCTGCAAAAAAAATATTACCATTAATATCCTTATCAAAGACAAATTTAGCTTTAAAACAAGCGAATTGGCCTGGAAGAATTCATCAGATAAGACAAGGAAAAATTATCAATTATAGAAATAACATAACAATCATAGACGGTGCACATAATAATGATAGTGCATATGTGTTGAATCAATATTTAAATAAACAATCTATAGGAAAATGGAATTTAATAATTGGAATGTTGAAAAATAGAGATGTTGAAAATTTTGTAAAAATATTCAAAAATCATATCAATAAAGTGTTTGCTATGGCTATTCCTGAAGTAGAGTCGTCATATTCTCCAGATGAAATAATTGTAAAATTAAAAAAAATAGGGTTAGAAGTACTTCCTACACAAAATTTGGAAAATGCCTTACAACATGCTGAAAAAGATATACCTCTTTTAATTACTGGATCACTTTATTTAGCAGGAAATACTCTAAAATTTAATAAAACAAAGATTGATTAAATTGTCTCGTTTACCCAAGATTCAAGAGCTGATTTTGGTAACGCACCCATTTTTTCAGATATTTTTTGACCATCTTTGAAAATCATCAAAGCTGGAATACTTCTTATACCATAAGCTTGCGATGTTGAAGGATTCTCATCAACATTTATTTTCACTATTTTCAGTTTGGTGGCCATTTCTTCAGATAATTCCTCAAGAGACGGACCAATAGCTTTACAGGGGCCACACCACTCTGCCCAAAAATCAACTAAAACTGGTTCTTTTGATTCTAAAACATCTTCTTTAAATTTCTGGTCATTAGTTTTATTGGTTGCCATTTTTTTTATCTCCTAACTTTCTTTGCTTATTATAATTTATTGATATTTCTTTTCTAGATCTTGAAGAAACTTATCTAATTCTTCTAAAAATAATAGTTTTTCGTCATCACCCTTGATCTCAAATTGTTCTCTAAAAGTATCTAATTCATGATATGATTTTGGTATTGTATTCCATTTTTCATTATCAATACTTAAAATTTGTTTTGCAATAATTTTGTGAATAATATCATAATCGGATTTGGGAAGTACTAAAGGTGCTTCTTCGTAAATTAATCTTTGAGCAAAGTATTTATATCTTTGATCTTTAAAATGGTTTGAAATGTAAAACTTTTCTTCCCAATCAGCATTATGAAAATCTATCATTTTTGATTTATCATTGTTATCTGGAAATCCTCCAAAATATAAGCTATCTTCAGGTTGTAATTCAATCTGAGATTTATAAATCTCCTTTTCTTCATTTTCCTCAAATAATATTCTCTGTATTTTATTTTTAAAATCTAGGTTATTTTTGATCATCTCTGCTCTTTTGTGAAGAACTTCAATTCCTATAGATTTATAAAGAGGTATTTTTTCAATGTGGCTTGCATCCAATAATACAGGATTTTTATTATTTTTTATTTCTCTTAATAGTTTTGGTCTTTGTTTAATTTTAATTTTTAAATCTTTTATTGACATATCGAAATAATCAACAGGATCATGAAGCAAATCAAAACACTGAGGATAGTTAAAATGATTTTTGCATAAGTAAGTGACTACGTGAGTGTTGAATTTACCAAAAAAATATTCATCCATACAAACAATATTATTGTTAATTAGGAAGTTATCAACATCAATTTTAGTGCTGTTATTCAAAGCAGAATCCCAAATTATGTTTGCTTTTTTTTGTAAAATTTTTGTAATTTCTATAGTAGCTTCTACATCACCCATAGCGTCATGTGCATTATGAGTAATCTTGTTCAACTCAGTCAAATTATCTAGTTTGAATATTTGATTCCCTTTTTCATTCATACCAACTTCTAAACATTCCGGATAATAATATTTAGATGATCTTGTTATTCCTAAAACATCTGCCCTTTTATTTCCATTAAATTGAGTTATATATGGTTCAAGAAGTAATTTAAAAAAAGTTTTTCTAAGAAACTCTTCATCAAAAGAAATAGTATTATATCCAATAAATATAGCTGGAGACCATTTTTTAAATTTATGCTGAAGCTTTTTTATTAAACCATAATGTGATAAATTAACATTGTTTAATATCTCTATAGATGTTTTATTAACTAATAAAGCACCAGGTTCGGGAACCAAACCTGATCTTAAACGACATCTATCCTCAAATCTTTCAAGCTCATTAAAATTCTTGTCGACTAAGATTGCGGCAACTTGAATAATTTGATCCCAAGTAGAATTTCTTCCTGTAGTCTCTAAATCATAAAAAACAAAATTCATACTCATTTAGTTATATCCAACTTTAAGGAAAGCCCTTTTATCCTATTAAACCAATTTACAGATCCAAATAATGAAATTTTTCTAAATTGTGAAAATTGCTTCTCATTGCCACCAATAAAAGAAATAGTGATGTTTAAGGGGTCCAAATTTTTAATTTCTAAATTAAATCTTGGCCATTCTAGCAAAATAATTTTTTTTTTAGATCTTCAAAGACACCGATTTCTTCAACTTCTTCAAAATTATTAATTCTATAAAAATCACAATGCCATATTTCTATAACTTTATTCAAAGGATAAGTTTGAACGAGGTTAAATGTTGGACTTGGTACTTCTTTTATATTTGTAATACTATTTATAATAGACTTACATAGAAAAGTCTTACCAACTCCCAAATCACCTTCAAAAGTAATTAGATCGTTTGCTTTTAATAATCTTGATATCAAACTACCAATATTTTTCATTTCATTTTCAGATTTAACAATAATTTCTGATAATGCCTTCATGCTCAATATCTATAATTATCAGATTTGAAAGGACCTTGAACTGGAACTCCAATATAATCAGCTTGCTCATTTGATAATTTAGACAAAGTTGCCCCTACTTTTTCCAAATGTAATGTGGCGACTTTTTCATCTAGATGTCTTGGTAATGTGTAAACCTTATTTTCATAGCTTTTATAATTTTGCCAAATTTCAATCTGTGCTAAAACTTGGTTTGTAAATGAAGCACTCATTACAAAGCTGGGGTGTCCAGTTGCACAACCCAAATTAACTAATCTTCCTTTTGCTAACACAATTAATCGTTTACCATCTTGAAACTCTACTTCATCCACTTGAGGTTTAACTTCTGACCACTTCATATTTTGTAATGATTCAACCTGTATTTCAGAATCAAAATGACCTATGTTACAAACAATAGCTCTATCTTTCATATCTCTCATGTGGTCAACTGTAATAACATCTTTATTACCAGTTGCGGTTACAAAAATATCTCCTCTTGGACAAGCTTCTTCCATTGAACACACCTCATAACCTTCCATTGCAGCTTGTAATGCGCAAATAGGGTCAATCTCTGTTACAATCACTCTTGCTCCACCCTGACGAAGGGAAGCCGCTGAACCTTTACCAACATCACCAAATCCAGCTACTACAGCTACTTTACCCGATAACATTACATCTGTAGCCCTTCTGATACCGTCAACTAAAGATTCTCTACATCCGTATAAATTGTCAAACTTAGATTTTGTTACAGAGTCATTTACATTTATCGCCGGAAAAGGAAGATCACCCTTTTCAGCCATTTGATATAATCTTAAAACACCTGTCGTTGTTTCTTCTGTTACTCCTTTAATACTATTTTTGACCTTAGTAAACCAACCTGGAGAAGATTTAAGTCTAGACATGATTTGAGTTTTAAGCGCCTCTTCTTCTTCATTAGCAGGTGAAGCAAGCACCCTTTCTCCACTTTCAGCTTTAGCTCCCAAAATTATATAAAGTGTGGCATCTCCACCGTCATCTAGAATCATATTAGCAAACGTATCTTCAGACCATGTAAAAATTTTATCAACATACTCCCAGTACTCTTTTAGAGTTTCACCCTTTTTGGCAAAAACTGGAATATTTTGTTCAGCAATAGCCGAAGCAGCGTGATCTTGTGTTGAAAATATATTACAACTAGCCCATCTAATAGTTGCTCCAAGGATTACCAAAGTTTCAATAAGTACGGCTGTTTGTATAGTCATATGTAAACAGCCTGCTATTCTAGTTCCTTTTAATGGTTTTTCTTTCCCATATAATTCTCTACAAGCAATCAATCCTGGCATCTCAGTCTCAGCAATTGATATTTCTTTTCTTCCCCATTTGGCAAGGCTAATATCTGATATTGAATAATCTTTCATAATAATCCTTAAAAATTTTTATACCTCTATAACACTCTAACAATCTTTTGAAAACTCTGAATTTATTACTTTTTAATTTTTTATGCTTTTATATTTCTAGAAAACTGACTTTAACAGTACCTCCGACACATTCATTCTTTTGGTTAAATCTATTTAAAGCTTCAATAGTTCCTCCATGCGCTAGGACTATTTGTTTTGAAATGGATAAACCCAAACCAGAATGATTTCCAAACTTTTCATTTTTAGGTCTGTCTGTGTAAAATCTATCAAAAACTTTATTTAGAGATCCATTTGAGAAACCTGGACCACTATCTTCAACTAGAATAATAACATGTTCTAAGCTTTTTTCTAAACGTATATTTATAATCTGTTTGTCATTTGAAAAAGAAACCGAATTTTGTATTAAATTATCAAAAACCTGCGCAATCTTATTTTCATTACCAAAAATATACATATCCTCAGAATATTTTAAAAAATTTATATTACAATTAACTGTAGATGATCTTACATCAACCAAAGTTTCAAGTAGATTCGAAATATTTATTTTTTTCATTTCTATTCTAGATAATTCTGAGTCAAGCCTTGAAGCTGCAGAAATATCGTTAATTAATCTATTAATTCTTTCAACATCATTTTGGATAACCTTTATTAATTTTTTCTGTTCACTTCCACTTCTTACTTTACTAATTGTTTCTGAAGCAGACCTCACAGATGTTATAGGATTTTTTAACTCATGTGCGACATCAGCAGCAAATTCTGCTATGTGATCTATTCTTTTTTGTAATTCATTAGTCATTTTAAAAAATGATCGCGCTAGTTTACCTATTTCGTCCTTTCTAAATCTAAATTCACTTAGATTAAAAGTTTTCATCATTTTGTCTTCTGCTATTTTATCAGCCTCATTTGATAACTTTACTATAGGGTTAGTTATTGATCTTCCAAAATAAAGAGCAAGAGTAATGGTTGCTAATAGAATTAATCCAAATGCTTTAAAAAGTTCAGTTTCCAAATCTACTAATTCTTTTTCTATTTTGTTGCCTGAAACAGATAGAAGAACAGCGCCCCTAATCATACGAATATTTTTGATAGGAATTGCAACTGATAAAAATAAATTTCCATTTTTATCTTGCCTGAGCACTTTTGTGTTTTCACCTCTCAGAGCCACGATAACTTCTGGAAAATCTTCTAACGAAAATTCTCTATTATCAATATAAAGTGGAAGATTTAGTGGTTTTGATATAATATTTGAGAATAAAAAGACAAAGTCAGTGAAATAAGTTTTTAAAGAAAAATCCTTATCTACAGATGGTAAAGGGCTTACTTTAACAAATGGACTATATTTCATGCTTGCTTTTGTGTCGGCTATTAAATTCCCGTACATATTGAAAAGTCTTGCTCTAATATTAGATCCATAATCAACTTTAGGAATAAGACTTTGTAACGCAGGACTAGAGATTTGATTATTTTGAATTAAGCCATATTGATTTTCTGCCAACGCAAGTGCTTTTGTAAGAGTAAGACCTTGCCTTTCTATAGCTGCAAACTCAGATTTAATCAAAATTTCTTGATACTTGTTGAAGTAAATTATAATGATAGGATATAATAAAACTGGTAATAAAATTATAAATAATATTCTCATTTTAAGAGGAAAATATAATCTCTTTATAATTCTAAAAAACTTTCTCAATTTTTATACATCTCTATACCTATACCCAACACCGTATAGAGTTTCAATGCAATCAAAATCTTTATCAAAAACTCTAAATTTTCTTCTCATTCTCTTTATATGACTATCAATAGTTCTGTCATCAACATATATAGTTTCACCATATGCTGTGTCTATAAGTTGATCTCTATTTTTTACTAATCCTGGTCTAAGTGCCAATGTATAAAGTATTAAAAATTCTGTAACAGTCAGCCTTATCTCTTGTCCTTTCCACTTACAAAGATGCCTGTCTGGATCAAGGGACAAGTCATTTCTTTGGATTATTTTATCGGACGAATCTGAATTTTTAAATAAAGTCCTTCTTAGAACCGCTCTTATTCTTTCTATAAGTAGTTTTTGCGAAAATGGCTTAGTTATGTAGTCATCAGCACCCATTCTAAGACCAATTGCTTCGTCTATTTCATCATCTTTACTAGTTAAAAAAATAACTGGTACATCATTAGAAGCCCTAAGACGTTTTAAAAGTTCCATACCATCCATTTTCGGCATTTTAATGTCTAAAACAGCTATATCCGGAGAGTTTCTTTGTAATGCAACAAGTCCTTGTTCACTATCATTATAAGTTTCAACTGACCAACCCTCTGCCCTTAAGGCAAGGGAAACAGATGCTAAAATATTACTATCATCATCAACAAGTATTATCTTTTCACTCATTATTTCACCTGTATTTAAAAAAATAATTATTTATTTCTGATTATTTGATGAGAAAATTTAGGTTTATTCAAGGCTAAATTAAGTTAATTTATGTTAAATAATATAATCAATGAGCTTCAGCCCAATTGTTTCCAACACCTACATCTACTTTTAAGTTAACTTTCAAAGGTACCATTGGTAAGTTAGCAGTTTCCATTATGGGTAATATAACATTTGTAAATTCTTCAATATTTTTTTCTCTAATTTCAAATACTAACTCATCATGGACTTGCATCAGCATGGAAATTTCTTTTTTATTTAGTAACTGTTTATGAATTTTAATCATCGCCAATTTAATAATGTCCGCTGCAGTACCTTGAATAGGAGCATTAATAGCTTGCCTTTCTGCAAACCCTCTCAGCTTTTGGTTTTTGGAATTACTATCATTAATATAAACACGTCTATTAAATAAAGTTTCTACATAGCCATCACTATCTAAATTAGATTTAATTTGTTCCATATAATCTCTAATTTTTGGGAATCTGTAGAAGTATGAACTAATAAAATCCTTTGCTTCATTTGCAGAACATTTTAACTGCTTTGCAAGACCATATGCTGAAATACCATAGATAATTCCAAAATTAATTGCCTTTGCCTTTCTTCTAAACTCTGAAGTCATTTCTTTTATTGGTATACCAAACACCTTAGAGGCAGTATCGGCGTGAATATCTAAATTATCATTAAACGCATCCAACATCTTATTTTCATCTGCAATATGAGCAATCAACCTTAATTCAATTTGAGAATAATCCATTGAAACTAATTTGAAGCCCTGCTTTGGCTCAAAAGCTGTTCTAATTAACCTTCCTTCTTCCGTTCTAATTGGTATATTTTGTAAATTTGGATTTGAAGAAGACAGCCTTCCAGTGCTTGCTCCAACCATAGAATAGTTAGTGTGAACTCTATGAGTTTTTGAGTTTATTTGTTCAACTAATGCATCCGTGTAAGTGCTTTTAAGTTTAGAAAAATGTCTCCAGCTCAAAATAACGTCTCCAATTGCATATCCCATGTCAGAAATTTTTTCTAATATTTCAACACTTGTTTGCCAGGAGCCATTTTTTGAACGTTTGCCACCTTCAATTTTCATCTTATCAAATAAAATTTCTCCTAACTGTTTGGGAGAACCTATATTGAAATTAGTTTTACTCATTTTGAATATTTGTTCTTCCAATTTATCAATCTGACTTGATAAATTTTTAGAAATTTCATTGAGTTTTTTAGGATTAATGATTATTCCTGTATTTTCCATTTCTAACAATACATTAATCAATGGATTTTCTAGTCTTTTATAAACTGAAAACTTTTTATCATTAATTATTCTTGGTAAAACTCTATTGTAAATTGATAGAGTTATATCAGCATCTTCAGCCGCGTAATTTAGAGCATCTAAGGGAGACAATTGATTAAATGCAATTTTATTTTTTCCTTTTCCACAAATATCATCATATTTGATGGTATCATGGTTCAATTCACGCAATGCTAAAGCATCTAATTTGTGACTATCCACTCTTCCTGGATCTACCACATATGAAATACACATGGTATCACTAACAGGATTTAAATTAATATTACCATTATGTTCTTGTCTCATTACTAATGAATCGTATTTAATATTATGGCCAACTTTTAAAATTGAACTATCTTCTAGAAGTGGTTTAATTAAGGAAATTGCGTCATCAAATGGAATTTGTTTAAATGATTTTACATCGTCAAAAATAAACCCTGACTGATTATTTTCCAAATTTATTCCATGCCTTAAAGGTATATAACAAGCCTCACCTTCTTCAAATGACAATGATAGACCAACTAAGTTAGCATTTTTAGCATTTAAAGAGTCCGTTTCACAATCTACAGCAATAGTAGATTTATTATAACATCGGTATAAAAAAAGTTTTAAGTCCGATAAATTTTCAATTAAATAATAATTTTTTGAAATGGATTTAAATTCCTGATCATTTTTTATAACATCTAATTTTGAAACTTTTGATTCTTCTTTGATTTCTTCTTTCACAACATTTTCATATTTATTTAATAAGCTTTTAAATCCGTGGGCTTTTAAAAAAGGAATTAATTTATTAAGTTCCAAAATAGAATTTATTTTGAACTCATCAATTTTTGAATCAACTGGTACATCTTTTTTTAAGGTTACTAATGATCTAGATAATCTTGCTTGATCAGCATATTCTATCAAATTTTCTCTTCTTTTATTTTGTTTTATTTCAGTTGCTCTTGTTAACAGTTGTTCTAAATCACCGTATTGATTTATTAACTCCGCAGCTGTTTTAACACCAATTCCAGGAACTCCAGGTATATTGTCACTGCTGTCACCTGCAAGTGATTGAACATCGATCACCTTACTTGGATAAACCCCAAATTTTTTAAAAACTTGCTCATCATTAATCCAATATTGTTTCATTGGATCAAATAATATTGTGTTATCATCAACTAATTGCATAAGATCTTTGTCACTAGAAATTATGATTACCTTTTTATTTGTTTTTTTGGCAATGTTTGAATATGTTGCTATTAAGTCGTCAGCTTCAAAACCCTCCATTTCAACAACAGGTAAGCCAATAGCATTAGTTGCTTCTCTAATAATTGAAAATTGGGGAATTAATTCTTCAGGGGGATCAGATCGATTAGCTTTATATAAATCGTAAAGATCATTCCTAAATGTTTTTCTTGCAACGTCAAATATAACAGCTACGTACATTGGTTTAAAATCATCAATCAGCTTGAGTAACATTTTTGTATAACCAAACACTGCATTGACAGGCACCCCATTTTCATTTGTCATAGAGGGTAACCCATAAAAAGCTCTAAAAATATACCCTGAACCATCAATTAATATTAAATTATTCGGGTCATTCAATTTTATATCTGGTCTTTTAGTGTGTTTTAAATTATCGCTCATTTAAGATTATTTTAAAAAAAATTACAGTTATTGTATTGATATTATATTATAAATAAATTGATGTAATTGTCATTAAAACATAAAGATCTGATATTTTTTTTTGGGATATGAGAAAAATCATTAGAAAGATTATAAATGAATAAAAATTATTGGGAAATTCCAGATAATAAATTAGCCTTGGAAATTAAAAGTCTTAATAAATTCTATGATGGAGATACTAAAAATAATGCATTAAACAATGTATCTTTAAATATACCAGCTGGAAGTTTTTTTGGTCTTTTGGGCCCTAATGGTGCAGGTAAATCAACGCTGATAAATATTATTTCTGGAGCAGTTATTAAAAGTGCTGGCCAGGTAATTGTATGGGGTTACGATATTGACAAATATAGAAAACAATCAAAATTAGCAATAGGTGTTGTTCCACAAGAGTTAAATATTGATGCTTTTTTTACTCCTCAAGAAACTTTAAATTTACATTCTGGTATTTTTAATGTTCCTAAAAAATCTTGGAGGACAGATGAATTATTAAAGT
Organism: uncultured SAR116 cluster alpha proteobacterium; assembly: GCA_902548635.1. Lineage (GTDB taxonomy): Bacteria > Pseudomonadota > Alphaproteobacteria > Puniceispirillales > Marisalimonadaceae > Marisalimonas. Next base: position 52,478 of record CACCSH010000009.1, read on the forward strand.
TAATGGATTTAAGTAATAAAGCTAAGAGTTATAGTCGAACATTATCTGGTGGAATGAGAAGAAGATTACTAGTTGCTAAAGCAATGGTACATTCGCCTCCAATTGTCATACTAGACGAACCTACTGCAGGGGTAGATATAGAGTTAAGACAAAAATTATGGAAATATTTTAAAAAATTGAATGAACAAGGTGTTACTATAATATTAACTACACACTATCTAGAAGAGGCAGAAAATTTATGTGACCATATAGCTATTATTAATAGAGGTAGAATTATTACAAATGAAACTACAAATTCTCTTCTTGCAAAATCAAACAAAAAAATTATTAAAATCACATTAAGTAAAAATGAGATTTCGACAAAAGATAAAAATTTTCTTAAAAATATTGGACAAACAATAATTCATGGAAATAAAGTGAAATTGCACTTTAATCCTAATAAAATTTCTACAAAAAAAGTTATTGAAATCTTACATAAATCGAATTTGGATATAATAGATTTATCTACGAAAGATGTTAGTCTTGAAGATATTTTTATTGATATAACAAGAGAAAACAATAGTAAAATATAAATGATCTGGTTTGTTTATATGTTAAGATGTAGAGATAATTCAATCTACACTGGCATAACCAATAACCTAGAGAAACGAATTGGAGCACATATGTCAGGAAATGGCTCCAAATATCTTAGAGGAAGATTACCTGTAGAATTGATTTATAAAGAAGATTTTTTAAATAGAAGTACCGCTAGTAAAAGAGAGATAGAAGTAAAAAAACTAAAAAAAAAAGAAAAAGAATTATTAATAAAGTCTGCAAAACAACTTTAAAGGAGAAAATATGTCTAAATCAAAATATATTTTTATAGTTTCTATGAATGTAAAGTCTGAGTTTGAAAGTCTATTTAATGAAGTGTACGACATTGAACATATACCTTATTTATTGGAAGTACCAGGAGTTAATAAAGTTACAAGAGGTCAAGGTGTTCCTTTTATGTTCTCTATTGGAGGTAATACTAAGTCAATGGATGCTCCAAGTCAAAAGTTTGTAGCGATGTATGAAATAGAAAATCCAGACGTAGTTAACAGTAGTGAATGGTCTGTAGCCGTAGAAAAAGGTCGATGGAGTACTCACGTAAGGCAACATACAAGCGAAAGATCTCATTTTATGTATAAGTACTGTTAATTTTTAAAGTATAACAATTAAAATTATTTTTTTGACTTTTTCAAAGATATTAGTTCATACTAATAATACTTACTTAAACTTTGGGGAGTGTAATGATGACAAATATAATTGAAACAAAATTTGGAACCCTCGTTAATACAAGTAAAATCGCTGCTGGTAGCGCGTCTAGCATAAAAAAAACTGGAGCTTTTTATAATTTTTCCATCAGAGTTAGCCAAGATGATATTCGTGAATATTCCTTTACAGATTTGGCCAGAGCTGAATATATGAGAAGAATTATGATAGGTCATCTGGAAGAAAAAATAAAAAAAGAGTCTAAAGGCTAATGCATAATATATTGTATTATACAAAGATTTAATTTTTTTAATAACTCATTATAATAAATTATTATTGTTAAAGATATTTAATTGATAAATATATGTCAGATTTTTAAGCTGATACATATTGTTTAATTATAGAAAATTCATATAAATTGATTAATTTTTAATAACAAAGATAGTTTCTGCATAAATAAATTACATAAACCCAATTTGTATTGATAAAAACTTTGAGATACTTCAAATTTTGTTCAATATAATCTTAGCCATGGGGGAAAATCATGGAGAATAAATATGTTTTTTGCAATTATGTTAGTATGTTCGCCAATGAACTTAATCCACCACGAAAAAGAATGTTTTGGGATTGAGGATACTAAAGGCTACTATTCAACAGAAGCTAAATGTAATAAAAGAATAAATGAAATGGAAAATGAGTTATTACACGTAATAAATTATCCAGCGGTTATTAGTAAGAATTGCATTAAAGTTAAATTAAAATCTGTATAATTCTAACTTAAAAAATTTAGAGTTTTTATTTAACCCTTTAGATGTGAATTCTTTTTATAATATTAGTTTAGATAAATATTATCGATTTGTGCATAGCTTAGCAAATAAGATACGTAACACTTATTATTTTCAACTAAACCAATTGTCATATTCTAGATAGGTTACAATAATTGCTAAAATAATATATGCACTAGCATACCATTTAAAAATATAGGGGTGTGGTTTTCCATTTTTTTTCAATTTGTGTCCTTTTAAAAAAAATATTGTTATTAAAATATGTACCCAATGCCAAGACTAAGCAACCAAAAAGCACCAAATAAAAAATGTAAAAAAATAGAAAAATAAATTGCTTTTAAAAACTTGTTTTTACCATTATCCCACCAACTGACAAATATATATATAAACTTTGAAAATTTATTCTCTCCGTCATTCCACCAATTAGTAAATTTTTTTTCTGTCAGTTTTCTGTTCATAAGTCACTTTAGGACAAGCAATAAATATTTTCAATTTTTAAAATTTGAAGTATGGTATGACTTACATATTAATTTAAGTTTATTAAAAAATAAATCGTAACATAAGTGTATAATTATACTTTAAAATTTTAATCATCAATAAGTACATATATCATTTTATTTATTTAACTATAAATTGGTACCCCATACTTGGATTGGTAAGTATAGAAGGGCTAATAAAAAAGAAAATGTAACCCTTTAACAAAATAAAAAATGTTACAACACATAAAAATATTTTTAGTTCTTTTCTCATAATTAGTACTTAACATGTATTAATCAATTTTAATAATAGATTGTTATTTTCATTATTTACATTCATCAGATGCCACCCATTCTGGCAAAGGTTTACCTCCGGTGTAATGATTATGTGCTGGTGTTTCTCTAAACAGACAATATACATCTTCTTTAGTAATATTTAGTGTTTCTTTGAGAACTTCAGATATACCGTCAACAAGAGCTTTTTTTCTTCTCGCATCTCTCCCGGGTCTCAAATCCACATCAATTACTGGAAGACCATCACCTATAAAACCAAAAGCCTCTCTAATAGAAACATAGTCATATTTAACTTCTTTAGGAGCTAATGTTTTTAATACAACTTCTCTTACTTTAATATGTATTTGTTTTTTAATATCTTTAGAAACACCTTCAGGAACATCTATTCTTATTAATGGCATTTTATCTCCTATAAATATTTTTAAATATTAAGTAGGAATATACTAATCTAACGAGATATTATCCGTAAAGTATTATCCATTTAGTTTATGCATCTAGTAATACAGCAGAGTTATTGCAATCAAAGTTATTGGTACATGATTAGTGCTAAAAATGTTAACTTAGTCTATATTATTCAGAAGATATAAAACTATTTTTATTTAAAAATTGCTGAAACGTTTCCAAACAGACTAGAGTTAACCTCTACCAGTTTTTTATCAACTATTGGAATTGGAGGACCATATGCCCCTGTCAAAATAAGATCCCCTTTTTTTATTTGATTATTCATCTTAGCTTGTTCCATAACAAACCACTCAACTGCTGATAACATGTCAATAGGCCATATTTTATTTGTCCATTTATCTATTATGATTTTATCATAAATCAATTTTAGGTCAGTAATTTCTCCAAATTTTGGTTTGTCTATTCCAAGACCACAAACCACGCCGGCATTTATTGCATTATTTGAAATATGTTCTGCACCATAGGGTTTATATCCATAAAATATTAGATTATGTATTTCAATTATTGGGTGAATTGTGTCAATTGATGCTAATATATATTCAAAACTAACTTCTTTAGGATGTAAGTCACGATTGAATCTTATACCAAATTCAGCTTCCATTGCTGGATTTGAATAATTTTCTTTATTTAATTTTATTCCATTTGAATGAAGTTCACTTTCCCATAAACGTCCCCATGCTGGATGGGAAAAACCATATTTTTTTTGTGTTTGTTTTGAAATACTTCCAATTTTGTAACCAATTACTTTTTCACCTCTCTTTATTCTGAGATCAGTTAGTATTGATTGAATTTTATAAGCATCTGAGATACTAATCTTGATATTTTTATTTTTAAAAAAAGCGCTATGATTTTTCACATCATAATCATTTAAAATTCTGTGGGCATAGCTCTCTAATTTATTTTGAGTTAATTCATTCATATTATATTGTTCTTAAATTAATTACTTTGTCTACATCTTCATTAATAGTATTACGAATTAAGTATAAAGTAATTATATGTCTCGTTAAAAAAAACAAACTTAATATTATTAGCTTTGTTGTTAGAAAAATTATTTTTACTAGATTAATGTAGTTATTAGTTTCCAATAATATAATCTAAAAGAGTAATTGCTTTGTTTAAAGTTATTTTGACATCATGATAAGATTTTAAGCATGATGCATGTACATGAAAAAAATAAAATATTTTATAAATTCTTAATTAATAATGAAAAACCAATAATAATTAGAATTACTAAAATGGTTTTTCTAAATATTTCGTTAGATAATCTTACCCTTATTTTAGTACCTAAATACTGTCCTAACAAAGCTGGTGCTGTAATGATAAGACTTACTAACAAATCATAAAAATTTCCTAAACCATGAAAAATGAGGGATGAATATAATGGTATAGAAGCTAAAAAATACATTGTTGCTGTAGTTCTTATAAAATTCTCTTTTGCTAAATTTAATGAAACTAAAAAGGTAATTATAGGTGGTGCATAGAACGTAGACACCCCTCCCAGGATACCTGAAAAAAAACCAATAAAGATTGATATTATTTTCTCATATTTTGGTTTAAGCCAATTTAGATTTAATCCTAAAAAGTTGAAAGACGTAAAAATAATAATTGTCAACGCAATTATTATTGAGATTGTTTTCAAATTTAAACTTAATATTAGTTTTCCACCAATAAGTATACCTAAAAAAAGTGTTATAAACATTGGAAAAAACCTAGAATTACTTATTCCTCTTTTGATATCCATTTGGATAAAATTTGTTACTATAACTGGAAAGCATAAAAGCATCATTGCTTTAGTAGGAGGTAAAATAAAAGCTATCAATGGAACTGAAAACATAGACATTCCAATACCAACAGAACCTTTAACTATTCCTCCAAAAAATACAGAGCATAAAATTACTACAAAAGTAATAATTTCAAAATATTCTAGAAACATATTTGTACTTTAAGTGGAACAAACATAACTCGTAAAGTGTAAACTTATTAAATTATTGATGTAGCCGTATATATTAAGAAGAAGCAAAGATATATAACTCATGTTAATAGATTAAAATGAGTCTAATAGAGAGTTTTTAATTTATGTATATATGATATAATTTATAATAGTTAATTTTTTAAATAAATATTCATTGTGTTAATGCATTTTATTAATTATTAAAATTTTTGCCAAAAATTTGGGTTTGGTAACAAATGTTCAAATTGGGAAGAGTTTTTTAGCATAATTGAGATATCACCAGATATTGAAATTCTATCTTCATTTGATAAATTTCTCAACGTGGAGTGTGCTGTTTTAGAAGGAAAAATAACGATTTCATCTTCCAAAGCGTCAATCTCAAAAACAGATTGGTTAAGATTATTTATATCAATAAGTAAACCCTTTTGTAATTTATCATAGGAAAATAATTTATCTGCAATTTCGTTTGGGTTTTCATTAAAACTAAAAACAATATTACCAGAGTTTATGGGTTTTTTTAAATAATAAGCAAAACTAATATTTGACTGCCAGTGTTTATGAGGATTTAAATACTCATCTTTATCACAAACTGTGGCCCAAGACCTTTGCATATAGAAATCAATCATCTCTATATTTATTTTTAATGTACTGGCATATTCCTTAACTTTATTTCCAATTTCTTTATATAGTTTTCTAAAAAACTTATTTCTTAATAAAAATTGTTCCCCATTAATATCGCTTGTCCAAGCTGAATTACTATTCTGATTTGAGTTTTTAATGTCTAAAATACGTTTTATCATAATAGCTTTTTGGCTATTATTTATATTAATAACGTCTTTAAAAACACTAAAAGGCATAAATTGAAAAGATTTTGTTGATTTATTTTGCACTATTTATCTTTTTTTTTATTTAACAATATCAATTTGATATTGATTGTCTAAAAAGATATTTATAAAACCCTGAAAATATTGTTTAAATGTTTAATTTATTGACAATTATTTAACTAAGATTGAGTTAATGTATTAACAATTAGGTTATAAAGCTGAGGTTTAAAATAAAATTCTATTCAGAAAATTAATATCTAACAAATTTATTATATTAAAGAATTATCCCGTAAAATGTTAATCATTTTTAAACTCAGATACTACTATGCCTCTATTATTAAATATTTTAAACACAAGTTTTGCTAGTGTTGGACAATTTTCAGGTGTAAAAGCTACACTCAAAATCCTTTCACACTTTTTGAAAGAAGTCTCACTTTCATATTCAAAAACTTGTGTAATTCTATGGTGTCCTTTGTTCCAAACTTTAGAAACCACATGACGTATTAATCCATTTTGCTTCAATTCAGAATAAAGTTTATCTGTCCATACTCATCAAGGGATTTCAAGAATAAGTCTAATTCATTTTCAGTTGAAAAATCCATATAAAGTGAATTGAGAAAGACTGTTTTTTTATTATTTATTAATTTTTAAAAACCATATTATTTAACATTTTCAAAAAGATTAAAATCACTCTCAGTTGATATTCTTCCTTGGGTTTCTCCTCCAACTATTGTCATTGTGGCTCCCATTTCTGTGATTTGTTTTTTTAAGTCTGAATATTCACCAGCTTTTTTGAAGGATTTCTCCCATTCTTTTTTTGACTTCCAAACTGTTAAAAACTGAAATGAGATATCTGAAACATCAATAAACAATGAAAAATTTAAACCATCTTTGAATAAAGTATCTGTGTAATTTATACAAAAAAATTTAAAAGAGTCCCTTGAAACCTTGTTTACAAATTTAAAAACATGGGTTCTCGTATACATAATTTTTTCCTTTTTTCTCATTTTTAATTTTATAAATATAATTTTAATGAAATTAGATTATCAATCTAAACAGTACTCAATTAGTCCCTCAAATGACCTTATTTTTAAGTTAGTTTTCAATTCATTAATTTCTGGATTATTCATAATTTTAATTTTATCTGCAGATTTCTTATCTTTAAATTCAGCAATAACAAACGCTGACACTTCATTTATTCTGAAAACTTTTGCAGACGTTTGACCCTGTTCTAAATTTTTTGGAAAATGAGTAATTCTTAAATAATCTAAAAAAATATTTAATTGCAGTTTAGTAGGAGCTGTTATTTCTACAATTCTAACGTACATCACTTAACCTGTACATTAGCATTATTTATTAGTTTTGACATTTCAACTATCGTTTCACCCTCTGACTTACTTACAATTCCTCCCATTTCTTTTATATCATTCCAAAACTTATTGGAAAGCTTTGTTCTTGTTTTTAATAAATGTGATTTGTCTTTCCACAAATGAAACATATCTATTTGTGTATCTGACACTTCTGTGAAGCACCTAATTAACAAGCCTCCACTTTCATTAAACAACTCTTCACTCATATTTTTGAGGGACATAACTATAGAATCTTTGGCTAATTTATTTTGTAATTTTACAGTAACTGTTATTCCATACATATTTAAAATTCCGTAAGTATTTTAATACTAATATATTTTAATCAAATCGAACATATCTAGTAAAGTGTTAAACATTTTAATGTCTAATATAGAGTCATACAGCAGGGTTTATGTAATCAGAGTCAATGGTGTATGAGATGTGATTGAAGTGGCTTTATGAATCTGAGTGAGTAACGAGTTAAACTTTAAGGTCCTGAAGAACAATATTTCTACTTGCCTCTATAACAGGGTCCGCGGCTTGTAGTTCTTTCATAATGTTTTTGGTAAAATTTTCTAATTCCTTTTGAGATTGTTTAAAAGCATTTGGACTTTCATACTCAAACAAAACAGATATTTTAAATGTTCCCTTCATATTCCATATTTGATTAAGACAAAACCTTGTACATCCTATTTTTTTAAGTTTATCAAACAATGCTGTACCATTATCTTGCCAAATTCTTCTAAAAAGAAGCATTTGCGCCTCTGTCTTGAAAGTAAAAGTATTATAGGTCATTAAATTTGCTTTTGTATCCAACAGAAACTCCCAGTATTCAGAAATTTATAATAAATTAAAGTATCAATCAAACCTATCTATGTTAAGTAAAAAGGCAAAAAATGTTTCTCACTTTGTTTTACAGTTTTAATTTAAAATAGAAAAATATTATAATTACAGTATGTTAAATTTTAAAGTGGTGCGGCTGAGAAGTAGTTCTATTCACTTCAAGTGCACCACTTACAACTGAACATAAGCAGTAGCCTCATATTATGTATAACTGAATCCGTGTCAACAGGCACGTTTTCTTTCACAGTTTCTTTCACAGTAAAAAGTCGCTACTGAGTACAGGGGGTTCTGCTTCATTTATATGTATTTATAATTTATGTATAATATCACTTATATGTATCATTTAAGTGTATCACTATAAGTGTAATCCTACACCACTCGTGAGCCACTACCCCCTTGTACGTATAGAATACATATGCTCTGCAGCAGATAGGGTGGATATATTGTTAACCATTACGTTAGCAATAAGAGTTACACAGCAGGGTTAATATAATCAGGGTCAAAATGGTACATGAGATGTGGTTATAGTGGTTGTGTGAATCTGTGCTAGTTAGGAATGGCTTTGGTTAGATAGGTACAGATAGGGTGTGCAATAAATGGTGTTTTTAGCTAAAACTAATTAACCGCTTAACTAACTTTATCGGTACGCTAGCTAAGCGATAATAGTGTTTTCTAAAATTTGTATAGTTTTAGTTTTGCTGATTTGCAAGCATTGCTTTCATTGTTTTTCTAGCATTCATATCATCCATTACAGGAGTGATAATTGGAAAAGTGGCTTGCCCTGACCAACCCATCATCCATGTTGTTAAGGCTTCTACATTATCTGTTTCAACAACTACCCATCCTCTGCCATTAGGTGCATCATGCCAACGACCGATTTGTTTTACCTCTTCAGGATACTCTCCCTTAATTTGTTCTTCAGTCATGTTAGCAAAAAAAGCCTGTGTGTCAGTTTGCTTGTCTCTATCAACTTGATAAGTACACATAAAAATCATTATTTATCCTTTTTCATTTATTTAAAATCATAAAAGAATTATCTGATTTATATTACAAAAATATTATCAACTTACTGATTGTTTTATTTCTATTGCCTACTACTTTATCACAAAGGATTTCTTGCTGTCCAATCACTAAACTCTTCCATTTCATTAATAATATAACCAACTAAGTCTTAATTATCTCTAGTTCTAACACGGACAGATTTCTCTGCAGACCGTATATCTATTGGCACGCCTATCTGTTTTTTAAACTCTTTTTCCATTACCTCTAATAAATCTATAAATAGTCCTGCCGTTATAATAAAACTGTCATGAACTGGTAAAACAGGAATATCATTTTTAGCAAAGTGAAGCATTACTTGTTCAGCTATTATACTATCACGATATTGTAAGTTGTTTCCCATACCACAAAAGAACATATGTTTTATAGGTTCATGTCTTTTTAGAATCATGTCTCGTAATTGTTTCCATGTTTTACCAGTTTGACTAAACTTTATTCTTGGAGGATGGTCAGTAAATTTTTTCATCTGAACCATTGCATTAAACAGTTCTTTGATTGTATCTCTATGCTTTGTATTAATACCAATATCATAAGCATCTCCTTCACAAGTTGCATTTGCTTCTGCATACATCATAGTGGGATGTAGTCTTCCAAAATCAAATTCATTTGTTCTGCTTCCATCTATAGTAATTAATGCTCTATATGGTGATGGTATAGTCTGCCACCATCCACCATAAAACCTTCCACCTTGAGTGAAATCCTTATCATTAAATATTCTTTTTATTGTTTGTTTGTGCAGTAATATCGGTGAATAGTCATACTTCTTATCTGACAACAGTGATGTTTGTAATTCTTCCCACTTTACATCGGTTAATTCTAAATCTGACCAATGGCGTTTTAGACAATCATTAATGATATTAATATTCTTACGCATTTTTATTGTTTTGGGAGTATCTTCGTAAGGAATAACCTTCTTAACCTTAACAGGTTTTCCCTTACTATTTTTTTTCTTAGTGACTTGTTGGTAAATGATTGGATTAGTATCTTCAAAAGCTATAATTTTTTTAGATAAAGTTTGTAAATCTTCTTTAAACCACTCAATGAATTTGGAATAAGGTTTTATTCTAGTTTGTTCTCCTCTACCTTCTTCTTTTTTAAAAATCGCATCCTTGTCAGTATAAATATAGCCATCAATTTCAAGCCAATACACAACACCTAATATTAAAATATCATATGTAACACCATCAGCATTATGACTACTTGCTTTGTATCTGTTTTTATCTCTGGATAATCTTGTTTGTGCTTTTTTAGATGCGGCGTAATTTGAGAGAATTCTTTTTGATAACCACTGAGTACTTTTTATAAACTTATCAATGTCAGATGGGCTTCTTTTATTTTTTCTTATTTTGGATTTAGTTTCAATATCCAATAAGTGCTTTGCTAAATCCAATGCTCTTTGGTCAATATCCATATATTTATCAAGAATTAGTTAACAGCGTTCTACGATTTTTAAATGCATTAGCTATTAAAACATAAACAACACCTATAATGCCTCCCAAAACTATGGCTAAAGCATAATATAAGTTTCTCTTATTGTTTTCTTCAAAATCAGTTGTAGCAACTTTTACTAAGGTAGCTTTAAATTCAGTTCGGGTTAAAGGTGTTTTATTAAATAAGTCTACAGCTCTTTCTATAGTCTCGTCTTGTTCAATATCTCTTTTTTTAACTTCTAAAGCTAATAAACTTTTTACAAATACTTTGTTCTTCTCAGCTCTTTGTAGTGTTCTATCTTGTACTAATGTTCTTTTCTGTTGTTCCAGTTTAAATAAATCTTTGACAAAAGAGATTTTGTCTTTTCTTCCTTTTATAAGATTTATCTCTT
>CACCSH010000010.1:0-57190 GCA_902548635.1 uncultured SAR116 cluster alpha proteobacterium
AAAAGAATTACTATTCAAAATTTTTGATACGCTACCAGAAATTATTTTTTTTCCATTTTTTATTAAAATGATTTCATCTGCAATTTGAGATATTTCTTCAATAGAATGCGAAACATATAAAATCGGAATTTTAAATTTTTTATTAATCATTTTCAGAAAATTTAATAATCTAGCTTTAGTTTTAATATCTAAATCAGACATAGGCTCATCTAAAAGCAAATAATCTGATTGTTTTAATATAGTCCTCGCCAAAGCTACTCTAAGCTTTTCCCCACCAGATAAATTTTGAGGATACCTATTCAACATAGATCCTAATTCAAGATAATGAATTAATTCTTCTTTGGATAATAAAGTTTGATCTAAAAACTTATTTCTTTTAATTGGATAATCAAGATTTTGATTCACACTCATATGTTCAAATAATATTGGGTTTTGGAACATAGTCCCAAAAGGTCTTTTATGTGGCGGAAATATTTTTGTATTTTCTATACTTTTATCATTTAATACTATTTTGGTTTCTAAATGATTTATAAATCCCGATAAGACAGATATAATAGTACTTTTACCTGATCCATTAGGTCCATATAAAACTGTAATTCCATTAGTATTGAATTTATGTTCAAAGTCTAAGAAAAAATCTCCAACGAATCCTGTTATTTTAACAAATAAACTAGTCATCATTTAACTTTCACTATCGACCTTTTATTTGAATAAAATAAAGTTAATAAAATTATAAATGATAAGATTAACATGCCTCCTGCAAGAAAATGAGCTTTTCCAAAAGATAGTTGTTCAACATGATCATAAATGGAGATGGCTATAACTTTTGTTTTTCCGTGAATTCCCCCGCCAACCATTAAAACAATTCCAAACTCCCCCATTGTATGGGCAAATGAAATAATAAAGGATGTTAAGAAACCTTTTTTAGACAATGGTACTATAACATTAATAAATGTATCAAATTTACTTGCCCCCAAGCTTTCTGAGGTTTTAAGAGTATCATTACCTATTTTTTCTAATGATGATTGAAGGGGTTGAACCCAAAAAGGAAGGGAATAAATAATTGATGCTAAAACAAGTCCATAAAATGAAAAAATAAGCTGTTCACCTGCTAGTAAGATAAAAAATTTACCTAAGGGTGTGTCTGGACTAAAAAAAACTATAAAATAAAAACCAATTACTGTAGGCGGTAAAACTAATGGTAAAGTAACAATTGACTCTAAAAATGGTTTAGCTCTTTTTGATTTAAACGCTAAAAAATAAGCCAAGGGTGTTCCAATTAATGCTAAGAAAAAACAAGTTGTAAGAGCTAGTTTTAACGTAATTAAAACTGCATTAAAATCTGAGCTTGAAAAATTTAAAGTATCCATCTTTATAACCAATTGTATTTGATAAAAATTTTAAATAATATGTTATTTAAGTTATAGATAGGAGCTTCAAATGTCATTTATTAAAACTGATGATAAAGTTAAATTATATTACGAAACAGTTGGCAAAGGTGAGCCTATTATATTTGTTCACGAATTTGCAGGTGATTACAGAAGTTGGGAACCACAGGTTAATTATTTTTCCAGATATAATAAATGTATTACGTATTGTGCAAGAGGATATCATCCTTCAGAAATTCCCCAAAATGAAACACAATACAGCCAAGAAAGAGCTTGGCGCGATATAATAAGTGTAATGGATAACTTAAATATAAAAAAAGCGAATATTGTAGGTCTATCTATGGGTGGTTTTGCAACCCTTCATTTAGGTATCAACGCTCCTGATAGAGTATCAAGTTTAGTAATAGCAGGTTGCGGATATGGAGCAATTCCAATTGAAAAAACTTCATTTAATAAAGAGGCTGATTTTTCTAATGTTTCTCTTGATACTGCCCAAAATATATTAAATAAGGGTATGGCAAAAGTAGGATCAGAATATGCTTTAGGTCCATCTAGAGTTCAATTTCAAAATAAAGATCCAAAAGGTTGGCAATTATTTAATGATCAGTTAATAAAACATGATGCAATCGGTTCTGCTAACACACTATTAGGTGTGCAAAATAAAAGACCCAATTTGTACGCATTAGAGAAAGAAATAAGTGATATAGAAGCTCCAACATTTATAATAAACGGTGATGAAGATGATATGTGTCTTGAAGTAGGTTTGTTTCTAAAGAGAACAATCAAAACTTCTGGTTTGTTGATTGTCCCCAAAACAGGCCATACAATCAATTTAGAAGAACCAGCTTTATTTAATAGCCAATTATTAAAGTTTTATTCTTCAATTAAAGCATCTACGTGGGGCAAAAGGGACAAAAGAGCAGAAATAATAAAATTTTAATCTCTAAAATTCTCGTATTGCAATGGATGTTTAATGTTTAACTCTTTAATTAGTTTTATTGCCGCTTGAAGATCGTCTCTCTTTTTACCTGAAACTCTTACCTCATCACCTTGTATAGATGTTTGAGTTTTACTTTTTGAAGATTTAATAACTTTAACAATTTTTTGAGCAATTTCTCTGTCAACACCTTGTTTGATTAACACAACTTGCCTGATTGAATTTCCAGATGCAGCTTCTGGTTTTTCAAACTCTAATGCTCCTGCATCAACTTTTTTTCTGGTTAAGTGAGTAATAATTAGTTCTTCAACCTGTTTTCTTTTTAAATCGTCGTCAGCTTTAATTATAATCTTATCGTCTTGTTGTTCAACTTCACAGACGCTCCCTTTAAAATCATATCTAGTATTTATCTCTTTTTTGACACCTTCAAGCGCATTTTGAACTGAAGGCATATCTATTTTACTTACTATATCAAAACTAGGCATAATATATTTCCTCTAATAAAGTTTTATTACAGTATAATATTTAATTCATATTTCTCAAACAGTCTAAATAACAGTTGATAGATATTAAGTTAAATTATAAATTATACACATTTGAACTTAAGATTTGAAAATTGAATGGATATTATATTTAAATTATTACTTCTTGTACCTGTTATAATAAGTTCATATTTTTTATTTATAAATATAGGAATTTTGTCAATTTTTCCGATTTGGCTTTTGTGCGGATTAATTGACGTTTCAAGACATAAAACAATGGATTTGAAATTAATTAAGGAGTATTTTTTAGGTAAAGGCTTTTTAACGTGTATCTTATCTCCCTTAAACCTTTTTGCTGATTTATTATCATTCAGAAATCTTCATACCTTTAAGATAGAAGATCTTCCAATAGGACACCAAGACGAAATTAATGCTGTTGTTTCTTTATTTGATAAAAATTCTAAAGAAATAACTGACAGATTTAAGGAAAATATTGATGATAATAGAACAATGTTATTTTATAAATGGTATGGCTATAAACTAGATGAGTCGATAGAAGAGTTTAATAATGATTATAAATATATAAAAACTATTGGAGTGTCTTTATTTAGACAGAAGACATCCACCTCAAGACACTTTGGTCCTTTGAGAATGACCTATCGTATTTTGTATAATTTTAATAAAGTAAAAAAAGAAGGCTCTTACATAGAAGCGGACGGTAGAATAAACAAATGGAAATATGAACCATTATTTATTTTTGATGATACTCTTATTCATCAAAGTTTTAACGAAGAAGAAAATTTGAGATATTGCGCATTCATTGATATTATAAGACCCTCACACTTTGATAATATTATGAAATCAATTTTAACTGGGGTGGGTTTTTTATTAAAAAAAACAAGAAGTATTTTTTATAAAAACTGGAAAATGATTTAAAGAAATTTTGAATTAGGCATTAGGCATTAAAATTTGTCTAACTACCTCTCCCTTTGATAACTTATCAAAACCTTCATTTAAATCATCAAATGTTATTTTCCCATCAATTAATTTATCTACTGGCAGACGTCCTTGTTGAAATAAATTCAAAAATCTAGGGACATCTCTAACTGGAACACACGAACCCATGTAACTTCCTAATATTGACTTTTCTTGAGCAACTAGATCACTGTGGTTAAAACTAAATTGAGTGTTTATTGGAGATAAACCTGCTGTAATAACTGATCCTCCATATCTAATAATTTGATATGCTGTGTTCATAGCCGGGATAACCCCTGCTAAATCAATTGCATAGTCGACACCTCCATTTGTTAATGTTCTAATCTCTTCAATAGTGTCATTGTTTCTGCTGTCAAAGCAGTGTGTTGCGCCAAGCTCTTCTGCTCTGCTAAATTTTGAAGGATCAATATCAATTGCAATAATTGTTTCTGCTCCCCCAAGTTTGGCACCAATTATTCCATTAAGTCCAACACCTCCTAAACCAATTATAGCTACAGAATCTCCTGGTCTAATTCTAGCCGTGTTTATTACTGCGCCTACCCCAGTCATAACAGCACAGCCAAAAAGAGCCGCATCTTGAATATCAACTGATTTGTCTATTACAACTACAGATCCTCTATCGACAACGTTATATTGAGACATACATGAAACACCTGTATGGTGATTAAGTTTGTTTCCATCCAAGTCTGAAAGCCTGCTTCCACCTGACATTAATTCACCTTTTCCTTTAGTAGCTGCTGCAAGCTCACAAACTTGAGGTCTACCCTCAAGACATCTTCTGCACCTTCCACATGATGGAGAAAATTGAAACGCCACGTGATCTCCAACCTTTACATCTTTGACTGCACTTCCTAATTCAACAACCTCTCCCGAACCTTCATGGCCAATCACTAGAGGTAAAGGCATAACTCTTGAGCCGTTAATTACAGATAGATCTGAATGACACAATCCCGCTCCCATAACTTTCACAAGTATTTCATTTTCTAAAGGGGGAGCAATTTTAATTTCCTCTATAGACAATGGTTTTGAGAGCTTATAAGGCTCGGATAATTTATTATCTCTAATAACTGCAGCTTTGCACGTAATTGACATTTAAATGCTCCTTTATTTAATCTTTACTGGCTTACCATGAGGCGTTGACAAATAGGCGTTAGTCCAGTCTTTTTTCAATAGTGACAAAATATTTGAGTTTCCTAATTTTTTTGAGATAATAATTTCCTCAAGGGCGCTCAGCCAACAGTTAAAATAATCATCATTACCGTCTAAATTATTTAGTTTTAACCTTGATTCATTCAGAGATTTTCCAAAAAATTCGACAAACTCCTTCCAAGAGAAGTTCCCTGTTTCTGATAATTGGACTGTAATAGCAAACAACTGACTGTGCCAGGGAGTTTGAAAAACTACACCATCTTCTATTTTATTTGTAAATGGTAAATTATAATCTAGTGTATTGTTCATTTTAATCTCAAATAAATCTTTAAGCTTTAATTTTAAGATATGGTTCCCATAGATCTAAATAAATTTTATCATTGCCATTTTCTGCTGCAAGCCCCCACAATTCAGATGCTTTAAACTCTACCGTATATAGAGGCAAAGGATTTTCTCCAATTCCATGTGCATTTTTATCAGGAAAAACGTGAGTTCCATTATAAGAAAATATTTTCCCTTCACAACCCATTGCATACGAAGGTAAACGAGTATGACCACCTATAACATTTTCATTAGGATTATATTTCAAGGTTATGACATTATCGCCAATTTTATGTAAAGGAGTTATATCTGTTTTTCTAAGGGAAGGTCCACCCCACCCCAAAGTTTTTTGAACATCTTTTGCTAGCCAAGTCCTTTTATCTAATTTAACATTTTCGTTCAAATCTTCAGTTGATTTATCTTCTTGAACTAAACTTATAAACTTTTTTAACTCTTCTATGGAAACCAATTTTTTATCAACCAAAAGATTAGTAAGGCCGGCCAACCACTTTTCATAATATGAATAATTCATATAATCCTTTGGTGGCAGGCACTCTCTGTAGTGTCTGCTTACATCTAGGTTCCACTCACCAAGTGCTCCAGCAGCGAGTGTTATAGCCCAAGCTTTTGCATGCCATTCATGTTTGAAAGTAGGCTCACTATTTTCAACCTGATTGTTTTTATTTCTGGGAACTGGTATAGGGCCGTCTCCATAGCGACCTCCCATATCATGAAGTCTACTCATTTTGAGTTCTCCGGTAAACCTGTTCCAATCATAGAATTGCGCGTTACTAACTCTGCCAACTGCTCTTCATTCATATTTTCCGTTCCATCTGGTCTTATAGGTAAAACTAAATATCTCAATTCAGCAGTTGAGTCCCAAACTTTAATTTCGATTTTCGGATCAATATTTAATCCAAATTCTGAAAGAACTTTTCTAGGTTCTCTTACTGTTCTAGATCTATATTCATCACTCTTATACCATGTTGGAGGAATACCTAATACTGGCCAGGGATAACAGCTACATAAAGTACAAACTACTACGTTATGAATGTCCGCAGTATTCTCAACCACAACCATATTTTCACCTTGCCTACCCTGATAACTCAGCTCTCTAATGGCTGCTGTAGCATCATCAAGTAGTCTTTTTTTATAATTTTCGTCTACCCATGCCTTGGCTATAACTTTGGCACCATTTTGTGGGCCTATTCTATTTTCGTAAGTATCTATCAATTCATCTAAGGTTTTTGAGTCTATTAGCCCTTTGTTTAAAAGTAATGTTTCAATTGCTTTTACTCTTAATTCCGGATCTGAAGGTAAGTGTGAATGTGCGTCATCTTTTTTATGACCTTGACCTTGATGCAGATTGTGATCGTTATTTGAATTCATTTTATTTGCTCACGATTATTAATTTCTTACTTGGTTACATTAATTTTATTTTGGGACTAATACTATTCTACCATTCACTTTGCCAGCTCTCAGATCTGCCATAGCTTGATTTGCTGTTTCTAAATCTTGTTTTTTTACTGGTATAAGTTTAATTTTCCCTGATTTTATAATTTCTACTAATTCTTTTAATTCTCTCAATTCTCCAACATAAGAACCTCTTAAAGTAATGGATCTCATTGGTACTAAAGGCAAAGACATTTTAAGTGAACCACCATATAATCCAACAACAATGACCATTCCTCCTTTTTTTATAAGAGATAAGCCAAAGTCAGTTGTCTGAGGCATCCCTACAAAATCAATTGCTGCTACAGCGCCTATTCCTATAATTTTTCTAATTTTTTCTTCATCTTCAGGAGAAAAAGCCTGATCAGCTCCGGCTTCAATTGCTTTTTCTCTTTTTTCTTTATCATTATCTATAACTAATATTTTTGCATTATGAACAGCTGAGGATAATAAAATTCCATTTATACCTACCCCTCCGGCTCCGATTATTATTATCCAATCGTCTAGAGAAGTTTTTGGTATTTTTTTTAATGCGCTATATGCCGTTAAACCAGAACAGGCATATGGGGCAGCGACAGCTGGATCCATATCTCCATAAGACACGAGATATTTGCTATCTGGAACAATTATATGATCCGAATACCCCCCATTAAGGCGTGCTCCTAAATATTTGGGAGCTTCACATAAAGTTTCATTTTCTTTTTTACATGCTTCACATACTCCACACCCAATCCAAGGAAAAACAATCCCGCTATCTCCAATATTAACATCTTCTGCCTCTTCACCTATATCAACAACTGATCCTGTAATTTCATGTCCTGGTGTGAATGGGAGTTTTGTTCCTCTGTCAGCCAAAGTAATTCGCTTTCCATCACCAAGATCAAAATAACCGTCAGATAAATGAATATCACTATGACATACTCCGCAAGCGGAAATTTTTACAAGTATTTCTTTTCCTTGCGGTTTAGGGTTTTCATATTCTCTAAGTTCTAAAGGTTTCCCAAAATCTATGACTTGATAACTTTTCATTTATTATTCCCTAAAATAAATTAATCTCTTTTAGAAGTTTCATAATTACTAGAAATTTCATAATAGTCGTCAAAACCAACTTTTTGCCTTAAGTCTTTAAAGTCTAATAAAAATTCAGACCTGTCTTCATCTTTCATCAAAAGATTTAGTGAGTTAGTCATAGCTTTCATAGCTGAACTCATAACTGTTAACGGATAAACTGCAAGCTTATAACCTATATCTGCAAGCTCTGTCATAGGTAAATTTGGTGTAATACCACCTTCGACTATATTCGCTATTTTAAATCCTGGAACTTCTTTACAAATGGTTTTCATTTCATCTTTATTTTTGGGAGCTTCTACAAATAATATATCTGCGCCTAATTCATAAAATTTCTGTGCTCTTGAAATAGATTCTTTCAACCCGTGTGTATGATTGGCATCTGTTCTTGCCATTATTAAAATATCATAGCCTTCACTTCTCATATCACTTGCAGCTCTAATTCGGTCAAAGGCTTCTTCTCTTTCAACAACATCTTTACCTGGAGTATGCCCACATCTTTTTGGTGCCAATTGATCCTCAATTAAAATCCCTGCACATCCAGCTTTTGAACATTCTTTTAATGTTCTTCTCACATTCATTGCATTTCCATAACCAGTGTCACCATCAACTATCATAGGTATATTGATTGCATTACATATATTATTTGCTTGATCAAATACTTCTGAAAAAGTCATAAGCCCAAGATCTGGGGAGCCTATTCTTGACGCTGAAGCTGCAAATCCTGACATGAAAGTAACATCGAATTTCGCTTGCTCTATTAATTTAGCAGAAAGAGCGTCAAAACATGAAGGGATAGGAATAAAGTCTCTTTCGTTCATGAGAGTTCTTAAAATATCTGTTTGGCTTTTTTTTAAATTTAATGCTTTATTTATTTTCACGATTAATTCTTTCTATTTAAAATAATTATTCCATAAAAAATTATAATTTAAAAGGTATATAAAGTGCTAGGTCAGGCCAAATATACATTACGTAAACAGTGAAAATCATCATCATTAAAAAAGGAACAACACCTTTTGCTACCTCACCTAGTTGAGTTTTAGCAACAGATTGTATTACATAAAGGTTAAGGCCAACAGGAGGCGTGATCAATGCGCATTCAACCATGATTACCATAAAAATACCAAACCAAATAGGATCTACACCCATACCCATGGCAGCTGGTAACAATACTGGGACCATTATTAATACCATGGATAAAGTCTCAAAAACCAAACCCATTGCAACTAAAATCAAACAAACGGTGATCATGAAAACAGCTTTGCTCTGGATTGTTGCTTCAATGAACATAGATATATCTTGCGGGATTCTGTAGAGCGCTATCGCTTTTCCAAAAATTTTTGCTCCAGCAATAATCACCAAAATAGCTGCTGTTGTTACCATAGATTCGAATAAAGCTTTTTTAAAATCTGCTAGAGTTAAAGAACGAAGTAATATTGTAGTTAAAAAAAGAGCTAAAGAAAATCCAACCGCAGCTGCCTCAGTTGGGGTGAAAACACCCGTATAAATTCCTCCAAGTATTAAAACCGCTAAAGTTATAGTTGGTAAAACTTTTATCGAGTATTTTTTTCTTTCTTTCCAACTTGCTGGTGGCACACGTTTATAACCTCCAAAATATTTAGAATAAATTATTGAAAAAATAATAAATAAACTAATCAAAAAAATACCAGGACCAATACCAGCAAGAAATAAAGAAATAACCGATTCCTCAGTGACAAAGCCATATACAATCATTGGTAAGCTTGGTGGTATTAAAATACCTAACGTACCTCCAGCTGCAAGAAGACCATATACAAAATTTTTGTTATAACCTCTTTTAATCATTTCGGGGATTGCTACAACGCCAATTGTTGCAGCAGTAGCTACAGACACACCAGAAATTGCTGCAAAAATTCCACATGAAACTATTGTTGCTACGGCCAAACCACCTGGCCAATGACCTACCCAAGCTTGAACTGCTGAAAACAAATCTTTACCACACCCACCTCTCAATAAAATATTACTCATTAGAAGGAAAAGAGGAACAGCTAACAATATAAATCCATCCAAGGTTGATAATATAGCTTGTGGTGCCATTAATGGAGAAAACCCCCCAATAACTAGCATTCCAAGACCTAATACACCTAAGGAGAATGCGACAGGCAAGCCTGCCAACAAAAGAGCGAACATTACTCCTAGAACCATTATAACTGTCATTATTTAACCTTTAAATTATTAATGATCACCTGATGGAGGTGTTGTTCCATTTGCCATTTTCTTAATTTCTAAAATTGCTTGAATTATTAGCATAAGAAAACAGAAAGGTACTGGTAACTCTGCTATCCATGAAGGAAGGTCAAGTAAGCTACCTGTTGTTCTTCCTCTTTCAAAAGAATCTATAAAAATTTCAAACCCATAAACAACTACATAAAAAGAAAAAACTATTAAGACCAACATCATGATAATTCCAATTGTTCTTTGATTCTGTTCACTTAATTTATGAATTATAGCATTTATTTGAATATGCCTTCGATGTTGTAAAGCCCATGGCATAGCTAACAATGTTCCATAAATTAAAGATAGTTGACTTAATTCAGCGGCCCAACTAGTTGGTGCAATAAATAAATAACGCGCCGCAACTTCATAAGTTAACATTATGCCAGCAAGACCAAAAAGAATTGCAGACAACCATGCAGATTTTAAAATAAGCTTTTCATAAATTGTCATTATAAATACCAAAATAAGGAGACAATGTTACAATTGTCTCCTTATGTTATTTTATAACTTAGATGCAGCTTCAAGTAACTGCTCACCTAATTTACCAGCATTTTTCTTATACGCATCATAAACAGGTTTAGATGCTTTCTTGAATGCGTCTATATCAGAAGCACTTGGAGTAACAATCTTCATACCTTTTGACTTAGCTAAAGCATAGGCATCTGCTTCAATTGCAGACACTTTATCCCTTACATCTTTTTCAGCCATCATTGCAGAACTCATAATAATATCTCTATGTTTACTCGATAAAGAATTAAACCATTTTGTGTTTGCAACTACCAGAAACTCAATATCACCATGATTTGTTTTTGTTATTGTATCCATAACTTCAAATAACTTTCTAGATTTCACACCAGAAACACCCGTCATTCCTACGTCAACTGTTCCACGTTGATAAGCTAGATATTGTTCTGATCCTGAAATTAAAGTTGCAGCTCCCCCAGATGCCTTTACGAAAGCACCTAAAGTTTTTCCAAAAACTCTTACTTTTTTTCCTTTCATATCAGAAGGATTCTTAATTGCCTCACCTTTTGAAAGCATAATAGCACTTCCGTATGCTTGCCACCACAATACTGTAGACCCAGTTCCTTCAATTGCTTTATCAATTGGTCCTCTTATAGATGAACCTTTAGCAACTGCTTTTCGAACTTTTTCTTCACTATTTAATAAAAATGGTTGGTAGAACAAATCAACTGCGGGAATATCACCAACGTATCTAGTTAAAGAAGCAACTCCAGATTCAATTGAACCTGATCCAACAGCTGCAGGAACTTCCTTATCCTTGTACAGTTGAGCTGAGTCATAAATTTGAACTTCAATTTCTCCATTTGACTTTTTTTCAACATCATTCTTAAAAAGAAGTAAGTTTTGACCTAAATGGCTTTTCATTGGTAATTGTATAGATATTCTCATTGTTACATCAGCTGCAAAACTATTTGAGGCAAGACCCAAAAATCCTACAAAAATGAATAACATTCTCACTAACTTAATCATTATACTCCCCACTTTTCTGAATTAATTATTTAAGATATTATTTTTAACTGAAATTAAACCCTAGGTCACATATGTTACTTGTGTCAATTCGAAACTCGGTAAAAAGATCTTTAATATTACCTGTTTGTCCAAAACTATCTACACCTAATGGAATTGTTTTATGACCATAAACTGATCCTATCCACGATAAAGTCATGGGATGACCGTCTACAACGGTTATAATCCTGGTATCTCTTGGGATGAACTCTAATAATTTTTCAATATGACTTTGAGTTGTTTTATTTTTAAATGATAGAGTTTGATTTTTCCAATTATGAAATAGATTATCAGAGCTTGTAATGCTTAGCACCCCTGAATCTTTAAATTTTTCTCCTAATAAAGCTGTTGATTCTATTGCTTCACTTGCAACAGCTCCTTGATAAACAATAATAACTTCTGGATTTGAACCTGGCTTCTTTAACCAATAACCTCCCCTTATAATATTATTTTTCAACTCTTTATCGATCTCTCTCATAGGTTGATCAATAGATCTGGTAGTTAATCTTAAGTAAATAGATCCACCGGCTTCATCTTGGAGGTAATTAAAACCATAATTCATAATTAAAGCTAGTTCATCTGCAAAAGCAGGTTCAAAACTTAAAAGCCCTGGCTGACTTATACCAATTAAAGGTGTGCCAATAGACTGATGAGCTCCTCCTTCTGGAGCTAAAGAAATTCCTGATGGAGTCCCAACAATCATAAATCTAGCATCTTGATAACAAGCATAATTCATTGCATCTAATCCCCTAGATATAAACGGGTCATATACTGTACCAATTGGAAATAGTCTCTCTCCAAAAAATTCATGAGAGAGTCCAGCTGCACCTAACATTAAAAAAAGGTTCATCTCAGCAATACCAAGTTCTATATGCTGTCCTTTAGAAGAAAATATCCATTTTTGAGCTGAAGGAATTTTTCTATCTTTAAAAGTATCTGAACTATCCTTTCTACTAAATAAACCTTTCCTATTTATCCAAGGACCTAAGTTAGTAGAAACAGAGACATCTGGAGAAGTTGTTAAAATTCTTCGACTAAAGTCAGTATTATTTTTTGCATATTGATCTAAAATTTTACCAAAAGCATTTTGCGTTGAAATTTTCGTTTCGTTAATAAAAACGTTTTCATCAATTGATACTTTTTTACTTTGAAATTTTCTATGCTTTGCTTTTTGAAATGGTAGATTTTTAATATATTTATCTAATTCAACATTATTTTTTTCATCAGAAAATCTATTCCATTCATTCCCATCAGAAATACCATACTTTAATTTAAAACTATTCATTTGGGCTTTGGTCATTAATCCTGCATGATTATCTTTATGACCAGCTAAAGGTGTCCCCCAACCTTTGATTGTATAGGCAATGAAAGCTGTTGGTTTATCATCTTTTACTTTTTCAAAAACTTTTATCAATGTTTGAACACAATGACCGCCTAAGTTAGCCATTAGATCTAGAAACTCGCTATCTGTTCTTTTATTTATTAATTCGGAAACAATATCTTGATCACCAATATCGTCCAATATTCTTTGCTTAAAAGTAGAACCACCTTCATAAATTAAGGCTGAATAGAGCTGATTTGGACAATCATCAATCCATTTTTTTAATAAATGACCTCCTGGCTCATCAAATGCTTCTTTTTGCAATTTACCATATTTTAAAATAATGAGGTTCCAGCCAAAAGCTTCAAAAACAGAACTTAAACGCTCAGATAATCCTTCATGAACAACTCCATCTAATGATTGTCTATTATAATCTATTATCCACCAAACATTTCTTAAGTCATGTTTCCATCCTTCTTGAAGACATTCATAAACATTACCCTCGTCAAGCTCCGCATCTCCAACTAAAGCAATCATCCTTCCTTGAGGTATTTTTTTACCAAACTGTTTTCTTAAAACATAATCCTGTACAAGTGAAACAAAACTAGTCATCGCTACACCAAGCCCAACCGAACCTGTTGAAATGTCAACATCATCAATATCTTTTGTTCTAGAAGGATATGACTGAGCACCTCCAAAGCCTCTAAAATTTTCAATGTTTTCTCTAGTTTGCAACCCAGACAAATACTGAATCGCATGAAATACTGGACTAGCGTGTGGTTTTACAGCCACTCTATCTTCTGGTCTTAAAATGTTAAAATATAATGCTGTCATTATTGAAACAATTGAGGCAGAACTAGCCTGATGACCTCCTACTTTTAAACCATCTTCATTATTCCTAAGATGGTTAGCATTATGAATCATCCAACAAGAAAGCCATAAAACCTTCTTCTCAATAATTTTTAATAATTTGTTTTTATTTAACATCAAAGAAAGTCTAGCACTTAATTAATGAAATAAATGACTAAAGGTAACAATTTTACTTTCAATTTTAGCATAATATGCTCATAATTAATTTTTTATAAAATATTTTACTTTAAAGAGGGTCTTTTGAGCAATATTGATAGAATAGACCAAAAAATAATATTTTTTCTTCAAAAGGACGGTCGATTAACAAATTTTGATTTGGCTGAAAAGGTAGGACTATCTCCATCACCTTGTTTAAGAAGAGTAAAAAGTTTAGAACAAAAAGGTTTAATTGCTGGCTATACTGCAATTATAGACGAAGTATCTTATGGGTATCCAGTAACAGCATTTGTTTCTGTAAGGCTAGAAAATCAAACTGATCAAATCCTAAAGTCATTCGAAAAAGAAATCACATCTTTGGACGCTGTTATGGATTGTTGGTTGGTAACAGGAAATAGAGATTATTTACTCAGAGTAGTAGCATCAGACTTAAAAAATTATGAAATTTTTATGAGAGAAGAATTGACCAAAGTAAAAGGGATTGCTTCTATCGAAACAAACTTCGCTCTAGGTAGAGTTAAAACTAAAAACAACTTACCTTTAAACTCATAATTTAATTAGAAAGTAATAAAAATGATTGCAGATTTAAAACAAATAAAAGCTGGAGATCTAAATGTAAGCTATTTTGAAACAGGTCCAATAGATGGTGTTCCCGTTATCCTACTACATGGTTTTCCTTATGATATTCATTCATACCTTGAAGTAGCCCCTGTTTTATCAAATGCTAGATGTAGAGTAATTGTGCCTTATCTAAGGGGTTATGGAAAAACTTCATTCTTAGCAAAAAAAACTTTAAGATCTGGTCAACAAGCTGCACTGGGATACGATTTATTAAATTTAATGAATTCAATTAAAATAGATAAAGCTATCTTAGCTGGCTACGATTGGGGAGGTAGGGCAGCGTGTGTAGTTGCTGCTCTTTACCCAGAAAGATGTCTAGGATTAATCTCCTGTAATGGCTATAATATTCAAGATATAAAAAATTCTTCAAAACCATCAAATCCAAATACTGAGCAAAAATTATGGTATCAGTACCTTTTTCATAGTGAAAGAGGTCGTTTGGGCTTAATAAACATGCGTCATGATTTTATAAAATATCTCTGGCAAACATGGTCACCTTCTTGGAATTTTAATGATGAAATATATGGTTTAAGCAAAAGCTCATTTGATAATTCTGATTTTGTAGATGTAGTTGTGCATAGCTACAAACATAGATTTGGTATAGTTGCTGGAGATCCAAAATTTGATTTAATTGAAAAAGACTTATCTAAACAACCAAAAATTTCAGTTCCAAGTATAACTATTGACGGTGAAACTGATGGCGTTTCAGAATTGTCTAATATTTCTAAAATTAAACAAAAATTCTCAGCTCACATTAGACATCAAATTCTACCAAACATAGGACATAATGTACCTCAAGAGGATCCTAAAAATTTTTCTAGAGCTGTTTTAGAATTAGCATTTATTAATTAGAATTTATGAATTAGCTATTTGAAGAGGTATACCAAACTCCTTCTGACATATTTCGGCTAGAATTTTTATCCCCTCATCAATTTCTTCTATTGACGGATTACCAAAACAAAGTCGAATTTTATGATCTCCACTAGAGTTAATCGACCATTCATTTCCAGGATTAATCGCGACACCGTCTTTTAATGCAAGCTCGTATAAACGCGATGTATCTATATTATTAGGTAAATTAATCCAGACAAAAATTCCACCAACAGGTTTATTATAATCTGCTGTAGAACCGAAGTATTTATCTAACGCATTGCATATGGCGTCTGACTTTTTTTTAAGTTCATTTCTAAGTATTTTTACATGGGAATTAAAATTAATTTTACAAAACTCTGCAAGTGCCATTTGCTCCAATGATCCACTACCAGCGTCAGTTTTATAAGGGAGTATTCTTGATAAAATACTCCAGTCAGCTGTTAAGTATCCCACCCTTAACGCCGGTGCAATAGATTTTGAAAAAGAACCACAATATATTACATAACCGTCATTATCATAGGATTTTATTGCTGGAGGCCTTTCTTTATCAAAAATAAGATCCGCATAACAATCATCTTCAAAAATTGGTATTTCAAATTTTTTAGACAGTTGTATTAGAGCTTTTCTTTTATTCACAGACATAATAGTGCCTGTTGGATTCTGGATTGTTGGAATAGTGTAAATAAATCTTGGTCTGATTTTCTTTTTCTTAAGACTTTCTAGGGTTTGTTCTAAAACCTTAATATTCATTCCATCTTTTTCCAATGGAATACCTATCATATTAACGCCTATCCTTCTAAGCCTTGAAATAGTGCCACCATAATTTTCTTCTTCGATTATAACTGTGTCGCCTTTTTTTAAAAATGTTTGATTTACTAGGTCTAATGCCTGCAACGATCCAGAAACTACTAACAACTCTTTTTCAGAACAGTTAATGCTCGCACTTTTTTTTAATTGTTTTGAAATGAATTGCCTGAGTGGCAGATATCCTTGGGGACCACTTTCCAATCCATATTTGGCTAATGTTTTTCCCTCTTTTAAAATTATTTTATCTATAGATTCTTTTAAGGATGTAATTGGTATGCTTTCATTATCATTATGCCCACCAATAAAGTTAAACTTTGGATAACCCTTCCATTCAATCGCTGGTCCTAAAGCATCTGAGTGTAAAAAACTATTAATATTAAACATATTCACTCCCCATTTCTTTTAATATTATTATAAAGAAATTTTTTGTAAAATATTTATAAAAAATTATAATTTAATAAATTTAAAAAAGTGTTGTTATGCAATCGATTGAAACATGGATAGTTAAAATTAATTCTAATAAACGATTAATTGAAAAAGGTCGTTGGGTAAATTTAACTTTTACCTTTGGTATTGGACAGAATGATTATTTATTTGAAATTATTGAAGGTAAAGTTATCTCCACAACTAAAAGAACAATTTTAACTAGAAGTGGAACTTTTAAAATTCATGGGGAAAAAATTGCTTGGGAAAAGCATTGGCTTAATATTCCTCCAAGAGATTATCACGATATTTTTGCTATGCTTGCTAAAAAATTAATTATTGTAGACGGCAATTTGACTCCATTTATGCAAAACCTTCAGTATTTTAAAGATCTTATTGCATCAAATAGACAGTCTATTAAGTAGGTTAACTATGAAAAGTATTAATATAGAATTTGAAGATATAATTGGCAGATACTTAAATATAAATGTAGATGACACAAATTACAGAATTTATGTTGAAGAAGCAGGTAAAGGTATTCCTTTACTATGTCTTCATACAGCAGGATCAGACGGGCGTCAGTTTCGCCATATTTTAAATGATCAAAAAATAACTAAAAATTTTAGAGTTATTGCTTTTGATCTTCCTTGGCACGGAAAATCCAATCCTCCAGAAGGTTACGAATTAAATGATTATAAATTAACTACAAGTCTATATAAAAATATTATAATGTCTTTTTGTGATAATTATAAATTAAATGAACCTGTTATTATGGGCTGTTCCATGGGGGGCAGAGTTGTTTTACATCTTGCCTTAGAACAAAGTAATTATTTTAAAGCTGTCATTGCCCTTGAAGGTTCAGATAAACTAAAACCCTACTACGATTTGGACTGGTTATATAGACCTGATATTCATGGTGGATTAATTCAATCTGCATTTGTTTCATCTCAAATAGCTCCTCAAAGTCCTGACAAATTTAGACATGAGACATTATGGCATTATATGCAAGGGGGTCCTGGGATTTTTAAAGGAGATCTTTACTTTTATTGGCATGACGGCGATTTTGATGATCGCTCATGTTTGATAGACACCTCAAAATGTCCTGTATATTTATTATCTGGTGAATACGATTGTTCTTGTACTCCTGAAAGAACTTTAGCAACAGCAAGCAGAGTAAAAGGAGCTAAAGCGGTCATAATTCCTGGCATAGGACATTTCCCTATGTCTGAAAACCCAGAATTATTTAAATCTTATATTTATCCAATTTTAGATGAAATCTTGGAATAATTTAACCAGTCTTTTCAATATTTCCACAGACACTTACAGCCTGACCAGATATATTCTTCCCTAAGGGACTGCACAAAAAATGAGCCTGTTCAGCTAAATCATCATGAGTAACAAACCTGTTAAGCGACGCACCTGATAAAATTTCATCTTTCATCTCATCAAAAGAAATATTTTTGACTTTGGCTTTAGCTTCAATTACTCGATTTTGTCTTTCACCCTCTACAATCCCAGGCAAAAGAGCATTAGCCCTAATGCCCCTAGGGCCTAATTCAATAGCTAAGCTTTTAACCATGCCTATTACAGCCCATTTCGTTGCAGCATATGGAAGTCTATATGCAAAACCAACTCTTCCTGCGACTGATGAAACTGAAAGGATAGACCCTTCATCATTCATACGAGGAACAACTAATCTCATGGTTTCAAAGTGACTGGTCATATTAACCTGAAGACACTCTTGCCATCCACCTAAAGTTTGATCACCAACTCCAGCAGTCTCACCAGCTATTCCTGCATTGTTAACAATTATGTCAACTTCTTTTAAATAATCAAAACCTGCCTCAACCATTGATGCAATTAATTGCGTTTGCCTAAGGTCACATAGCATTGCTTTAATATTATCGTCAATATCGTTTACTTTATTAACTGCATCTTGATTGATATCGCATACAAAAACTTTCGCACCAGCCTTCTCAAACTTTTTGGCTATGGCATACCCTATTCCGTCAGCACCAGCAGTTATTAGAGCTTTCTTCCCCTCAAGAAGTCTCTCATAATTCATCTTTTTCTACTTTCTATTTAATGTTAGTTTTATCTTTTCCTTTAAGTGCTAACATTTCTCTAGCTTCGTCTGAAGTAGCCACTTCCAAGGAAAGACCTTCTAAGATATCTCTAACTCTCTTTACTTGGTCAGCATTTGTTTTGGCAAGATTACCAGGACCATCCCATAGAGAATCTTCAAGACCAACTCGGACGTGCGAGCCTAGTGAAGCACCTGTTGCATTCATTTTCATTTGCGTTGCTCCAGCACCTACAACCGACCACTCATATCCTACATCGCCGAACAATTTATCTGCTGTTTTTTTCAAATGAAGCAAATTATCCGCGTCCGCTCCTATTCCTCCCATAATACCCATTACAAATTGAATAAAGTAAGGCCCTTTCAGCATCCCTTCTCTATGGAAATAATGAAGATTATACAAATGTCCAACATCATAACATTCAAACTCGAACCTGGTTCCATTTTCGTAACCAAGTGTCATAATATTTTCAATATCTTCAAACGTATTTTTGAAAAGAGAGTGTTTACTTCTTTCTAACATTTCCTTTTCCCAGGGAAATTTTAATTGATTATGTTTTTTCAACATTGGGAAAAGACCAAAATTCATAGATCCCATATTTAATGAAGCAAGCTCTGGTTTAAAGTGCATAGCCGGTTTCATTCTTTCCTCCACAGTCATCTGTGGGCCTCCACCAGTTGTTATGTTTATAACAGCGTCACACGAACTTTGTATAGTTGGAAGAAACTTTTGAAACTCCTCAGGATCTTGGGTTGGATGTCCGTCAACCTCATCTCTTGCGTGAAGATGAAGAACAGCTGCTCCCGCTTCATGTGCTGCCAAAGAATGCTCAATCACTTCTTCAGCTGTTACTGGCAAATACTCTGACATTGAAGGCGTATGTATTGCTCCAGTCACTGCACAACTTATAATTACTTTTTTATTTTTAGCCATCGTGAATGTCCTCTCCTAGTTCAAGTTTTAACTTTCTAATTGACGCAATCATCTTATTTCTTTTTTCTATTCTATTTGATCTTTCAAAATAAGATAATCTCTTTCTTTGCTCATTTTCTAATTTACTCAAATATTCTTCAGAGTATTCAGGTACACTATTTTGTTCTCTTGCTAAATTTTGTATACCACTCTTATACCTAGAAAAAGAGTCTTTAATGCCTTCTGGGGCATTCAAATCCATTATTTCGAAGGGGCCCATAAATGCCCACCTTATTCCTAGTGCATGTTTTAAGGCTATATCTATATCTTCCATCGAAGCATAACCTCCCTCATGTAAACGAACAGCTTCGTTTAGTAATGCTCCTTGTAACCTATTTAAAACAAAACCCTCAGTCTCTTTATTAACTACTATTGCTGCGTAGTTAGCTTTTTTGTATAAGTTAATTGCTTTTCGAACTATTTCATTAGAAGTATAATTACTACCAACAACTTCAACAAAAGGAACAACGTGAGGTGGCAGGGCTGGATGGGCATTTATACATCTATGTTTATGTTCGACATATTCTGATATCTTAGAAATGAGAAGATAAGATGACGATGATGCTAAAATTGTATTTTTTAGAGATAACCTATCTAATTCTCTAAATATTTGCTGTTTTGCATCTAAATCCTCAATTATGCTTTCTTGGATTAATAAAGCATCTTTACATATTTCATTAATTGTACAATTGAGAATAATATTTGATTTGATTTGGTTTACATCAATTTCGGGTTCCAGTATCTTTAAATCTAAAAGTAATTGATTAGATGTTTTTTCAAAATTTTTAATACTTTCCTGATTTGTATCATAGACAAGACATTTAAATCCTGCATTTGCAAAACCAATTGCCCAACTTGCACCGATTAGACCGGCACCACAAATACCAATATTATTCATTTTTTAAACCTCAAAAAAAAACCGCATCAAGTTGATGCGGCTTTTAAAATTAATTTAAATTAGCCGCGGAAGCCACAATCCCATTTCAGGTTGACTAATAACTAAGCCAAGACCAATTAATTGGATTATAACAAATGGTATTACACCTTTATAAATACTTAGTGTAGCGACCTCAGGTGGGGCAACACCTTTTAAGTAAAATAAAGCAAATCCAAATGGTGGAGTTAAAAATGACGTCTGAAGGTTTATTGCCATTAATACCAAAAACCAAACCATTGTCTCTTTGCGTCCATCGAGACCAGTCATTTGAGTTACATGATCACCAAAGTCTAATAAAACAACTAGTGGTGCAAAAATAGGAAGAATGATGAGCGTAATCTCAACCCAATCTAAGAAAAAACCAAGCAAGAATGTCATACCCATTAGTAAAAATAGAAGACCCCAAGACCCAAGACCTGCTTTCTCAATTAATTCTTCGACTATGTAATCACCTCCAAGTGATCTAAATACATAAGCAAAACATGTCGCACTTAAGATGATCATAAATACCATAGAAATAGTAAGACCTGATGAATGAAGAACGCTTCTCAACATTGGAAAAGTAAACTTGTTACCTATTATAGCCAACAAAGTTGCACCAAACGCACCAACTGCTCCAGCTTCACTCGGTGTAGCCCAACCTAATAGGATTGAACCTTTTATAAGTGTGATTAATGCTACTGGTGGAAGAAAAGCTTTGAGAACCATGGAAGGTAATTTCCCTTTTTCATAAACAAGGTCTCCTTCTTTCAGAGCTGGAGCAACTGTTTTATCAATTGAACACCACACAAAAATAAATATTAAATACATCAATGCTAGTGTTAATCCTGGAATAACTGCACCCATAAATAAGTTACCAACTGAAACCTGCATAATATCCGCCATGATAATCAACATAATACTTGGCGGGATAAGAATTCCCAAAGTACCCGACGCAGCAATAACACCTGTTGAAAGTGCATGACTATATTTATTTTTCAGCATTGTAGGTAAAGCCAAAGCGGTCATCATAGTCACAGAAGCACCGATAATACCTGTCATTGCGGCTAGAACTGTTCCCATCACTGTAACTGACATTGCTAATCCACCAGGAACTTTCCTGAGTAAAATTTGAGTGGTCCTTAATAGATCATTAGCAATACCACTTCTTTCCATCATAGTTCCCATAAAAACAAAACTTGGTATGGCAACTAAAATTAGGTTTTCAGCAGAAAACCCCCACATCCGAGGCACGAAGTTAAAAAATTCTGCTATTTTAAAGACACCAAATAAATATCCTATAAATCCATAGGTAATCGCTACACCACCCAGTATGAAGCCAACGGGGTAACCTATAAATAAAAGCACTCCCATAGTCAGAAACATAAATATTGGTAGGTACTCAATTATAATTTCAACAAAATCCATAACCGCTCCTATGCTTTCTTATTATTATTATCTATTTCAAAATCACCATTAAATCTTTGCCATGCTACTATTCTTGATACTCTCCATCCATATTTTAAAGACAAAAGAAAAAGACAAATAAAAATAGTTAAAGTTAGAAAAGATGAACTATTTTTAAGTCCCTCAAAAATACAGAAAACAATAACACATGCAGGTGCTAAAGATATAATGTAGGAAGCAATTAATTCATATTTTCTCATGACAGAGAAAATTGAGTAAATCACCGCAACTGACAAAACCAACCATCCCAAATATATTGGGTTATTATTTTCAAGAAATGTTAAAATAGCTGCTAAACCTATAATACCGTATAAACTTCCAGTAAAAACTCCATAAGCAGCTAGTTCATATTGTGATTGAGCTAAAGTAAGATCTTTCGCTTCTGTTAAGTAAGGTGTTTTTTGCTTATCAAAAATATAACCTGGGATCTTAGAAAACCACATAACTTAACTCACAATTCTTAATGAAATTAATTTATTTCTTTTCATCATAATCCAGAACCATTAAATCAAGCCGTTTTTTGTTATCGCCCCAAATTACAGCTATAAGCTGTATCATGACTGACATTCCACCAAGGAATAAAAAGAAGTATCCTATCGGAAGAAACGTTTTAATAATCCATCTGTTACTTAAACCAACTAAAGAAGCAGAAACCTCTCCAATTTGATATGAATCAACCATGTAGATCCACGAAAAATAAACGCAAATTAGTGTAAAAGGTAACATAAACAAAATATTACCATAAAATTCAACTTTAGCTTTGGACTGGAAATTAAAATTTTCTCGAAGGAAATCAACTCTTACATGTCTATTATGTGTGTATCCATATCCTAAGACCATACAAAAAACTACTGTATGTAGATGCCATTCCATTTCTTGCATTAACGTTGATTCAAAAAAAGAACCAAAGTTGGCAACCATAAAAATTTGTATCCAAACTAATTTTCTAGCAACCACATCCCACATTGTTATTATAACTAAGGGAACCAATAGCCATGTACTAGCTCTTCCAGCTCTGTTAACGATTTCTCGTATTTTTTCACTGATAGAAACTAAACCCTGCATATTTTGTTCAGTTAATGCCATTATCCCCCTCCAGAATTTATCTAATAAATAAATAATTAACTTATTAAAGGTAATATTTCAATAAATTTATCTAGACATAAAAAAGTACACCTATTTTGCAATAGGTGTACTCAATATTTAAATATTAGTAGTTTTTAGACTTTAAGTAAGCTCTTTGTGACCAAATGCTGTAGTCTTTTCTGAAAGCGTCATAGCTGGCAGTGATTTCTTTAAATAAAGGATCAGTTGCTGACTTCTCTTTCACAACTTCTTCCCAAGCTCTCTTGAACTTAGAAATCTCTGAATCAGGCCATGTTACAAATGTTACGCCCTTCTTCTCAAGCTCACGCATTGCAGGAACCTGCTTAGCATCAGATCTAACAAGTGCCCACCACATTGTGTCACGACATGCTGTGTTGATAATGCCTTGTTGTGTCTTTGTTAAACCACCCCAACCTTTAGTGCTCATTAATAGCTCACCAATTGAAGTCTGCTGATGCCAGCCTGGAAAGTAGTTAAACTTAGCTAACTGATAAAAACCATAACTTAAGTCGTGTGTAGGCATAGAAAACTCAGTTGCATCAATAACACCTTTTTCTAGTGCTGGATAAATATCACCACCTGCTAGTAGTTGTGTTGACACACCAATTTTACTCATAACCATAGCACCAAGTCCAAAGAAACGCATCTTCATTCCTTTTAACTCTTCAACTTTGTTGATTTTCTTTCTAAACCAACCTGAAGTCTCTGGAGCGTGTGTTAAACAGTTAAGAGCTTTAAGGCCATATTCACCATAAATTCTGTCTTTTAACTGCTGACCTCCGCCATATTCCATCCAACCATGGTACTCACTTGCACCTGGGCCAAAAGGAACAGCTGTGAAGTAAGAAACTGCAGGAATTTTTCCAGCATGATAACCAGGTGTTGTGTAACCTGCATCTACTGAACCGTTCTTAACAGCATCCCAAACTTCTAATGAAGGTACAAGTGCATTTGGCTCGTGGAACCTTAAACGAACGTCACCACCTGAGATTTCTTTAACTTTGTTAGAAAAATAAACAGCAGCTTCACCGTTTATGGCAACCTGGCTTCCCCAAGTACTTTGCATCTTCCAACGTAACTTATCACCAGCTTGTGCTGAGATAGCTACTAAACTAGTCGCAGCTAATGCTACAGCGCCTACGAATAGGCTAGATTTGAATTTCATAGAATTCCTCCCTAGTATTTAAAATAAAGGCTATCATCAAGTAAGTTTATTATTTCCCCAAAAATAACCCAACTTAAGAAACATTAATGTTTCCGACCGTATCGTATCTTCTCAATAATTAAAATAAAGGCAAGAAAAAATTAATATATTTTCAAATATTTTTTCGTCGTGAAAAATTATTTTGTAAATATGCTTAATATGTTAACAAATTTCTATACTTTTTTAATTATGATTAATTTCTAGTCAGTGCTTAGATTTAAAGGCTCAGTTAAAAAAATATAAACTTGGAGCATTTTAATATACGAAATTTATATTATTTGAGAGAAATTTATCAAAAATTAGCAAGAGTAATTTTATTCATCGTCAAAATGACCTGCTGATACAAAATAACCACCATGGGTAGTTACAAGAGGATCTTTCGAATCAATAAAACCGTCATTATCTTCTATTTTTTTTCTAAACTCTTCACCATTATCTTTTGGTCTGTAGGCAATATGATTGGCATATTTGTTATCGACTAATATAGAATCGTTATTTGACACTCCAAAGATTATTGAATGCTGGACATTTGAAGTATTCATGCATGATATCACAAGGCTTCTTAAATCATTATAACTTAACCATGTAGATAACATTCTATGATCCTTAGGTTCGGCAACACACGAATAAATTCTAATTGAAACTGTCTCTAATTTGTATTTATCCCAATAATATTGCGCTAATGATTCTCCAAAAACTTTTGATAATCCATAGTTACTGTCTGGCCTTGGCATTACTCTATTATCTATAACCTCTGCTCTTGGATAAAAACCAACAGTATGAACTGAGCTAGCCCATATTACTCTCTTCACATTATTTTTTCTGCAACCCTCATATAAATTATACATCCCAATTATATTAGAGTTCAGGACATTGTCCCATGAACCCTCTATGCTTTGTCCTCCCATATGCACTACACAGTCAATATCTTTTGTAAGTTTTAAAATAGCTTCTGCTGAAGATAAGTCTGCTTGTTGTATTTCTTCATTATCAAATTCTTTATCTAAATTAGTTTTATCTGAAATTCTTAATAAGTCACATTTTTGAGAAAGTGTCTCTCTTAATTGGTCTCCAAGTGCGCCTGCAGCTCCTGTTAATAAAATATTTTTATATTTAAATTTGAACAATTTATCTCTCCTTAAATCTGTTGATTTTTTGAATACTCTCTCCAGAAAGTAAACAATCCCGCTACTATAACTATGAAAGCCCCAATTAAAATCTCAGTTTCTAACTTTTCTTTAAAAATTAAAACACCAATTATAGAGACAAAAACTAATTGAAGGTATGTAAATGGTTGCAATAAAGAAGCCTCACTATGCTTAAAAGCATTAATCATAAGAAAGTGTCCACCAGCACCAAGCATACAAACAATTAGCAACCATAGCCAATGCAAGGTTTCTATTGAATTATAAAAAAATGGCCCTATTAAACCAAGTATAACAAAACCAGTGATCCCAGTATAGAAAAGGCTAGTGTCTGGACTGTCTTCACTTGATACATATCTGGTCAAAATTTGATAAATCGCAAAGGCAAAAGCACACGCAAGTGCAATTAAAGACAATGGATCAAAAACTTTAGAACCAGGCCTGAGCATAATCAAGATACCAACAAAACCTACTAAAATTGCACACCATCTTCTCCACCCAACTTTTTCCCCCAAAAAAAATACAGATAATGCGGCTACAATGAGTGGACAACTTGCAAAAATAGCGTGAGTTTCAATAAGTCCTATTTTTAAAAAAAGATAATGAGCAAAACACATTTCAACCGCTAAAACAGTCCCACGAATAATTTGTATAATTTTATACTTACTCTTTGATACAATAATTACACTTTTATTTCCTATACTATTTATTGTGATTACGAATAAAAATAAAAAGAAATATCGAAACATATTAATAGTAATAACATTATAATAATCAGTTAAATACCTAGTAAAACCATCCATTAACGAAAGACAAAATATTGCTGACACAATAAAAAGTATGCCCTTAGTATTTGAAGAAAATTTTGTGGGCATATTATTTTTAGCTTTCAGTATTTTAATAAAAATTAATTGTTTTATTTATTCCATGATCAAGTGAGGTGTATTTAAAATCCTTAAAAATTTTAGAAGGCTCTCCTCCAAGGATTTCCTCGACGACACTTATTGGTTTACCATTTAATGTTACTTTTGCATCTGGAATATTTTTTTTAATAATTGTAAGAAAATCTTCAACGCTTGCTGTTATTCCATTAACATTAATAGTCAATGCTCCAACAGGAGATTTATCAATTAATCTTTCAACTAAATTTGTAACATCTTCAACATATACAAACCCAGCCTTTCCTGAAAAACCTACAGTGTATTTAAGGTTTTGTTTAGCAGCTTTACAAGCCAAGGTGACACCTGCAGTTCCACCGATTTCTCTTCCAGGCCCATATATCACAAATGGCCTTAACCCAACACTGGAAATTAGAGATTCATTAAAATAAGCTCTAGCAATTCCTTCAACCGCTAACTTAAAAGCACCATAATGTGTTTCAGGGAATGGATTGTATTTATCTTCGTTACCATAAACTCCACCACTACTAGTATAAATAAGAAATTTAATATTATTTCTTTTTATTGCCTCAAAAACATTAATTGAACCTTTAACATTCACTTCAGCTCCCAAAGATGGGTTAGAACTACAATCTGGTGTCATTAAACCTGCTAAATTTAAAATATAATCCATATCTTTAGTTGCTTTTAAAACTCCTTCAAAATCAGTAATATCACCCTCAATAAAGTCTATATTATTAAATTCATCACCTATCAAATTTTTGAGTAATTCTGTTTTAATTCTAAGATCAAATATAGTTATCTTAAGGTTTTTTTTTAAAAGTGATTTTGTAATCCAACTGCCAAGAAAACCACTTCCACCAAATATAAGTATGTTTTTCATTTAAGCTCTTCTACTACTTAACATTACTTTTGCAGCACGACCTATTTCTTTTATACATTTAATTGATTTTGGAAAGTGTTTTGAATTTGATAAAAAACCATGAATTTGCCCTGGGTATAATTTATAGGTCACTTTATTACCAAAATATTCTAGCCTCTTTTTATATGCTATTCCCTCATCTAGTAGTGGATCCAACCCTGCCGCAAATATGAACGTTTCTGGCATGTTCTTTAAATTGCTACTAAACAAAGGTGAAGCTTCCCAATTCACTGACACTTTTTTACTTTTTAAATAATGACCAATAAAATAATTCATGGTGTCATACGTCAAAGTCATTCCATCCAAATTTATATCCATTGACTTCATAGTTAAGGTTAAATCAACACAAGGGTATATTAGTATCTGCCCTTGGATAGGTATAATATTTTTTTTAGAAGAATTAATTGCTAATACAGTAGCTAAATTACCTCCTGCACTGTCTCCACAAACAAACAAATTATTAAGGTCTATATTAAATTCATTTTCAAAATCCGTTAAAGATTGGAGTACGTCCTTTGATTCAGACAAGGCATAAGGAAATTTATACTCTGGAGAGAGACTGTAATCGACTGCGACGACTATCATTTCTGATTCATTACAAATAGATCTACATGTAAAATCATGTGTCTCTAAATTTCCCATTACAAACCCACCACCATGAAAAAAAATGATAATTGGTGTTTTAATATTATCATTGTAATTATTAGGAAAATAGAACCTCACATTGATGTTCTTGTTAAACCTACTCCTTATTTTTATATTCTTAAAAGTAGATATTTTTGGAGGCGTCAAATTATCATCTTTTAACTGTCTTAAACGTTCTTCTCTAAGTTCTTTTGGCTCTAATAAATGATGAAGTTTGGAGTTGTTTTTAACACGTTGCTCTAGGAAAATTTTTGTTTCTTTATCTATTATCATGATAGTCTTCTAAATTTATTTCCTTTGTTTTTTTATCTTAATTTTTATAATTTATTAAATTATACTAATTTAAGAAACAATAAAAACTCTAGGGGGAAGAGAAACATGACCAAGCTACAAGGTATTATAGCGCCTTTCACAACTCCATTTGCTGAAAATGGAGAGATTAACTTAAACTTGATAAAGCCTCAAGTCGACTGGTTGATAGAAAACGGAGTCCATGGGTTAGCTGCTGGAGGTAGTACAGGTGAAGGTCATGTTCTAAATAGAGACGAATATGTATCTCTTATGAGAAAAACATCAGAGGCATTAAACAATAGAGTGCCTTTAGTCGCTGGAATAATTGCCAATTCAACTTCTGAAGTTATAGCTAGAGGTCAATCTGTGAAATCTTTGAATGTCTCTGCGCTTCAAATAACTCCACCTAGTTATCTATTTAGACCAGATGATGACGCTATGGTTAGACATTTCAAAGAAATACATAAGGAATGCCAAATTCCTATTCTTATTTATAACGTTGTCCCGTGGTGTTATTTGTCTCCTGATTTACTTTTAAGAATAATGGATGAAGTTCCTGGTGTGTTAGGGGTCAAACAAAGTGCGGGAGATATGAAACTTTTTGCTGATCTAATTAGAAGAGCAAAACCTGAGAATATGATTTTTAGTGCGGTAGACGCACTCCTATACTCTTCATACCAACTTGGTGCTCCTGGATCTATAGCTGCAATCTTGACTGCAGCCCCTGGACCATCAGTCAAATTATGGGACGCTGTAATTGCAGAGGATTGGAACGTAGCTAAAGATCTTCATGAAAGATTAATGCCATTATGGGATGCAATTGGTTTAGATAATATGCCTTCTTTATGTAAATATGCTCAAAAACTTCAAGGTCTTGAAAGTGGATTTGCAAGAAGACCAACAGCACCAGCTACTGATGATCAAAAAAAGTTGGTTAAAAATGCATTAGTAAATTTAAATTTAATTTAATATAGAAGTTTTGGTTAATTAGTTTTTAGGGAGAATTATAAATTGAATAAGAATTATCCTGAACCCACAAAATCAATTGAGGTTGCCAAAAATGATCTTAAAAAATGGGGATACTGCCTTTTAGAAAACGCTATTCCTGCTGATCTTAATAAAAAGGTTTTGGAAAGATTAGTAGAGCAGGCAGCAGCTGAAAAGAAATTAAATATCGCATATGAAGATGGCAGTAAAACTAAAAAATGGGGGGAATTTGATAAAAACAAAAACAATACAGGCATCAACCAAAGAGTATGGATGTTACCTAATAAAGGAAAAGTATTTTTAGAAATTTTAGAACTACACAATTATGTCGATTGTATTAAACAAGTAGTTGGTAATGAATATCTAATCTCTAGCTTTGGAGCAAATATAGCTAAGCCAGGAGGCATTGCCATGGATCTTCATACTGACCAATGGTGGTTGCCTGACCCTGTAAGAAGAAACGAAGATTTTTTACCTTCAGGCTCTATAGACAGAAAAAAATTTAATATAAAAGTTAATAAGGATATTTCTAATAATAATGAACTTATATCAAGGCCTGCGGTTTCAAATGTATTAATTATGTTAAATGGTATGACTAGAGAAAACGGTGGTACTTTGATAGTTCCAGGTTCTCACTTATTTGGTCGCCATCCTGATAAAAATTTTGATAAAAATATTGAAACTATATCTGCAGAAGGACCTCCAGGCTGCGCAATAATAACGGACGGTAGAGTGTGGCATGGAACTGGTGCAAATATCTCTAAAGAAGAAAGATTAGCTATATTAATAACTTTTTGTGGCCCACAATTTAGACCTCAAGAGAATTTCACATTAGGAATAAAAAAAGAAATTTTTTCACAACTCAATGATTATCAAAAAGAATTATTTGGTTTTAAAGTATGGAACGGGTATGGAAGAATAGGCAACCCAACAGATACATTTCTCAGCTTTGAAAATGAAGAGATAGGTGAATTAAAAATTTAAACTATTGCCTTAATTTTATTTAAGGATCATATAATCACAATTAATGAATTAAATGGACCCCTATGAATTTTTTAAAACAAAATGCTAGATGGTTAATAGCAACTGCCTTTCTATATTTTTGTTCATGTTTTGGACAAACATTTTTTATTTCATTATTTGCAGGAGAAATAAGACTAACGTTTGATTTATCTCATGGGGATTGGGGATTTATTTATTCAGGTGGAACCTTAGCCTCAGCAATCGCAATGCTAATTTTTGGTGGATATATCGATAAATATAAAATCACTTTAAACATAAAAATTGTGATTATTTCGCTAAGTTTGCTTTGCCTATCTATGACATTTATTAATATAGTTTGGCTTCTTCCTTTTATAATTTTTGGATTGAGGTTTTTTGGACAGGGAATGCTTATTCATATACCTGCTGTTGCTATAGGTAAATGGTACGGCAAAAATAAAGGAAAGGCATTATCAATTTCAATTATGGGATTTTCACTTGGTGAAGCAATTTTCCCAGTTATATTTGTAAGTTTATTTGCGATTATAGGTTGGAGAAACAGCTGGATAATTGGAATGATAATATTGTTGTTAATACTTCCAGTCATATTATATCTTCTATCTAACGAAAGAACACCGAATAGCAAACAGGAGAATATGACTAATCAACTAGGAATGAGTCACAAGCATTGGACAAGAAAAGAAGTTCTTAAAAATTGGGTTTTCTGGGCGGTAATAGTACCATTTTTAATCCCTCCAATCTTTTCAACCGCATTCTTTTTTAACATGGTTCATCTTACTGAAGTAAAAAACTGGTCCCTAATTTCTTTTACCGCTTTATTCCCCTTCTATACTGGAATGTCGATCTTAACTACTTTGAGTTCAGGTTGGATACTTGACAGATTTGGTGTTGAGAAAATTTTACCATTCTACCTTATTCCTATGGCGTTAGGTTTACTAATCTTTTCTTATAGTAATACCTACATAAACGCTATTTATGGGCTAGCATGTTTAGGAATGACACAAGGTTTAGCAATGACGATTGGTGGAACCTTTTGGCCAACGTATTATGGAACTAAAAATTTAGGATCTGTTAGATCTTTATCGACATCTACAATGGTTTTTGGAACGGCGATTGGCCCTGCCGTTGTCGGCAAACTTTTAGACTTACATATTAATTATGATGTAATTTTATTTGGCATGTTTGTGATTGCTATTGTTGCAAGTATATCTTTAGCCATTACAATGACAAAGGCACCCAAACTATTACCTCAAAATAAAATTTAAAGGAGTTAGAAATGTTAAGCATATACCTTTCAGGTGAAATACATAGTGATTGGCGCCAAGAAATAATAAACTTATGTAATAAAGAAAATTTAAAAATTTCCTTTTCCTCCCCGATTACAAATCACGAAGCGTCGGATAATTGTGGAGTTCAAATTCTAGGTAACGAAGAAAAAAACTTCTGGAAAGATAACAAAGGTGCAAACATAAATTCTATAAAAACAAGAAAATCAATAAAAGATTGTGACATTGTTGTTGTTAAATTTGGAGAGAAATATAAGCAATGGAATGCTGCATTTGATGCAGGATACGCGGCTGCTCTTAATAAATCGATTATAGTAATTCATAATGATGAACACCAACATGCACTCAAAGAAGTTGATGCTGCTGCAGCTGCTGTAGCAAAAGACCAACATCAGGTTGTTAGAATTCTTAAATATATACTCAAAGAATCATTAGATTAGCCCAAACGCTTTAAGGTTAGTTGATGAATAAATAATAAAGAAAAAGTGTATGTTCCACATAATTTTATTTAACCCCGAAATTCCTCCTAATACAGGAAATATTATGAGATTAGCCGCCAATACTGGAACAACATTACACTTAATAAAACCGTTAGGTTTTAATCTTAATGACAATACGCTTAAAAGAGCAGGTCTGGATTACAAAAAGAATGCTAATTTTTTTATTTATGACAGTCTAGAATTATGCTTGAAATCTATAAAGTTCAATGAAATTTATGCTTTTACAAAATTTGCAAAGAAAAATTTTAGTAAAGTTAGTTTCAAACAAAATGATTGTTTATTATTTGGTAGCGAAACTAGTGGATTGCCTGATGATGTTATAAAGCAGATAAAAGACACTAATAAATTAAGAATTCCTATGGTTGCAAAAAGTAGAAGTCTTAATCTAAGTAATTCAGTAGCTATAACAATATACGAAGCTCTAAGACAAAATGCATTTAAAGATTTGGCGTAAGGCAAAGATATTTTATGAGTTTTTTTGAATGGTTAACAATTTTTTTTGTTTGTCTGATAGGTGCTATGACACCTGGCCCAAGTTTAATTGTGATTATATATTTAACTAATTCAAAAAATTTTGTTTCAGGATTTTTCGCCTCATTAGCTCATGGATTTGGGATATTTATCTATGCATCAATTTCTATTTTTAGTTTAAGTTTTGTAATTAACTTATTACCCAGCGCCATACCAATTATTCAGATATTGGGTGCTATTTTCCTTATTTATTTAGGTTACAAAATACTTTTTTTAAAAATCCCCAAAAAAGTTATTAATAATAAAAGAAAAATACCAGAAACAACCATAGAGAGTATATTCCTTGGATTAACAACTTCTCTAATAAATCCAAAAATATTAATTTTTTTTACATCTATTTTTAGTCAATTTATTAGTCAAGATTATAGTATTTACACAAAGTTTGGAATGGCACTCCTAGCAGGGATAATAGACTCTACTTGGTATATCTTAGTTTGCTATTCGATAAGTATTAAAATTGTTGAAAATTATATAAAGTCAAAACAGAAATTAATTATTTTTATTTTAGGAATAATATTGATAATTTTTTCTTTTTATTTAGCCTTTAAAGCAATCAAATATTTCATTTTAATAGCTAATTAAATTTTTGTCTATTTTCGGAACTAAGTTTGACAAAGAAATACTATCTTGCATTTCAATATCATTCATTTTCATCCAATTGATAGTACTTAAATTATCACATTTTGGACAATGAAGTTCCCACCTATTATTTTTATTCCCACAAGAGGAACAAAAATAATTAAAACCTTCAGTAGCGTTTGCAGCTTTTTCCAAATTATCCTTAACTATTTCAGGATTGTTTTGTGAACTAGCTATATCTGCAAAGGCCTGAAAAGCCTTGTTTGTAAGCTTACTTTTAGGTACCTCAGTTAGTAGTTTTTCTGCTTCACCCCAAATTTTTTCTGCAACTGCAAAACAAGCTATAGCAATTTTAAGATCATCTTTTATGTCCTGAGATGATTTTTTACTTAATAAATTGATCGCTTTAGCTACACGCGAACCAGATGTTTTTAAATCCCACTTTTTTGACAACT
The DNA here is from genome assembly GCA_902548635.1 of uncultured SAR116 cluster alpha proteobacterium. Taxonomy (GTDB): domain Bacteria; phylum Pseudomonadota; class Alphaproteobacteria; order Puniceispirillales; family Marisalimonadaceae; genus Marisalimonas. The sequence goes on from CACCSH010000010.1 coordinate 33,643, forward strand.
CATTTAAAACATCATGATTAGATGTAAGTAAAAAAGTTTTTTCTAGTTGATTAATTGATTTGGTTTTGGAACCAATCCCTTTGAGCAGATTTGATAATTTTATTGATACTAAGACATGATTAGGTTTTTGTTTAAACGCCTCTTTTAAATGATTTTTTGCTGAATTTATATTTCCTTTTTCTAAATAATCTAATGCACACACGTAATTTAAGTCAGAGGCAATATTTTGGTAGATTTTATGATTTATAAATTTCATATTTTTTAATTTATTTAGATAAATAAGAGATTTTGTAACATCTCCTATTTTTGCATAAGAAAAAAGTAAAACTTCTAAAATTTGTTTTGATTTTGGCTCAAATTTAATCGCTTTTTCTGCCTCTTCTAGAATTTCATTTATATCTTTTTTATCTAATATTGCTTGTCTCATTAGAGCTAAATGACCAACAAATGCTGTTGAAGACTCAGCAGTAAGTTGCTTAAAGTAATTCTTTGATATTTCTTTTTTATTTGTAGAATTTTCATTTAAGTTTTTAAAAACATCTAAATGCGTGCTTAACAATTTACCTAAATTTTTATCTTTAGTGTTTTTAGCTACAAGAGAAGCTTCTTTTGCAGCAGACTCAAATTCTCCATGACTGGCCAGTAAAAATGCTTTAACTAGTTTTTGTTCTACTTTTTTATTGTTATTAACTTCAAATCTTCTAAAAGCTGCCATTGGAAAATTTAAAAATGCAAGCCAAATTCTATCAATAAAAATTATTACAACAGAAAATAATATTAATATTAAAACAAATCGGTCTGTAGGTATTTGAATACCCCATCCCATCCAATTTATAGAAGTTTCACCCTCTGAATTAGCAAAAAATTCTGACAAGTACCAGATTAGTAAAATAAATAAAATTAATTTTATAATCTTGAAAATCACTTACCCACTCTTTTTATCAATTGATAATAAAAATTTCTCAAGTTTAAAAATAAAGTCTTTTATAGGTACCTTCCAATTATCTGGTAACTGCTTAATCAAAGATAAAAAATTATATAAATTCCCGCTTTTTAATTCTAATTCTGCTTTAGTAATTAACCCTCGAGGAGATTGGTCGTTAGAATATTGTCTAAGCATAAAAAAACCTGCTAGGTAATTCTTAATTTTTTCAAAGTAACTTTGTTCAATTAAGTTTAATTCTTCATTTGAAAAAGATTCTAGATCTTTTTTAGCTAGGAGTTTTTCTATAATATTTTTTGCTTCCATTATTAACTCATTTTCAATATTTTTAAAATTTTTATTATTTCCTGAAATATTTACATTATTTCTAATAAAATTATTTGGAGATATTTTATTTTTTGGTTCATCTTTTTTATTAACAACTTGTTTATATTCTTTTTCTAAAACAAATAATTTAGTTGAAACTTTTTTGAGTTCTTCTTTAACTAACAAAAGAGATTTTTGAAGGTCTTTTATCTCAATCTTAGCTTCTTCATTTCTATTCAAATCAAAGTTTTTTATTTCATTTTTCAATATCTCAATTTCTTGGTTTAAAATATTTATTTTTTTATTTTCTTTCTCATCTATTTTTTGAATAGTATTTGCTAAGTCATTAATTCTGTTTGTATGTTCTTGAAAAAAATTAGGCAAATAATCCAATATTAACCAAGTTGATATCAATACAAAAAACGAAACACTAATGAGAGGTAAAATAAAATTATTAGTTTTAAAAAAACTTATTTTTTGGTGTTCTTTTACAGGTTCCATGTCAATGATAGTTTCTTTATCACTCTTATTTCTTTGAGTTTTGGTATCAACCATATTAACATTCCTAATTATTTAGGTAATTCTAATATATAATCTAAGATATCTTTAGTAAAATTTTTCTTAATAGTTTTAATATTTAGCCAACCAAGAGTTTTAGCTTTTTGAGCTACTTTATTACTATTGACAAATAATGTTGATTTACAATTAACTTCTTTAAATAAATTATAATTATTTAAAATATCTTTTGTAATTGTGACATTTCTTGATGATAAAATAATTAAATTTAAGCGTTTATAACTGATTAAATCTTTTTTTATTGATTGACATAATTTTAAATTTGGTAAGGTTTTATATCCCTCTAATATTTCAATTCTTCTATTACTCTTTTTTAAAATTTTTTTAAGGTCAATACTTCTATCTTTAGCTGCAATCCACAACCCAAAATCACTCTGACAAGTACTTTTTAATATCAATTCGATTAGAGATTGTGAGTTACCGTTTGCATTAAAAACATTACTAAAATTAAGTTTGTTAAGTTTATTCTTGGTTTCTAAACCAATAGTGAAAATTTTAGAAGATTTTGAAAATATTGTTTTATTATTTGAAACTATTTTATTAAGAACTTTTGTAGCTTTAGGACTTGTTATCACTGCATAATTATATTCATGATAAACTATATCAGAATTCCTAAAATCTTCATATTTAATTGAGGTTATAGGAAATGGTTTAGAAAACAAACCTCTTTCATTGAGATAGTCTGAATTTTTTTTTGCATCATTAGTCTCTCTCAGTATCAAGGTTAATGTATTGGATTTTGTAATCTAAAACTCCTTATTTTTATTTATAGATAATTTCACCATTTGCTTTACTTAATATTTCTGTTCCTAAATTTTTACCCAACAAAACTGCGTCTTTTTTTAATCCTACAATTTCTGATTTAACTACCTTAGTTCCATCTAGCCTAGCAATTGCCCCATATAATTTTAAACGGTCATTTTCTATTATATATGCACTTGCCGAAATAGGAGACCGGCATGAACCATCTAAAGTTTTTAAAAGACTTCTCTCTGCTAAAGTTTCAAAATATGTTTCATTATCATTAATATTCAATAAATAATTATTTAAATCTTTTTCATATTTATTATTTCTGTTAGTAGTTGATTGAACTGCAATAGCACCTTGGGTGGCCGCAGGTGGCATTATATCTGAAGGTATTTGTTTACCAACATTGATTTTTAATCGATCTAAACCCGCCTTAGCTAATATAATTGCATCAAAAAGTCCATCTTCTAGCTTTTGAATACGAGTTTCTACATTTCCTCTTAAAAGTTTTATAACTAGATCTGGTCTATATGATTTAGTAAAAGCAGCTCTTCTAACAGAACTAGTCCCAATTACTGCATTATAAGGCAAATCATCTAATGTTGAGTATTTTCCTAACAATATATCGCTCCTGTCACCTCTTGGAAGAACGGCTGATATTACAGTATTTTGGGCTATCTCAGTTTCCATGTCTTTCATAGAATGAACTGCAACATCCGCAGAACCATCTAAAATAAATTTTTCTAGTTCTTTTATAAAAAGACCTTTCCCTCCAATTTCTGATAAGGATTTATTTAAAATTTGGTCTCCAGAAGTAATTACTTCTAAAATTTCCGTTTCTATACCTAAATCAAAGTAACTTTTAAGTATTTCTACCTGACATAGTGCTAACTTTGATTTGCGTGTAGCAATTCTAATTTTTAATTTCATTTTTAATTCTATCAAAGTTTAACTAATTAGATCTTACTATTTGACTTGAACATTTTTAATACAATTATAGTAAATACTAAAAGATACAATATTAATTTATATTTGCGTTATTTAGATTAAAATCTATTTTATATAAAAATTTTGTTTCTTTGGAAATTTGATGAAAAAGAATAATTATAAAAATATTTTGGGTATTGAAACAAGTTGTGATGATACGGCTATTGGGATAGTTACTTCTGAAAAAAGTATCTTGTCTAATATAGTGATTAATCAAAATTCAAATCTTAATAAGTATGGTGGAATTGTTCCTGAGATTGCTGCTAGAGACCATTTATCGAATATAGATTATGCAATTCAAGCAGCTTTGGATAAAGCAGAGTTAGAATTAAATGATATAGATTTAATTACTGCCACAGGAGGTCCTGGTCTAATTGGAGGAGTAATTGTAGGAACGGTATTTGCTAAATCTTTAGCAATGTCTCTAGATAAGCCGTATGTTGCAGTCAACCATCTTGAAGGACATGCTCTAACATCACGTTTAACCGATAATATAAAATATCCATATCTATTGCTTTTAGTTTCTGGAGGACATACGCAAATAATAGCGGTATTAGAATATGGAAAATATGTTAGAATAAGTTCTACTCTTGATGATGCTGCAGGGGAAACTTTTGATAAAGCAGCAAAGATACTAGACATAGGATTTCCAGGGGGGCCTATGATAGAGAAAATGGCAGTTGATGGAGATCCTAAGAGCTTTGATTTACCTAAACCGATGTATAAGTCAAAAAATCCTAATTTTTCATTTTCAGGATTGAAGACTGCTTTCAATCAAACTGTTTCAAGGAATAAATTAAATAAAATAATAACAAAAAATTTGTGTGCGAGCATACAAAAATCAATATCTGACTGTCTTGTAGATAGAACTAAATTTGCAATAAGCAAGTTTACAAAAATGATCAATAACAAGTCTAATGTTCAATTGGTTGTAGCCGGCGGTGTTGCCTCTAACTTATACATACGTAAGGAATTAAAAAAATTATCTTTAGAAGCTAACGCAATTTTTTTTGCACCACCTTTAGATTTATGTACCGATAACGGGGCTATGATTGCTTGGGCTGGCTATGAAAAGTATAATCATGAGGGTGAAACTAACTTAGATTTCAAACCTAGACCAAGATGGCCATTAGATCCAGAGGCACATTACATAAATCCAATACAACCAAAAATAGGTAAAAGTGGAGTTAAAGCTTAAATGTCTTCTTATTCAAATATATGTTTTTATGGCGGTGGGGCATGGGGCCAAGCTTTAGCTATTACACTTGCTTCGCTTGGAAAAAAATCAACACTGATAGTATCTGACAAATTCCGAGAAGTAGATATTAATAATCATGTGTCAAAAAGGTTTCCTCAAGCTAAGTTAAGCCCTCTTATAAAAGCGTCGATAGATAAGAATCAAATAATCAAAGGATGTGATTTAATTTTTATCACAACAGAAAGTAAAAGGGTATTAGATACAATTAATCAGATTGCTTTTTTATCAAATAAAAACATTCACGTTGTTATTACATCAAAAGGTTTTGCAACGAGTACAGGAGAAACATTTAGTGAAGTTGTTGAAAGTGATTTTCCAAATATGACCTTATCTATATTAACAGGACCAACCTTTGCTGATGAGATTGCTAATAATCAACCTGCTGCTGCTGTTATTGCAAATAAGGTTATTGAACAGGCTAACTCAATTTCTAAATTGTTCCATAATTCAAATCTTAGATTATATCCTAGTAATGATCCACAAGGAGTGTCCATTGCAGGAGCTGTTAAAAATATAATTGCAATTGGAGCTGGTATTATTGAAGGTTTAGGATTAGGTGATAACGCAAAAGCTGCTTTAATTACAAGAGGCATTTCTGAAACATCCGAATTAATTAAAAAAGCAGGAGGAAATTATAATTCTGCCTTTGGTCTGGCAGGTATAGGAGATATGTCTTTAACATGCAGCGGTCCACATTCAAGAAATATGGCATATGGAATGAAATTTGTGAAAAATAACAATGAACCACCAAAAGAACTTGTGGAAGGTTTAAACGCAATAAATGCCACTATTGCATTATCTGAAAAACTGAACTTAGAGCTACCTATAATGACCTCTATTAAAAAAATACTAAACAAAGAGGCTAATATAGATGAGATAATAAAAAAACTATTATCAAGACCAATTAAAAATGAATTTATTTAATTTATTTCAGAACAATATTACTCAGTTAGTTTTTTTTCTCTGTTAATAAAATATAGATTTCTTGCATAAATAAAAACACCAACTGACTGACCAGCAATTATGACAGGATCCTGCCTCCAAATCGCATAGGTTAATAAAACTAATCCACCAGATATTGAAAAGTACCAAAAAGCAACTGGTATAATTGATCTTCCCGCATTTTCACTACTAAGCCATTGAATTATAAAACGAGTAGCGAACAAAGCTTGTCCGCCAAAACCAATTGTTATCATTATGGCTTCAGGATGGTTTGTTAAATAAGTCTCTAAAAAAGGTAACAAATATATTATAATTTCATTTAGATTAAGAGCAATTTTTTCAATTTGCATTGACAAGAAAGAAATGAAGTTCATTTGAAATCCCTAATCATTTGAAAATTTCTTTAGAAGAAGTGTTTTTAGGCATCCTTTTCCTTAACCAAATTACACCTAATACATCAAAAATTCCAACCAATAGTCTTCCTATATTAGTATAGTTAGAATTGCCAACTGCCCTTTCTCTATGATTTACATTAAATTCTAAAACATTTGCTCCTTCTCTTGATGCAAGAGCAGATAAAAATCTATGCATGTGATCAAAGTAAGGCAGTTTTATGAATAATTCTTTATGAAATACTTTGATGCCACATCCTGAATCTGGGTGTTTATCTTTAAGTAAAAAAAATCGACAATATTTTGCAAATGATGATGCCCATAACCTTGGCTTGCTATCTTTTCTATTAACTCTAACACCACCAATTAAAGTAAGTTCATTTTTATACTTTTTAATTTTCTCTATCATTTCCTTTAGATCAGAAGGATCATTTTGTCCATCTCCATCTAATGTTGCTATTAATGGTGACTTAGATGCCATTACTCCTGAACGTAATGCAGCAGATTGGCCTTGGCTAATTTTATGACTGATTATCCTCAATCTTTCATTTTTTTTTAAATTATTTTTTAATTCTGTTTCAGTATTATCTACAGATCCATCATTTACATAAATAATCTCATAGTTTTTTGATTTTAATGATTTTTCAATTTCTTTTATTAGCTGATCAATATTACCAGCTTCATTTCTTACTGGGATAACTATGGATATTTCAGTTTTATTAGTCATTGTAAGTTTTGTTCTAATTTTGATAATAGCAATCAATAGCTACTTTAATTAGATTGGTCAAACATTTGATTTTCATAAATATTAATTTCTACATGTCTTCCTTTTGCAAGATTATATCCTCTTACAGTATCAACTTTTTTTACCTTTAAATTTAACTCTTTTGTTGCTTCTAAAAATTCACCAAGTGAACTTTTTTCTATCAAACTAATATTTTTTTTACCTTCAGCCATAAATATTGCTGCTTCATGAGGTTTAGATAATAAAACATTACCCTTTAATAAGAATACTAGACTCGGTTCGTGATAGCCAGCTGAAGTTATAGTTTCAGGATTAATAAGTTCTATCTTATTAGCAAGAATTTTACTTGGAAATAAATAATCTAGTTTTGGTATAATAAAATTAAAATTAATAATATTGAACACCGCTCCTAAAGCTATAATAGCAAGTGGAAGATTGTAAAAGTATTTACGGCTTATGTCATTAATCGCTTTAAGGTTAAAAATTAATAAAAGAGATAATGAAAAAACTGCTATTGTAATTAATATGATTAAAATTGTTAAAAATGTAATGCTAAAGTCCTTGTCTATGTTAAATTTGTAACAAGTATAGAAAAGTCCTATACCCAGAATTACACCACCCAAACCAAATAAAACTGATGAAAAATATATAAGATTTTTTAATAAAGTATTCTGAATTTTTTTTATGTTAGATTTAAATTGAAACATGCCACCAATTGCTAGAATTGCAATTGCAGGTAAAACTGGCAATGAATAGTGGAAAAGTTTGGTAGGTATTATTTCAATAATAATCCAAAAAGGAACTATCCAACTTATAAGAAATTGAACAACAATGTTATTTTTATTTTCTATACAAAATAAAATTAAGCATGGTAAAAATGTTGCTACCGGCCATATTGCAATTGATAAAATTAACAAATGCGTTCCAGGTAACGCACCATGACCTTCTTGTCCACTTTGTAATTTACTAAAAAAATCTTCATTAAAAGCTTTTTGTAAAAAAACCCCCTGGGTTGCCTCTTCAATTGCAAAAAACCAGGGTAGGATTACTAAAGCACAAATGATAATTCCAATAATAGGTTTTAATTCTCTTATTAAATCTATAGATTTTTGAAAACAACAAAATAATATTACTGTCGGAATTAATATTGCAAATGAAAGAGGACCTTTAACTAATACACCAAATGAGAAAGCAAACCATATAATAACCGGATATAAATACTTAACTCTCAAAGATGTTTTTTTTTCTAATATGAGCTTAAGTAAATAATATTGTTGAATACATATAAGACACAATAAAGTTGCATCAGTTTTAGCTAAATGTGCTTCACCCATAAAAGTAATAGACGAACTAAACAATAATGTTACTACTATAGTTTGATATAAAGGGAAAATTAATCTTGTCAAAAATCCAACGAACAATATTGAGATCAAAGAACTCAACAAAGATGGTACTCTAAAAGATCCTATTTCTTCTGATCCAAAAACTTTAGTTGAAAATGCTTGAAGCCAATAAATACCAATTGGCTTTTTTGCCCTGATTTCATCTTGAAATTTTATATTTACATAATCATTACTTTGAACCATTTGTCTACTAGCTTGAGCAAAACGGGCTTCATCTCTGTCTATTGGTGGAATGGAATTCTGTCCGGAAAAAATACCTGCAAGAATTAAAAATATTAGGATACCTAAAGTTAAAATATTAAACTTTGTTAAATCTTTAAAATAATTAGTAATATTCCAAAATTTTTTCATAAACATGCTCTGATTAATTAATTAGAAATACCATAATTTTAAAGTAATGTTATAATTTTATAATATAAAAAAAGGTTATAAAATAATGTTTTACAGTTTTGATGATAAGTCACTTGGTTTTTGCGAAGATAAGAAAATTAAATCACTTCCTCTTTATATTTTCAATAATTTAAACGAATTGAATTTAGCTGATCTGATCAATGTTGAACAAAAACGTTTTCTAAAATCTGCATTTGATTTGGAAAATGATAATTTAGGGTTTTTCCCCGATAAGAATGGTGCTCTTGCTGGCGCCATTACTATAATTAGAGTCTCAAAAGAACCAAAAAAAAGTATTATTGATCAGGCAGCTAAAATATCAAAAAATTTACCTGCTAAAAAGTGGGCTACAAACTTCGTATCTACATTTGAAGATAATGATAAGTATAATTTTTTCCTTGGATGGGGATTATCATTTTATAATTTTTCTATAGATAAAAGAAAAGAAAGTCATACTAAAAGCAAAACTTTATGCTCAAATCAAGGTAAAAGCATTATTTCAAAAGTTTTATTAGAAAAATGTTTTGCTGAAATTAAAAGTATTTTTCTAACACGTGATTTGATAAATTTACCATCTAATATTCTAACCCCATATAATTATGAAAAAATTATTAAAAGTTGTTTGAAAGAATTCTCTCCAAAAATAACCTCTTATAAGGACAAACAACTTGAGAAAAACTTTCCATTAATAAATGTGGTTGGAAGATCTTCAGAAAATAAACCTATCCTTATTGATATAGAATGGAGTAAAAATAAAAAAAATAATTTTCCCAATATAACATTAATAGGAAAAGGGGTTACTTTTGATAGTGGAGGATTAGATCTCAAACCTTCAAATAGTATGCTATTAATGAAAAAAGATATGGGTGGTAGTGCAGTCGTCCTTGGAATAGCTTACGCATTAATGTGCATAAATTGTCCTGTTAATTTAAGAGTTATATTGCCACTTGCTGAAAATTCAGTCTCTGAAAAATCTATGAGGCCATTAGATATTGTCTTTTCAAGAAATAAAACTCCAGTTGAAATTGGTAATACTGATGCAGAAGGTAGGTTGTTACTTGCTGATGCACTAACTTTTAGTCAGGAAAGTAAAGTTAAACACGATTTTATTATTGACTTTGCCACACTTACAGGTGCAGCAAGAGTTGCATTAGGTACAGAATTACCAGCTTTATTTACAAATAATGAAAAGTTAGGAAATGATATTATTAATGAGGGAATAGAGCAGATTGATCCTATGTGGAAATTACCTTTATTTAAATCTTATAAAACACAACTTGAAAAAAATTCTGGCATTTTAAGTAGTACAGGATCTTCTGGTACTGGAGGAGCTATAACAGCTGCATTATTTCTTAACAAATTTATAAATGAAAAAACTAATTGGGCTCATGTTGATTTAATGGCTTGGAACACAAGCTCAAGGCCTGGGTTTCCTGTTGGAGGTGAGGCAATGGGATTAAGAAATATTGTAAATATGATAATAAAGTATTCACAAAAGAAATAAGTGTAGTACATGAGCTACTTTAAAATATCTATTGCAGATTTGTATATTTCAGTATTCTTTGCAACTAATGTTGAATATTTACCCGTATAATTTTTATCAAAAGATAATTGTTCGCCATTCCAATCTGTTATAATTATCTCCTGGGACTTGAGAATTGGAACAAGTGGAAAAATATCATAAGCAGCAAGCCCTTGTTCTGCTACTAAATCAAGACCTCCTTTCAAAATTAAGCAGTAATTGTGACAATCACCTGACCATACATGATATCTAGTTGCATTAGTTAAGCTCTCATATTTTTTTTTACCATCTTTAGAAAATAAATTTGGGCCAGTAGAACCTATAGTTGCTTCTGATATCTTATTAGTAAATATGTGATTGGATTTAAATTTAGAGTTGTTTAAAAAACAATTGTTCTTATATCCCAGCCATCTCTCATTTAAGGCTGGAAAGTCCGCCAAACCAATTATAGGAATATCTTTATAAGCTAGACAAATTAAAGTTCCCCACAAAGGTCTTCCTATTATAAAACTCCTTGTGCCATCAATTGGATCTAAAATCCATGTATAATCAGAATCTAATTTTTTTGATCCTTCTTCTTCAGCTAATATACTATGATCAGGAAATTTTTCTGATATTAGTTTACACATGATCTTTTCAGAGTTTATGTCAAATTCAGTAACTGGACTTCCATCATCTTTTATTTTTAAAGATTTATGTGATAAAAAACCATTAAGGGTTATTTTTTTTGATGCATCGGCTAATATATTTATAAAATCCGAAATTTCTTTAAATTCAGCCTCATTCATAACTTAACCTTTGAAATGACTAAGTAGTATTAAATAATCTAGGGAAGAGAAACTGGGCTGTCACTTTTAGTTCTTAACCAGGCTATCAAGTTAGCCCGATCTTTTGTTTTAGACAAACCAGCATAATTCATTTTTGTTCCTTTAGAGTATAATTTGGGTTTGTACAGAAATTTATTTAATTCTTCGTATGTCCATTTACCAGACAATGAGGCTAGGACTTTTGAATAAGCATAATCCGCCTTTCCCTGATCTTTATTTACAATATTATAAAGGTTAGGACCAATTTTATTTGGACCACCAGCATCAAACCCATGACAGGCAACACATTTTTTTGAAATTTTTAATCCGCTTTCTAAGTCAGCAGTTGCTAAAAGGGTCAGAATTGGCTCAATAATAACTTTTTCAGCTACTTTCGATTTTGTTACATTTTTTTCAGGAACTTCTATTGGATATGCATTAGAGATTTCTGTTTTAGGATTTACAAGAATATTTCCAATTTTTCCAAAAACCATAATAAGTAATACACCTGACAGTAATGCTGCGGCTATTTTATTAAATCTTAAAGCGTCCATAAATTAATCCATGCAAATAATATTTAATGTAATTATTTACATGCAAGAAATGCTTTCATCAAGTATAAAAGTTGAAAAAGTTAATTATTTAGTTTTTCAATAATAAGGCATCATTAAAGCTATTTGAGGAGTTATTAAATTGAATTATTCTGACACTATTATAATGATACCTGCTAGATTAGGGTCCTCGAGATTGCCAAAAAAACCTTTATTGAAAATTAATGGTACACCCTTAATAATTCATGCATACAATTGCGCAAAAGAAGCAAATCTAAATGTCCCTATTATTGTTGCAACTGATGATGAAGAAATTGCTAATATAATTAAGGATCATGGAGGCATAGCTTTAATGACTTCAAATCAACATGTAAGTGGATCTGACAGAATTTTTGAAGCTATTGAAGAATTTGATCCTCACAGGAAATATAAAAAAATTATTCATCTCCAAGGTGATCTCCCTAATATTTCAGGCAATTTGATAAGCAAATTAGCAAAAGTAATAAATGATCCAATAAAAGAGATTGTCACAGTTATAGTAAAGGCAACACCAGAAGAGTTTCATGATCAGTCAGTTGTAAAAGTAGCAGCGGCTTTCTCAAAAGATAAACCTGAGATAAACGATGTTGGAAAGGCTATGTATTTTAGTAGAGCTTGTATACCTACTGGAAATGCTGTTGTATGGCATCATATCGGTATTTATGCTTGGCAGAGAAACATATTAGAGAGATTTGTAAGTTTAAAACCTTCACCACTAGAACTGTCAGAAAAGCTTGAACAACTTCGTGCACTTGAAGCTGGAATAAATATATATACTGTAATCACGTCAGAACACCCAATTGGTGTAGATACTTATTCAGATTTGAATAAAGCTGAAAATTATTTTAAAGACATATCTTAACTATTCATATAATTAAAAAAGATTAAATAAAATAGAGAAAAAATATGAATAAGGAAAACCATGAGTTAAAAGTTGCTTTTCAGGGCATGGCAGGAGCATATTCAAATATGGCTTGTGAGGCTTACTTCCCAAATTCTAAAACCTTAGCCTGTAATTCATTTGAAGATATGCTGAATTCTACAAAAAATGGAACAACAGATTATTCAATGGTTCCTGTCGAAAATTCTTTAGCAGGAAGGGTGGCAGATATTCATCATTTAATTCCAGAAAGTGGTTTGTTTATTGTAGGTGAACATTTTCAAAGAGTTAACCATCAATTGTTAGGACTTAAAAATTCTAATTTAGAGGATTTAAAATATGTAAAAAGTCACGCTCAAGGCCTTGCTCAATGTAGAAATTTTATTAAAAAACAAAATTTATTACCTGTTCAACATATAGATACCGCTGGAGCAGCAGAAGAGATATCAAGATTAGGTGACCCTTCGATTGCTGCAATAGCTTCTGATATGTCAGCAAAAATATATAACTTAAAGGTGTTAAAAAGTAATATTGAAGATGCAGAACATAATACTACTAGATTTTTGATAATGGCAAAAAAACCTCAGGTACCATCCATTAAGATATCTATACCAGTAACAACTATCATTTTCGAAGTAAGATCTGTTCCAGCAGCTTTATATAAAGTTTTGGGAGGATTTGCTACAAACGGAATAAACCTTACAAAACTTGAGAGTTATATAGGTGGCAAGGAGATGAATGCAGCAAGGTTTTATGTTGATGCTGAGGGACATCCAGATACAATGGCTATGAAAAACGCGCTAGAAGAAATGTATTTTTATAGTGAACCTAATTCAGTTAAAATTATTGGAACTTATAGCCGAACAAGAAAAAGTTAGTCCTCGAAACATAGATTTTCTTGCATATTATTATGTTTTATAACATATATATTTATGAGGGGTCACACGGGCGTAATTCTTGCCAATCCGGTCAGGTCCGAAAGGAAGCAGCCGTAACAATGATAGCGGGTTGTGAGGCCCTTCGTTTTAAAGTTTAAAAACGAGATTTCAAATAACCAATATTAATGAAATAAAAAGTTACAGAGTTTTAGCTCGTAAGTATCGTCCAAACGATTTTAGTGAACTCATTGGCCAAGATACTCTTGTAAAAACTTTTAATAATTCTCTTAATAATGGCAGATTGGCCCATGCTTTTCTTTTGACAGGTATAAGAGGTGTTGGTAAAACGACTACGGCAAGAATCATAGCTAAAGCTCTTAACTGCGTCTCAGATGGGAATAAAAAAGAGCCAACTTTTGAAATATGTAATAAATGTTCTCCATGCAAATCAATAAATAACGGGAATTTTCTTGACGTTATTGAAGTTGATGCTGCTAGTAGAACAGGGGTGGATGGAATCAGAGAAATAATTGACTCAGTTATGTATTCAACAAATAACGCAAGATACAAAGTCTATATTATAGATGAAGTACATATGTTGTCTAATGCAGCTTTTAATGCTCTATTAAAAACTTTAGAAGAACCTCCACAAAATGTTAAATTTATTTTTGCAACTACAGAAATAAAAAAAATTCCTGCTACTATAATTTCTAGATGTCAAAAATTTGATCTTCAAAGAGTTGATATAGAAACATTAACAAATCATTTAAACCGAATTTGTAAAGCTGAAAATATTTCATATGAAAATGATTCAATTTATCAAATATGTAAAGCAAGTGAAGGCTCTGTTAGAGACGCATTGTCTATTCTAGATCAGGCAGCTTCGCTATGCCAAGATAATATTAAAGATGAGATTGTCTTGAGCATGCTAGGTTTAAATGGTTATGAAAAAAACTTAGAATTGTTTGAGTTGTGTCTTCTTAATAAATGTGAAGAAGCTCTTAAAATCTATGATGATATTTTACAAAATGGTATACAACCTGTCCAAATTATATCAAATTTATTGGAAATTAGTCACCTAGCATCTAGGGTAAATATTATTAAATTTGATCCAAATATTACTGAAGCTTTACAGGTAAGTATTTCTAAAATTTCGTCGTATGGTCTGCCCAAAATAGTTAAATTTTGGCAAATTTTAATTAAGAGTGTGGAAGAATTAAGATATGCTCCAAACGAACAACAAGCAGGCTCAATGGCAATCATTAAATTGTGTTATGGATCGTTAATGCCAGACCCAAGTGAGTTTTTAGAAAAAATTTCAAATCAAACTAAAGATTATTTAAACAATAATAATACTAATAATGTAAAATCTAATATTGAGAATGACTTGAAAGAAGTAAAAGCTTTTGAAAGTCCTGAGAATGACGAAACAAAAAATATTGATTTTCCAAAAACTTTTGAAGAAGTGTTAAATCTACTATTAGTTCATAAAGAGGCGTTACTTCACGCTCAAATTATAAATAATGTGCATTTAATCTCGTATTCTGAAGGATCTATTGAGATAAGATTAAAGGATAATACAGACTCAGAAATACTAAAAAAATTGTCTTCTACTCTTGAAAATATAACCAAAACTAAATGGCTTGTATCTCAATCTGAAGAAGAAGGTGAAAAAACAATTGTAGAAAAACAGAATAGTGAATTAGATAAAAATAAAGAACAAATAAAATCTAATCCTCATTTTGCAGAAGTATTTAAACACTTTCCTCAAGCTGAAATTACTTCGATTGAAGATAAAGATTCTAGCTGAGGTTATAATTGGGAAATACGGATGTCAGAACAAGTTCTTGAAAAATTAATAAAAAAAGTAGCCAAGCTTCCTGGCTTAGGACCTAGATCATCTAGAAGGATAGTTTTACATTTACTTAAAGATAAAGAAACTTTACTTCTTCCAATTATCGAGGATATGAGTAAGGTTGCAAATTATATAAAAAAATGCGTTGAATGTGGTAATTTAGATGAAAATGATATTTGTCAAATATGTAAAAATTCTACTAGAAATCAGACATTATTATGCGTTGTCGAAACTGTTGCAGATTTGTGGGCGTTAGAAAGATCTAACGTTTATAATGGAAAATATCATATTCTAGGCGGAGTTTTGTCAGCTATAGATGGTATTAATCCTGATCAATTAAATATAGATTCTTTAGAAAAGAGACTTGAAAGTAACGTCTTTACAGAAGTAATTATTGCTATATCAGCTACACTTGATGGACAAACAACAGCTCATTATCTTGCAGAAAGATTAGGTAAATTAGATATAAAAATAACAAGACTCGCTCACGGTTTACCTGTTGGTGGAGAATTGGACTTTCTCGATGATGGAACAATTGCACAAGCTTTAAAAGCTAGAAACCTATTATAATTAATCACTTAATTGCTTTTTTTCATTTACATCGATTGAGGTAATTACGTTCCCTCTATTTTCAATTTTCCTATGCGAAATTTTTATTTCATCCAAATCTCTTCTTGCTAAGTCAAAATGTTTATCTAACTTAAATATTCTGTCAGCCAATAAATTTAAATCATTACCTAATTTATCAACTTCAATTTGTATTTTTCCAGCTGTTTGACTCATTGTAGCGTCTCTTAAAATTGCCCTAACAGTGTGCAGAAGAAGCATTAAATTATCTGGGCCAGCCATATATACTTTTTTATTTCTACTTTCGTTTACTAATTTAGGAAATCTAATATTTATCTCAGAATAAATAGATTCACTTGGTAAAAACATAATAGCTGAATCTGCAGTCTCACCAGGTAATATATATTTTTCAGAAATATCTCTTATATGTTTTTGAACTGCATTGTGAAATAACTTTAGATTATCTTTTTTTTCTTGGTCGTTTGTAGAGCCGGTAAATTTTTTATAATCTTCTAATGGAAATTTAGAGTCAATACAAATAGGGCCAGGAGGTTCAGGCATTTTAACTATACAGTCTACTCTACTATTAGACATAAGCGTGTATTGGAATTGGTAAGCGTTTTGTGGGAGTGCATCTTTGACTATATTTTCAAGTTGAACCTCACCAAAAGCACCTCTTAATTGTTTATTTGATAAAATATTCTGCAAATCATTAACTTGATTAGATAAAGAATTTATATTCTCTTGAGCTCTATCTATTACGGCCAGTCTTTCATGCATTTCCTTCAAAGAATTTTGCGTATTTTGTGTTTGCTGAGTTAAGGTGTTACCAATTGTCGATCCAAAATTTCCTAATCTTTCTTCTATAGTACTGCTTAATTGAGAGACCGCGCCTTTTAATTCAGATATTTGATTTATTTCATCTTTAGGGGAAATATTTTGATCATCATAGTTTTTTTTATTTTGAAAATAAGTTTTACATATAAAAAAAATTATAATTGAGAGTGTAATAAGAATTATAATAAATATTATTAAATATTTGAAATCCATTTTAACTCCATTTGTAAATAGTATAACATTATAAATTGATTATAAATTAACTACTATAAAATAATTTTTCATAAGGGTTGTCTTAGAAATGAGCATTAAGGAAATAATAAAAGTACCTAATCCTTTTTTAAAAATTACGGCAAAACCAGTAATTGATATTGATAAAAATATTATAACTATTTTAGATGATATGTTGGAGACTATGTACAACGCAAATGGGATAGGTCTTGCTGCTACACAGATAGCAATTGATAAACGGTTAATTGTAATGGATTGTGGAAAAACAAATTTTGACCCTAAAGATATGTCAGAAGAAGAATATAATGAGAAAATTAAAAATGAAAAAATTGAACCTTTTCCAATCAAAATGATTAATCCAGAAATAATTTCTTTTGATAAAAACTTAAAGGAAAGAGAAGAAGGTTGCTTATCTATACCTGGATACAATGCAAATGTTAAAAGGCCTTCATCTATAAAAGTAACCTATACAGATGAAAATAAAAAAAATAAAACTCTTGAGGCTAACGGTTTGCTGGCAACTTGTATACAACATGAAATAGATCATTTAAATGGTATTCTTTTTATTGACCATATCTCTAAACTAAAAAGAGAAATAATTCTTAAAAAAGCTATTAGAGAATATGCAAAAAATTAAAAGGTTTATAAATATGAGGAATAATTGAATATAATATTTATGGGGACACCAGATTTTGCAGTCCCAAGCCTAAAATTAGTTGCGTCTAATTTCAATGTCATAACTGTATTTTCTCAACCTGCCCGTCCTAACGGAAGGGGGATGAAATCAAAAAAATCTTCTGTAGAGATTGCTGCAAGAGAATTAAATCTAAATGTTTTAACTCCTATCACTTTAAAAAACGAAGATGTATTTTCTAAATTTAATCTACTTAAACCTGATATAGTAGTTGTTGTAGCATATGGACTACTCCTTCCAGAAAAATATCTTAAAGTTCCAAAATATGGATGTATAAATGGCCACGCTAGTCTTTTACCTAGATGGCGTGGGGCAGCTCCAATTCAAAGAGCTATAGAAGCTGGTGATAATAAGACAGGAACTTGTATTATGTTAATGGAAAAAGGAATGGATACAGGGCCAATAATATCATCTGAAATTATTGATATAAGAAAACATGATACTTCTAAAATAATTCATGATGAATTGTCTGAGATTACTGCAAAATTGCTTGTTCAAGCTATTAAAAATTACGAAGAAGGGATTGTTTCCCCAATAAATCAAAAACTTGATGGTATTAAATATGCTAACAAAATTCATAAAAATGAAGCTGAAATTAATTGGGAATTAACCTCCATTGAAATATTTAATAAAGTTAGAGCATTTGATCCTTTTCCAGGAACCTATACTCGATATTCAAGTAAAATTATAAAAGTTATAGAGACTAGCCTTAGTGATATTACTCATAATTCTGAACCAGGAACTATAATTAATACCGATCAAAAAATTATTATAGCCTGTGGGAATAAATCCACTTTAGAAATAAAACTTCTCCAAAAACCAGGAAAGAAAATGATCTCAGCGAACGATTTTTTAAATGGTACAAAGATAAATGTTGGTGAAAAATTTGGACATTGAAAAAAGCATAAGATACGCATTATTAATCGAGTATAATGGTAAAGATCTGGTCGGGTGGCAGAAACAAAATGAAGGTATGTCCGTACAAAGCAGTCTTGAAGAAGCTGCAAAAAATATTTTCAATCAAGATTTTGATATTCAAGGTTCAGGCCGCACCGATGCTGGGGTACATGCCCTTGGTCAAATTGCACATATAAATCTACCAAAAGGTCATAGATTAACATCAAGACATCCTTTTTATATTATCTCTGCCTTCAACTCTTTATTGAGAGATACCAATATAAGAGTAATTTCTGCCAAACCTGTCAAACCAGAATTTAATGCCAGATTTAGCGCAATTAAACGTTTTTACAAATACAGAATTCTCTGTAGAGCAGCTCCTCCTGGCTTAGACAATGGCAAAGTGTGGCATTTTAGAAAAAAATTAAATATTAGTTTAATGGAAAAAGGTGTTGGACATTTGATTGGAAGACACGATTTCACAAGTTTTAGAACAATAAAATGTCAAGCTAAATCTGCTATAAGAACTATAGATGAAATTTCCTTTTCTAGGGAGAATGAAGAAGTAGTAATGAAAGTTTCTGCTAAAAGTTTTTTGCATAGTCAGGTAAGAATAATTACCGGGACTATAGTTAAGATAGGGGACGGCACGTGGAAACCTGATAAAATTTTAACTATTCTTAAAGGTAAAAATAGAAGTTTAGCAGGTCCTACTGCCCCAGCATATGGTCTTTATTTAGAAAAAGTGAAATACCCCGAAAACTTATTGAATGATACGTGGCCAATGATATATGACGACCAACAACATAATTAGCTTTTACATTGTCATTGATAATGATCTAGAAAACATACCTAAACTTGCTTCTATAACAACTGATAAGAAAATCATTCCTGTTGCTCCCCATCCTGATAAGCCAACCTCTTCTTTACCAATCCTCCAGAGAGAAAAAGTTACCCATATTACAACACCAATCCCAAAAAAAACAAAAATTGATGGCGGTAAGATTAATCCTAAAATAGCAAATGATAGCATTAAAATTGCTTGAAAAGATTGTATCCAGTTAAAAGGAATGATAAATTTATAAAAGAATTCACCTTTACCAATTTTTTCAAAAATTGTATTTACTAAAATTGAGAATAAACAAATGTCTATGACTGTAATTAAAAGTAATCTTGGCAATATTCCACTTTGAATATCACCATCAAGATTAGCTTTAATACCGTATGAAGCAAGTGTAGAGACAACTGCATTAACAAAAAAAACAATCCAACAACTATCCCAAAAACCATTATTATTTAATTTAAAAATACTACTTACGTTGTCTTTCTTTGACATGAATTTAAAAGCAGATACAAAACCATCCTTCACAACAAAAGGACTAGGAGGTGGATTAATCAATTTTTTTTACTCCAAAATAATTGTATAGGAACGTATTATAAATATTTGTTAATTTTATAATATCATTTACCTCAACATTTTCGTCTATCTTATGCATTGTTTTCCCAACTAGACCAAACTCAATAACTGGACATATTTTATTAATAAATCTAGCGTCTGAAGTCCCTCCTGAAGTAGAGTTTTGTGGATTAAGTTTTACAACTTTTTCAATTGCCTTTTGAAGTGTTGATCGGAGTAATTCATCACTCGTTAGAAATGGTTCAGCATTGCAAAAAAATTCAAATTTATATTTTGATGTAATAGCATCAAATTGTTTTTTTAACATAGCGGTAAGTGAGTCAATTGAGTGCAAAGTGTTAAACCGTATATTAAATTTGGCTTTAACTTCTCCTGGAATGACATTGCTGGCATCATTATTTACATCAATGCTAGTAATCATAGCAGAGCTAGGTTGAAATTCTTTAGTTCCATCATCTAAATAAATTTTTGATAAAGGTTCTAGCATTTTTAATAGTGAATTTATTGGGTTTTCAGCTAAATGTGGATATCCAACATGTCCTTGGATACCTTTAACAACTAGAGAACCAGTATAACTTCCTCTTCTTCCAATTTTTATTGTATCACCCATTTTGTTTACGTTAGTAGGTTCTCCAACAATACATCCTGATATAGACTCTCCTTTACTTATTAGCCAATCAACTACTTTTTTTGTTCCGTTTATTGCTTTTCCTTCTTCATCACTTGTAATGATAAGAGAAATGCTTCCTAAATCATTAAAATCTTTATTGACTTCCAAAAACTCTGAAACAGCAGCTATAAATGCTGCTATTCCAGATTTCATATCAGCAGCACCCCTACCCCAAATTTTACCTTTTTTAACTTCCCCACCAAATGGGTTTATAGACCAGTTCTCAATGTCACCTGTTGGAACAACGTCTACATGTCCACCAAAACAAATATTAGGCTCTAATTTACCAATTCTTGCATATAAATTTTCAACTTTTTCAGTACCTTCTCCAAAATCAACTTTTTTACAACTAAATCCCAATGGTTCTAACAAAGAAATTATAAGATCAATGGATCCAGCAGATTTTGGAGTAATACTTTCACATTTAATTAACTTAGACGTTAATTCTACAGGGTTTATTATATTAGACATAAAAATCCATATCTAATCCCTTAGCAATTCGTTAACAGATGTTTTGGAACGTGTCTGCGCATCGACTTTTTTGACTATAACAGCACAATATAAGCTTGGACCCTGTGAACCATCTGGCAATGATTTTCCTGGGAGCGAACCAGGTACTACAACAGAGTATGCTGGTACCCTTCCAACAAAAACTTCTCCTGTATTCCTATCAACAACTTTTGTTGAAGCTCCAATAAACACTCCCATTGATAAAACTGCCCCCGTTTCAATTACAACACCTTCTGCAACTTCAGATCTTGCTCCCACAAAACAGTCATCTTCAATTATGACTGGTCCTGCCTGAATAGGCTCTAATACTCCACCAATACCAGCACCACCTGATATATGAACATTTTTACCTATTTGTGCACAAGACCCAACAGTTGCCCAAGTGTCAATCATACTTCCAGTGTCTACATAAGCACCTATATTCACAAAAGAAGGCATTAATACAACACTAGGTGCAATGTAAGCAGAATGCCTTACAACACTTCCTGGTACTGCACGAAAACCAGCTTGTTTAAATTCTTTTTTATTCCATCCAGAAAATTTAGAAGGAATTTTATCCCACCAATTTGTTGGGCCACTATTTGGACTTTGAGGACCACCTGATATTACGTCCATGTCATTTATTTTAAAAGATAATAAAACAGCCTTCTTAAGCCACTGATTAACTTGCCATTTACTATTCCCAAGTGGTTCAGCAACTCTTAACTCACCTTTATCTAAACAATCCAAAGCAGTTTCAATAGAAGCTCTAATTTCGCCAGATGTGTTTGGATTTACGTCCTCATTGTTATCAAACACTCTGTCAATTACTGATTTTATTTTTTCAATGTTCATCACTTGTCCCTCAATTTAACTTTAATAGCTTTTAATTTTAAGAATCCAGCATATTACTTAGAATAGATTTTATATCTGATCCAGTGAAATTAATATATTCCTTTAAAATGTTCGCCTCTACTCTATTGAAATCATTTTCTATCCAAACAGTACTCATACCTAGTTCACTAGCAGGCTTTAAGTTTTTTGCAGTATCTTCAAAAAAAATACTTTTATTAATATTTTTGTCATTTAGACCAAGTTTTTCTTTCATAATTATGTAAGAGTTATGATCTGGTTTTGCTATATAATTAGAATCTTTTATGTCAAAAATAATTTCAAACTCTTCAAATATTCCCATTGAAGTCAATATATTTTTTGCATGCTTGAATGATGCATTGGTATAGATATACTTTTGACCATTAATTTTAGATAACAATCTTTTTAATTCATGATCTTTTTTTAAATCATCAAAATCTACATCGTGAACAAATTCAAGAAATGGTTCTGGATTCATTTTTTTTTCAATTATAAGACCCCTTAAGGTCAAACCATACTTTTTATACATATTTTTTTGTAAGTTAAGTGCATCAGCGTGGTTTAAATTAAAAAAATCTTTTATATAAATTGTCATCCTTTGTGAAATTCTTCTAAATAATCCTAAGTTGAAGTCATAAATAGTATTATCAAGGTCAAAAATCCAATAATCATAATTATTTCTAAAATTTATAGACTGCAAGTTATTCATTAATTTATTTTGAATCTCTTCGTATAATTGTACCCACTCCATGCTCAGTGAATAATTCCAATAACAATGAATGTGACATTCTTCCATCCATAATTACTGAAGCTTCAGCACCACCTAGAACTGCCTCAATACATGTTCTGAGTTTAGGTATCATACCTCCAACAACAATTTTATTTTTTATGAGATCTTCAGCTTGGCTAATTGTTAACTCTGAAATTAGATTGCCATTTTGATCAAGAACACCCGAAACATCTGTTAGCATTATCATTCTAGATGCTTTCATAGCAGCAGATATAGCGCCTGCAGCAGTATCAGCATTTATATTATATGTTTGTCCATCTAAGCCCATACCAACAGGAGCAATAACCGGTATCATTTTTTCATTAATAAGAGCATTAATCACCTTAGGATCAATTTTTTCTGGTTCACCAACATAACCAAGGTCAACAGCTTTTACTACGTTCGAATCAGATTTATCATCTACTTTTAGTAATCTTTTAGCTGTTATTAAATTCCCATCTTTACCTGAAATTCCAACTGACTTAGCTCCAGAATTTGAGATAGCAGTCACTATTGATTTATTTGTTACTCCGCTAAGAACCATTTCAACCACATCAATTGTTGCAGCGTCTGTAATTCTTAGTCCATTTATGAACTCAGTTTTTATCTTTAACTTAGATAACATTTCACCTATTTGCGGACCACCTCCATGAACAACAATTGGTAACATGCCAACTTGTTGCAATAAAACAATATCTTTAGCAAAATTATTAACATATTCTTTTTTGCCCATTGCATTACCACCAAACTTCACAACTATCACCTTATTTGCATAACGCTTCATAAAAGGTAACGTCTCAGTAAGGAAATCAGCTTTTTTAAGCCACTCCGATTGGATTTTATCTTTATTTTCAGTCAATGCATCAACCATTTTTTAAATTAAT
>CACCSH010000011.1:0-56961 GCA_902548635.1 uncultured SAR116 cluster alpha proteobacterium
AGCTGAACCTGTTTCATACTCAGAATTACAAAAAACAATTACTGACAATAAACAACTTGATAAAATTTTAATTGCTTTAGAAAAAAAATATATGTCTAGTGGGGTAAATTTATACACAATAAGTAACTCTTATGCCTTTAGGACTTCCTCCGAAGTCTCAGAATATTTGAACATAGAAAGAATAGTTCCTAAACCTTTATCTAGAGCAGCAACTGAAACCCTAGCAATTATTGCTTATCATCAACCAATAACTCGATCAGAAATTGAAAATATAAGAGGTGTTTCTCTTAGTAGAGGTACAATAGATCTGTTACTAGAATTAGGTTGGATAAAACCTGGCCAGAGAAGAGCAACGCCTGGTAATCCTCTAACTTGGAAAACATCCAATAATTTTTTAGATCATTTTGGTTTAAAAGAAATCAATGAACTTCCTGGAGTTGAAGATTTAAAAAGTTCTGGGCTTCTTGATAAAAATAAAATAATTTTTAGCGATCAAACAATAGATTAAATACTTATTTAACTTTTTTTAATATTAGGATTTTTTTGTTAGAATTTTTAAATATATCTCATTCATATAATAAACAAAAAATTTTGAATGATTTCTCGATGAAGCTTGAATCAGGTGAAGTGGTTTCTTTATTAGGACCATCCGGTTGTGGTAAAAGCACCTTACTTAAATTAGCTAGTGGTATTGAAAAACTTCAGAATGGTGAGATTAAATTAAATAATGAAATAGTATCATCTCCCAATATTCATCTTAATTCAGAAAAAAGAGATGTTGGTTATGTTTTTCAAGACTGCGCTCTATTCCCACATTTGACAATATTACAAAATATTTTTTTTGGAATGAAATCAATTGAAATAGAAAAACAAAAAAATAAAATACAAAGCTTGATGAAAGAAATTAATATTTCAAGTTTGTCAGAAAAATACCCACATGAATTGTCAGGAGGGCAACAACAGCAAGTAGCTCTGGTTAGAGCCATGGCGAGTGACCCAAAAATTATTTTATTAGACGAACCCTATTCAAACCTTGATTCAAGGTTAAAAGAGAAAATTAGGGACCAAATGTTACACATACTAAGAGCGCATAATATTTCTGCCTTACTTGTAACTCATGACCCAGAAGAAGCGATGTTTATGTCAGATAAAATTGGTATTTTAAATAATGGTTCTATTGAACAGTTTGGAAGTCCGATAGATTTGTATTTGCGTCCTAAATCTGCTTTCATTGCAGAGTTTTTTGGAGAAATTAATGTTTTTGAAGGAATAGTCGAGGATGGATCTGTAAATACTGTTTTAGGTACTTTTAGATGTTCAAATAAGTTAAATAAAAAAAGGGTAAAGATTGTTATAAGAAACGAAGCAATAAATGTTTTTGCAGAAAATAAATTAAATTTAAAGAAGTACAAACAACCTGAATTTGTTACTTCACCTTATTTTGGCCATGTAATGGAAGCCAGATTATTGGCAGGCTCAACGTTAGTTCACTTATCTTTAAAGGTTAATCAATCAAATTTTCATATTCATGCTAAAATTCCAGGATTAAACTTCTTTAACACAAATGAAAAAGTTTTTGTTTCTAGTGATCCATCACAAATTTTTGTTTTTCAGCAATAATATTTTTTAATATAAAAAAAATAAATATTACATATAATACTAAATAAGTTATAAGTGATTTATAATTTTAGGAGTGAATATTATGGGTGCATTTAGTATTTGGCATTGGATTATCGTTTTGATAGTTGTTCTTATCTTATTTGGTGGAAAAGGTAAATTATCTAGCATAATGGGTGATTTTGGAAAAGGTCTAAAAAACTTCAAAGATCAAGTTAAATCTAATAAAGACAATGAAGAGGAAGTTGAGGTTATTTCTGAACAGAAAGCTAGCCCTAAAAAGAAAACAGTTAAAAAATCAGCAAAAAAGAAACAAACTGTTAAAAAGAAATCTTAACATTGTTTTTAGAAAGTTCTAAATGCTAGACATTGGTTTTCCAGAATTTCTTCTAATTTCTTTCGTATTACTTATTGTAGTTGGACCTAAAGATTTACCAAAAGTGTTAAGATCAATTACAACTTTTGTTAGAAAAATAAAAACAATGGCTTCTCAATTTCACTCTGGAATTGACGATTTAGCTAACGAATCTGAGATATCAGACCTAAGAAAGGAAGTTAGTAAAATAGAAAATAATTCCATTATTGATTCTGAAATAAGCGATATCAAGGATTTTCAAAATGAGATAAACGTAAAATCTTTGAAGGATGATGTTAATGAAATTAAAAACTCTCAAAATACATCATTTAAACAAAACAAAACTTCAAAAATTGTTAAAAAATAATATTTAAGAATTTACTATGGCAAAAGTAAAAAAATCAGAACATAATATGACTTTATTAGATCACTTAATTGAATTAAGAAATAGGCTTTTAGTTTCTTTTTGTGCTTTTTTATTCCTGTTTTTTTTGTGCTTTATAAAATTTACAAGCGACAATCAAAATCTAGCTGATATTGTTTATAATTTTCTGCAAGCTCC
The DNA here is from genome assembly GCA_902548635.1 of uncultured SAR116 cluster alpha proteobacterium. Taxonomy (GTDB): domain Bacteria; phylum Pseudomonadota; class Alphaproteobacteria; order Puniceispirillales; family Marisalimonadaceae; genus Marisalimonas. Next base: position 2,535 of record CACCSH010000011.1, read on the forward strand.
TCTAGCATCGCAAATATTAGAAAACGGTGGTAGGATGATTTATACAGCATTACATGAAGGCTTTTTTACTCAGGTTAAAGTAGCTTTTTTTATATCTATATGTGTTTCATTACCAATTTTTTTAATACAAGTATGGCGTTTTGTAGCTCCAGGTTTATACAAAAATGAAAAAAAAGCTTTTCTTCCTTTCTTGCTTGCTACTCCAGTCCTTTTTATAGCAGGTGCTGCGATGGTTTATTATATTGTAATTCCATTAGCCTGGGACTTTTTCCTTTCATTCCAAGTTAGCAGTGTTGACGGTTCGTTACCTATCGAATTAGAGCCCAGGATATCTGAATATTTGTCTTTAATAATGAAATTAATTTTTGCTTTTGGATTATGTTTTGAATTACCCGTTATATTATTATTACTTGTCAAGACTGGCATAATTACTCCAGAAGATTTGGCTAGTAAGAGAAAATACGCAATTTTAACAGCTTTTGTGATTGCTGCAATTTTAACACCTCCTGATGTTATTTCACAAATTTTGCTTGCTTTACCTATTATTGCTTTATACGAAATTTCTATAATATTTTCAAAATTTCTAAGTACCAATTGAATTAGTCGAGAAATATTATGCATGATATTAAATTTATAAGAAATTATCCTGAAGAATTTGAAAAACTAATGAGAAGAAGAGGTTTAGATATAAAATCTTCGTTCATTCTTGAAATTGATACCTCAATACGAGGTTATCAAACAGAAATTCAAACAATACAGCAAAAAAGAAATACTGCTTCTAAGGAAATCGGAAAGTTATTATCAATTGGTTCAGATGTATCAAGTTTAAAATTAAATTTAGAAAGTTATAAATCTAATTTAAGTCAATTAGACGATAAAATTAAAAAATTATCAAAGGACTTAAATGATATTTTAAAAGAACTGCCTAATTATTTAGATGAAGATGTTCCAGATGGTGAAACTGAATTTCAAAATGAATTTGTTAAAGATTGGGGGAATAAGCCTGAATTCTCCTTTAAACCCAGAGATCACGTAGAGATTGGTGAAATATTAAACGAACTGGATTTTAAGACAGGTGTAAAAATTTCCGGTTCGAGGTTTGTTTTATTAAGAGGTCAGTTAGCTTTGTTGGAGAGGGCGCTTTCATCGTTTATGCTGGATACTCATTTAAGCGAATTTGATTTTGAAGAAGTTTCTCCTCCTTATATTGTTAGGGAAGACGCTTTGTTTGGTACTGGACAGCTCCCAAAGTTTTCGGAAGACCTCTTTAACACAACAGATAATAGATGGTTAATACCTACAGCTGAGGTTCCATTAACTAATATTGTAAGTAATGAAATAGTTGATAAAAAAATATTACCATTAAGATTTGTAGCTAATACTCCTTGTTTTAGATCAGAAGCAGGTGCCGCTGGGGCGGATACAAGAGGAATGATCAGACAGCATCAGTTCTCTAAAGTTGAAATGGTTTTTATAACTAATCCTTTAGAATCTAATCATGAATTAGATCGTTTAGTTATATGTGCAGAAACTATTCTTCAAAAATTAAAATTACCTTATAGAGTAATGAAATTATGTTCTGGAGATGTTGGTTTCTCTGCAAAAAAGACATATGACTTAGAAGTTTGGCTGCCTGGTCAAAACAAAGGTAAGGGTGCTTACAGAGAAATATCTTCTTGCTCTAATTGTGGAGATTTTCAAGCGAGAAGAATGAATGCAAAATTTAAGGATAGAGAAACTAATAAAATTGATTTTTTACATACTTTAAATGGCTCTGGACTTGCTATAGGCAGAACAATAATAGCTATATTAGAAAATTATCAACAGATAGATGGATCTGTTTTAATACCTGATGTGTTATTACCTTATATGAAAGGGACACTGAAAATTGACATTCCAAACTGAAATATATGAAAAAAAAATTAAATAACATTCTTATAACAAATGATGACGGTTATAATGCTATTGGTATAAAAATATTGTTAGAAATTGCAGAAAAGCTTGGAAAAAATGTTTATGTGATTTCTCCCGAAAAAAATCAATCAGCCAAATCTAAGTCTATTACTATCAGGAATAACATTAATTATAAAAAAATATCAAATTATAATTGGATTGTAGATGGAACACCAACAGATTGTATGATTTTTGCTTTAAATCATATTTTTAAATCGGACAAACCTGATCTAATTTTAAGTGGAATAAATGCAGGTAGTAACATTGGAGATGAGGTGTCTTATTCAGGTACTGTGGCTGCTGCTTGGGAAGGCGCAGTTAGAGGTATCAACTCTATTGCATTAAGTCAATATGGTGGAGATAATAATATTAATTCCTACAAGAATTCTAAAAATAATGCTTTAAATGTTATAAACTATCTACTTGATTTAAATTTAGGTCATCCAAAGTTTTATAATGTTAATTTTCCTTTTATATTTTCTGAAATTATAAAAAGTAAAGATTATTTATTTACTGAGTTAGCTTCCCAAAAAAAGGCAGATGAAATTATTTTTAGTCAAGATAATAATTTTTTTAGCATAGGAAGAATGATAAATCACAATGAATGTGTTTTAAATTCAGATTTAGAAACTTTAAAGAAAAATAAAATTTCAATAACTCCATTATTATTAAATTTAACTAATAATATAATAATAAATAATTTGAAGATCTCTTAAGATGTTATATGAAAGTTCAATTCAAAAGGCTAATCTCATAATGGATTTGAGATCAATGGGTATTTCATCAAATGATGTTCTTTCAGCCATAGAGAAAATTCCACGCGAAATTTTTTTACCAACTACATTTAAATCATATGCTTATGAAAATAATCCTTTACCCATTGGTTTTGAGCAAACAATTAGTCAACCTTACATTGTCGCGCTTATGACTGAGGCTTTATCACTAAAGGGTAACGAAGTAATTTTAGAAATAGGTACTGGTTCTGGTTATCAAACCTCAATTTTATCCCTTTTATCTAGAAGAGTTTACTCTATAGAAAGGATAAAGGCACTGCTTGTTAATGCCCAAAGTTGTTTTAAAAAGCTTAAGTTAACGAATATAATCTCTGAATTTGGAGATGGATTTTTAGGTTGGCCAAAATTAGCACCTTTTGATCACATGATTATAACATGTGCAGTTAAAAAAATAGATAATAGATTATTAAACCAAATTAGAGTTAATGGTTCATGTGTTGTACCAATAGGCAAAACTATTACTCAGCAAAGATTAAAGAAAATTATAATAGGAAATGACAGAAATGAAGATGTTTGGGAAGATTTAGGTAAAGTTAGTTTTGTACCATTAATTACTGAAAAAGATTGAATAATTTTTAATTTTTTGAAACATTAATTATTTAGTATGGGGAATATGATTGTTAAAACTTCATTTAATTATATTAGTTTTTTTTATGTTTGGTTGCCAAACAAAAAACTTGGTTGAAGGTTTAAAAAGTGACTATGCACCAGAGACAAAAGCTATAGTTTTCAATAAATATGAAGAATTCATTAAAAACAACATACCTTTAAATGGTATGATAATGGTAAAAGAAAATGAAACAATTTATAGTATTGCAAATAAATATAATGTTATTCCAAAAGACATTATTGAGGATAATAAGCTTTCAAGGCCCTACGATTTAAAGTTCAATCAAATTTTATTTTTAAGAAATAAAAATTTCTATGTTTTAAAAAAGGGAGATACTATTGATAAAATTTCTATAAGGTTTGCTGTTAACAAACTAGATATTATTAAACTTAATAAACTCGCAAAACCATACAAATTAATAGTGGGCAACAAAATTTTAATTCCAAAAATTAGAGACTATTCTGTTGTTGACTTAATTATTAATGAAAAAGTTTATAGATCTAAATTAGTAGTTCCTAAATTAAACAAAAATAATAAAAACTTAATTAAAAATTCACCTAAATTTACTTGGCCAGCAAAAGGAACTGTTACTAAAAGTTTTGGTAAATTTGGAAAGGGACAATATTATGATGGAATTGATATAAAATTAGGTACAAATAGGCCAATATATTCTACGTACGATGGAAAGATTGCTTTTATTGGATCTCAAATTAAAAAATTTGGGAACCTTATTCTGGTAAAGCATGATAATGGCTGGTTATCAGCATATTCAAATTTAGGTAGATACAATGTAAAACAGGGTGAAATAATTAAAAAAGGTGAAATTATTGCTTTTACTTCTGCAGATAGTGGATTATTTCATTTTCAATTACGATATAACAGAACTCCCGTTAATCCAGTAAATTATCTTAATTAATATATTTTAATTTTATTTTTTCCAGCTAAATCTTGTATAAACTGCCATGCAACTCTTCCAGATCTAGCTCCTCTTGTAATTGACCATTCAAGTGCCTCTGATTTTAAAATATTTTTGTCTATTGATATTTTAAATTCATCACAATATCCATAAACTATTTCTAGGAATGTATCTTGAGACATGTTATGAAATCCTATCCATAACCCAAATCTGTCTGATAAGGAAACCTTTTCTTCTACTGATTCAGATGGATTAATAGCTGTAGATCTTTCATTTTCCATCATATCTCTTGGCATTAAGTGTCTTCTATTAGAGGTTGCATAAAAAATAACATTATTAGGCTTTCCTTCAATTCCACCGTCTAATGCAGCCTTAAGACTTTTATAAGTGTTTTCTCCAGCATCAAAGGAAAGATCATCACATAATAATATGAATTTAAAATTTTTATTTTGAGATAATAAGTAAAGTAATTCTGGAAGTTCAGAAATATCTTCACGATGAATTTCAACTAATTTTAAATGTGTAGATTTTGTCTTTAATAAAATTTCTGCGTGTACAGCCTTAACTAAAGACGATTTCCCTGTTCCTCTTGCTCCCCACAAGAGCGCATTATTAGCTGTTAAGTTTTGAGAAAAATTTAATGTGTTATCAAGAAGTAACTTTTTTTGTGGTTCAATGCCTTGAAGAAGTGAAATTGGAATACGATTAATACCTTCAATCGGTCTAATAAGACCTGTCTTTGAGTCATAAACAAATCCTTCGCTTTTGTGTAAATCATCTATTTTTTTTTCTGGTGGTGCCAATCTATCCAAAGCGTTTGCTATGCGTTCTAATAAAAAAATTGACTTGTCGTTATTAATCATTTGAGAGCCTAAACCGTTGAAATTGTAATATATATGTTTTTTGGAATTTATCTATGGTCTTTCTTAGATTTTTTTTATATAAGTTGTTATCTTAATTTTAGATTTTTATGGAGTTATCGATGATTTCAAGTGCATTCGCTCAATCGGCAGCTGGGGGAGCCGGAGGATTTTCTTTACAAGGACTTCTCCCATTTATTTTAATTTTTATAATTTTCTATTTTTTGTTAATAAGACCTCAACAAAAAAGAGTTAAACAACATAAATTAATGGTTGAAAGTTTAAAAAGGGGAAATAAAGTTTTGACAGCAGGAGGAATTCTTGGAGTTGTCACTAAAGCAATTGATGGTTCTGAAACAGTTAGTGTAGAAATTTCTTCAGGTGTAACTGTAGAATTGGCAAGACAAATGATTTCTGAAGTAAGAGGCGAAGAAAAAATTAAAGCAAAAGCAGTTGAAAATAAGACTAAACCAAAATCCAAAAAGTAACTAATTTTTTCACTCCTTAAATATGTAATAAAGTGATACAAAATGAAAAGTTTATCTAAAATTAGGATTGTTCTAATATTGTTCAGTGTATTTTTAGGTCTTGTATATTCTGCACCTAATTTTTTTAATAGTTCTCTGCAAAATAATTCTATTAATTTATTACCAGGAAAAAAGATAAATCTTGGTTTAGATTTAAAAGGTGGATCTTATCTTTTGTTAAAAGCTGATATGGAGGTAGTATTTGCCGAAAAATTAGAATCGTTAATGTCTGACATCAGATCCTCTCTTAGAAAATCCAAAATTGGTTATAAGAAATTAAATGTAAAGGAAGATTTTGTTTCTTTTCAAATGCGGAAAGGAACATCCGTAGAAAAAATAAAATCTGTTATATTAGGCATAGATAAAAATTTAATTGTTAAGAATAATATTGATATTTTTCAAATTGAATTCTCTGATGCTAACAAGCAAAAAATTACTAAAACAACAATGATGCAAGCAATTGAAATAGTCAGAAGACGAATAGATGAAACTGGAACTAATGAGCCTAGTATTCAGCAACAAGGTACTGATAGAATAATTGTTCAATTACCAGGTTTAGATGATCCAAGTCGTATAAAAAAGTTATTAGGAAAAACTGCTAAATTAAACTTTCAATTAGTTCATCCTACAATTTTATCTGAAGATATTAACAAAGACTCGAAATCTCCTCCAGGTTATATTGTGCTACCGGAAGATAAAAATCTTGATCGTTTTTATATGGTTAACAAGAGAGTAATGGTTTCGGGAGAAATGTTAAAAGACGCTAGTCCTACGTTTGATAGAAATAATAGTCCTTCTGTTTCATTCCAATTATCACCCTTAGGAGGTAAAAAATTTGGAAGAGTAACTGGTAAACATGTTGGTAGAGCTTTTGCAATTGTCCTAGACGGTAAAGTTGTTAGTGCACCTGTCATTCAAACTCAAATTTTTTCAACAGGTCAAATAACTGGGGCTTTCAGTGTCCAAGAAACAAATGATCTAGCTTTAGTTCTTAGATCAGGTGCATTACCTGCACCAATGATTATTTTAGAAGAACGTTCAGTAGGACCAGGGTTGGGTAGTGATTCAATATCATCAGGTAAAATAGCCAGTATAATAGGCTTAATAGCCGTTATGTTTTTTATGTTAATAACTTATGGTGTATTTGGGATATTTGCTAATATTGCTCTATGTTGTAACATTATTTTTATTATAGCTTTATTAAGCATGATTCAAGCAACTCTTACATTACCAGGCATTGCTGGAATAGTTTTAACAATGGGCATGGCGGTAGATGCAAATGTTTTGATTTTTGAACGTATTAAAGAAGAGTTTAATGCCGGAAGAAAAATTGTAGACGCTATTGAAGCTGGTTTTCAAAGAGCTATTTCAACAATTGTTGATGCTAATTTAACAACATTATTTGCCGCTCTTGCATTGTTTTCATTTGGAAGTGGTCCTATAAAAGGTTTTTCAGTTACTTTGATGATAGGAATAGCCACATCTATGTTTACTGCAATTATTATAACTAAATATCTTGTTTTATTCTATTCAAAGAAAAAAGATATTAATAATATTTTATTTTAAGGTTTAAATATGAAATTATTAAGATTAATTCCAAGTAATACAAACTTTGATTTTTTACGTTTTAAAAAAATTGCTTTTATTTTCTCTGCTATAATAATTTTAGGAACTTTCTTAAGTCTACTAATTAATAATTTGAACTATGGAATTGATTTTAAAGGTGGAATATTATTAGAATTAAGAAGTAATAATTCAAATAATGGCAACATTGATGATCTAAGAAATAAAGTTTCCACTTTAAACGCTGGTGAAGTTTCAATACAAAACTTTGGAAAAGAAACAGATTTTTTAGTTAGAATTCAAAAGCAAGATGGTGACCAAAAACAACAAATTGCTATGATTGAAAAAGTTAAATCTGTTACAAATAAAGATTACAAAGTAAGAAGATCCGAATTTGTTGGTCCAGTTGTTGGCGATGAGTTAAAAACTGCTGGAATGTTAGCTGTTTCTTTAGCTTTGTTATCAATCATGGTCTATATTTGGTTTAGGTTTGAGTGGCAATTTTCGATTGCTGCAATTATTGCTTTAACTCACGATGTTTTAACTACAGTTGGCTTGTTTTCTATCCTCCAATTAGAGTTTAACTTAGCTACAATCGCAGCTATTTTAACCACTGCTGGATATTCCATAAATGATACTGTGGTTATTTTCGATAGAGTTAGAGAAAATTTAAGAAGATATAAGTCAAAAGACCATTACTTTATTTATAATAAATCTATTAATGAAACCTTATCTAGAACTGTAATAACATCAGTTACTACTCTAATAGCTTTATTTATTATTTTCTTTTTTGGTGGTGCTGTATTATCTGATTTTGCTCTTGCAATGATATGGGGAGTATTAATAGGAACATTTTCTTCAATTTTTGTTGCAGTTTCGTTATTGACCTTTTTTAATATTAATAAAGGAGATAAAGTAGAGGACCAAACAAATGTTCCAGAATATGAAAGATAATTAAATATTAATTTCTTCTACCCATTTCTTAAATGATTTTAATGCATTATTAGCTTGTATTTTTTTCTTTTCTCTGCCTTTCAAATATTTCTTTTTATTTTGAATTGTACCAGTAAATTTGATATCAGGCATTAGACCAAAATTAATGTTCATAGGTTGAAATGTTTTTGGATTTGCATTCATTGTAATATGTTTTAATAAAGCCCCATGAGCGGTATTATCTGGTGGAAGTTTGAAATCAGTTTTTTTAAAATCATGCGCAGCTACCATGCCTGAAATCAAACCTATTGCCGCAGATTCAACATAACCTTCAACCCCAGTAATTTGGCCAGCAAAAATAATATTTGGAGATTTTTTTAAACGTAAATATTGATCTAATAATATAGGAGATTTTATAAATGTATTTCTGTGAAGACCTCCAAGTCTTGCAAACTCAGCTTCTTCTAAGCCAGGAATTATTTTGAAAACTTCTTTTTGTGCACTGTGTTTCATCTTGGTTTGAAAACCAACAATGTTAAATAATGTACCAGATTTATTATCTTGCCTTAATTGAACAATAGCATACGGTTCTTCGCAACTGTTTGGGTTTGTTAAACCAACAGGTTTCATAGGCCCATAACGCAGTGTTTCGTCACCTCTTCTAATTATTTCTTCTATAGGCATACATCCTTCAAAGAATGGTGTATCTTCGAAATTTTTGAAGGCCATTTTAGGAGCTTTTTTAACTTTTTCTATAAACTCATAGTATTTTTTTTTTGATAACGGACAGTTTATATAATCATCTCCATCACCCTTATCGTATCTAGATTGTTTCCAAGCTATAGTCATATTTATTGTATCTTTGTAAATAATTGGAGCTATTGCGTCATAAAAAGCCAGTGAATTTTCAGATGTTTTATTTTTAATATATTCTGTTAAATGACCTGACGTTAATGGGCCTGTGGAAATAATTACTATTTGGTCTCTAAATTCATCAAGATTTTTAATTTCTTTATTTATAATTTTAATTTTTGAATTACTCTTGATAATACTATTAATTTCTTTGGCAAAATCATCTCTATCTACGGCTAAAGCCGAACCTGCAGGTACTTTATTCGAATCAGCAGTTTTCATAATTAACGAGTCAGACATTCTTAATTCTTCATGTAAAACTCCTACTGCATTATACTCTTTATCGTCTGATCTAAAAGAATTAGAACACACTAGTTCAGCTAAATATTCAGTATTATGAGCTTCAGTTTTAGTTTTGGGTCTCATTTCATAGAGGTCAACATCAATTCCTAATTTAGAAATTTGATAAGCAGCCTCGCATCCAGCTAAACCACCACCAACAACACTTATTTTATTTTCATCTTTCATATTATTTTTTATTACCTAATATTCTTTTTAGGAAAATACCAGTATGACTTTCTTTCACTTTAGCAACTTCTTCAGGAGTACCTTGAGCAACTACGTATCCACCTTTGTCACCTCCTTCAGGTCCTAAGTCAATAATATGGTCTGCTGTCTTAATTACATCAAGATTATGTTCAATCACAATCATTGTATTTCCATGTTCTACAAGCTCTTGCATAACTTCTAAAAGCTTTTTTATATCGTGAAAATGTAGACCTGTTGTTGGCTCATCTAATATGTAAATTGTTCTGCCTGTTCCTTTCCTTGATAACTCTTTTGCAAGCTTTATTCTTTGAGCTTCTCCCCCAGATAGCGTTGTAGATCGTTGACCAATTTTAATATACCCTAAACCAACTCTTTCTAATGTTTCTAATTTTTCATAAATTAATGGTACAGCCTTGAAAAGTTCTGCACCTTCTGAAACAGTCATGTCCAAAACGTCTGAAATAGATTTATCTCTCCACTTTACATCAAGTGTTTCTCTATTATATCTCATTCCTTTACATTGGTCACATTTAACATAGACGTCAGGTAAAAAATGCATTTCAATTTTTATTACTCCGTCACCTTGACATGCTTCGCATCTTCCCCCTTTCACATTAAATGAAAATCTACCTGGTAAATAACCTCTTGCTTTTGCTTCAGGTAGACCCGCAAACCAATCTCTAATATGATTAAAAGCTCCAGTGTAAGTAGCGGGGTTTGATCTAGGAGTTCTTCCTATAGGTGACTGATCGATGTCTATAATTTTATCAATTTGTGATATGCCATTTATTGATTTATATGGTGAAGGCATTGAACTATTACCATTTAAAATTTTTGACAAGCTTTTTTGAAGTGTTTGTATAACTAAAGTAGATTTTCCTCCACCAGACACGCCAGTAACACATGTAAGGATTCCTAGAGGAAACTCTACATCAACATTTTGAAGGTTGTTACCAGAGGCTCCTCTTAGTATGATATGTTTATTTGGATTAATTTTTCTTCTTTTTTTAGGAACGTCAATTTTTTTAAGACCACAGAGATAATTTCCAGTAATACTATTTTTATTATTTTTAATTTCTTGAGGTGTCCCTTCAGCTATAATTGCTCCACCGTTAATCCCAGCACCAGGGCCAATGTCTACAACATGATCTGCTATTAAAATAGCTTCTTCATCATGCTCAACAACTATAACAGTGTTTCCAAGATCTCTTAATTTTTGTAATGTATGTAATAATCGTTCATTGTCTCTTTGATGTAATCCTATGCTCGGTTCGTCAAGTACGTATAATACTCCTGATAACCCAGAACCAATTTGACTAGCCAAACGTATCCTTTGACTTTCTCCTCCAGATAAAGTTCCACTATTTCTTGAAATTGATAAATAGGAAAGTCCAACACTTGTTAAAAAGCCAAGTCTGTCATTTATTTCTTTTAAAACTTGCTTTGAAATCGCTAATTCTTGTTCATTAAGTATTGTGTTTAGATTTAAAAACCATTCTCTAGCGTCTTCAATTGTTAATTTCGATACATCTGCAATATCTTTTTTATTTATTTTAACCGCTAAAGTTTCTAATTTAAGTCTTTTACCATTACATTTTTCACAATCTTTATCAGATTGAAATCTACCCAGTTCTTCTTTAACCCACTTACTTTCACTCTCTTTTAGTCTTCTAGCTAAATTTGGAATTACACCTTCAAATGCTTTGTTAGATCTATAAACTCTGGTTCCATCATTATATACGATTTCAATTTTTTCTTCACCAGAACCATATAAAAGCCTTCGTTTTATATCATCTGAAAGATCTGAAAACTTGCTATCAATATCAAATTTGTAATGTTTTGCCAAAGATTGGAGTGTTTGAACATATAGTTTACTGGTATTTAAAGCCCAAGGGGCAATTGCGCCATCTCTTAAAGAAATATTTTCATCAGGAACTACTAGGTTTACATCAAATGCTACAGCATTTCCTAATCCGTCACATTTATCACATGCGCCAGCTGGATTATTAAAAGAGAAAATTCTAGGTTCAATCTCATCAATCGTAAAACCACTCTCAGGGCAAGAAAAATTAGATGAGTATATTTCTTTTTTATTTGTATCGACCTCTAAGGTATATAACAAACCGTCTGATAATTGTAATGAAAGTTCAACAGAATCTGCAAGCCTTTGCAGTAAATCTTTATTTTCTTGCTCAGTATCTTTTTTAATTATTAATCTATCAACAACAACTTCAATATCGTGTTTTTTATATCTATCAAGTGTTGGTAAATCTTCTATATCATAAAATTCATTATTGATTCTAAGTCTTTGAAACCCTTTTTTTCTTAAATCTATGAATTCTTTTCTATATTCTCCTTTTCTTCCTCTTACAATAGGGGATAATATGTAAATTTTGGTGTTAACTTCTTTTTTATAAATTTTATCAACCATTTGACTAACAGTTTGACTTTCTATAGGTAAACCTGTCGCTGGTGAATATGGAATTCCTACTCTTGCCCATAAAAGTCTCATGTAATCATATATTTCAGTTACTGTGCCAACCGTAGACCTTGGATTTTTATTAGTAGATTTTTGTTCAATTGAAATTGCAGGTGATAAGCCTTCAATAGATTCTACATCAGGCTTTTGCATCATTTGTAAGAATTGTCTTGCATAAGCTGAAAGTGATTCTACGTATCTTCTTTGGCCTTCTGCATAAATTGTGTCAAAAGCGAGTGAACTTTTACCAGAACCAGAAACTCCAGTCATAACAATTAATTTATTTTTTGGGATGTTAATATTAACGTTTTTTAAATTATGTTCATTGGCACTTCGAACTTTAAGAAATTGGTTTGGTTCAAGAGTTATAGTCATTAGGTAATTGTGTCCTCATTAAAAGAAATTTGACTTTCCATTTAGTTAACTTTGAAACCTTAAAAGTCAATGAAAAAGATTAAATTTTTGTTTTTTTTAATGGAATACTGTTCTATTATTAAATACTATTTTTTATGGAGTTTAAATAATGAGCGGAAGTGTTAATAAAGTCACTTTAGTAGGCAATTTAGGTCGAGACCCTGAAATTAGAGCTATGCAAAATGGTGATAAAATTGTCCAACTTAGTATCGCTACATCTGATAGATGGAAAGATAAAAATTCTGGTGAACAAAGAGAAAGAACTGAATGGCATAGAGTTGTCATTTTTAACGATGCTTTAGGCAAAATTGCAGAACAATACTTAAAAAAAGGAAGTACCGTCTATTTAGAAGGCCAACTTCAAACAAGAAAATGGACTGACCAGCAATCTGGTCAAGATAAATATACAACCGAGGTTGTTCTTCAAAGATACAGAGGAGAATTGACCTTACTTGGGTCTAGACCAGACAATCAAATAAACAATGATTACAATAAATCTGAAATTGATCAGACAAGTGAACCTTCTGTTTCTAATATTGCGTCTGATTTAGATGACGAAATACCTTTTTAAATTAAATTTCAACACTCAATACAAAATAATACATATTGTTATATTAATTAAAAACATATACTATATTTAGTATACTTTTTAATAAGAATATTATACTTGGAGCCTTTTTTGTCTGAAGAAAACAACAAACCTTCAAATCATTCTCTAATTTCTATTACTGACGAAATGAAAAAATCTTATTTAGATTATGCTATGAGTGTAATAGTTTCTAGAGCTTTGCCGGATGTAAGAGATGGGTTGAAACCCGTTCATAGAAGAATTCTTTATGCAATGATTGAAGGTGGCTATGATTGGTCAAAGCCTTATCGAAAATCTGCAAGAGTTGTTGGTGATGTTATGGGTAATTATCATCCCCATGGTGATACGGCTATTTATGACTCAATGGTAAGAATGGCCCAAGATTTTTCTATGAGATTAATGCTCGTTGACGGCCAGGGTAATTTTGGATCCGTGGATGGAGATCCTCCTGCAGCAATGAGGTATACTGAATCTAGATTGGCCAAATCTTCTGAAAGTTTATTAAGAGATATTGATAAAGATACTATTGACTACATTCCAAACTATGATGAGTCGCAGTCTGAACCTTCTGTTTTACCTGCAGAATTTCCAAATATGTTAGTCAATGGGGCAGGTGGTATAGCAGTAGGTATGGCAACTAACATTCCTCCTCACAATCCTGGAGAAGTAGTAAGAGCATGCAAAGCCTTAATAGATAATCCAAAATTAAGTTTAGAAGAATTGATGGAAATAATTCCCGGACCAGATTTTCCTACAGCTGCTCTAATAATGGGCAGGTCGGGTATCAGGGAGGCTTTTAAGTCTGGTAGGGGTAGCATAATTATGCGTTCTAGAGCTGAGATTATACAAACTGGCAAAAATGCTGATCGTGAAATGATCGTTATTACAGAAATACCATTTCAAGTTAACAAAGCTCTTGTTTTAGAAAAAATTGGAGAATTGATTAGGGATAAAACGATTGATGGAATTTCTGATTTAAGGGATGAATCCGATAGAAATGGTATGAGAATTGTTATAGAGATAAAAAGAGATATCCAAGGAGATGTGGTTTTAAATCAGTTGTGGAGGCATACAAGGTTACAAACTAGTTTTCCAGTAAATATGCTTGCTTTAGATCGCGGACAGCCAAAGCAATTAGGACTGATTGAAATCCTAAAAGCTTTTATAGATTTCAGGTTTGAGGTTGTAATAAGAAGAACAAAGTTTCTTCTAAATAAAGCAAGAAATAGAGCTCATATTTTAGCTGGGCTAATGGTCGCTATAACAAGTATTGATGAGATAATAGAGCTTATAAAATCTTCTACTGACCCAGAAAGTGCACGTAATCAATTATGTTCAAAAACTTGGCCTGCTAAAGAAGTTGAAGCCTTCATTCAGTTGATCGATGACCCAAATCATCAAATAGTTGATAATAATTATACTTTGTCTGTTACTCAAGCTAAGGCAATTTTAGAGTTAAGGTTACAAAGACTTACAGGTATGGAAAGAAATAAACTAGAAAAAGAGACCGAAGAATTATCTGAACAAATTAATAAGTATTTAATAATTCTTTCAGATAAAAATAAATTAACTAATCTTATTCAAACTGAACTTGATCAGGTTTTAAGCCGAATTGATGACCCTAGACGTACTGAGATTAATGACAGTGCTGTAGACCATGACGATGAAGATCTTATCCAGAAAGAGGACATGGTTGTAACAGTGAGTCATAGAGGTTACATCAAAAGAGTTTCATTATCTACATACAAAGCCCAAAGAAGGGGTGGAAAAGGTAGAGCTGGGATGAAAATGAGAGATGAAGACACAGTAACCTCTCTTTTTGTAACTAATACTCATACCCCAATATTGTTTTTCACTTCATCAGGTATGGTTTATCAATTAAAGTGCTATAAACTACCCGAGTCTGCTCCTCAAGCGCTTGGTAAACCCATGATTAATTTGTTACCTATTGATCAAGACGAAAATATACATACCGTAATGCCTATGCCTGAAGATGAAGAAACTTGGCAAAATTTACAAATTATTTTTGCTACTAAAAATGGAAATATTAGAAGAAATCAACTGAGTGATTTCACTAATATCAGACAAAACGGTAAAATTGCTATGAAGTTAAATGAGGAAGATGAACTGGTTTCAGTAATTCCGTGTGGTGATAAGGACAACATCCTTTTAGCTACCAGATTAGGAAAGGCAATTAGATTTGACGTGCATGATGTTAGAGTTTTTGTAGGTAGAGGTTCATCAGGAGTTAGAGGAATAAGATTAAAGCCAAACGACTACGTTGTATCAATGTCATTAATACCTAATTTAGAAAATAGATTTATACTATCAGTTACCGAAAATGGTTTTGGAAAACGTACACCGATTGGCGATTACAGGATGACTAATAGAGGGGGGCAAGGTGTAGCCAATATAGAATGTTCTACACGAAATGGTCCTGTTGTTGCTTCATATGTGGCTTCTGAAGATGATCAAATAATGTTAGTAACTAATTCAGGTAAATTAATAAGAATAAGAGTTCACGGAGGTGAAGGTGACTCAATAAGAGTTGCAGGAAGGAAAACCCAGGGTGTAAGGTTATTTGATGTTGAAGAAGGTGAAAAAGTTGTGTCAGTTGCTTTGTTAAGTGAAAATGAAGATGAACAGGATGAAGAAAATTCATAAGATTTTGTTGAAAATAAAAATGATGGCAAATGACTTTTAAATTAAAATTTTTTTGAGGTTTGTGTTTGAAAAGAATAGCATTATATCCAGGAACATTCGACCCTGTAACAAATGGTCATTTAGATATTATTTATAGAGCAAGTTCGCTTTGTGACGTTTTAATAATAGGTGTTGCAGAAAATATTGGTAAAAATCCTTTTTTTAACATCTCTAAAAGGAAATCTCTTATTGAAGAGGCAGTAAACAGTAGTGTTATTAAATCTAAAAGGAAATTGGGAGAGATACAGGTTAAAGATTTTGATAACCTGCTTATTGATTTTGCCAGATCTAATTCAGTGACTATGATTATAAGAGGCTTAAGAGCTGTGTCAGATTTTGATTATGAATTTCAAATGGCCGGTATGAACGCTAGGCTAGCAAATGATATTGAAACTGTATTTTTAACTGCCTCTGAGAGACATCAATTTGTTGCTTCAAGATTTGTAAAAGAAATAGCTCTTTTAGGAGGTGATATTTCTTCTTTTGTTCCTTCTAATGTTAATCAAGCTATTGAAAACAAAAAAAATACTGAAATTTAAACTTAAAACTTGATTATAATATTATAATCACATAGTTTCATTTTGTCTTAGGGCGCGTAGCTCAGTTGGTAGAGCAATTGACTTTTAATCAATGGGTCACAGGTTCGAATCCTGTCGCGCTCACCACTTTCCTAATTCGAATAGTGGTAACAAAAATGATTAAGCCAGCAAGTCATTGAAAACACCCATCATTTAACTATTGAGCTGAAATCAATGTGTCATTTTCATTTTAATATGAAGTTCTTCTAATTTATTTGGTTTTTCAATTTTCTTTTTTAATTCTATTTCTTTATTTAATTCAACCATAAATCTGCCAGTCAAGTTAAACCAACTTCTAAAAATATGTGTTACAAACGGATCTGAATTATTAAGTATTGTCTTTAGATGTTTTTGCGGAATAACAAAAACTTCTGTTTTGGCTAAAGCATGAGCGGAAAAAAATCGATTTTTATTTTCAAAAAAAAGATTAAATACTCCTAAAGCCTCACCTTTTTCTAATTTTTCTATCTTTATATTATTTCTTGTGAGCATTATTTCACCAGAATTAATAATATATCCATCTCCAATAAGGTCACCCTGATGAAATAAAAATTCCTTCTTTTCAAAGATTCTTTGAGGAAAAATATTGTTTAATTTTTTATTTTGTATATTATTTTTCATAATATTTCATTTTTATTTGTAGGATTTATATCTACGTAACAAAAGTGCAATTATTTTAAATATTTTATTAGAAAAGTCAATTTATTGTTATATTTCAATAACTTAGTATCGTTTTGAGATTAAGTCTTTTTCATGGATATTTACTATATTTTCTTAATTTAAACAAAATCTCTAATAAATATTAGGAAAAAATTATTGGATAAAAAATCTGCTAATTATATATCTCTAATATTTTAAGGTAAAAAATATTGTATTTATAATCTTCAATTAATCATTTATTTTAACTACTTTTTCTTATACAACATGTTTATGTTATTTAACCCTAATACATCATGAAATCTTTACTATTCGGCTCTATTGGTTCTCTGGTAGAATGTTCAGAAATTCAAAGAAAAGCTTTTAATGAAGCTTTTAAAGAGTTTGGAGTTAACTGGTATTGGAATGTAGCTAACTACATCAAAATGTTACAAAAGCCAGGTGGTTTAAATCGTCTGATTGAATATTCAAAAAATGAATTAAATTCAGATGATGCTAAACAAATATATTTATTAAAAATTAAGCATTTCAAATTATTATCGGAAAATAATTTAATGCCAAGAAGCGGTGTTTTAGAAGTAATTCAATATGCGTTGAAACATAATATTAAAATTGGTTTTATTACAACTACAACAAAAGATACTGTTGATATAGTAATTAATAAATTATCAAAGTATATTGATTTTTCAAAATTTGACTTAATTACTCATGATCATTTTGTTACTAATAGAAAACCTGACCCAGAAATTTATAAACTTGCCTTAAAAAAATTAGGTGCAATACACTCAAGCTCAATAGCAATTGAGAATACTTTAGAAAGTTGTAATTCTTCAATAAATGCCAAAATACAAACTCTTTGTTACCCAGGTGAATATACTATTTATGGCGAAAATTCTTTAATAAGCAGAGATATAGTGAAATCTGTTAAATCATTCTTTGAAGAAAGTTAAATGATACCCAATGGCTGAAATTAAATTAATTAAAGTGTCGAAAAGTTGGGGAGATTTTAACGCTGTAGTTGATTTTAATTTAACAATTAAAGATAAAGAGTTTTTAGTGTTATTAGGCCCTTCTGGTTGTGGTAAAACTACTACAATGAGAATGATAGCTGGGTTAGAGGATTTAACAGATGGCATTATCAAAATTGATAATAAAATTGTAAATGATTTAGAACCTAAAGACAGAGATATTTCTATGGTATTTCAATCATATGGTTTGTACCCGAATATGACTGTTTTTGAAAATGTACGATTTCCACTAAAAATACGTAAAATACCAAAAAATGACCATAATGATTTAGTTATGAAGGCTATTAATCTTGTCGAATTAGAAGATTTTTGCCATAGAAAACCAGCAGAACTATCAGGAGGACAAAAACAAAGAGTGGCGTTAGCTAGAGCTTTAGTAAGAAAACCAAATGTTTTTTTAATGGATGAACCACTTTCAAATTTGGACGCAAAATTAAGAGTTTCAACAAGAGGTCAAATTAAACATTTACAAAATAAATTAAATATTACTACTGTATATGTTACTCACGACCAAATAGAAGCAATGACTTTAGCTGACAGAGTAGTTATAATGGACAAGGGTGTTATTCAACAAATAGGAACACCAAAACAAATTTATGAAAAACCAATAAATACATTTGTTGCATCTTTCATTGGTAACCCGCCTATGAATTTAATCAGTGGAAATATTAAAAATAATGTTTTTATTTCAAAAGATATAAAAATTGAAAATTTTGATCATCCGAGTGGGAAATATAAACTTGGATTTCGTGCAGAAGATGGTAAAATAAATAAAAGTATTTCTGGAAATATTAAAGGACCAATTTTTTCTATAGAACTTTTAGGGGATGCGACGATGGTTACAGTAAAAGTGGAAGAAAATCTAATTTCAGTAAAAATGAAAAATACTTTTAATGCATCTATAGGAGATGTTGTTAGTATATCAATTTTGTCATCTAAGTGTCAGATTTTTGATGATAAAACTGATTATAATTTAAGTTAATCAAGGAGAAATTATGAAACTATTATTAATTAAAATTTTTTCAGCAATTGTTTTTTTAACCTCATCAAGTGCATTTGCTTGTAGCATTGCTGCTAGGGTTAGTATTGTTGGTAATGAATTTCCAGCAATTCAAACTGTTGGTTCTGGTGCTAAGGAATGCACAGGTGCAAAAGTATCCGCAAATTTAACCGCAGACCATCAAAAAATTAATGTTGCTGGAATGAGTAGTGAGCCAGCTGAATATACTTCAGCTATCGTTGCTAATACTTCAATTGTTGCACTACTAAATGACGATCTTATAAGGCCATTAGATAGTTTGGTCAAAAAGCATGGAAAAGGATTGAAGAAAAATCAGCTAATCACAATTGACGGTAAAATAATGGCTATTGCTTTTATGGCTAATGCTCAACATCTTGTTTATAGAAAAGATATTTTAAAAAAACTAAACATTGATGTTCCGAAGACTTATGAAGAAATGCTAGCTGCTGCCAAAAAGATTAGAGATTCTGGTCTTGTTAAAAATCCAGTTGGTGGCGCCTACAAGGCTGGTTGGAATTTAGCTCAAGAATTTAATAATATGTTTATAGGTTATGGGGGATCACATTTTAAAGGCAACACTGCAGAACCAAATGTAAATTCTGAATCTGGCGTAAAGGCTCTTGAAATGATGAAAGCTTTGTCAGCTTATATGAATCCAGATTTTCTAACCCATGATAGTAATGCTACAAATGCTGAATTTAGGGCTGGAAATGTTGCTATAATGAATATGTGGGGAAGTAGAGCTGCCACATTAGTAGATGCTGATGGAGTTAGTGACGAAGTCAAAAAATGGTATGGACATTGCCGGTCCCATGACAGTAGGCGGTGGTAAAACACCTGCTTCAACACTGTTTTGGGATGGTTGGACAGTTGCAAAGAAAATAAGTGATAAAGAAGCGGAAGCAACATTTATTGCTATGACTAATGCTATAAGGCCTTCAATTATGGATAATAATGACATTAGAAAGCAAGCTGTTTGGTTAATTGACGGTTATAAACCTACAGAGGCTGCAAGAGGTGTATTTGCCGCAGCAAAAATGAATACCACTCCTTACCCAATGTTGCCATATGCAGGATTAATGCATTCAGCAATTGGAAAAGAAATATCAGATTTCATGCAAGGTAAAGAAACTGCAAAAAAGACTTTGTCAGACATAGAAGATGCTTATAAAGCATCTGCTAAAGAAAAGGGATTTTTGTAAAAAAAGGTTACTAGAGAGTTATAAACTCTCTAGTTTTAAAATATGAAACACAAAACTTTTTTCTGGTTTATTTTTCCAACATTCTTGGCAATGTTTTTCTTCATTACATTGCCAATTATTTCGGTAAGTTTACAATCTTTTCATACTCCTCACGAAAACCTTCTCATAACCGTAGAAAATTGTGACCCTTTCGGCTGCAAAAAGGCTACGACTATTGACCATGATGCAACTAAAAAATTAAAAGAAAATAATCCATTAGGTAAATATGTTGGTTTAGACATATATTTTGATAGGGGCCATTTAGCAATTGAACAGGTCAAAAATTTATGGTCAAAAACAAATAATTTTTTTGAATTTTTACAATTAACGGCAGATTTACCTTTTTACAAAGCTTTATTCTTTACTTTAACTTTCACTTTTACTGTTACACCAATAATGCTTGTTTTTGGGCTTTTGATTGCCTTAGGTGTGAATTCATTTAATCAAAAATTAAAAGGTTTAATTATTTTCTTTTCTCTTCTACCAATGATAGTTACTCCTCTAATAGGATCTATAATACTTTTTTGGATGATAGACAGTAGAGGAATTGTAGGTAATTTTTTACAAATACTGTTTGAAGACCCAAATTTGTCTCTAAAGGCATCTACATTCTTAACTTGGATAATGTTAATAGTTTATGGTGTGTGGCACGCTATTCCTTTTTCATTTATTGTTTTTTATGCAGGTTTACAAACTCTCCCAAAAGACCAGATAGAATCTGCAAAAATTGACGGAGCAAATAGTTTTCAGCAAACAATACATATAATAATACCGCACATAATGCCACTAATCACATTTGTAACCTTAATGCAACTAATGGATAATTTTAGAGTATTTGAACCAATTGTTGGCTTTAACGCAGAAGCTCACGCTACTTCATTGAGCTGGATTATCTTTAATGATCTTGGTGGTGAAACTAGACAATTATCTGCAGCTGCAACTTCTTCTATACTAACTATTTTGGGTATTATAATTTTGCTGTTGCCAATTTTAATAAAGACGTGGAAAGAATTTGAGTTTAAAAAATGATTTTTAACTCTAATAAAGACATTAATAATAAGACTTTTATATCAATTATAATCTATTTGTTAATTTTTATATGGGTTTTTGTAGCTGCTTTTCCTTTTATTTGGACTTTTTGGGGTTCTTTCAAAGTAGAATTAGATTTTTTTTCAATTTCAAATTGGACAAATGCAATAACAGGTAAAAATACAGAGCAAACTTATGGTTCTCCTTTTACTTTTGTTGGTTATCATGGAGCATGGATTCAAGAAGAGTTTTGGAAGGCTTTTATAAATACATCTTTAGTTTGTTTTTTTGTGGTAATAACCTCACTAACAATAGGTACACTTGGTGCATACGCGCTTTCACGATCAAATTATAAATACACATTTTGGCTTTTAATAATGGCACTTATATTCAGAGCAATGCCTCCAATAACGCTCGTTGCTGGTTACCTTCCACCCTTTTTCGAATGGAATTTGTGGGGGACTTTACCAACAACAATTATAGTACTAGTTTCGATAAATCAGCCATTTACTCTATGGATGTTGCATTCTTTTTTTCAAAATATACCTAAAGAACTTGATGAGAGTGCAAAGGTTGATGGTTGTTCACAATATCAAGCTTTTGGTCATGTAATTGTACCTGTCATGTGGCCAGGAATAATAACTACTGGATTATTTAGTTTTTTATTGGCTTACAATGATTTTGCAGTAACTTCAATGCTTTTATCAGATGAAAACAGGACAATGGTACCAAAGATAGCCGCTTTCTTAGGTACTACTTATACTGAAGGTAATGTCATGTTTGCAGTTGCTGCAGTTGTCTCTGCTACTGTACCACTTTTTATATTAATTATGTTCTTTCAAACAAAAATAGTAAGTGGTCTTACTCAAGGTGCAGTGAAAGGTTAGGAGTTAAATTTATAATGAATAAAAAAGTGATAGAACAATCAACTCTAACTGCTTCAAATAACTTATCTAAAACAAAAATTACTAAAGAAATTATTGAGAAAATGGTTGTCGCTCTTAATGACCACAGAATAGATGATATTGGAGAGTTTTTCTTTAATAATTTTAATTGGTTTGGGAATTATGGTTGTGGAACAAAATTAGGCTTAAAAGAGTTTCAAGAAAATTGGCAAGTGCCATTTCAAAAAGCTTTTTCAGAAAAAGTTTGTGTGGACGAGGCAAGATTGTTTGAAGGAGAGTGGGGTGCTGCCTTTGGAAGGCAAGAAGCAGTTCATAGTGGAACATTTATGGGTATTAGCCCAACAAATAAAAAAGTTAACATAAGGTATATGGATTTTTGGCAAACCAAAGATAATAAAATTATTAACAATTGGGTGATGGTAGATTTTCCAGACGTGTTGAGACAATTAGGGGTTGATATTTTTAAAGGAGAAGGTTGGGAAAAATTTGATAGTCAAAAAAATTTAATTAATGAACATTCACTTGATCATAATGAAATTGAAGATTTTATATACAGAATTACAGAAGAAATTTGGGAAAATAAAAAAGTTGAAAATATCAGAAACTATTACTCAACAGATGTAATTGTAAGATCACCAAGTATTACAACATACGATTGTGATAGTGTAGTTCAAGCAACTTACAAAACACTTGAGCAATTTCCAGACAGACAGTTAATTGGTGAGGATGTCATTTCGTTTGGATCTATAAAAAGTACTTATCTTAGTTCTCATAGGATTCTATCTACAGGAACTCATTTAGGCGACGGATTTTATGGTAAAGCGACAGGTAAGAAAGTTATATATAGGGCCATAGCTGATTGTTTGGTTGTTAACAATAAAATCGTAGAAGAATGGATAATTAGAGATGAAGCAAGTATTTTAAATCAATTAGGCTTTAAAGTAAGTGATTTTGTTGAACAACGAATTAATGACGGAACTTTTAAAAAAAATGATGTTGAGACTACAAAAAATTCATTTATCCAAAAAAATATAATGAGTGAATGTGAAAACATTTACGCAAAAACATATAAAGATACAATTATAGATCTTATAGAAGATAAATTTTCATTTGAGAAAAAAGTATATGAGCGTTCAGCACAGTTATATTGGTTTGGTGGAGAATTAATCAATACTGTTGAAAAGATATATGAAAAATGGAACTTGTTTCTTTCATCCTTTAAAATCTTAAAATTTGAAGTGTCAAATAGTATAGCTTTAGATCAAAATAATATGAGGCCAAGGGCAGCATTGAGATGGAGGTTAAATTGCTTGCATAACTCTAATGGTTTTTTTGGCTTACCAACTAACAAAGAAATTGAAATTTATGGTATTTCTCACGCCGAGTTTGGTAAACAAGGAATTGTAAGAGAGTTTATTTTAATAGACGAAATTTCAATTTGGAAACAATTATTGCTTTAATATTGATAGGAAGATTATGGACGAATTAAATATAAATAATAGGTTAGTTAGATATGGAGAATTGATACCATGTAAAACTGCTTTTATAGATACGCATACACCAGGCTCAGATCAAAAAGAAAATTTTACTATTATTGGTTCTGGTGTTTCAGAAAATCCAGAACAACATGTTCATATAAGTATACCTCATGGCTTTAATATTGGGGCAGCTGGACAACCACCAAAATGTAATAACTCTCTTCATAGTCATCGCACTGCTGAAGTTTTTTTTGTTTTGTCTGGAAGATGGAGGTTCTTTTGGGGGCGTTATGGTAATGCTGGAGAAGTTATACTTGAAAAGGGTGATATTTTTAACATTCCAACAGGTATTTTCAGAGGATTTGAGAATATTGGAGAAACTTACGGGATGCTTATGGCTATATTAGGAGGCGATGATGCAGGTGGTGGTGTGATATGGGCACCTGAAGTACTTTCAGAAGCAAAGAAACATGGTTTAATATTATCGGAAAAGGGTAAAATCTATGACACACTTAAAGATCAACAAATACCTAACCATGAAAATGAAATGAAACCTCTAAAAGATGTTGAACTGAAAAATTTTCCAGAATATACAACTAGTGAGGTTGTTCCTTATTATGTTGCAAGATATTTAGACCTGTATTCTTTATCATCTGAAACTTCATGTAAAGTAATAGGCGAAAAAGGAAAGATTTATGATAAACCAGGATTTGAAGTCGAATTTATTTCAGACAAGTCTAAAAACAACTATGGAATATACACTAAAGACGTTGTTTTTATGCCTGTGGATGGATATTGGAGAATAAAGTCTGAAATGTTTGACATAATTTTAAATCCAGGCGATACGTTTTCACTTCCTAAAAATAACAAATATACATTAGAGCCTACAAAGCCAGGGATTGCTTCAATTTACAAAGTGATTCCAACGGATGATAACCCTGGCTCTACTCAAAGGAAATAATATTTTATGACTATATTAACAACACATGTAGGTTCTCTTCCAAGACCTCAGATAGTTTCTGAATTACTTTTTAAAAGAGAAAAGGAAGAGGAGTATAATCTGCAATATTTTGAAGAAGTAATATCAAAGAGTGTAGAAGAGGTTGTGAAAAAACAATTAGATGTTGGGGTCGATATAATTTCAGATGGTGAAATGTCTAAAATATCTTATGCAACTTATGTTAAAGACAGGTATAATGGTTTTGCTGGTGATAGCGAGAGAAATCCACCACAAGATTTAGAAAAGTTTCCAAATTATATGAAAAAAATTGCGGATAGTGGAGGTACACCAACTTATTCACGACCTTGCTGCGTCGCAGAAATATCTTCAAAAAAGAATAATGATTTAACTAATGATATTAAAAATATTTTGAGTGCATCAAAAAAGTTTAATCATAATAAAATTTTTATGAACGCAGCTTCTCCTGGAGTGATATCACTGTTTCTTAGCAATTCTTATTATTCAAATAGAAATGAATATTTAGATGCAATAGCATCAGCTATGCAAGACGAATATGAGACAATTGTTAATTCTGGAATCAAACTGCAGTTAGATTGCCCAGATTTAGCTTTATCTAGACATATGACTTTTAAAACTGAGAGTGATAAAGATTTTGTAAAAATTGCTTTTGAAAATATGGAAATCCTCAATCAAAGCCTTGAAAATATTCCATCACAAATGTTAAGGCTCCATGTTTGTTGGGGAAATTATGAGGGTCCACATATACATGATATATCTATTGAACAGATTTTTGATGTTTTGATGTCATTTAAGGGTAATTACTTACTTTTTGAATCTTCAAATCCAAGACATCAACATGAGTGGGAAATTTTTGAGAAGTTAAAAAATAAAATACCTGAAAACAAAATACTAATCCCTGGAGTTCTCGATACTACTAGTAATTTTGTTGAACATAGTTCTCTGGTAAGACAAAGAATTGAAAAGTTTGTCAATATTGTTGGAAAAGATAGAGTGATAGCTGGAACAGATTGTGGATTTGGAACGTTTGCAGGTTTTGGAAACGTAGATCCAGATATAGCTTATTTAAAGCTACAGTCTTTAGTTGAAGGTGCAAGTAGAGTTAAATAAAAATTTTATGGGTTTAAAATAATTGAATTTCCAATCTGAAAAACAATTAATTCTCAATTTTTATGATTCTATAGGTAATAGTAAAATTGAAGAAATACCAAAAGTATTATCTAATTATTGTTCAGAAGATTTATTGTGGCGTGGTTTTCATCCTTTTAATGAAATTATTGGATTAGATAATTTATATTCACAATTCTGGGAACCATTTAAAAAAAGTTTTTTTAATTCTCAAAGAAGGATGGACATCTTTTTAGCTGGATATAATACAATATCTTGTAAAGAGGGTGTTTGGGTTGTCTCAATGGGGCATTTAATGGGTTTATTTGATAATCCTTGGATTGGTATCAAAGAAACAAAAAAAATTGCTACATTACGTTACTGTGAATTTAGTAAAATACAAAATGGTAAAATTACTGAAGTGGCAATGTTCTTTGATATTCCTCATTTAATGCTTCAAGCGGGAATAAAACCTTTTCCAAGTGAAACTGGTATTAGTTTGGTTCAACCAGGCCCTTTAACACATGATGGTTTAATGTTTAACGAACAAGATCCTAATGAAGGAAATAAAACATTAGAAATAATTGAAAATATGATTAATGATGTGAAAATTTGGACAAGTACGAGTAGAGCATCATTAATTTATGAGCTAAAAAAAAGTTGGAACGATAACATGGTTTGGTGGGGACCAACAGGAATTGGTTCAACTTATACAATCGAAAGATATGCAGATCAACATGCAGGACCTTTTAGAGAATCTTTTAAAGATAGAAAATTTAACGGTCATCTTTGTAGAGTATCAGAAGGCAATTATGGTGGTTTTTTTGGTTGGCCTAATTTAACTTTAACACCCATAAAAAAATTTATGGGAATTAAAACCACTCCAAAATCATCTGAAATGAGAGTAATAGATATGTATCGTAGAGAAGGTAAGAAATTAACTGAGAATTGGGTCTTTATAGACTTATTACATTTTTGGAAGATTTTAGGAATAGATATACTAAAGAATTTAAAATAATTATTTGTTTATTTAAAACACTGGGGTAAATGTATTTATATCCTCTTTAAAGCCTTTAACTTTTATTTCATCATATTTTTTACAATCAATCTCATTTATTATTAGGGATTTTGTTTTTTCTGAAATTAAAATTTGTCCTATCGGAGATTTGCTTTCTAACCTTGAAGCAAGGTTTACCGTTCCACCTATAACAGTGTAGTCTAAACGTTTTTCACTTCCAAAATTTCCTACTGTGCACTCACCAGAATTAATTCCTACTCTAATATTTAGGGGATTTAAAAGATTAAAATCATTCATAAAAACTTTTGATAATTTTTTCATAGTATTTTGCATTTCTATTGCCATTTTTACACAATTTATAGCGTCCTGATTTTTGCCAGCAGTTTGAGGATCTCCAAAAAAAATCATCACAGAGTCGCCAATATACTTGTCAATAGTACCACCATATTTCAGTGCTATTTCAGACATTTTCGTCAAGTATAAATTTAACATTTCAGTAAGTGGAGCTGAGTCCATATTGTCAGAAATTGATGTAAAGGAAACTATGTCAGAGAAAAAAACTGTAAGAAACTTTCTTTCACTTTCAATCAAAACTTTTTTTTCGCCCGAAAATATAGAACTAAATAATTGAGGCGAAAGATATTTTGAAAGTTGACTAGCTATTCCTTCAATTTCTCTACTTTTTTCCTTAGCTATTTCTTCTGCATTTTTGGCTATTTGTTTTTGCTTGTCAATTTCAGAAGCTAGATTACGACGTAATTTTGATTCAAGTTGTAACTTTGCAACTTGCATCTTAAGACTTCTAATTTCATTACTCTGACTGTTTTCCATTTTAATTAATATATCAATTAATGTAAAAACTTTACTATTTTTATGTATCGAAAGGATTGACTAGTTTTTGATTCGTAATTTTATCTGAAGAAACATATCTCTGCATTTCACTAGGCATAGTTACGATAACATCGTTTAAACCTACTTGTTCTAGCACATCTATTATAGACTGTTCGTCTTCAGCATACCAATGACAGAAAAAGAAGTCATCCTTACCCATCCAATGCTGTAAAGTTTCAGCCTTTTCGGTTTTTAATCCAGCGAAGAATTCTTTATCAGTCATTTCGCCTTGTTGCTTAATTACGTCTTTAATTGTGTCTGGATTTGACCAAGTATGTGTGCAGATATAATGTTTTTTTCCCATTAATTACCTCCAAAAAAATCTGATGATTAAGAATATTAAAAAAAAAATTATCTATCAACATTAATAATAAATAATAAGCTATATTAATAAAATATTAACAAAATTTATATTTTAATTATTAATCACGGATCCTTCTTGAATTGAAACTTTTGCCATTGCTTGCTCACTTAAACCTTGCATCGCTTTCATAGTTTCTATTTTCTTTCCAGCTATATTGATGTTTTCAAAAACTTCTATTATAAAGCCATTATTATCACCTGTTTTAAATAACATTCGTTTATATTTGTCTTCCTGAACATTAGAACCAATAGCCTGAACTACTGCCCACAATGATGGAGCTAATAGAGTGAAATTAATGTTGCGACCGTACAATCAATCCTCCTGAGATTTTTGTTTTGCTGATATATATGTAGCCATATTTTTTGAGGCTAATTGAAAAATATTTTTCCAATCTTCTGCTTCAAATGCTCTATACCAATTAAATGAAGAAAAAGCTCCACTTGCATATATTAAATTTGTTGTTGCAGCAATGTCTTCATCACTCTTAGCCATAACAACACACATAAAATCAAACTCAGGATGATTTAAGTATAAAAATTCAATAAATTTGGCTCCAAATGCTTCAGCTAAAGGTTCAGTAATTTCACGTCTATTTTGGGGTTTATTTAACATAGATGCAGCTGTTTCTTGGGAAGTTTTACCAGTGATAATATATTTTTGCATGTTGATTTAGACCTTATCTAATTAAGTGAATCTCGATACTACTTATAAAATTATAGTAATATCAATTAAATTAATTTTTATGTTTACTTATTAAGCAAATTAAACCTAATATTAGTTTTAAATATATTTAAGGGGGAGGAAAGTATTAATGGCTTTCAAGTATAAAGAGAAGTATGGAAACTATATAAATGGTAAATTTGTAGATCCAGTTGATGGTAAATTCTTTGATAATATAACACCAATAAATGGTAAGGTTCTTTGTCAGATTGCTAGGTCAAACGAAAAAGATATAAATTCAGCTTTAGATGCAGCTCACGCAGCAAAAGATGCTTGGGGAACAACAAGTGTTACTGAAAGAAGTAACATAATGATACAAATAGCACAAATTATTGAAGATAATCTTGCAATGTTGGCTGAGGCTGAAACTTGGGACAATGGAAAAGGTATAAGAGAGACTACAGCGGCAGATCTACCATTGGGTGTTGACCATTTTAGGTATTTTGCTAGTGTAATTAGAGCTCAAGAAGGAACCCTTGCAGAGCTTAATAATGACACTGTTTCTTATTTAATACCTGAACCATTAGGTGTGGTTGGTCAAATAATTCCATGGAACTTTCCACTATTGATGGCTATATGGAAATTAGCACCCGCTTTAGCAACTGGAAATTGTGTTGTGTTAAAGCCTGCTGAGCAAACACCAGCTTCAATAATGGTTCTAATGGAATTAATCGGTCACTTGATACCACCAGGTGTTGTAAATATAGTTAATGGTTATGGACTAGAAGCTGGTAAACCACTAGCATCAAGTACAAGAATTGCCAAAATAGCATTTACTGGTGAGACGACTACAGGAAGAATGATATTGCAATATGCGAGTCAAAACTTAATTCCTAGCACTTTAGAACTAGGTGGAAAATCTCCAAATATTTTCTTTAAGGATATTGCTGAAGCAGATGATGACTTTTTTGATAAGTGTATTGAAGGTTTTGTCATGTTTGCTCTTAATCAAGGTGAAGTTTGCACATGCCCTAGTAGAGCATTAATACATGAAGATATTTACGATAAATTTATTGAAAGATGTATTGAAAGGACAAAAGCAATAACACAAGGAGATCCTCTTGATTCAAATACTATGATAGGAGCAATGGCTTCTGCTGAGCAATATGAAAAAGTAAAATCATATTTAGACCTTGGAAAAAAAGAGGGTGCAGAAGTTCTTGTTGGTGGTGATGTCGCTCAAATGAGTGGTGACCTTGCAAATGGATATTATATACAACCCACAATATTTAAAGGTCATAATAAGATGAGAATATTCCAAGAAGAAATTTTTGGACCAGTTGTTTCTGTATGTACTTTCAAAACAGATGAAGAGGCATTAGAAATAGCTAATGATACTCTTTATGGTTTAGGTGCTGGTATATGGACAAGAGATCTCAATACATCTTATAGATTTGGACGCGCCATTAAAGCTGGAAGGGTTTGGACAAATTGTTATCATGATTATCCAGCTCATGCTGCCTTTGGTGGTTATAAGCAATCAGGTATTGGTCGTGAAAACCATTTAATGATGTTAAACCATTATCAGCAAACTAAGAATTTACTAGTAAGCTATAGTCCAAAAAAGCTAGGTTTCTTTTAATTCAATTTAAAGGGCGCAAGTTGCGCCCTTTTTTTTTAGGAGATTTAATCAATGTTAGATCAGGTTGAAGCAACTCAAGAAGCTTTAGATTTAATTGAAGATATAAAGAAAGACTATGGTGAAGTTTTATTTCATCAATCTGGTGGATGTTGTGATGGTTCTGCACCTATGTGCTTTCAAAAAGGTGATTTCTTGATTGCGGACCATGATGTGCAGATGGGAGAGATCGGTGGTGTTCCTTTTTATATAGGTGGACTTCAGTTTGAGGCTTGGAAACACACAAGATTAATAATAGACGTTGTTGACGGACAGGGTGGCATGTTTTCCTTAGATAATGGTCGAGGAAAAAGGTTCATCACCAGATCTGAGATATGTTCTGTTTAAAAATTACTATTTATTGATTTAAGAGAAATTGTTTAGAATTCATTTATTATTTTAATAAACAAACGTCCTATCAGCCTCTAATGACAAATTTAATAACGTTTTTGGAAAAACTTTTCTTGCATTAGCGTCTTTAAGATCTTGCTCTGTTACACCTCTTATTTCGCAAGATATTGCTGAAACGTACATTGGTACTTTTGCTTTTTTTAGTACTTCAAAGTGTTCTTTTAAACTGCCAGTCCCTAAACCAACTAAATTATCCAAAACTGGAGGTCTTATCAAACTAACGGCATCTGCATTTAGAAATACAGTAACTTCATGACCTTCTTCAACGGCAGTCCTTGCCAGCATAAAGCCAAGTGATGCCTTGGTTTGGTTGTTTGTACCATTAGTAATGTTAAATAAAATTTTAGCCATTAATCATACTAACTTAAAATTCCATATACATAGATCATTTTATTAGATAATCATGTGTATTTTATTGAGTTGTAAAATTATGATTAAAACTTATACATTTAACTAAATATTATTGGCTCATTACAAATCCACCATTAGGTGAAATTGTCTGTCCGGTAACAAATTTAGCTTCTTCAGATGCTAAATAAACTGCAGCCCATGCTATATCGTCAACCTCTCCAAATGTTTTCATAGGTGTGGATGATTTAACAAGCTTTATCACATCTCCTAGGCCACTTGTCATATCAGTATCAATATAACCTGGAGCAATAGCATTAACTCTTATATTTCTAGACGCCAATTCCTTAGCAGTAGCCCTTGTGAAGCCAAGGATTGCTGCTTTAGCAGCAGAATAATGTGGAGAAGATGGACCACCTGTTGTGCCCAAAACTGATCCCATATTTATTATTGAGGCACTTTCTTGATTGTTCATTATAGTTAAGGCTTCTCTCGTACAAAAAAAAGTACCATTCAAATGAACTGATATCATTTTGTGCCATTCATCATCTGACATGTTTACAGTCACATCAAAATGAGTGCTAATTTTTTCCAATTTTGAAAATTCTTTAATTTGAAGATTGTTTATTTTTATTCTTTCATCAATTAAGTCTTGTCTGTTTTCAAAACCATTAATGCCTGCATTATTTACCAGAATGTCTAATTGTTTAAAATCTGATTTAACTTTCGTGAACACATCTTTAACACTTTTGGAATTTGATACATCTATGTAGTAGGCCGTGCCACCTAATTCTTTAGCTCTTTCAGATGCTTGATTGATGTTAATATCACAAAATATGACCACGGCGCCTTCATTAGTAAAATGCTTGGCAATTGAGGCACCTAGGCCTTTAGCGGCACCTGTAATTAAAGCTATTTTACCTTTTAATCGATCCATATTTGATTCCAACACAAATTTGTTTATGAATAAAGTTTTTTTATGATTTCTTGCTATTTATATAGTAGGGACATATTTTATAATGATGGCAAAAATAGAAAATAATAAAAATAGCAAGTATTTCGAAGATTTTTCAATTGGTGATAAATACCTAATACCATCTAGAACTCAAACTAGTGGTATATTTTCAATGTTTCAGGCTGCGTCAGGAGATAATGATCCAATTCATTATGATTTAGAATATTGCAAAAAAAGGGGACATCCAGAAATGTTAGCTCATGGATTACAAGTTATGATTCAAACTGCAGCAGGTGCTGGAACATTTCCTTCTGAGGTTAGGGATAGTTTAATTGGTTTAATTGAGATTTCAGGAAAAATGTTAAAACCTGTTTATAGAGAAGATACTTTATACCCTGAACTAATAATTTCAAATCTAATTCCTCAAAACACTACAGGGGTTTTAGAAATGAAGGCTGCTATCTATAACCAAAAAAATATTTTAGTTTTTGAGGGATTTCATAAATATCTAATTAAAAAGAAATTAAATAATGTATAAAATTATTAAAAGCACCTATCATATTGTAATATGTGTTTTTATTATTTTTGATTATGCTTTTGCAGATACCTTAAAATGTAATTACAAAAAAAATATTTGTGACAAGCTAGACAAAGTTGTTGGTATAAAAACTCCTATGATGATAGCGAGTGGAACTATAATTAATGAAAATATTATAGTAACTAACAGGCATGTTGTCGAAAATCATAAGCAGTTCGTTATTAAGTTTAATAATGGTGAAATAAAAAAAGCGTTCCCCTTACCTCATAATTTTCCTGCAGATTTAGCATTGTTATCATTAAAAAAAGAACCTCATCAGCTTAATGAATTACCAAAATCTAATAAAATTGTTGGAAAGATTAGGGTAATAGCTTACGACCAGGGAAGAAATGCAAATCGTATTTATAATCCAGGAAAAGTTATTTCATTTTCTGATTTTAACAAATATCCCCAAGCGCGTATACATACCACTGCTAAAAGTTTGCCAGGGAACAGTGGCGGTTCAGTGGTTGACGAAAATGGAGAATTAATTGGTATACTCGCTTCTGGTGATGGCAATATTAATGAAGTTATACCAGTTTCCTTGATTAATAAGATTATTCAAAACACCAACTTAAAGCATGAAGACGAATTCTATAAAATAGGTAAATATATTAAAACATGCGCGGATAATCTTGAAACTGCATTTAATGTACAAAAAAATTTAGATATAAAAATTGAAAACAATATTGATCATTATTGTTGGAGCTCTAATAATAAACAATTAATTGATCAAGCTGGGCAAACTTTTGGAAGGTTAGGGGATCTTGAAAAAGCAAAAAAATTTCTGGAAAGAAGTATTCTACTTGATCCCCAGAGTCCAAATGCTCTTCTTTCTTTAGCAATAACTTATCATATTAGTAGAGATTTAAAGAAAGAAAGACCTGTAATATTAAAATTGTTGGAGATAACTCCTGAAAATCCAGAAGTATTAAGATTGGGTGTCCAAGTTGCTGGAATTTTAAAGGATAAAAAAATGACTAATCAAGTTTTAACTCTTATGGAAAAATACAATAAAGAAGCTTTGCCTCTTGCGAAAAAATTTATTGATAACGCTTTAAAAGCTAATTAATTAAATAATTATCTAAGGGATCAGGTATCCAACCATACTTAGTTATTTTTTTTCCTTTTTGAATAGCTCTTTTTTTAAGAAAATCATATATTTCATCATTTGTACAATTAGGATTTTTTTCAATATACCTTGAAATTAAAGCAGTTAATCTCGGGGCCGCATAACTTGTACCCCCTGTAAAAGCTTTTACTCCTCTATGATCAAATACTTGTAGGCGTTCTGCAGGCAGTATGAAGTCTACAGAATTTTGTCCGTAATTCGAACCACGTCCCAATCTGCCACTTTTATCTGACGAAGTAACAGCCAGGATATTTTTTAAATTTAGAGAAGCTGGGTAAATTGGATTTTCATCAATATTAAATCCATTATTGCCTGCAGATACAACAAAGATGACATCATTGTATTTACTAGCCACTTTCTCAAAACACTCCCAATCTTGTAACTTCTTAGATCCCATTGATAAATTAACTACTCTAATTGAGTTTTCAACAATGTGTTCAACTAATTCTTTAAATTTACACATATCTAGAGCTGGAAATCTATATGGTGCAATTACAGAGTTTGGGGCATCATGAGCTAAAATACTAAATACTGTCGTTCCATGGTGCCTTGGATAAAAAGGACTTTGTCTAGGATCACTGTCAAAAGGTTTGTTATCATTATCCCAAAAATCAAAACCTAAAATTTGTCTGTCTTTAACAGCAATATTTTTATGAAGTATTTTCAAACTATAATTTATACCAGTATCAATTAAAGCAATTATATTCTTTTCATTATTTGATTTTAGTTTAGGTAATTCTGGATTTAACAATTTTGTATTATCTATCTTGTAATCAGAAATATTAATTGAATGTATCTCTTGAGGTATGAAATTTTTATTGTAAATTATTTTTCTTATACTTTGGATATTACAATTGTTATTTGATCTAATTTCTAAAATTGGTCTCTTAGGAACTTTATAAAAAGTAAATATAATCTTTTGGACTTGGTTTGATCTGTATAAAAGTCTAATTTGTAAAGTTTTTTGTTCAATTTTATTGGCAAATAATTGTAAATACTTACTTTTTTTTTGTAATTTCCAATTATTCCCAATTTCTTCTAAATTAGATAAAGTTACATTTTTACAAATAATATTATGAGTTTCTTTTAATTTAATAAACTCATCACTTTCTGTAGAACTAAAGGATTTGCCAATTAACAACATTGTTGAGAATAAAAACAGTATTAGAAAATTAATTTTTTTCATAATTAACTATTTTCTTAAAGAAGGAAGCCCAACACCAGTAGCTTCAAATCCGCCATCTACTGAAAGGACTTGTCCCGTAATATATGAAGCTTTTTCAGATGCTAAAAAATAAATACCATTCGCAATTTCTTGTTCTGTACCATATCTATTAAGTGGAATTGCATCATGATAAGCTTCAATAATATCTTGAGTATGGACTGCCATTGCTAGTTTTGTTTTTACTGGACCTGGTGCAATACAATTTACTCTTATACCAAATTCACCTAATTCTGCAGCCTGTTGTTTAGTTAGTTGAATAACAGCTGCCTTCGAGGTTCCATAAGCTACCCTGAGGGTTGATGCACGTAAACCAGATATAGACGCAATATTAATAATATTACCTTTTGTTTTTTTTAAATGCGATATTGCTTTTTGTGAGCATAAAAAAACACCATCTAAATTTGTTTTCATAACTTCATTCCATCTCTTGAAATTGGTTTCCTCAATATTACCAAAATCAGCTACACCTGCATTATTAACTAATACATCAATTCTGCTATGCCACTCCAATATTTGACTATACATTTTCTCTAATTCATCATCATTTGAAATATCAAAACAAAATGTTTTTAAATTTTCATTTTTGAAAGATAAGTTATCAATCTCTTTCTTATCATTATCAACTATTGCAACTTTATAACCATTTTCATTAAACATAAGAGCTGTAGCTAGCCCAATCCCTCTAGCTGCTCCCGTAACTATGGCTAACTTTTTACTATCTTCATTCAATGTTTGTGTATACTCAACTTATCAGATTAGGTTATTAATTGGATTTGATGGCCTATCTTCAAGTTCTGATTTCCATCTAAAAACATTTTTGTATTCATCTTCAAGATCAATTTTTAAGATTTTTGATAAA
Source organism: uncultured SAR116 cluster alpha proteobacterium (assembly GCA_902548635.1). Lineage (GTDB taxonomy): Bacteria > Pseudomonadota > Alphaproteobacteria > Puniceispirillales > Marisalimonadaceae > Marisalimonas. The sequence goes on from CACCSH010000011.1 coordinate 38,418, forward strand.
TTAAACATAAAATGTGCTGTTATGTCTGCAATAGTGAATTTTTCTCCAGCAATAAACTTATTCTTTGAAAGATATGGCTCAACCCTACTTAGAAAAATTTTAAACATTTCAATTCCACGAACAACAATTTCAGGCGATTGATCTATTTCGTTCCGCGTGCCTGGAACTACTTTTCCCTTGAAAAAAGATGTTTTATTTCTTACAGAATGCAAGAGAGGTAAAAATCCGTCTAATTCTATTCTTCTGTTCCACATATCAATAATAGCTATCTCTTTACTATTGCTTCCAAATAAATTTGGATTTTCGAATTTATCTTCTAAATAACGACAAATTGATATTGTTTCAGAAATAATTGTACCATCTTCTAATTCCAAAAATGGAACACAATTAAAAGGGTTCATTGTATTATATGGTTCTTTAAATATTTCATCTTCTCTAACATTGACTTGAATGGTTTCTATATCTATTTCTTTCTCTTTTAGGAACATTTCAACTCTAAGTGCGTTTGCTGCAGGGGTGAAAGTATATAACTTCATTACTAACCTCTAGATTTTTAGTTAAAAATATATATATCAATTGAATTAGCTTTTTATTCTATATCCAGTTTTAAAAATATACCAAATTATACTAATACATATGCTAGTGAACAACAGTATAAAAAAAATACTTGTTAGTATTGGCACATCACCAATACCAAAAAAAGCCCATCTAAAGCCAGATATTAAATAAACTATAGGATTTAATAGAGCAAAGTTTTGCCAGAAAGGAGGCAACATATCTATTGTATAAAAACTTCCACCTAAAAAAACTAAAGGAGTAATTATTAACATTGGAGCTATGTTTAGTTGCTCAAAATTATCTGATACAATACCAATAATAAAACCAAGAAGGCTAAAACTAATACATGTTAACAATAAAAAAAATAACATAAAGATTGGGTGTACAATATCTATGGAAACAAACAAATAAGATGTTGCTAAAATTATTAACCCTATCGAGAATGCTTTGGTTGTTGCTGCACCTACATAACCAATCACAATCTCAACAAATGACAATGGAGCTGACAAAAGTTCATAAGTAGTTCCAATAAATTTTGGAAAATAAATACCAAAAGAAGCATTATTTACACTTTGCATTTGAACAGTTAACATTATTAATCCTGGAACAATAAATGCGCCATAAGTTACATTACTAATATTTTCCATCCTTGAACCAATAGCAGCACCAAAAACAATAAAATAAAGTATAGTTGATAAAACTGGAGAGACAAGACTTTGAATTAGAGTCCTAAAGGATCTATTCATCTCGTATATATAGATTGCTTGTATTCCTCGCAAGTTCATTGATTAGTCCTTAATAATTTTTACAAAAATATCTTCTAATGATGTTTCTTCTGTTTGAATGTCAAATAAATTTATACCAATTTGGTTCATGTCTGAGAGTAAGGAAGTTATACCAGTTCTTTCTTTTCCCGTATTATAGTAATAGTGAAATGAATTACCCTCATCAACCAGCTTCAGATTATATTTTTTAAGTTTAGTAGGTATTGTTGAAAGTGATTTTTTTAGTTTTACTTTAAGTGTTTTAACGCTCATTCTTTTTATAAGTTTGTTCTTTTCTTCAACCAGTAATAATTCCCCATGGTTTATTATACCTATATTATCCGCGATCATTTCAGCTTCTTCAATATAGTGAGTAGTTAAAATTATTGTAACACCCTCATTTTTCAATTCTTTTATAATTTTCCACATATCTTTACGTAATTCAACGTCAACTCCTGCTGTAGGCTCGTCAAGAAATAAGATCTTAGGGTTGTGACTTAAGGCCTTGGCTATCATTACTCGACGTTTCATCCCCCCAGAAAGAGATTTAATGATATTATCTTTTTTGTCATATAGTTGTAATTTCTTTAAAAGATTTTTAACATATTCAACATCATCTTTTTTACCAAATAATCGCCTAGAAAATTTAACTGAGTTAATGACTTTTTCAAAAGGTTCCAGTGCTAATTCCTGAGGTACAAGCCCAATAATATCTCTTGTTTTTCTATAATCCTTAATCACGTCAAATCCATTTACTGTGATACTCCCAGATGTTATTGATGCAAGACCACATATTGTAGAAATGAGAGTAGTTTTACCTGCTCCATTTGGACCCAGGAGTGCAATTATTTCACCTTGGTTAATTTTCAGACTTAAATTTTTAACTGCAATAAAATCATTGTCATATTTCTTAACTAAATTTTTAACTGAAATTATTTCTGACAATTCTTTTTCCTTAATTTATATAAATAAACCATTACATTGATTTTATATAAAAGTAATTTTTTAAATTAAATAGTTTTAAAAAATATAACATTAACTATGTAATAGAAACAGAAACTAGAAAATTTAATTCAGTTTGCAATTATTAACATTCTTTTTTTTAGCTGTTTTTGAAGCGCTTTTACATCGAATGGTTTCATTTTTTTCCATTTTTGGCATTCTTCTCTTGTTCTTCCACACCCTATGCACCAACCATTTTGACCGGTAAATTTACACACATCAATGCAAGGACTTTTCTGACTTTTCATTCTTGTAATCCTAAAATCAATATTATATTTAATTTCCTTGATAAGGTAATGAAGAATGATGAAGATTTATAACTAATTCTCCGTTATCATTCTTAATGTAACCAAAAGTATACTCAACTCTAATCTCTTCACTTACACTGCTAGTTTGAAAATAATAATTGCCCATTACTAGAGCAGTATGATCTTCCAAAATAAAATATCTATCGCCAAAACGAATTTCTTTCCATGGTTTTAGAGCAAACCCTTTATCTTCTCTTATTGAACCACCGACGAAATAGGATAAAGCATCATCAAATTTAAGTCGGAACTGGCTTTCAGAGGCTAAAGTTGGTTTAAAAAGTACCTTACCAATTCCATATGCGTAAAAATTAGAAACAAAGTCGTATGCAGCTTTCTTATAGTCACCATTATTTGTGTAAAGATCTCCAATTTGAATAACATGATCTGCCCATAATCTTTGAGCATGAATTACATCTTTTTTTGAAATATTATTTTTCAATTTTCTAATTATCTTTCAACTGTCATTGCACGATATATTTATAAAAATATGCTTAATAGATATAATATGAATATTATTAATCAACAAAAATATTTATAATTTTCTTTTAAGTAACAAAACCAAAAAAGTTTTAACATAGGCTTTAGTGGGGTGTTGTCAAAAACAATGCAAAGTTATAACATTGCAATTAGTGAATAATTATTTTTATTAATTAAAGGAAAAAAATGATAAAAAGTAAATCTCGCCTAACCCATGCAGATCGAGTACTTCAATATCTTAAAAATAAAGATCAACCACTTTCAGCTTATGATATTCTAGATGGTATGAGGTCAGAAGGTGTTGCAGCAGCTACCACAGTTTATAGAGCTTTAGACAAATTACTGTCAATTGGATTAGTGCACAAAATAGAATCTCTTAATGCATGGACAGTATGTTGTGGATCCCACGATAATAAAACACCTGTTTTTGAAATATGTAATAATTGTGGATACGTTAAGGAACATCTTGACCAAGATTTTACAAATAATATTAATAATTTATCCAAAAGGACTGGCTTTATCCCAGACAATCCAGTTCTAGAAATTCACGGTAGATGCGGTGCATGTGCTAATAATTATTTAAGTGCCTGAAAGGAAATATAATGAATGATATGTCACAAGTACCAGTAACAGTACTAACTGGATTTCTTGGAGCAGGTAAAACTACACTCTTAAATCGTATACTTACAGAACAGCATGGGCAAAAATATGCTGTAATAGTTAATGAATTTGGAGAACAAGGTATTGATAATGATCTCGTTGTCGATGCTGATGAAGAAGTTTTTGAAATGAATAATGGCTGTATTTGTTGTACAGTCAGAGGTGACCTAATTCGTATACTTGGTGGTCTAATGAAGCGTGCGGACAAACTTGACGCAATTATAGTTGAGACTAAAGGCCTTGCAGATCCAGCTCTAGTTGCACAGACGTTTTTTGTAGACCAAGATGTTTCTGACAGAACTAAATTAGACGCTATAGTTACAGTTGCAGATGCCGTTCACTTAAGTTCACAACTTGGTGAGCATCATGAAGCTGAAGAACAAATAGCATTTGCAGATGTTGTATTACTTAATAAAATTGACCTTGTTGATGATAAAGCCGTTGAAAATGTTCAAACTCGTATTCGTAATATAAATCCTTACACAAAAATTATTAAAACTAATCACTGCTCTGCGCCACTCACGGAAGTTCTAGATCCCCTGGGAGTTGCTGTACTTATTGATGCGTCTCATCAATGTATGACTACTAGAGGTGTTCATAAACCTGAGTCGAGTACTGTTACAAAGCGTATGCTAGGTGTGTTTAAAACTGATGAAAATGTAAGATCTGAATTTATGGAATTAATTAGATAGGAGATTAAAATGATTGTTAAAATGGGTATAGATTTAGCTAGGGGCTTTGGACCTTGGAAAGAAATGTTTGTTAAAAATGAACATAAATTAAACGCTCACGGCGGTAGGTTAGTTTTCGCAGGTACTGAAAAAGATAATGATAATAAACTAACTGTTATTATGGACTTTGACTCACCTGAAGCATTAAAAAGTTTTGCTAGTGATGAAGAACTCTCTAAAATTCGAGAAGAGGCTGGTGCAATGTTAGAAACTAGTACAGTCACTATGATGTGCGCAGAATCTTTCACAAGCACTAATGATTTATAAATAATTCATTTAGTTTTGTCTAAAATAAACTATTTTATATCGGGCAATCCTTAAATTTAGAGCCGACGGCCTTAACAACTTTAGGATCTTTTTCTACTTCGTCACATATCTTTAATATGTTAGGACATTCTTTAAAAGGTTTTTCTTGACATGAATCTCTTAATACAGCAAATCCAGCTGTCTCCTGGACGGTTCTAATACAAGTATAGATAAAAATATCTGCGTAAGAACAAAATTCACCAGTAATAAAAGGGCCTATGTTTTTACTTTTAATATGATTTTCTAAATATTGAAGTCTTGAATGATGTAATTTTGTTAGATTAGACACTCCAAGTTCTTTTCCACCTTCTGCAAGTGTGTCAGTAAGTCTCAAATTTCTCCAAAAGGGTTCATTATGTCCGGTAATAATGTCATGAAATGGTGATAATACAAAAGAGTAATAATCCTGAGCCCAAGACCAATACATAGCTGCTAGAGCGGCATTTTCCGTTGATTTTGGTGTAAGGGGGCCTGGATATTTGGTAATTAAGTATTGAACAATTGCTAATGAATCATTTAGTTCAATTCCGTTTGACGGATCTTTTAACCATGGAATAGTTCCAAAAGGAGCTTCTGTGTTTTTATCAAAATCTTCTCCCATCGGCTTACTCATCATCATGTTTGTTTCAATTCCATGTAAGGCACAAATAATCTCAATTTGAAGTCCTCTTCCAACAACCGGAATATATGCTATATCAATTTTACTCATTTATTTGAAACTCCTGATTTAAATTGTTAAAACAATAACTTTATTATTTACTAATTAATAATTAAATCAAATAAATTTGTTTTACTTTCAATTAATTACTTGTGAGATCAATATGAATGAAGAATTATTTATAACTGGAGCTGGCGTAAGTGCAAGTAGCGGAATACCTACATTTAGGGGCAATGATGGTTTTTGGACAGTTGGAAGTGAAAATTATACACCTCAAGAAATGGCAACAAGATGGATGTACGAAAATAATCCTGCAGATTTTCTATTATGGTACTTCAAAAGATTTGCATCTTATAGAACAGTAAAACCAAATTCAGCACATTATTGGCTTGCTGACAAAAAGTTAATAACTCAAAATATAGACGGCTTAGATGGAAGAGCAGGTAATACTGATTATATATCTATCCATGGCAGACTAGATAAAGTTGTTTATTACAGAAATGAAATGGACAAACAATTACCTTTTGATGCTGAATGGGATGAAATTGATATAACATCAAATCCAACTGATGAGGTTTTAAAAGAAAAATTATTAAAGAAATTTAAAATTAGAAAAATTGGCAATACATTCAGCCCAGAAATTGGTATTTCTCTTAAACCATATGTGTTGCTATTCGACGAAATTTATACAGATTTATACCGTATTTCAGAAGCAGAACAATGGATGAAAATAGCTAATAAAATGATTTTCATAGGAACTTCATTTAGTGTAAATATTACGTCTATAGCACTAAGATCAGCCATTTCTCGAGGAATTGATATTGATATAGTTGATCCTGAGCCTGTTAAATTAGATTATGAAAATATTGAATATTTTAAAATGACTGCTGAAAAATATTGTGAAATGAAAAATTTAAAAAGCTAGTTATTATTTTTTAAAAGGTATCCAAGTTGCACTAGCATATGCAGCAAGTTTTCCATCAGTTCTATGCAAATGTGATTGTAGAAAACTAATTGTTTTTCCTGGCTTAAGAAAGCTTCCTTCGCATAAAACATTTCCCTCTTTTATTGGAAGTAGGTATTTAATATTCATTTCCAAAGTTGCACCTGCACCTGTCGTATTATAGAGCAAGTGTCCCATAGATACATCCATAGCAGTTGCTATTATTCCCCCGTGAAGAGTTCCTTGGGGATTAAACATTGGTGGCTTAGCTTCAAAGTTAACTAAACATTTATTATCCTCATAGGAAACTTTGAAACCTAAGAACCTTGATAAATAAAAAGAACCAAAATCTTGCAAGTCAGATTTATTTGCATCGGACAACATAGAGGCCCCAATATCTCTAATTTTATTTATTTCATTCATTAAATTACTTTCTAAATATTAAAAATTTAAAGAATATTAATTTTTATAAATTATCCAACATTATATTTCTCAACTTTTTCAAAATCAAAATTTATCCCATGTCCAGGTAAATCTGGTGCCTCTGTATATCCATTTAAAACCTTTAATGGAGAATCAATAAATTCATCTATTCTCCAAGCATGAAATTCAAGGTATGATGCATTTGGACATGAAGCTAATAAATGAACATGCAATTCATGGACACCATGAGAACAAACAGGTAAATTATTAACTTCAGCTAGCTTTGCTACTTTCATAAATGGTGTTATTCCTCCACAAGTAGTTAAGTCAGGTTCCAAAAAATCAACACCATTAACATCAATAAGTTGATTAAATTCCGCAAGATTGTGAAGATTTTCTCCAGCAGCTATAGGTATTTTACCTAAAGAACGTAAATATGAGTACCCTTTGAAATCGTCAGGCTTTATTGGTTCTTCAAGCCATACTAAATTAAATTTTTCAATTTCTTTAAATGCAATAACTGCCTGATCTATTCTCCATGCTTCATTTGCATCAGCCATTAGCATAATATTATCTGCCAAGTGATTTCGCATTGCTTCTATTCTTTTTAAATCATCAATTAAAAACTCTTTCCCTAATCTCATTTTAATAGATCTAAATCCTTTTTCTAGAGATTTCGTAGCTCCATCTAGTAATTTTTCTGTAGAAAAATTAAGGTCAATATTTCCAGCATAAGCTAGTACTTTTTTATCATGTCCGCCCAGCAATCTCCATAAGGGTTCTTTCAGGCATTTTCCCTTTAGATCCCATAATGCAACATCTACAGCGGCTATTGCAAAACTTACAGGTGCACCTCTACCTGCGTAATGAGTTGCTTTCCACATATTTTTCCAGAGTAATTCAATTAATCTTGGATCTTTTTTTAAAATAATAGGAATAAAACTATTTTTAATAATTGAAGCAATTGCCAAACCTTGATTTTCATGAACAGTAATGTAACCAACACCTTGTTCGTTATTATCATTAGTCACTTTACAAATAACCAAATCAAATGCTTTCATCACTCCCGCTGCAAAAGCTTCAACTGGTTCTGGTAAGGGGATTTGATAAGTATCAACTTCAACTTTTGAAATTTCCATTACAAACTCCTATTAAGTTGTTTTTTAAGAGAATTCAAACCCTTCATAGTTATTGCTGACTTTTTCGTCACATATTTTTTTATAATTGGCAACGCCTCCAACATACGGCATAAATCCTTTACTTTTACCAACAATATTATCACCATTATACCAAGAATGAGCTAATGGGTATAAAGTTGCATTAGCAACTTCATTATTATGATTAACCCACTTATCTTGATTTATGGAATTTGCATTTACTTTTTTGTATTTATTATCCTTTTTGTGAACTATTAAATTATGAATAAAGTCGACATGTTGTTCAATTGATAAAATCATTTGACTTTTTACACCTGGACTTTGAGGCCCAGTTATCATAAACAAATTTGGAAAATTGGATACCATCATACCTAAATATGTTTTGGGACCACCAGACCATTTAGATTTTAAACTTACATCTTTATCATTTAAAATTTCAATAGCATTTACTGCACCTGTCATTGCATCAAAACCTGTAGCAAATACTAAATCATCAAAAGAATATTCGATATTATTAGTAAATAATCCTTTTTCTGTAATTTTTTCAATTGGATCATTAGAAATATCTATTAGAGAAACATTATTTTTATTATATGTTTCAAAATAGTTACTATCTAAACAAAGTCTTTTAGTCCCAATTGGATGATTTTTGGGGCATAGTTTTTCAGCTGTTTCTTTATCAATAACAATTTTTCTTATTTTATTTCTCACAAATTCAGCTGCAGTTTGGTTTGCTTTTTCATCAATGAGTAAATCTGTAAATGCAAATAACATTGCTTGTCCGCCTTCTTGCCAAGCTTTTTCATAAATCACATTTCTTTCTTCGTCGCTTACTTCAAAAGTTGATTGTGTAGGGGGTTGATATTTTGCAATTCCGAAAGATGAATTTTTAGCTAGTTGACGATATTTTTTATAGTTCTTTTTATATTCCTCTCTTTTATCTTTAGGAAGATCTCTATGTCTAGCAGGTAAACTAAAATTAGGTGTCCTTTGAAACACTATTAATTTTTCAGCAGTATTAGAAATTATTGGAATAGATTGAACAGCTGAAGAACCTGTACCTATTACTCCAACTTTCCTACCCTTAAAATCAGGCATTTCTGTAGGCCATGCTCCCGTATGATATATATTCCCTTTAAAGTTATTTAATCCTGGGATTTTTGGAGTATTTGGCGTCGATAAATTTCCAGTAGCTAAAATTAAGTGCTCACATTCAATAATTTTTTGTTTATCTGTAGTCACAATCCATTTTTGTTTTTCTTTTGAAAACTTTGATTTAATAATTTTAGTATTAAAATTAATGTTTTTTCTTAAACCAAATTTTTTACATACAAATTTTGCATACTCAAGTAACTCAGGTTGTGTTCCATATTTTTCTTTCCAATTCCATTCTTGTTGTAGATCTTCAGAAAAAGAATAAGAGTAATCCATACTTTCAATATCGCATCTAGCCCCAGGATATTTATTCCAATACCAAGTTCCACCAACATCATCAGCTTGTTCAAATATTTCAACTTTAAATCCTTCTGACATTTGTCTATGTAAAATATACATGCCAGCAAAACCTGCACCCACGATTAATGTATCCAGACATTTGTCAATCTTCAAAAAATCCTCCTTGGTATTATTTTGAATAATAGGTCTTGAAAATCAGTTTTTCAACAACTAAATAAATAAGGTGATGCCATAATGGGTCACATAATTAAAAACTAACATTGCCATAATGGAATGTTTATTAACTCGCTTTAGAAGGAGCTAAAAATGACTATATTACCAACACTCGCATTACGTTCTTTTGTAGGTTTTGACAACCTTTTTAATGAACTAGAGACAATTTCAACACAAAAACAAAATTCATTTCCTGCCCATGATATTTTAAGAATTTCTGAAGATGAATATGAAATAACATTAGCTTTATCTGGCTTCAATAAAAAAGATATCTCTATAGATGTTCATGACGGTGTTCTTACTATTAAAGGTAATGGTGGTTCAGAAATTCAAGACGATAATGTCCAATATATATATAAAGGCATTGCAAAAAGATCTTTTGAACAAAAGTTTCGATTAGAACAATATGTTGATGTTAAAGATGCTAAGTTATCAAATGGTTTACTGAAAATCTCCCTCTTAAGAGAAATTCCAGAAGAGAGAAAACCAAGGCAAATTTCTTTAAAATCGGCTTAAGTATTTTTTGGGTTAGGGCAAGTATTTGTCCTAACCTTTATTATAAACCTATATATATTAGGCATTTAAATGGAATTTTTATTGATTTGGGTCTTAGGTGGCGATGTTATTAATAGTGGCTTAAGATATAAAAGTGCTGCTAAATGTTTTTCAGAGTCGCAAAATGCCGCTACTGAAATGAGAGATGTTGGCTTAACATCTCCTCAATTTACTTGTATACCAGTTGCTAAGGGCAAAGATTTTAAGATATATAGAAAAAATTCTAATAATACTAGGTTTCCTTTTTAATTCATTTTTTTAAATTTTGTTCTAGAATTTCCCTTATTTTTTTAAGTTCTTTTGTTTGCTTGTCTAAACCTAAATTTCTTCTAACAAATCCATACACCCATATTATTAATAATATAGCTATTAATCCAAATACAATTTCAATTAACATAAACAAAAAGTTAATTTTTTCTTCAATCATGATTAAAGATGAATTAAATTTTTTAAAAAAATTGTCCAATTTATTAAACTTTTAATGTAATAATCTTATTAATTATTATTTTAATATAATACTTTTTCAAATTCAACGTTTGGGAGGAATGCAATGAAAATGAAAAATATAATCTTTATATCATTTCTATCTTTTTTTGCTGTAAGTCATTCTATTGCAGAAACTAGAATTACTTATAAATCAGCAAAGTCTACATCTTCTTATTACCAGATGGCTGTTCAAATAGCCGATACTATAAAAAAATCTACTAATGGAGATATGATTTTAACAATTGAAGAAAGCCAAGGCTCTGTTCAAAATGTTAAAGAGGTAGCTGGTAGAAAGGGTAACTATGTATTCACAACACCACCTGTGCTTGTAAAGCTTGCAATTGCAGAAAAAGCTATGTTTAAAGGTAAAGGGAATCCAAAATATAAAAACATTAGGGCATTATTCCCAATACCTTCTCTGACTATGCATTTTGTAATGTCAAAAAAATCAGGTGTAACAAGTTTCAAAGACATGGAAGGTAAAACTATACTTTTAGGTAAAGGTTCTTTTGGTGCAAAAGAAGGTGCTAAATACATAAAAAAATTTGGTTTAGAAGGTAAAGTTAAACTAGCCCAGGTTGAGCTTTCAAATGCTGTTCCTGCTTTAAAAAATGGTCAAATTGATGGTTTTGTAACTGCTGGATCTTATCCAGCACCGAATGTTATTGAAGCAGCAGCGTCAATGGGTGTAAATGTTATATCACTTAATAATGATCAAATAAAATCCTCAAAGAGAACTAAATTAATAATACCTGCAGGTACTTACGCTGGCCAAAAATCAGATATTTCTACAACATCACTTCCAGTTGTTGCATATACAACTACTGATATGAGTGATGAAGTAGCATACAACCTAACCAAAGCTTATTGGGATAATAAAGGTAAATTAGGTGAAGCAGCAAAATGGTGGAATGGAGTTACACCAGGGATGCTTTCTAATATATCTACTAAAATTCATCCAGGAGCAATAAAGTTATATAAAGAGATTGGAGCAAAACTGGCTGATCACCATTAATTTTTAATGTCTTCAACAAAAAAAATGTGGATTGTTTTTGGATTTGTTTCAATTGCTTTCCACATTTATCTAATTTTTTCTGGTTTAGTCCCAAATTTGATATCCAGGCCTATTCACATGGCCTTAATTTTACCATGGATATTTTTGTATGATAAAAATTTTTCTAATAACTTAATAAGCTCATTTATAGTCTTTTTAGGTATTTTTAGTTGTCTTTGGATATCTTTCAGTCATGAAAGTTTAATGGACCAATATGGCTTTTTAGAGGGTAGTTTTCAATTTTCAATATCTATAATTTTAATATTAATAGTATTAGAAATGGCAAGACGTTCAGTTGGTTGGCCTCTACCTCTAGTAAGTCTAATTGCTATTTTGTATGGAATTTTTGGAAACTTTATCCCAGGGGAATTCGGTCATCCTGGAATACCACTAAATAGTTTTTTTGGAACTTTGACTATTGCTGAAGGAGGAATATGGGGACCTTTAACAGGTGTCTCGGTATCTATAGTTTCTATATTTGTAATTTTTGGATCTTTCTTAAATTCTGGTGAAGCTGGATCTGGTTTCATGAATATAGCAACAGCATTTGCCGGTAGACTAAAGGGTGGAGCGGCTAAAGTTTCTGTTATATCTTCCGCGCTTTTTGGTTCAATATCAGGCTCTGCATCGGCAAATGTTGCTTCAACTGGAATGGTTACTTTACCTGCAATGACAAAGTTAAAATATCCTAAAAGACTAGCTGCATCTGTTGAAGCTGTTGCATCGTCAGGTGGACAAATTATGCCACCATTGATGGGCGCAGGTGCATTTGTCATGGTGGAGTTAACTGGAATACCATATAATCAAATTATATTAGCAGCGTTACTTCCAGCTATTTTATTTTTTTTTGCTGTTTGGGTTGGTATTGATTTTTATGCTAAAAAATATGACCTGAAGCCTATAGATCAAAAATATTTGCCTAAAAAATCAATTGTATTAATTACTTCATTTTTTTTCCTTATTCCTTTTTCTATATTATTAATTTTTATGTTTATAGGCTTTACTCCTCAATATGCAGCTTCAGTAGCTATTTTAGCTTCTTTTTTACTTCTTTTCTTTAATCTAGATAATGGTTTTAATTTTAAGTTGGGATTAAATAGATTTTTTAGTGCTTGTACTTCTTCAGGAAAGCAAATTTCTCTAATTGGTTCTATTATTTTATGCGCTTCCCTTATCATTGGTGTTTTATCAATTACTGGATTGGGAGTAAAACTTACATCACTAATAATTTCTATTTCTGATAATAATATTTGGCCTGCCTTACTCTTAACTGGCTTGGCTTGTTTAATTCTTGGAATGGAAGTTCCCACCACAGCTGCATATGTAATTTGTGTTTCAGTAGCAGGTCCTGCTTTAGTTGATATGGGTTTAGAATTACTTCAAGTACATTTATTTGTTTTTTGGTTTGCATTGTTATCTACAATAACACCACCTGTATGTGGAACAGTATTTATTGCAGCTGGAATGGTTAACGAAAATTGGTTAAAAGTGTCGATTACGTCAATGTCCCTTGGTATTGGTCTTTACTTTATTCCATTAGCAATGATAGCAAATAAATCTATTCTTGATTTAAACTCGACGTTTTTTTTATCTTTATTAGCTTTTATTAAAATAGCTCTTAGCTTAATAATGTTATCTTTTTCTATAATAGGGAATTATAACCCATTTCTAAGAATAGCTGTTTTTTTACTAGGTCTTTTTATAATGTTTACATGATTTATTTTGGACTTAAGTGCAACCATTTACCTATATAACTTCTTCCCTCACAGGATATAAGATTTCTATCAATATCATTTAAATTATGCAGTGTAGTTACAGCGGACATATCTTTGTTATTATCTAAAATTATATTGACATTAAAATATTTTTTAGCGGATTTTATTAAATCAGCCTCTTTAGAATTTGTCTCTTCAGTATGAATCTCAATAATTAAATTACATTTTTGTAATTTTTTAAGAATAGTTTCTGAAAAAAAATTATATTCTTGACCCTCAATATCACATAATATGACAGCCATAGATAAATCTAAATCATCTGGTAATGATGACAAAAAAACTTGATTGTCTACTTTACCCATTATTGAAATCTGATTTGCAACATTATTCAGTTCAGCAGTTTTGTGTAGTGCTAACCTACTTGTTTCGTTTTGTTCAAAGGCATAACAGTATTTTGATAATTTTGAATGTAAACATCCAATAGCAAAAAAACCATCAGCTGCACCTATATCAATTAAAATTGGCTTTTTTAATTCTTTTAATTTTTTTTGGATTTTATTTTCGTAAAATCCATAAATTTTAGAGGCTATGTCTCCGCGGCCCCATGAAATATTTTTATTAATCTTTAAATTTTTAAAAACACCATTTTGAACAGTAAAATTATTTTTTTTTGCATGTTCGTAACTTAATATATTCCAATATTTTTTTGTAATTTTATAAAAGAGTTTTTTCATTATTTATTATCTATCTAATCAACAAAATTTATTGAGCATTTGCCTAAACCATCTATTACAGCTTCTACATTACATGGATAATCTATCCATAAAAGAGGTGTAATACTCCCAAGACTAATTATTTCATTTTTTTTAATAAACTTATTTAAACTTAATTTCTGATCAAAATACCATAATAGCGCATTTAAGGGGTCTCCAAGGATTGTAGAAGCAGAATTTGAATAAACTTCTTTTTTATTTATTAATAATTTTCCAATTAATTTTGAAAAATTAAGGGAATTATTACTAATTTCTTTTCCTAAAATAATTGAATTTCCTAAACACCCGTCAATTATTATGTGTTCAATTTTATTTTTTTTAATATCAAAAAATCTATTTTCTACTAACTCTAAAGATACCCCATAATTAGCAATAAAGTTTCTTATATTATTTATATTGTAATTTGTATTTTCATTAACCTCTTTAGAAATTTTAATATAAATTTCACATTCAACTCCAACTTTTGTAAATTCTTTTATATAAATTGTTTTGTTACTATTAATGATTTTATTTTTAAAAATAGGGCCAAATATAGGGTGGTTAACTCCAAGTTCTTTTTGAATACTTTTATTAGTACAACCAATTTTATAGCCTATAACTTCTCCTAACCCAGACAAACTGAGTTTTTCATTTACAATTTCTTGCAAATTATATGCTTCATTTGAATCCTTGACTTGATATGAATCTAGATCATTTATTAATACTTGTTTCAGTCTGCTTTCTACAAATGTATTTATTAATTTATTTTTCATTTTAATTATTACTTTGTTGGGTAATTTTTTTGATATGCTTTTCCAAAGCCTTCTATGAAGAGTGCTCTAGAGGGTGTGAAGAAATAAAAATTAAAATCAGAAAACATTCCCCACATTTTACTTCCTTTATCTATTTTTTGATAATTTTTTAATAAATCAATATATTGTGAATTACTTTTATTTAACTGAAGTTTAGAAATTGAACCATTAACAGTTAAACGTGGATTATTTAATTTTGTATTATTAATTTCTTTCATTGAGAAATAGAAGCTTACTTTGTCATTCAACTTTATGTTTTGTGTATGTTCACTCAAGTCACTTATTAAAATGTAGATTCTATTATTATGATACATTGGTAGAATTTTTGATAGAAAAGGATAACCTTCCTTGCCTAAGGTTCCAAGGATTGAAACATCGTAATCACCTTCAATTATAGCTTGGATTTTATTGTCTACTTCTTTATTTATTTTTTGGTACATTGTTTCCTTTTAATTCAATTTTAGATATCTTAATAATATATTAATTTTAAAATCTAAATAATAATTAATCATCAAATAAATAAAGTTCGTTTAAGTTAGAGGTTTTATATGCTTAAGAATAATATTTTTTATATTTTAGCATCTTTTTCATCTTTATTAGTATTATTTTATTGTTTAATAATGACTTCGCTTAGTAGAGGTGCAGGTGAAAGTTTTGGTGTTTTTTTATTACCTCTAAGTTCCCATTTTTCATGGGACAGGGCATCAGTAGCCTCTATATATTCGATATATATGGTATGTCTGGGACTTGGGTCATTATTATCAGGTATGGCTTTTGATAGATTTGGCCCACGGTTCAATTACATGGTTGGATTGGGCTTGCTTGCTATATCTTATGGATTATTAGGTAATTTAACTTCTATTTGGCAATTTTTTATTATTTTAGGAGTTTTTGGTGGTATTGGAGCGTCCATGGTTGGCGTAGTTCCTGCACAAAGCTTAGTCTCTAGATGGTTTGATAAAAATTTAGGAACAGCTTTATCAATCGCTTATGCAGGTCAGGGTCTAGGCGTTTTAATTATGGCTCCAATATCACAAATTTTAATTGATGATGTTGGTTGGCAATTATCTTATAAATATATCTCATATGTGTTTGTTTTTTTATTCATAATAGCATCAATTCTTCCTTGGAATAGGATTTCAAAAGGCTCTAAAAATAATCCTCGTAAAACTTTTAATGGAAAAGCAGTAGGAGGTATTTCACTAATTAAAGCTGTTAAAGAAAAAACATTTTGGGGTTTTTTCTTTATCTTTTGTTTTACAGCTGTTGGCATATTTGGAATATCATTACACGTTGTTGCGTATTTAGTTTACATTGGGTTGAGTGAAGTTCAGGCGGCATTTTCTTTTGGCATAGCAGGAATGCTCAATTTTGTTGGCATGGTGTTGACTGGTTTAGCGGCTGATAAGTACCCCAGACATATTGTGGCAACTGTAAGTTATTTACTAAGTTTTATAGCTATTTTTAGTTTAGCATTAATGCAATTATTTCCTTCTATAATACTATTAATTCTATTTATATTAGGATTTGGTTTATCTGCAGGTGCAAGAGGGCCAATAATCACAACTTTGATGGCAGAAATATTTGCTGGTAAAGGATTAGCATCTATTTACGGAGCTACAAACCTTGGACAAGGCTTAGGTGCTGCTACTGGAGCTTTATTAGCAGGATTTCTTTTTGATTTGACTGGTGGTTATAACTTTGGTTTCTTAATATGTACTATATTTACATTCTTGGGTGCTTTGTTGTTTTGGACTGTTCCTCAAATAAGATATGCTAAAATATAAAAAAGGAAGTTGTCATGAGTATTATTACTAGAGAGTTCAAAGTTAAGGCCAAAAATTTAAAATTTCCTGAAGGTCCTATTTCTATGAATGATGGATCAATTATTTTAGTTGAAATTGCAAGAGGTACTCTAAGTAAGATTAACATATCAGGGGAAACAGAAGTAATTGCAAATTTAGGAGGGGGGCCTAACGGAGCCGCTATCGGACCAGATGGATATTGTTATGTTTGTAATAATGGTGGGTTTGAGTGGGAAATTTCTAATAATAAGTTCATGAGGCCTATCTTAGAAAGTAAATCTTATTCAGGTGGAAAAATACAAAAAGTCAATACTATTACTGGTGAGTTCTCTACTTTATATGACAATTGTAATAATATACCTCTTAATGGTCCAAATGACATAGTTTTTGATAAAAATGGTAATTTTTGGTTCACAGACCTCGGTAAAGTTAGAAACAGAGATATGGATAGGGGTGCAATATATTGGGCTAAGGCTGATGGATCAATGATTAAAGAAGTTATACACCCTTTTATGACACCTAACGGAATAGGATTGTCTCCTGATGAAAGAACCCTTTATGTAGCTGAAACAGAAGGGGGTAAACTTTACAGTTTTAAAATTATAGGTGATGGAGAAGTTGAAAAAATTCCTTTTCCACATTCTATTAACGGTGGCATTTTATTAAATAATGAAGGAGGAATTAAAAGGTTTGATTCACTTGCTGTTGAAAATAATGGGAATATTTGCGTAGGGACACTTTTTAACGGAGGTGTTACGGTTATATCACCATCAGGAGAATTAGTTGAATTTATAAAATTTGAAGATCCTTATATTACCAATATTTGTTTTGGCTCGAAAGATTTACAAACAGCATACATTACAGCTTCATATGAAGGAAATTTACTGGAAGTTCCTTGGGCAAGAAAAGGTCTAGCGTTAAATTTTTTGAATAAATAATTTATAATAAATCTAAAATTTCATTTTTTAAATTTAATATTACATCTTTGGGATCATCATTAATATCTGACTGAAATACCTCAAACTCTATTTTTATATTATCTTTCCTATTAAAAATATATTTGATGTATTTAGATAAATTTAAATTATTTTGATTATTTAAGTTATTAATAGTTTTTCTACCAACAGGTCTATAATTTTTATCAAAATTTATATTACAGAATTGTAGCAAACCTAATTTTGGAGATTTTTTTAAAAAAGTATCTAAATCAATGTCAGCAAAGCTATGATAGAGGTCAATTATTACCCTGTGGTTATAATTTTTAACTAACTTTAAACAACTTGCTATTGAATTAAAGTGTCCTTTTTTTAAAATTTCCCAACTTCCAATAGGTTCTAGCCCAAGTGTTAAATTAAGCTTTGAAGCTTCTTCAAATAATAAAATTATTTTTTGACTAGTTTCTTTTCTTAAGCCTTCAATATTTATTTTATCAATGTCTAACGTAAATTCATTACTTACAGGGTTAGGTCCACCTATTACCCCACCTGTAATGAGGCATACAAGGTCAGGGTTTAAGATTTTAGCACTTTGTAACACTTTTTCATTTTGTTTGAAGTAATAAGGATCAGTGAAATAACCAACCGAATTAATGCTTGTAACATTGATTTTGTTTAAAGTAAGTTCCTGCTTTAATTTATTAACTCCAAAATTATTAATAAAATCAATATGTAACCCAATATTTTTAATTCTAGATTTTACTATTGTTTCTAT
>CACCSH010000012.1:0-56261 GCA_902548635.1 uncultured SAR116 cluster alpha proteobacterium
TTTCCTGTAGTGTAACCTTTGTTTATAATTTTAGTAAATAACCTAGAAACTGAGTTTTTTGGCTGTTCACAATGTTTTGCTTGAGTAATAAATCTGTCATTAATTGCAAATTCGCTTAAATAAATTTCCTCAGAGTTTTCAGACTTAAGCTTATAATGCAGTATTCCATTTAATAATTTTTTTCCAGTTATAGAATAAACTATATCTAGGTTGTCTTTTTTAAAAATTTTAGTATTTAATTCAATTTCGGCCATAGTGAATATCCTTTGCAAAAGAATTTTACAACACCATTTTTTTTACTAGGGAGCGGCCACCTATAAATAAGTATTAAATCATATTTTTTTATAAATAAAAGTCCACCTATATATTTCACGTTTCGTGAATACATATTGTTGATTTTTACGAAAGTTTTTATTTTAAATGTGAACGTGAGCTCAGATTTTTTCCAACTAGCACTTCTGAGTTCACATTTTTTGAAAAGAATAAATAACCATAGCTATAATTCAAGTAATCTATTAAAATAATATTACCTAAGCTAGTTAGGGGATTGGTAATTGGCTTTAAAAGGAAGTGAGTTTCTAAAAAATAATTTTTTATCCGTTTGGCATCATTTTCTATTATTTGAAATTGAAAGATCTAAAGCTGGTGTAAAAGCATGGGGTAATGCAAATGGTTACTTAGTTTTTCAAGTGATTGCATGGCATCATGTTGTAATTTTGACAGCAAAGTCAAACTCAAAGTTTAGAGATGATGCTGTCCAACTATGGTATAAATTCAGTAAAACTGGGTTTGAAACTAATACCGTACTTACATACACTTTAATATCGGAATTAACTTCGTTAAGTATTGAAACTGTTAGACGACAAGTAAAAAAATTAGAGGATAATAATTGGGTTTCATATTCAAAAAAAAATGGTGTTATATTAAATCCGAGTAAAGAAAATAATGATTATTTAACTAATATTTTTAATATGAAAGAAGTTCAAAATCTGGGATACTTCTTAGACTTATTAGACAAAAGAAGGGTCTGATTAAAGAAATTAAAAGGAAGAAAATTTGGAAATTACAAATAAGGTTATAGTAGTGACTGGAGGAGCTGGAGGGATTGGGCTAGCTCTAGGAAAAAGTTTTTTAAAAGAAAATCCAAAAATAATAGTTCTTGTAGATATAAATTTTAAAGAATTTCATTTTAAAAATCAAAAAATAATTTGTAAGAAATGTGATGTAACTAATGAATTGAGCGTTCAAAATTTAATTGATGAAATAAACCTTGATTTTGGGTTAATTGATATTTTTTGTTCTAATGCAGGAATACTCTCTTTGGGGAGTGAACAAACATCAAATGAAGATTGGAGTAAAAACTGGAATTTACATGTTATGTCTCATGTTTTTGCAGCAAAGAAACTATTACCTGACATGTTAAAAAGAGGCAGTGGATATTTTGTTAATACTGCATCTGCTGCTGGGTTATTAAGTCATATTGATTCTATCACATATTCTACAACAAAACATGCGGCCATTGGTCTAGCTGAATGGCTGGCAATTACATATGGGAAACAGGGAATTGGTGTATCAATTTTGTGTCCGCAGGCCGTTGAAACTGCAATGACAAGAGGACGAGAAAAAGAAGTTTCTGCTTTGGATGGTATGATGAAGCCTGAAGATGTTGCAATAGACGTTATAAATGCCATTAAAGATGAAGTTTTTTTGATTTCTCCTCATAATGAGGTTGTTGGTTATTTCCAAAACAAAGCTAATAATTATTCAAGGTGGATCGGTGGAATGCAAAAATTAAAAAACAGACTTAAAACTTAAAAACTAAATTGCATCAGCGACGGCAGAACCACAACTATGAGTATTTGCCTTACCTCCCAAATCACCAGTTCTATAGTCTTCTTTTTCTAAAACTTCTTCAATTGCGCTTACAATATTATCTGAAGCCTGCTTATGACCCAAATGCTCAAGCATCATTGCGCCGGCCCAAATTTGACCAATAGGATTTGCTATACCTTTACCTGCAATATCAGGAGCAGAACCATGAACAGGTTCAAATAATGAAGGAAATTTTTTTTCTGGATTAATATTTCCAGACGGAGCTATTCCTATTGTTCCAGTACAAGCAGGGCCTAAATCTGATAAAATATCTCCAAACAAATTTGAGGCTACTACTACATTGAATTTATCAGGATTAAGTACAAAATGAGCACAAAGAATATCGATATGATATTTATCCCACTTTACATCAGTATATTTTTTAGCCATTTCCTCAACTCTTTCGTCCCAGTAGGGCATGGTAATTGAAATCCCATTAGATTTCGTAGCTGATGTTAAATGCTTTTTATCTGAACTTTGGGCTAATTCAAACGCAAATTTTAGCACTCTATCTACACCAACTCTTGACATTACGGTTTCCTGCATAACAATTTCTCTGTCAGTGTCTGGAAACATTTTTCCACCTATTGAGGAATATTCTCCTTCAGTATTTTCTCTAATAATATAAAAATTTATATCTCCAGGTTTCCTATTAGCTAATGGTGAAGGAACACCCGGCATTAATTTTACTGGTCTGAGATTAATATATTGATCAAAATCTCTTCTAAATTTTAATAATGATCCCCAAAGAGATATATGATCAGGGATTTTATCTGGCCAGCCAACTGCCCCAAAAAATAGAGCATCATGAGATCCAATTTGAGTTTTCCAGTCATCTGGCATCATTTGACCATGCTTAGAAAAATACTCATATGAACTGAAATCAAAGTGGTCAAAGTGAAGATTAATACCATATTTACTTGATATCACTTCTAACACTTTTAATGCCTCTGGCATTACCTCAGTTCCTATTCCATCCCCTGGAATTACTGCAATATTATATTTGTTTTTTGTCATAATCTATTCCTAATTAGTTTGATATGGTGTCCATGGAGCAGCTGTCATTAGTTTGTTTTCTTGAGTTAATACAAGTGGTCGAAATTCAGAAGCAAATTTTATAAAATCTTTATCTTTATATATTATTTTCCATAATTCCCTTCTCGCATTATCGTCCTCAAATTGCCAAATATGGATAATTTGGTTTAAGGCACCAACATCACCGATATAATATCTTATTATATTTTTTTTATATTTTTGAAGAGCAGGCCATCCTAAATCTTGATAAATCTCTATAGCTTTAGATAATTTGCCAACATGCAAAGTGTAAGTTCTTAATTCAAAAATGTTCAATATATCCTCCAATAAGAAATTTTTGGCTTTTTAAATAACAAAGTCTGATTGAGTTTTCTCTATTATTATCTAATAATTACATATCAGAAAATATAAGGAAGTTTAATGGATATTTTAGAAATCAAAGATTTAGAAACTTTAGCTCAAAAAAGAGTTCCAAAAATGTTTTTCGACTATGTAAATTCAGGTTCTTGGACTGAAACTACATATAATGAAAACGTATCTGATTTTCAAAAAATAAAACTAAGACAAAGAGTGGCAATTGATATGTCAAATAGAATCCTGGCAACTAAAATGGTTAATCAATCAGTGTCAATGCCTGTCGCGATAGCTCCAACAGGTCTTACCGGAATGCAAAGAGCAGATGGGGAAATATTAGCTGCCCAAGCAGCTGAAGAATTTGGTATTCCTTTTACTTTATCAACCATGAGTGTGTGTTCTATAGAAGCTGTAGCAGAAAAAACAAAAAAACCATTTTGGTTTCAATTATATGTGATGAAAGATAAAAAATTCATGGCTCGTTTAATAGATAGAGCAAAAGAAGCTAAATGTAGTGCCTTAGTTTTAACATTAGATTTGCAAATTTTAGGTCAAAGACACAAAGATGTGAGAAATGGACTGTCTACTCCTCCTAAATTAATTCCAAAACACATTTATCAAGTTTTAACTAAACCTATGTGGTGTCTAAGAATGCTTACTACCAAAAACCATTTTTTTGGTAATATTGTAGGACATGTCCAAGGAATAAAAGATGTAAGGTCTTTAGGTTCTTGGATAAGTACTCAGTTTGATCAAAAGCTTGATTGGAAAGAAGTTGACTGGATTAGAAAGAGGTGGGGAGGTAAACTTATTATTAAAGGAATTTTAGACACTGAAGATGCACTTTTAGCAGCAAAAACAGGAGCTGACGCAATTATTGTTTCAAATCATGGAGGGAGGCAACTCGATGGTGCGTCTTCAACAATAAATATTTTACCAGAGGTAGTCGACAAAGTTGGCAAATTAGTCGAAGTCCATTTGGATGGAGGCATTAGATCTGGTCAAGATGTAATAAAAGCGATGTGTCTAGGAGCAAAGGGTACGTATATTGGTAGAGCTTTTCTATATGGTCTAGGTGCTTTGGGTAAAGACGGTGTTACCAAAGCTTTAGATATTATCAAAACAGAAGCAGACATGACTATGGCTTTATGTGGAAAACGAGATGTCCATGATTTAAATAGGGACAATATTTATACGCCTAAATAATCTATATAAGGCAAAAATTTAAATGACAAAAATAATAAAATTAATAACTTATGATTTAAGGTTCCCTACTTCTGATAATCTTGACGGTTCTGATGCGATGAACCCAGATCCCGATTACTCTGCTGCATATGTAATTCTTAAAACTGAAAATAAATTATTAAAAGGTCATTCTTTTGCCTTTACACTTGGTCGCGGCAACGACCTATGTTGTGAAGCAATCCGAGCATTACAACATATTGTGCTAGGACTTGATATAGAATGGATAAGAGATAACCTTTCCTCTTTTTCAAGAATGATGACCTCTGACTCACAACTAAGATGGGTTGGTCCAGAAAAGGGTATAATCCATATGGCTAGTGGTGCGATTATAAATGCTGTTTGGGATATTTTGGCAAAAATGAATAATAAACCGCTTTGGAAACAAGTCTCAGATATGAGCCCAAAGGAAATATCTGGATCTATTGATTTCAGGCACATAACAGATTTTCTAAATCAAGATGAAGCTAATCATATTCTAAAGTCTCATCAAAAATCAAAATCAAACAGAATCTCTATATTAAAAAAAGAAGGTTACCCATGTTATGTAACTTCTGCAGGCTGGCTTGGGTACAGTGATGAAAAGTTGAAAAGATTATGTGTTGATGCAAAGAAAAAAGGGTTTGAATATGTAAAATTAAAAGTGGGTAAAAATCTTAAAGATGATATGAGGCGTCTAGAAATAGCAAGAACCTCATTGGGTTCTGAGATTAAAATTATGATTGATGCAAATCAGGTTTGGGAAGTTGATGAAGCAATTAAATGGATGAAATCTCTTTCTGAATTTAATCCGTATTTCATAGAGGAACCAACAAGTCCAGACGATATTATAGGTCATAAAAAAATAAGAGAAGCTATTTATCCTATAAAAGTAGCTACAGGTGAAGCTGTTCAAAATAGAATTATATTTAAACAATTAATATCAGAGAAAGCTATTGATATAGTCCAAGTAGATGCCTGTAGAATGGGAGGTCTAAATGAAGTGTTAGCAGTACAACTAATGGCTGCTAAAAATAATCTTCCAGTTTGGCCTCATGCAGGTGGTGTAGGTTTATGTGAATATTCACAACATCTTGCAATGATTGATTATATATGCGTATCAGGTAGAAAAGATAAACAAGTCATAGAGTATGTAGATCATCTTCATGAACATTTTATAAATCCGTGTATAATAAAAAATGCAGCATATATGCTCCCAGAAGAAAGTGGATTTTCAGTAGAAATGAAGCCTGATACCCTAAAAAATAATTTATTTATTTCCTAGAAAATATTTCTTTTGCAGCTTCACTCATTTCTTTTATGCATACTAAGGCGGTTGGTAATTGGACAGAATTACTTACAAAAGCATGCATCTGTCCTTCAAATAATCGATAATGGACTTCATTACCAAAAGATAAAAGTCTTCTTTTATATGCATCACCTTCATCAACCAGAGGATCCAGTCCAGCTGCAAAAATATATGTAGGGGGAAGGCCAGATAAGTCAGGGGTTAATAGTGGTGATGCTCTCCAATCTACCTGCTCTTCATAAGAATTTAAGTAATGATCTGCAAAATATTCTATAGTTTTCTTATTTAAAATCATACCTTCAAGGTCTATATCCATTGATCTTCTACACATAGTCATATCTACCCATGGATAAACTAGAATTTGACCTTGGACTTTTGGAATTAATTTATCTCTGGACATAATAGTTCCAACAGCAGCTAAAGCCCCTCCAGCACTATCACCACACAAAATAACTTTATTTTGATCAATATTAAATTCATCTGCTCTACTTTTAATCTCAGTTATAGCATCTATTGTATCTGTAATTGCAGCTGGAAATTTATGTTCGGGGGCTAGTTTGTAATCAACTGCTATTATAGTTGCATTTGTTTGTTTACATAAATGTCTGCAAACTAAATCATGACTTTCAAGGTCACCCATCACAAAACCGCCACCATGAAAATAAATAATTAATGGTTGTTTTTGGTTTATAAGTGTATCTGAATTTTCGTCAAAATATTTTCTTACAGTTATAGATCCTAGAGAACCCTTAAGAGTAAAATCTTCTACATGGGAAATAAATACTCTAAGCTCTTCAGGAGTTTCTGCCATTTTAGCTCTTAAAGCTCTCAGCTCTTGAGGAGAAAAACTTTCCAAGGGAGGTGCGTTGTTTTTAATACGTTCATCAATTAAAGTTTGTGTATCTTTATCAATTTGCATGCTAAATTTTCTCCAAACATCTCCTTTAATTATAACCTTAATTTTAGGGTTTTGAAAATGATATTTTAGCTAACTAATTAATCTTATCTTTGATAAATATTAAAAATTACTTAATAAACTCGAATTTAATTAAAAGCTTTTAGTGGTATAAATAATGATCATTATATTTTTAGTAATAATTTTTATAGCTTTAATAATTTTTCCATTATGGGTTTCAAGGAAAGCTGAAAATAAATCTAAGAGAAAATAAATTAGCTAAGACTAACTTTATTAGGCTATTGACGTGAATAATGCCATGTGCAATATAAAGTGAGTTAACAATTTTTTTAGATTAAACATGATAAACAATCCTACTAACCAAGTTTCAGGCCAATTTGTAATCAAAAATCAAAAGATATTTAGTTATATTTTTTTACTAATAGGAGTTTTCTTATTCTTTAATATAGGTAATGAAACTTGGGATATCATAAAATCTTCAATTGCTGATGCTTACATACAGGTGACAAGTTTTGTTGCAGGAACGTTGTTGTTTTTCTATTCATTGGAAAAATATCTAAAAATTGATTTAGAAAAAGTTCTTAATAAAAGACCAAAACTAGAAATATTTGTTAGCTCATTTCTTGGTGCGCTTCCCGGTTGTGGGGGGGCTATTATAGTCTTAACTCAATATTCTCGTGGAAAAGTTTCTTTTGGTTCAGTTGTAGCAACATTAACTGCTACAATGGGTGATGCAGCTTTTTTACTAATAGCTAAAGACCCTAAAATTGGATTATTTATAATGTTAATTGGGTTTTTTGTAGGTTTTGTCTCAGGTATATTAGTAAATTTAATTCATAAGAAAAATTTTATGAAAATTAATGGTTGTGACGTTATAAAACTAAATAGTAAACCATCAAAATATAAGACTTCAAAAAGTTTAGATTTTATCTGGATTGTTCTAATTATTCCTGGCATATTTTTTGGAATTTTAACAGCTTTTCAAATCAACTTAGATTTATATTTTGAAAATAAATTTATAGAAAATCCAATTACTTTTTTTGGTTTTTTTGCTGGTTCTTTATGTTTCATCATGTGGATATTACCAATAATTAGCGGTTTTAGATACACCCCTTCTGGATCAGATGAAAAGATTGTAAGAAGAACAGTATCAGATACTAATTTTATTACAGGTTGGGTTATTTTAGCTTTTCTTGCATATGAATTAACTGTTCATTGGGGAGAGTTTGATTTAGAGGCTATTTTTAAATCTAATTACTTTTTTATTCCATTGATAGCTATTTTAATAGGTTTTTTACCAGGTTGTGGCCCTCAAATATTAGTTACAACTTTATATTTAAATGGAATAATTCCTTTATCTGCTCAGATTGGAAACGCAATTTCAAATGATGGAGATGCATTGTTTCCAGCAATTGCCCTACAACCTAAAGCAGCTTTTATTGCCACTATATATTCAGGCATTCCTGCAATAATAGTAAGCTATAGTTTTTTTTTTATTTTTGAATTTTACTAAATTTGATTTTCAATGAATATGTTCATTGTTTCTAATAGATTGATGTTATATAATCTAATAAACTAGAAGTAAAAAAATGACATTTAAACCTGCTAATATTCCAACAAATGATAGTAAAAGAGTACAAGCTGTAGTCCGAACAGGCGTGTTAGATACAAACTCAACAGAACTTTATGACGTTTATTGTCTTTTAGCCAAAGAAATTACAGGATGTCCTGTAAGTTGGACAGGGGTAATAGATGCTGATAGACAGTTTGTCCTTGCTAGAGACGGTTTTCCTGATGAAGTTCCAATTGAGATGCCAAGAAAACAAACTTTATGTCAGTTTGCTCTAGAGAAAACTAATCCACTCATTATTAACGATATGACAAAAGATAAACGATTTATGTTGCATCCAGCAGTAACAGACATTGGTGTTAAGTTTTACGCAGCATTTCCAATTATTACTTCAGACGGATATATATTAGGAACATTGTGTGTAAGTGATAATAGAGTAAGAAAGCTGTCAAAACACAAGATTGACTTGTTAATAAGTTTAGCCCAAAAGTTAGCATATCAATTAGAAGTTCAAGTTGCTCAAAGAAAAAGTACTGCAGAAACTACAATAAATATAATGCATAAATTAATGTCTAATTTTGCAGATATAAGTCTTCATAACGCTATATCAATATTAAAATTTTTAATAAATGATGTAATTACAAGTGAAGAAAAAAAATTAATCATTAAGCTTGGTATTGGAGAAAGTAACGAAGGTGATATTTATATTTCTAAATATGGGATAAAACTACAAGAACATTTAAATATGAATATTGGAACTTTGAAAAGAATTAAAAATCTATCTGAGGATGAAGATGAATTAATGGACATGCTTGGTAAGATAGAAGGTTAAAGATGTTTGGAAAAA
The DNA here is from genome assembly GCA_902548635.1 of uncultured SAR116 cluster alpha proteobacterium. GTDB lineage: Bacteria > Pseudomonadota > Alphaproteobacteria > Puniceispirillales > Marisalimonadaceae > Marisalimonas. The sequence continues at coordinate 9,125 of CACCSH010000012.1, forward strand.
TTTTAAATTTTAAATTCACATCCGTAAGTGAAGCTAAACTAGCAGCTTCTTTTTGTTCAGAAAAGTTTGGTTCTAAAATCTCTGAATATAATATCATTGGTCTTAATATTTTTATAAGTCAATCTGGTGATTTGAATGTTTCAATAAAATTTGAAAACCCAGATGCATTAAAAAACTTTGAAAATAATTACATTAATATTATTGCAGATTTAAAAGGAAGTTTGGTTTTTAAAGAAAATAACTTTGTTGGTGTTTGTACTTTTACTTATGAAAAAGAAGCAGCAAGTACTGAAATGTAATATTTTATTCGGAGAATTTTAGAATGATAATAGCATCAGAAACCTTTGATGGTACATGGCCATTTAATCCAAACTTTTTCGATGGTAATGGATTTTTACAACATTACATTGATGAAGGACCCAAAGAGGCCAAGCCGATTATTATGTTACATGGAGAGCCAACTTGGGGTTATATTTATAGAAAATTTATTCCAGAATTGTCTAATAAGTATCGTATCATAGTTCCAGACATGATGGGCTTTGGCAAATCAGAAACACCTCAAGGTAAAGACTACACTCTTAAAACTCATGTTGAAAATCTTAGTAGATTAATAGAATTTTTAGGTTTAAGTAATATAACATTTGTTGGGCAAGATTGGGGTGGTCCGATCACAGGTGCTTATTCAATCAGAAACATTGATAAAGTTAAGGGCTTCGTTTTAATAAATACTTTATTTGGTTATAGTAAAGAAGCAAGACCAAAAAATTTATCACCCTGGTTTCAATGGATCAAAAAACATTATGAAGCTGAAACTTTAGAAGGTATTTTGGGTGAATTGAGTTCAACATTATTATCAGTTATGAAAATTCCAAATTTTACAAATAACCATGTAATAAATGAAAATTGGATTAAAGCGTACTCTTCACAATTTCCTGATCGAGCAAGTTGCAAAGGAGCTATAAATTTTCCATTAGATGCTCTATTAAATAGAATAGTTCCTTATGTTATTGAGGGTATAAAACAAGGAGATTTAAAATCACTATGTTCTAAGCCAGCTGTTTTGGCTTACGGAATGCAAGACAGGGCAATTGAACCACATTATGCAATAAGAGATTTCAAATCTCTTTTTCCGAGTTCAAAAGTTATTGAAATGCCTAATGCTGGTCACTATTCACAAGAAGATGAACCAGAAACTTTAATAAAAATAATTAAAGAATTTATGTTAGAAAATAATAATATTAAATGAGCTTAGTTTATAAAATTTGTTCTAAGAACGAATGGAACAAAGCAATAATAGAAAAAATTTATACTGGATCAGAAGTTGACAATAGAGATGGCTTTATACATTTATCTACTAAAGAACAATTAAAGGAAACAGTTGCAAAGCATTTTAAAGGACAAGAAAATCTTCTTATAATTTGTTTTAGGGTTATAAAAATAAAGGATAAACTTAAATGGGAAATATCTCGCAATGGAGAATTTTTTCCTCATTACTATGGAAATTTAGAAACTAACAAAGCTGAAGTAATTTATAATTTGAAATTAAATACTAATAGTGTCCACCAGTTTCCTGAAAACTTTTTCTCCTGAAAAATAATGCATAAACTGTTTTTTTGCTTGTAAGCCGTATTCTTTTCTTTTCTTTTCATTATTAATAGCTTCCATAAGAGTGTCTGACAGTTCTTTTAGACTTAAAGGATTTACACACCATCCAGACTTTGAATGATCTACGGCGTCTACTACTCCACCTTCAATACCAGCAATTGATGGAATACCATAAGCAGCAGCTTCAATGTAAGAAATTCCAAAACCTTCTATAGAATTCTTAACTTTATATGACGGCATAATAAAAAGATCACTTTTTTTTATAAAATCAACTTTTGAGTCTCCTGATATTTTTCCAATTAATTTTACTTGTTCTGATAGCCCAAGTCCCTTTATTAAGTTTTGAATTTTATTTTTTTGTGGTCCTTCACCACAAATGTTCCATAAGAAAGGTTTTAAAAATTTATTACTATTTAATTCTGACAAACATTTTAAAACTGGAATAATTCCCTTTCTATCTTCTAACCTACATATTGTTAAAAGTGATACTAATTTTGATTTTGCTCTAAATTTTGTATTTTTTTCAGATGGAACTCCAATTGAATATGTAGGCGGTATAACTATTTTTTGAGTATCTGTAACTTTAAATTCTGTAATTAAATTTTTTGTGTAGCTTGAGCTACAAATAATACAACTAGCTCTATTTAATGATTTTTTGATTTGCCCAAACTTTTTTTTAGTGGATAAAAACTCTTGTCCGTGGGCCAAGACAAATATTTTTTTTACTTTTGCTGGTACAGCCTTAATAGATTTCCAGCTATCACAAATAACGACATCATTATCTTTATAGATTTTATTAACTAAATACTTTTTAATAAAAGACCTAAATATTTTTGGAGAAAAATTATTATGGATGTGAAGCTTTGAGTTTATATAACCATTTTTTTTGGATAAAAAGTGATCAGGAAAAACATGTGTGTCTTCTATAGATGAGAGTCTTTTACTTATTGAGGTCATTACATTTTGCATTCCTCCAATTCTTGGGGGATAAGTTTGTGTAACTATTATGTATTTCATTTAAATCTTCTTAAAAATTAAATATTATTAAATCAAATTATTTGGTTTAATAGTATAGTAGGATTAACAATAAATAAATTTTATTGAGGTTAATATGTATAAATTGACTTTTAGTCCGGCTTCTCCTTATGTACGTAAAGTATTATTATCAGCTTATAGCGCTGGAATTGAGGGACAAATAGAACTTATAACAGCCGGCTCTCAAGATGATAATTTACTTAGAAGTCAAAACCCTCTTGGAAAAATTCCAATTTTACAAAAGCCAGATGGCTTTTTTTTATTCGATAGTAGGGTGATTATTGATTATTTCAATAGAATTAGTGGTGGTTTGATACCAATGGATGGACCCGAAAGAGATATCGTTTTAAGTAGATCAGCTCTTGCTGAAGGTCTTATAGATGCATCACTTTTAGTAGTATACTCAGATAGGTATTCGGGAGGAGAGGTTCCCTCCAAAGTATGGTTAGAATTACAATTAGGTAAAATTGAAAGAACATTAGATTTTTTAGAGAAAGATATTATTAATTGGACTAAACCAAGCGGATTTGACGCTGCTAATATTGGGCTTAGTGTTGCATTGGGCTATATGTCATTTAGAAATGTTCAAGAGTGGCAAACAGGAAGGCCACAATTACAAAAATGGTTTGATTATGTTGCTTCCAGTCTGCCAGGATTTTCAAAAACAATACCTGCAGCATAATTTAATTTAAGGGTTGATTAATACAGCTCTGAAATCATTAACATTTGTTAGAGTTGGTGAAGTAAAAATTAAATCATTAATTTTTTTAAAAAATGAATATGAATCATTTTTGTTCAAATAAGTTTGTGGATTAACTTTTTTAAAAATTGCTTTTTTCAGCGTTTCGTCTGAAATATAAGCTCCAGCATTATCTTCAATACCGTCTATTCCGTCGGTATCAACTGCAAGGGCACTTATATTTTTTGCTTTATCAAGGGTTATTGCCATTGATAACATAAATTCAGTATTTCTACCTCCTTTACCGTTTCCTGTGACCTTGACCGTAGTTTCTCCTCCAGATAAAAGTAAAATTGGTTTGCTTAAACTAATATTTTTATACTTTTTTTCATTACTTATCTTTATCGCTAATTCAGCCATTTTTTTACCTTCAATTTTAGCTTCACCTTCAAGGCTGTCAGATAAAATTATAGGAATATAACCTTCTTTTTCTGCAACATTAGCTGCGCTTTTAAGGGCCATTATTGGATTGGCAAGCATGTACTGAGGTGATTTTTTTATTTGGGGCAATGTATTTTTATAAATAATTTTTTTAATTTTATCACTTATAGCTATTTTGTAATTTTCTAATATAGCTATTGAATCTTGATTTGAGCCATTTGCTTGTATTGTTGGACCAGAGCCAATATAGGCGGGATCATCTCCTGGAATATCTGATATCATATAGGTAGTGAGCTGTGCCGGAAAAATCGCTTTAGCGAGACGTCCTCCTTTTAATTGAGATAGAGATCGTCTTACAATATTCATTTCATCGATTGGAGCACCACTAATTAAAAGTTCTTTATTTATTCTTTGTTTTTCTTCAAAACTTATACCACTTAAAGGTAATGTTAATAAAGATGAAGCTCCTCCAGAAATAAGAAAAACAACATGATCCTTCTCAGATGAATTCGTAGCTACATTAAAGATTCTTTTTGAAGCAAGTAAACCATTTGCATCTGGTTCTGGATGTGCGGCCTCAATTACTTTTACAAATTTTGTATTTGTGCGATGCCCATATCTTGTTATTACTAGGCCTTCAATTGGTCCTTCATAATTATTTTCAAACTCCCTTGCCATACTGGCTGCAGCTTTTCCTGCACCAATAACTATAAGTTTTCCTTCAGGTCTAGTTGGAACTTTTTTAAACTTATCTTTTGGTTTAGCGGCTGCTAGTGCAGCACTCATAATCAGTTTAAGTGATTTTTCATTATTCATAATATATTTGCAATTTATTTAACTTTCTTAAAGAATGAAATAGTAAATATATAATTTCAATCTCACAATAAGTTACAACATAGGAATTAAATGTCTATAATTGAAAATAAAATAATTGGTAACACTTTGATTATTACCTTGAATAATCCATCAAAAAGAAACTCAATGATCAAGGGATTTCATGACGAATTTCAGTCAGCTATGAAAATAGCAGAGGAAGATAAAAATGTTTGCTCTGTTGTCATTGCAGGTGAAGGGGATTTTTTTTGTGCAGGTGGTGATCTGAATGCATTAAAAACAAGGAGATCAATGACTGAACCAGAAAGGTACCAAACTTTAAATCAGTTAAATGGAACCATCGAATCTATTTATAATTGTTCAAAACCAATTATAGCCGCAATTGAAGGAGGAGCAGCTGGAGCCGGCGTTTCATTAGCTATGGCCTGTGATTTAGTAGTTATGAGCGAATATAGTTTTTTTTCATTGGCGTATGTTAAAATTGGTTTAACTCCTGATGGTGCTGCTACTAAATTTTTGTCTGAAACAATGCCCCGCCAAATGCTAGCTGAGATGGCAATGATAGGAGGGAAAATTGATGCATCAAGACTATATAACATTGGAGCTGTTAATGTATTAGCCCAAAAAGGTAATGCAAAAGAGACTGCTGTAGAATTATCTAAAAATTTTGAAAATCTTCCTAAAAACTCTATCTCGAGAATTAAAAAATTATCTAGAGCAGCCTACGGCAATGATTTTTCAAAACAAATTAAATTAGAAACTGACTATATGGTAAAATCTCAAGGTGATAAGGAGAGCATGGAAGGCATAGACGCTTTTCTAGAAAAAAGAACACCAGATTATAAAAAGTTGAGATAGTTTTTTATCTGGCATAGTGATTGCTAATGTATAGTATGACCTTATTTAAGAGCTTTTTAATATTTATTAGTATTTTTATTTTTACAATAAAAGACACATACGCTTTTACCTCAAAAAAAAATAATTCCTGTGAAAGTGTTATTAAAACTTTAGAAGACTATACTGACATTCCAAAAAATCTTCTTTCAAGTATTGGTAAAGCTGAATCAGGTCGAATATTAAAAAATAATAAACATACTATCTGGCCATGGACAGTAAATCATTCAGGAAAGAGTCTTTTTTTCGATACAAAAAAACAAATGCAAAAGTATGTTTTAAAACATGTTGAAATGAAAGATTTTAACCTTGATGTTGGTTGTATGCAAATAAATATAAAGTGGCATAAAAATAATTTTAAGAAAATAATTGACATGTTTGCTGTTGAGCCAAATGTTTCTTATGCAGCATCATTTCTATTACAATTAAAAAATAAACATGGTTCATGGGATAAGGCCATAAAACACTATCACTCTTCAGATCCAAATAAAAATAAACCTTATTTAATTAAAGTGAATCAGTTTTGGAAAAGTGAAAAATATAAGACAATGAAGTCAGTAACAAATACCAAAAAAAAAGAAACTAATAAAAATTCACTTTCAAGCATAATAAAAGACAGTCAGCCTTATTTATTTGCAAGGATTGAAAAAGTAAAATTTTTTAGAAATATATTCTCACAAAATTAAATTTATTAATTGATTAAAAATTAAATATGTAAATAGTTAAATAATTAACTATTTAGAAAAATGCATGGGGTTATAAATATGAATGTAAAGGAAGCGTTCTTATCAAGAAGGTCTGTTAGAAGATTTTTATCCAAGCCAGTGCCTAAAGATAAGATTAAAAATATATTAGAGTGTTCCGCTTTTGCGCCAAGTGGTCATAACATTCAACCTTGGCATGTATATGTGGTCGAAGGGAAGAAAAAAGAAGCTATAACAAACTCTATTTTAGAATCTATTAAAGATGGATCTGCTAAAGAGTTCAAACAAGAGTTTGATTATTATCCTACTGAATGGTTTGAACCTTTTATATCTAGAAGAAGAGCTGTGGGTTTTGAGCTGTACAAATTACTTAATATTGGAAGAGAAGATTTCGAAGCTAGAGACAAACAAATGCAAGAAAATTTTCATTTTTTTGGTGCTCCACTTGGAATGTTTATAACAATGGATAGAAGGCTTGCTACTGGTACATTTATGGATGTTGGTATGTTTATTCAAAGTATTTTAGTTGGTGCTAGAGGAGAAGGTTTGCATTCATGTGGTCAGGTGGCATTTACTAAATTTCATACACTCATCGCCGATCAGCTTAACTTTAAAGAAAATGAGATGTTAGTTTGTGGTGTATCAGTTGGGTATGAAGACACTAGTGCACCAGAAAATGCATTAAGAGTAGAAAAGTTGGATTATACTGATTATACAACTTTTCTATCGGAATAAATTAGAAATTATAATTTTAGGCTCTTAATCATGAAAATGATTACATTAGATAGTACAAAATCTTATTCGATTCCTGACATCTATTTGAATATTGGTCATTTATTAGATCATTTTATGATGTTAATTTTTGCTAAGGCTGCTTTTGATGCCGGAAGGGAATTTGGATTATCTTATGAACAAATTATTGTTTATGGTACACTAGGTGTTGTTTTGTTTGGCGCGGCTGCTCCATTAGCGGGCTGGTTGGCAGACAAGTATTCTAGAGCAATATTAATAACTATTTATCCATTTGGTTTAGCTTTTGGCTCTATTTTAGCTGCATTATCTAGTTCAACGATTATGTTAGGTATTTCTCTTGGGATTGTTGGTTTTTTTGCTGCAATATATCACCCAGTAGGAATTGCTATGATAACAAAAAGACCAGGTAAAGTAGGTTTGAGGTTGGGTGTTAATGGAGTATGGGGAAATATGGGTGTTGCCATAGCTCCAATCTTAACTGGCTTTTTAATACTCTACAGTGACTGGAGGCTAGCATTTATTGTTCCATCACTAATATGTTTCTGCTTTGGAATTTCACAAATATTTGCCTTTATTGAATTAGAAGAAAATAAACTACAAGACAATTCAAATAACGCAAAAAAAGACTCATCAATAACATCGGAAGGTTGGCAAACTGTGCTTGTTTGTTTAAGTGTTGTTACTTTATCTGGTGGATTTATTTTTGGATCTTTGACATTTCTTATACCAAGACTCTTTGAAGTAAATATGTTGCAAATTTCAAATGATGTAGCAGTAACTGGACTTTTGGCAGGATTTGTTTATGCAATTGCTTCATTCTCTCAAATAGGGACAGGGTGGTTGGTTGATAAAATTCCTCCAAAATTTGTTTTATCAGCTATGGGTTTAGGTCAATTAGTTTTTATATATATTGCAAGTTATTCTTATGATTATAGTTTACTATTTATTATGTTAGCAGCCATGATTTTTGTTTTTGGGCAAGTTCCTATAACAGATGTTATATTAGTAAAATACGTTCAAGATAATTGGAGGGGTAGGGTTCTCTCGATAAAATTTATGGTCAATTTATGTGCTGGTGCTTGCGTGTTACCTGTAACATCATATCTATTAAAAAATGGATACAATTTTTCATTTATTCTTGAGGCGCTAGCGTTTATATCTATAGCCGTTATAGTCTCAGGGTTGCTTTTGCCTAATAAATCATCAAATATATTTGTAGCAAAACAAAAATCTTTATAATGTTGAAATTGCAGTTAAGTTCCCGATTATGAAATATGAAGATATTTTAATATTTACAGACCTAGATGGATCTTTATTAGATCATAATAATTTTGAATTCCAAGATATTAAAGATTTCATATTACAATGTTTGGATAAAGGTATAAAAATAATACCTAATTCAAGTAAAACTAAAATAGAAATTGAGCTTTTTTTTAAACAATTAGGAAAAGAATTACCTTATATTTCTGAAAATGGAGCGGCAGTTCGTAACTTGGATTTACTTAATGCTAATTTAAAATTGAAAGATAATTCAATAATTTTAAGTAGATCAATCAAAGAAATTTTAGAAATTTTCAAAACGAAAGTTCCTTTAGAATTTCGTAAAAAATGTAATTTTATTGAAGATATGACAAAAGATAAACAAATGCAGACACTTGGTTTAAATCATAAATATTTACCCTTCGCTTTAAATAGAGATTATTCATTGCCATTAATTTTCAATGGATCACAAAAACTCATTAGAGAGTTTAGTTTATTTTTAAAAAGCCTTGGATTAAAATTACATGAAGGTGGAAGAGTTTTTAATATTTGTGATGACTGTTCAAAAGGTTTTGCAATGAAATCAGTTGTTAAAAAAATTACAACTGAACTTCAGTCTAATCCGTATACTATTGTTGTTGGCGACAGCCCAAATGATATTTCGATGTTAAAACAAGCAGATCAACCATGTATTATACCATTACCAAACAAAGGAAATTTGATTGATTTTGAAATGCAAAATATTATTAGAGCAAAAAATTATGCTCCAAAAGGATGGGAAGAGGTTGTAAAATCTTCCTTAAAAAAAATAAATGTTAATTTTGTAGGATAAATTAATGGGTAGCTTTTATCAAAATGGTATTGTAGCGAATTTACACGATTTTTCTTATGGTTCATCGTCAGAAAAGAATTACAAAAAGTTAGAAAATGATTTAATTAACTTTTCAAAAGATAATCCAATGGAACTTATACTTCCTAGTTTGTTTTCTGAAATTGATGGAAATGCTCTTCCAAATATAATTAATGAAATAAATCAGACAGATTTTTTAAATCATATTGTAATAGGGTTGGATAAGGCAAATCAAGAAGAATACAAAAAAGCACATAATTTTTTTAAAAAATTAAAACTTCCATTTTCTATGCTTTGGAATGATGGACCAAGATTAACAGAACTTGATAAAGAATTAAAATCAAAAGGGTTGGCTCCTGGTGAGTTTGGTAAAGGAAGAAACGTTTGGTATTGTATAGGTATGACACTAGCTAGAGGTAAAGCGGAATCTATAGCTTTACATGATTGTGATATACTGACATATGAAAAATCACTTTTGGCTAAATTATTTTATCCAGTAGCTAATCCAGTTTTTAATTTTCAGTTCTGCAAAGGATATTATCCTAGGGTTGCTGATTCTAAAATGAATGGTAGAGTCTCCAGATTATTGGTTTTTCCTTTATTGTTAGCAATGGAAAGAACAATAGGAAAAAGTGATTATCTGGATTTTATGAAGTCTTTTCGCTATCCACTTGCGGGTGAATTTTCTTTCAGAAAAAACTTACTTCCACAACTAAGAATTCCGTCGGATTGGGGATTGGAAATTGGAATATTATCAGAAATGCAACGAAATCATTCTAGTAATAGAATATGTCAAGTAGATTTAGCTCAAACCTATGATCATAAACATCAGGATTTATCTGAAAATGATGATAATTCAGGTTTATCTAGAATGTCTATTGATATAACTAAAGCACTCATTAGAAAACTCGCAACTCAAGGTAATATTTTTACTTTAGAAACATTTAGAAGTATAAAAGCAACCTATTATAGATCAGCTTTAGATATGATTGATATATATAGAAGTGATGCTCAAATGAATGGCTTAACTTTTGATTCTCATATAGAAGAAAAAACAGTTGAACTTTTTGCTTTAAATATAATGAAAGCGGGAGAATCATTTTTTGAAAACCCTATGGAAACACCGTTTATACCTACATGGAACAGAGTTCTGAGTGCAATTCCTGACTTTTTAGATAGATTGAAATCAAGTGTTGAATTAGATAATGAAGAACTCAGATAATAAAATTAATGATAATATTAATTTAGACATTTTAAAAAGATTAAACTATATTTATCGTTCAACTCTTTCTGCTGACAAAACCATTGATTATTCCAAAAAAATTAATCAATTAATTAATCTTTATAAATCAAAAAATATTTCAACCGATGTTAATGAGCCCTGGTCTGAAAAAACTACTTTACTGATCACATACGCTGATAATGTTAAAAATGGATTGTATGGAAAAACAATTAGTGATTTTATTTCATTTTATAATAAATTTTTTTCTTCATTCATAGACTGCATTCATTTTTTACCTTTTTTTCCATCAAGTGGAGATGGAGGTTTTTCTGTAAAAAATCATGAAGATATAGACCCAGCATTTGGAACTTGGGATGAAATAAAAACATTATCAAAAAATGCCAACGTTATGACAGATTTGGTCTTAAATCACGCTTCTTCTGAAGGGAAATGGTTTAAAAATTTTCTTTTGAACAAGAATCCAGGTAAAGACTATTTTTTTACAATTAATAATAATTATGATTATAGAAAAGTTATTCGACCGCGAGATCACGATCTTCTTAAAAAGATTAAAATATTAAATGATACCAAAAATTTATGGTGTACATTCAGTTATGATCAAATTGATTTAGATTTTAGAAATCCAGAGGTCTTATTAGAGTTTATTACTTTAATATTAAAATTGTCTAGTTATGGGATAAAAATATTTAGATTAGATGCTGTAGCTTTTATTTGGAAAGAAACTGGAACCACGTGCCTCAATTTACCTGAAACTCACGAAATAATAAAGTTACTTAGGGATATTGTTGATCAACTTGATAAAAATCTAATTATAGTAACAGAAACAAATCTACCAAAAGAGGAAAACCTAAGTTATTTTGGAAAAAATGATGAAGCCCACTGGATATATAATTTTCCTTTACCACCATTAATTGTCCATACATTTTTATTTGGAGATTCTACGCCACTCACAAAATGGAGTATGAAAATGCCACCTGCACAAGTTGGTAATGCATATTTAAATTTTATTGCATCTCATGATGGAATAGGGATGAGACCAGCTGAAGGTGTTTTATCTGAAGAAGAAATTAATAGTATGTTGATGAGATTAGAAAAGAACGGTAGTCAGTTTTCAATGAGAAAGTTGCCGTCAAAGGAAGAAAAAGTTTACGAAGCTAACATATCATTATTTAACGCGTTACAGTATACGGATGAAGATAGTGAGGGAAAATTTACTTTAGCGCGGTTCATAGCATCACATTCTATTATTTTATCTATTGAAGGTGTTCCTGCTTTTTATTTTAACTCTTTTTTTGCCACCCAAAATGATGATAAATCTTACCTAAATAGTAAGGTGAAAAGAGACCTTAATAGGCATAAATGGAATTATTCAAATTTAGAAGCTACTTTGAATGATGAGAGCTCAGTTGAAAATAAATGTTACGAACTTCTAAAAACATTAATATCTATTAGAAAAGCTCAGCCTGCTTTTCATCCAAATGCAACTCAGTTTACTTTAAATTTAAATAAAAATGTTTTTTCAGTTTGGAGACAGAGTAGGGATAGACGTCAAAGTATTTTTGCAATTACAAATGTTACTTCAAAAAATATTGATTTGAATACTAACATGATAAACTTAATTGATGATGAGAAATGGTATGATTTATTAAATCCTGAAGTCAGTTTCAAGGATGAACAGAATATTAAACTTAATCCGTATCAGACAATTTGGATAACAAACTTTAAAGAAGAATAAAATTAATTCTAATTTAAAGACAATCCTCCTTCAGTGTTCAGAAAAGACGTAATTTTTTCTATACCATGGTTATTTTTCATTTGCCCAAAAACGTAGGGTAATTTATTCCTTGCAAGCTCAACATCATTTTGCATTACGTCTAAATTAACTCCAACATATGGAGCCAAGTCAGTTTTATTTATTAAAAGCAAATCCGATCTTGTTATAGCTGGCCCACCTTTTCTTGGGATATCGCCCCCCATTGCGACATCAATAACATATATTGATAAATCAACTAGCTCTGGGCTAAATGTTGCAGCTAGATTATCTCCCCCAGATTCAATTAAAATTAATTCTAAATCAGGAAATTTCTCTTTTAACTCGTCAACAGCTAGCAAATTAATAGATGCGTCTTCTCTAATAGCGGTATGAGGACAACCTCCCGTTTCCACACCTCTAATTCTCTCTAAAGGTAGAGCTTGTACTTTCATGAGATACTCAGCATCTTCTATAGTGTATATGTCGTTAGATATAACTGCCATTGAGATTTTTTTTGAAAGTTTTTTACAAAGAGCTTCAGTTAAACTAGTTTTACCCGCTCCTACAGGTCCTCCAATACCAACTTTAAGTGGTCCAAATTTATTAATCATGTTTGATAAATCCTATTGTTCAAAGTTTCGTGATACATACTTGTTAGGTCAGATATAAATGCTGAAGTCCCTATATCATCAATTTCACACTTTTTGTATTTCAAAGCTAATTTTCTTATATTAGGTAATTGATTTACCAGAATTTTTTGACCGTCACTTTGCCCTAATGGTATATGTTTAATACCTACATTTATTAAATTTGAAACAAAACTTTGCATGAATGTTATTAAAAGTTGTTCTAAAGGTATTTTAAAAAAAGCGCCAGCTTTCCCTAAAGCTACGGGATATGCCAAGTTACTTCCAATATTGAAAGACCAATTTTCGATGATATTTTTACAAAAAGCATTCCCTAGTTGTTTTGTTTCAATCCATCTTTCTTTTGAGGGGCATAAAGCAAAGGCAAGTTCATTTATATTCCTACCTTTGTACGAGTTAGAAAGTAAGATACTATCAGTTTTAGCAGATCCACAATTAATTAAATAATTTATCCAATTTTCTAAACTTACAATATCTCTAATATAATTCATTTCTATTGCAGCTTCTAAACCATGCGAAAAATTATAACTTCCTATAGGAAAATTAGGGGAAAACCATGAAAGTAATAATTGATGGTAATCAAATTTTGGCTCTATTTCTTTAATGCTTATGTCCATGTGTTCTTCCTAAGCCGTAAGCTCCGCCTTCTGGACAAAACTCTTCATGTATTTTTTTAATTTTACCACCTAATTTTATAATTAGTTCTTCAATTACTTTATCTTCTTGTATTAACAGACGATCAAGCTCAATTTGACACGGTATGTGTCTATTACCTATGTGCCATACTATTTTCATTAAGTTTTCACTTGCTATCTCTAACAAAGGTTCCTTTGCATATTTAATCATAATGAAAGAACCATTTTCTAACACAAACGAACTATTTTCTTTTAATGAAATAGTTTCAGGTAAATTAACTAAAAACTCAACTTTATTATCTGAAATAAGTTTTTTTCGCCTAATAAATCTATCGTGATAAGTTAATGTTATTGTATCTTTTATTTTTTCATTTGAAGCATCAATTATAACTTTTTCCACTATCATAAATACACCTAAAATAAAAAATATCTTTGAGCTAATGGAAGCTCAGTTGCTGGTTCACAAGTAAGTATATTACCGTCAGCTGTAACTTCATATGTTTCCGGATCTACTGATATATCAGGACAGTAATTGTTAAATACCATATCTTCTTTTGAAATATTTCTTGTTTTTTCAACACCAATTGTCTCTTTAGCTAAGTTTAAACTATCTAAACTACCAGTTTTGATAGAATCTTTACTTACAAAAGTTATTGATGATGCTTCAAGTGATCTTCCGAAAGATGAGAACATCGGCCTTGTATAAACTGGTTGAGGAGTTGGAATAGACGCATTGGGATCACCCATTTGAGCGCAAGCGATACTCCCACCCATCATTACAATTTCAGGTTTAACACCGAAAAAAGGAGGATCCCATAAAACTATGTCTGCTCTTTTTCCTTCACTTATTGATCCAATATGTTGAGAAATTCCATGTGTAATTGCAGGGTTGATAGTATATTTAGCTATATATCTTTTTACTCTTACATTATCGTTATCACCATTTTCTTCTTTAAGTCGACCTCTTTGTATTTTCATTTTATGAGCTGTCTGCCAAGTTCTTATTATAACCTCTCCAACTCTTCCCATAGCTTGACTGTCAGACGCAATTATTGAAAAGGCTCCCATATCGTGGAGTATATCCTCAGCCGCTATGGTTTCCTTTCTTATTCTACTTTCTGCAAAAGCAACATCTTCAGGTATTGATTTATCTAAGTGATGACAAACCATAAGCATATCAAGATGTTCCTCTAGAGTATTAATTGTATAGGGTCTTGTTGGGTTTGTTGATGATGGAATAACATTTTTATTTCCACACACTTTTATTATATCAGGTGCATGTCCTCCTCCAGCTCCTTCAGTATGAAAAGCATGAATGGTTCTATTTTTAATTGCCTCAATAGTATTTTCTACAAATCCACTTTCATTCAATGTGTCGGTATGTATCATAACTTGCACATCCATTTTATCTGCAACATTTAAACAGTTATCAATAGCCCCAGGTGTAGTCCCCCAGTCTTCGTGAAGTTTTAACGCACATGCGCCAGCATTAACCTGTTCAATCAACCCTTCAGGTTTTGAAGAATTTCCTTTTCCTGCAAATGCTAAATTCATAGAAAAAGCATCTGCAGATTGGATCATTCTACTAATATGCCAAGATCCAGGTGTACATGTGGTTGCTAAAGTTCCATGAGCTGGACCAGTCCCACCGCCAAGCATTGTTGTTAAACCAGAGTGAAGCGCATCCTCAATTTGTTGGGGACATATGAAATGAATGTGGGAATCAAAACCTCCTGCTGTAATTATTTTACCTTCTCCAGCTATAATTTCTGTTCCAGGCCCTATTATGATATCAATTTGAGGTTGTGTATCAGGGTTCCCTGATTTCCCAATTTTATGTATTAAACCATCCTTTATTCCAATATCTGCTTTGAATATTCCATTGATGTCAACAACCAAAGCATTAGTAATTACAGTGTCAACAGCACCATCTTTACGCGTAACTTGAGACTGTCCCATACCGTCTCTTATAACTTTTCCACCTCCAAATTTCACTTCTTCGCCATAAACAGTAAAATCATTTTCCACTTCTATGATTAAATCTGTGTCCGCCAATCTAACTTTGTCACCAGTTGTAGGGCCATACATCTCACTGTAAGAAGATCTTGAAATATTTGAACTCATTATAATGCTCCCATTATTTCTTGATTAAATCCAAAAATATTTCTTTTTCCTTTTATGTCTATTAATTCTATCTCTCTAGTTTGACCTGGTTCAAAACGAACAGCAGTTCCTGCTGCAATATTTAAACGCATTCCTTTTGCGAGTTCTCTATCAAATGACAGAAATTTGTTACTTTCAAAAAAATGGTAATGACTTCCCACTTGAATTGGTCTATCTCCAGTATTAGAAACTTTAATTTTTTTAATTTTAGATGCTTCATTTAAGGTTATTTTTTCATCAATCGTTATTATTTCTCCAGGCTTCATCGGTTTCTCCTTTATCTAATAGGGTGGTGAACTGTCACTAGTTTTGTTCCGTCAGGGAAGGTGGCTTCAACTTGAACGTCATGAATCATATCTGGTATACCAGACATACAATCGTCTTTTTTAATTACGTGAGCACCTGCTTCCATTAATTCAGCTACGCTTTTTCCATCTCTAGCTCCCTCTATAACGAAATCAGTTATAAGTGCTATTGCTTCAGGGTAATTAAGCTTAACACCTCTACTTTTTCTGTTTCGTGCAACTATTGCCGCTAAACTTACTAAAAGCTTATCTTTTTCTCTTGATGATAATTTCATTTTTTCTCCTCAACTATTCCATACTCTTGGCAGATTTTTATCTGATAAACATAATATTAATTTTTTTTTAATTAATTTCAATTCATAGGCATCTTTAGAAACTATTCTGATAAGCATTTTATCATTCCATTTTGAATGAGAAGATAAAATCATTTCTGAGCTTTTGAGTGTTTGGATTAAATAATCTTCTTTGGATAAAAAATTTTGTCCTGATATAAAAATATTACAAATAGCTACACCATTATCAGCACAGGCTATGCTTGATAGTTTATCTTTAATATTACCAGTTAAACTTAATGCTTCAGCATGTATTAATTTTTTATTTAAATAAATTTTCCAATTGTCCTTAAAAAACCCTTTTTCTAAAAATTCACCCATTGCCGTTCTTCCAAATATTGTTGTTTCAGCTAAGAGAAAATTAGAATTTGATTTTAAATCAACTTCAATTCTCCTGTACAGACTACAATTATTAAATAAAATAAGTTCTTGAGGTATCCAAAATAGTTCACTCGTGTCATCCAAAGACAATGTAATTTTAATTTCAGCATTATCATTTATTCCTTTGTAAACTCTTTCGGCGGTCTGAGTTGTTACAAAGATTTTTGACTTGTTAGTTATCTCAACATTATAAAAAAAATTATCACCACTAGTTAATCCACCAGCAGTATTTACAAGGACTAATTCTTTAATTTCTTGTGTAGACTTTGGGTAAAAAACTTTTGCAGAACCTGACTGGTAGAAGCGATTAATTTCGTTTTTATTAATTTTGACATTAATATTACCATGTGCCCTTTGAAATTTTTCTCGTGCATTTAACATCTATATGCTGACAGCTTTCCTAAGTTTTTTTTGGTCTATAATAGCTTTTCTTCCTTCGTAAACGATTTCGCCACGTGTAATTGCAAATATATGGTCAGCTCGTGCAAATGCAAAATCAAAATACTGTTCAACTAAAATTATAGCCATGTTTTTTTGAGACTTCAAATAATCAATAACCTCTCCAATCAAGGTAATTATATTAGGTTGAATCCCCTCTGTCGGTTCATCTAAAAGCAAAAGTTTAGGTTTCATTATTAATGCTCTTGCAATGGCTAGTTGTTGTTGTTGCCCACCAGATAAATCTCCGCCTTTTCTAGATAACATTTTTTTTAAAACAGGAAATAAGTCAAAAATTAATTTAGGAATATATCTTTCATCTTTTTTTAAAACTGCAAAACCAGACATAAGGTTTTCTTCAACTGTAAGTAATGGAAAAATAAAACGACCCTGAGGAACATATCCTACGCCGCGCGAAGCTAGCTTGTGAGCCTCAAAATTAGTAACGTCTTTTTCATTTAAAATATAATTTCCTGAGCTACTTGGATGATTCCCAGACAAAACCTTTAGCAATGATGTTTTGCCAACACCATTTGAACCCATTAAGCAGGTAATTTCTCCAATCATAGCTTCTATAGAAATATTATATAAGATTTGAGAAGACCCATAATGAAGACATATCTCATTAGTTTTTAGCATTCTTATCTTCCTAAATAAACATCAATAACTTTATCGTTTTGGGACACATAATCTAGTGAACCTTCTGCAATAACACCTCCGTCATGTAAAACAGTTACCCTGCATTCTAATGATTTAACAAATTCCATATCGTGCTCTACAACTATAACAGATTGATTTTGAGATAATCGTTTTAAAAGTTCTACCGTTTTTTTCCTTTCGGGAGCAGTCATACCAGCCGCAGGCTCGTCAATTAGAAGTAAGTCTGGTTTTTGTGCTAACAACATTCCAATTTCAAGCCATTGCTTTTGACCATGGCTGAGTTGGCCTGCTAAAATACTTAAGCTTTCTGTTAAATTCACTTCATTAGCAATAATGTTTATTTCTTTTTCATCAGCTATTGATAATTTATAAAAAAGTGTTGATAAGGGATTTCTAGACTTTTTTAGAGATAACAATAAATTTTCAAAAACAGTTTGTGTTTCGATTAGTGTAGGTTTTTGGAATTTTCTACTAATACCTGCTTCTACAATTTGTGCTTCACTCATTCTAAGTAACGAAAGATTTTTTTCACCCCATAAAACAGTACCTTCGTCAGGTTTTGTCTTTCCAGTAACAATATCCATAAAAGTAGTTTTACCAGCACCATTAGGACCTATAATTGCACGCAGTTCTTTATTTGATATTGAAAAACTAAGATTATTAATTGCCTTAAAACCATCAAAGGAGACACTAATCCCGTTTACTTCTAACAAAACACTCATATTCAACTTCTTCTAAAAATTCGCTCAATTAGGCCCCCAATCCCTTTAGGGGCGTAAAGAGTTGTGATAACAAAGCTTAATCCTAAAATTACTACCCACCAGTCAACCCATTTAAGTGTAAATAATCCAAAATTAATGTTAGGTATTTGTCCGCCGGTGAAATAGCTAGATGCTAAAGAAACAAAAGCTGCTCCAATAAGAGCACCGTATAAGTAACCTCTTCCACCAATAGCGACCCATACTGCCAAATAAATAGAAGCAATTGGCGCAAGTTCTGCAGGATTAATAATACCTGCTTGAGGATAATAAAGCGCTCCGGCAACTCCAGAAATAATAGCCGTTATAACAAAAATAAATAATTTGTAACTTTCAACTTTATACCCCAAAAACCTAACTCTTGTTTCATTGTCTCTAATGCCTGTTATAATATTCCCGAGTTTACTATTAACAATTAAATTACATATATAATAAGTAAATATAAGGGTTAGTGCACTTAAGACAAGAAACCATATCGATAACTCTGCTTGGGAAAAATCATCTAAGTTTGGAATATTTTGTAAACCCGATAAACCATTATTGCCTCTTAAACCACTGTCATTTTGAAATAGATATAATGAAAGTGCCAGTGTCATTGCTTGAGTTAAAATTGAAAGGTAAACGCCTGTCACTCTTGACCTAAAAGCCAGCCAACCAAAAATATAAGCTAACACACCAGGAACCAGAAGAATTAATACAATATGGATTAAAAGTGAATCTGCAAAAGACCAAATTAAGGGTATCTCTGCACCACCCACGACTCCAAAAATTTGAGTTCCTACAGCCTCGCTAATTTCTATTTCAGTTAAGGGGAGCACATTATTTTGAGTTGACTCTACGACGATATTTTTAGTTCTTTCGAACATAAGCCACATCCCAATCATGTAGCCGCCAAGACCAAAAAAGGCAAAATGGCCTAAAGATAAAATTCCACAATATCCCCAAACTAAATCCATGGCTAAAGCAACAATACATAAGCATAGAGTCTTTCCAAGCACTTTAGTAAAACTAGTTGAAACTAAATTTAAACCATATGCCTCACTAAGTAGGATTATAATTAGTGTAAATAAAATAACTATAGATGAAACCCAAAAAAAAGAGTTTCTTTTGTCAATATAGTTCAAAACATCCTTTTTCATAATCAATCCTCTGCGGCCCTTCCTTTTAACGCCATTATTCCTTTTGGTCTGAACTGAATAAACAATATTATAAAAATAATCATATAAGTCTGAGCAGCAAGAGTGTTAGATGGATTAAACCATTCAATAAATTTTTGAAGCATTCCAATCATTGTTGCTCCTGCAAGAGTGCCCCAAATGTTACCAACCCCACCTACCACAACAGTCATAAAGCTTTGGACTATATAATCTGCTCCTAATTCTGATGTTACTTTAGAAAACAATCCAATGGCAACACCAGCAATTCCGGCAATGCCCGATCCAAATCCAAATATTAACATATTTATTCTGTCGGGATTAATCCCCATACTTGAGGCCATCATTGGGTTTTGTGTAACTGCTTTTGTTTCTAGCCCTAGTCTTGTCTTATTCATCACTAACAAAAGTAATACTAAGAAAATTAACCCCAAAACAAAAATAGCAATTCTTATTAAACTTATAGATAAAACATCATTGACTACCAAAGCACCATCTAACCATTCAGGAGAAGTAAGGGGCCTTGCTTGTGTACCAAAAATGTTTTTTGCAATTTGTTGTAAAGCTATACTAATTCCAAAAGTGGCTAATAAGGTATCCAAAGGATTTCTATATAAATGTCTAATAACTAATCTTTCCATGGCAACTCCTCCTAAAAAAGTTACTAAAAATGCTAATGGAAAGGCTACAAGTAGTGAAATTGTATGATTAGGTATGAATAACTGGACTACATAACCAGTATATGCGCCAATCATTATAAATTCTCCATGAGCCATGTTAATTACTCTCATTACTCCAAATGTAATTGCAAGACCTATAGCTCCTAAAAAATATATAGAAGCTAAACTCAATCCGTCTAATATAAGATCTAGATATTCATAAAAATTAACCTTATAATTAATGTCGTTAAAAACCAATTTTGCTGTATTGATTACTTTTGGTGATTTTTCTTTATAGACAGCATAAAAAAAGTGTCTCTTAATTAAGTCATCAATTTCCTTATCAGATTTTAGTGGAATAGCTTTTCCTAATTTTACTAACAGATTGTAAGCATTGTTTCGTTCTTCACTTGAATTTAATTGCTTTACAGGTATTCCCTCAATATGGGAGTTTGAAATATTTTGTTTTAAAATTTCGTCTCTTCTTGATGGCGTAATATGATCTTTTAAAAAATTATTTTTAATAAGTAGATCTATTGCTTCTGACCTTGAAATTTCTGGTTTTTTATTGAAATAAAAGAATGGTTTGTTACTAGACCCATCAGCATTTTTATATGAATTACCAGGTATAATATTTCTAGCTAAATTTGGTAAATCAGGCATTTTATTAGAGACATATAATTGTGACTCAAGTAGAGATGCAATAGTGCCTCTTGCCTCTATAGACATGTTGCCCCTTAGAGAATTTAACGAAGATATTTTTTCATCCTCATTTTGAGAATATTTAATAGTTCCAAAAACTAGTAATTCAGACATTCTTTTTTTTAAATCTGGATTATTTTCTTTTTTTAGAGCGTTCTTTAAGGGTATTAAATATTTTGAATTGAATTTTCTTGTAAGTGTTTCTAAACTTTTAGATCTAACTTTAGGATCATCATTTAATAGTTGAAAACCAATAAGAGCATTAGATATTTTCGATCTAACACCACTATTTGGCTTAATAACTTTTATTTCTTTCTTTTTAAAGAAACCCAGACTAGTTTTGTTTGAAAACTGTAATAGTTCGTAACCATTAGAGTTTTTTTGTTTTAAAATCGCTATAAGCTTAGATTTTTTGACATAATATAATTCTTTATTTCTCCAGCTTTTGAGAAATTCTTCAAGGTTAGGTGATTTGGTACTTAATAAATCTTCAATTACAGGCTCAATAGTTCTTGAAGAACTTTTTATAATAAGCTTGAAATTATTATTTAAAACTTTTTCAAGATTATTAGATTCTGATGCATATAGAGGGTTAGAAAAAATTAAAACGAAAAAAAATTGGAAGATTAATTTTAAAAAAGAATTCATTTTAATTTCCACTGTAGAGCTTAAGAAAAGCTCTACAGAATAATTTTAAATTATAGATTAATAATTAGATTTCATTTGGACGCAAGTTTTAGTGACTTTATTATACATTCCGCAACCTAAGGATTTCCAATCAGAGACTAGAGGCTTTGATTCAGCTAAATAATCAGTCCAAGCGTCACCAGGCACTTCTTTAGTTTGACTAATAATGTCAAATTGTCCATCCGCTTGTATTTCACCAATAAGTACAGGTTTTGACAGGTGATGATTAGGCAACATTTCAGCCATTCCACCGGTCAAGTTTGGTACTTTCATGCCATACATAGCTTTTCTAACAGCATCTACATCTGTCGTGCCAGCTTTTTCAACTGCTTTTACATACATTTTAAATCCAATTACATGTGCTTCCATCGGATCATTGGTAACTCTCTTATCACCCATTGTAGATTTCCATTGTTTAATAAAATCAGTATTCAAGTCAGACTCAGCTGATTGAAAATAATTCCACGCGGCAAGATGACCAACCAAATTTTTAGTATCAAGACCAGATAATTCTTCTTCACCAACAGAAAATGCAACAACTGGAATATCATCAGCTTTAATACCAGCAGCAGCAAGTTCTTTGTAAAAACCTATATTGGCGTCACCATTGATAGTTGAAATAACACCAACTTTTTTACCGTCTGCACCAAGGCCAACCACATCAGCAACGATTTTAGACCAATCTGAGTGACCAAATGGTGTATAGTTTACAAAAATGTCTGATTCAGGAATTCCTTTGTCAATAAGATATTGCTTTAAGATTTTATTAGTTGTTCTTGGATATACATAGTCAGTTCCAAGCAATGCAAATTTTTTGACACCTAATTCTTCTAAATAATAATCGGTTGCGGGTATTGCTTGTTGATTAGGTGCAGCGCCAGTGTAAAAAACATTTTTTGAACTTTCTTCACCTTCATATTGCACGGGATAAAACAACAATCCATTTAATTCTTCAAGTACTGGTAATGCTGATTTTCTGGAAACTGAAGTCCAACAACCAAACATAACATCAACTTTAGATACGGTTAATAGTTCTCTAGCTTTTTCGGCAAATAACGGCCAATTAGATGCAGGGTCAACTACCACAGGTTCTAATTTTTTTCCTAAAATACCTCCTTTTTTATTTTGTTCATCAATTAACATTAACATTGTATCTTTTAGTGTTGTTTCAGAAATAGCCATAGTTCCTGATAACGAATGTAAAATACCGATTTTAATTTTACCGTGACCGTCGGCTAAAACGCTGTTTCCCAAAAAAAGAGCAAACATAACTAATGTTAATCTTTTAATTAAATTAAATAACATAAATATTCCTTTCATTAATAAATATAAAAATTTATGTTATGTTTTTTTAGTATGAATTTTTCGTATATTACAAATTGCGACATGTAAATGTGTTAAAGGTCTATTTATTAATCACTTTAAATACTAATTGACTCGTAGTGATTAATTTACATACATTTAAGTATCGTAATGATCCATAAAAAAATTATTTTTTTATGAATCAATTACAAACAAGAATAATGAACCGTACCTCTATCATCCGTTTCACTTTTAGCCTGTCCAGTTACATCTAAATGAATTAAGTGTGCTCTTGCTTCTCCAATAGCAAAATGCATTTGTTCGTCACCAATTTTTCTGTCAAAGATAATTTCAATTGAATCCATAATTGTAATACTTCGATTTTCTAACTCATTTAAAATTAAACTAAGTCTATTATTATGGTGTTTGATTAAATCTTGAGCCCGTTCTGAACCGTTAATGAAAGGCCAATCATGACAAGGAAAAACTTTTGTATCAGAACCAATTACTTGAATTTGATTTAAGTATTTAAAATATCCTCCTAGTCTATCATCAAAAGGATCAAAAAAATTATCAGAAATGTTAGGAGATATACGAGGTAGTAAAAAATCTCCTGAGAGGTATAACTTTCTTTTTTCGTCCAATAATGAAATATGTTCTGGTGAATGACCTGAGTCAGTTCTTACTAACCAATTACCATCATTTGATTCAATTTCATGTCCAGATTTGATAATTTCAAATTCTGGAAGTTCATAAACTCTATTTTTATAAAGTCTTGTGGCTGGTCCCTTTGCGATAATATCTTCTTCACTCATACCAGCCCTTACAAAAACATTTCTGAAGATATCAGCATATTTATCATCTGGCATTGAGCGAAATGTTTTCGCAGTAAAAAGCTCTTTTTCACTAGTGTAACATTTTATGTTTAATTTATCTTGGAGCCACCCGGCCATTCCTATGTGATCAGGGTGATAATGAGTTATTAACAATCCAGCAAATTTTTTTGATTTGAGTGGTCCATTAATCAATGCCTCCCAATGTTCTTCTGAGTGATCTGATTTTAAACCTGCGTCTAAAATTAAAATGCCGCTAGGGGTATCCATAAGAAATAAATTTACATGGTTTAATCTAAAAGGTAGCTCGAAATGTGCCCAATATAAATCAGAAGCTATCTGAGTTAATTCACCAAATTTTGGCTTATTAATTTCTAATTTTATCATTTATATCTCATGAAAAGTCGGTTGGTAATAAATACTTAAGAAGTTAAGAATATACATTAAAATTAATTTAGTTCTAGTAAATCTAATATTTAATTAAAACAATGCATATTTAATTTAGTTTGTATATATTTCAAGCCAGACAATAAAAATTAAAACACAATAAGAGATTAAAATATGAATAATTCATTAAAGGGTATTAAAGTGCTAGATTTAACTAGGGTATTAGCTGGTCCATATTGTACCCAAATGCTAGGAGATTTAGGGGCTGATATAATTAAAGTTGAGAGACCTGGAGGTGGCGACGATACTAGAGGATTTGCTCCACCTTTTGTAAAAAATGATGATGGCGAAGAGACAGACCTTAGCGCGTATTTTTGTGGCGCTAATAGAAACAAAAGATCAATTACGATCAATCTTAGTACAAAAGAAGGTCAGGGCTTAGTTAAAAAATTATTATCTGAATGTGATATTTTAGTTGAAAACTTTAAAACAGGTACCTTAGAAAAATACGGACTTGGATATAATAATTTAAAATCAGATTTTCCAAAGTTAATATATTGTTCTATTACTGGTTTTGGACAGACCGGGCCATATGCATCCAGACCAGGTTACGACGGATTAATTCAAGCAATGGGTGGTGTAATGGCTTTAACAGGAGAGCCAGATGGTGAGCCTATGAAAGTTGGGGTTCCTATCGGAGATCTAATGGCGGGTATGTTTGCTTCTGTCGGGATATTAGCAGCTGTCAGGCATCAAATAAATACAGGTGAAGGTCAGTTTATAGATATTGGGATGTTAGATACTCATGTTGCATGGTTAGCAAATCAAGGTATGAATTATTTATCTACAAATAAAAATCCAGATAGATTAGGTAATCAACATCCAAATATTGTTCCTTATCAAGTTATGCCAACATCGGATGGTTACATCGTTTTATCAATTGGTAATGATCCTACATTTGAAAGATTTTGTAAGTTGTCTGGAGATGAACAATTAATAGATGATCCTAAATTTAAGACAAATGCAGATCGTGTGTCTAATAGGGAATTTGTAACAAATACATTAAATGAAATTACCAAAAGACATACTTCATCTTGGTGGCTTACTGAGTTGGAAAAACAAAAAATTGGATGTGGTCCAATTAATACACTGAGTGAGGTTTTTTCAGATCCTCATGTAAAGGCTAGAGAAATGATTGTTGAAATGGACCACACTAAAACAGGAAAAGCCCCACTAAGATTAATAGCCAATCCAATAAAAATGCAGGAGACACCTCCAAGTTATAGATTGTCACCCCCATTATTAGGAGAACATACTGAAGAAATTTTATCTGAAAAAATTGGCTTGTCTTTAGATGAGATAAAAAATTTAAAGGATAAAGGTATAATATAAATTTAACCTGTTTAAATCTTTTTTAATACAATTAATGGTGGGTGTCATAAGTGCATTTAATACCTCTAACATAGAATATGACAGCTTAAAGTCTTGGATTAGGCTAATACTTTTATTTACTATAGGTGTTATGGGTACAGTTGGTATGTGGTCAGTTGTGGTTGTAATGCCTGCAATTGAAAAAGAGTTTAATATAGATAGGGGGCATGCAAGTTTACTATACGCTACTACTATGGTTGGTTTTGGCCTTGGTAATTTTTTAATTGGAAAAATTATTGATAAATTTGGTTTAAAGTTACCAATTATTTTCGCAATAATAATTCTTGTTTCTTCTTATTTAATTGCAATCATATCTACCGAGTTTTGGCATTTGTTAATCTTGCAAATTTTCATGGGAACGGCTGCTGCGACTTTTTTTGGCCCATCTATGGCGGATATAGGAAATTTTTTTGAAAAAAGGAGAGGGTTAGCTGTTGCGATTATTGCTAGTGCTAATTATGTGGCTGGTGCTTTTTGGCCTTTAATCATTAGTTATTTTCTTGAATACACCACTTGGAAAGAAGTCTACTTATATATAGCAATAATCTGTATGGTGATTATGTTTCCAATAGCATTATTTCTAAAAAATAATGTTGCAAGTAACATATCTAATAATGATTTAAGTACTGATGGAAACAATTTAACCAACTTAAGTCCCAACACATTACAAATCTTATTAATTTTGGCAGGAATTGGTTGTTGCTTGGCAATGGCAATGCCACAAGTACATATTGTTGCTTTATGTGTTGAGAGAGGCTTTGGATTGAGCATCGGAGCTGAAATTTTGGCTGTAATGCTTTTTTCAGGAATGATAAGTAGAGTTGGATTTGGTTTCTTGTCCGACAAGATTGGTCCTGTTTACACTTTATTTATTGGATCATTATTACAAATGCTTTCCTTAGTATTTTTCTTGCCGTTTGATAGTCAATTATCGCTTTATATTGTTTCGTTAATGTTTGGGTTGTCCCAAGGAGGTATAGTGCCTGCATATGCTATGATAATAAGAAAATATCTGCCAATTGAACAGGTTGGTGAAAGAGTTGGATTAGTCATTATGGCAACAATTGTAGGTATGGGCTTAGGTGGCTGGATGTCTGGTGAAATTTTTGATATTACCCAATCTTATAAATTAGCATTTGTAAACGGAATATTTTGGAATTTTACAAATCTTTTGATAGTAACATTCATAATGTGGCAAATTTATTTCAAAAAAGATAAGCTAGTTCTAGGTTGAAGAGGAATTACCAATGAATAAGATCAGAGAGCTTACAAGGTCATCCCTTGAAATTACTTATGAGCTATTCATAATAATGATACCAACTTTAATTATAGTAAAAATACTAGATGAGTTAGGTTTTGTTGAAATATTAAATAAGTTCTGTGCTCCTTTGATGTTTTTGTTAGGATTACCAGAGGCTATATCACTTGTTTTTACCACATCATTGCTCACAAGCCCCTATGCAGGTTTAATAGTTTTTTCAGGTCTACCAGCCGACATGCCATTTACTGCTGCTCAGGCAAGTGTATTAGGACTTTTAATTTTATTCACACATTCATTGCCTATTGAAGTTATTATTTGTAGAAAAGCAGGAGTAAGAGCCCGTGCTATGATATTTATTAGATTAGGCCTTGGTATTTTATCATGCTATTTTTTAAATCTTTTTTTTCAACTTACTGGTTATATGAATTATCCAGCAACAATTTTATTACCAAGTTTAGAAAGTGCACCTGATTTGTTTAGTTGGGGTTTATCTCAACTAAAAGGGCTGGGAATGATCTTTGTTATTATTATAGCACTAGTAATAATTTTAGATTTTTTAAAATATATAGGCGTTGAAAGATTAATAGAAAAAGCTTTAAAACCCTTTTTAAACTTTCTTGGAGTTGGTGAAAAAGCTTCTACAATTGCAATAGTAGGAGTGACCCTTGGGATTGGCTTTGGTGCTGGACTTTTAATTAAAGAAGTGAAAACTGGAAAACTTCACTACAAAGATGTTTTTGGCGTTTTAGTCTTAGTAGGAATGCTTCATAGCATAATTGAAGATACTGCAGTCATTTCACTTATAGGTTCAAATATTATAATAACGCTTTTTTTAAGAGCGGTTTTAACATTATGTATCGTTTATGTTTTTATGAGGTTAGGGGCTAAATTAACGCAAGAATTTTGGCAGAAACATCTTACTAATTATAATATACCAGAATACAAACCTAATTCTTAATAGGGAATAATTTTATTATCCCAATCAAATATTTTACCATTATCGGCTACTGTCTTTGTATCAATAACATTTACCAATTTTTCTGCAGAAAATTCGGGAGTAAAATATTCTTTATCTTTTTTTTGAAAAGGTTTAGATAATTTTGAATCTACTGTGCCTGGATGAAGTCCAAAGATAATACTATCTGGATTTGATCTTTTTTGTTCAATTGATAATCCTTTTAAAACCATATTTAAAGCAGATTTAGATGCTCTATAAGAATACCAACCACCTAGTTCGTTGTCTTCTATACTTCCAACTCTAGCTGAAATTGAAGCAAATTTTGTTATTCTATCTCTGTATAGCTTTGGTAAAAAATATTTTGCAATTAAAGCTGTTGGAATAGTGTTGGCATTAAACATGTCAATAAATTTTACAGAGGATAGATCTCTTATTGATTTCTCTGGTTGTTCAAGCGCACCAATTGCCACAATAATAACGTCCAACTTACATTCAAGTGATTGAGCAGTCTCAGCCAAACTATTTTCATTTAAATAATTTACTTCTTTTGAAATTATAGATTGGTGATCTAATTGAACACCATTCCTAGAAAAGGCGAATATGTTATTTACACTATTATTTTTTGAAAATTCAAAACATAATGCTTTTCCAATTGCACCAGAGCTCCCAAAAATAGCTATATTTAATGGTTCCATTCTAATTTCTTTTATTTAAATTAAGTGACACATATTTATTATTGATAGTATTATATTATCATTTAATTGATAAATTTAAAGAGATCTATATGACAAATAATAAACCTAATTTTGTATTAGTTCACGGTGCTTGGCATGGTGGGTGGATTTGGAAAGAAGTTGCAGATCTTTTAAAATATCAAGGTTATAATGTAACTTGTCCTACCCAAACAGGTTTAGGTGAGAGAAAACATTTATTGTCCTCTGAGATAACTTTAGACACATATATTGA
The DNA here is from genome assembly GCA_902548635.1 of uncultured SAR116 cluster alpha proteobacterium. Lineage (GTDB taxonomy): Bacteria > Pseudomonadota > Alphaproteobacteria > Puniceispirillales > Marisalimonadaceae > Marisalimonas. The sequence continues at coordinate 37,835 of CACCSH010000012.1, forward strand.
TGATATAATTAATCATATTTTATTAGAAGATTTAGAAAATATTATATTAGTAGGACATAGCTTTGCGGGAAGTATTATAAGTGGTGTTGCTGACAGATTAAAAGAGAGAATTAATAAGCTTGTTTATTTTGATGCAATGATTTTATCAAGTGGTCAAAGTCCTTTTGATATTGCTCCAAAAGAAATAGTTAAAGAAAGAACGGCTTTAGCAGAAAAATCTGAAGGCAAGCTCTCAATTCCTCCTCCATCACCTGAAGCATTTGGAGTTTTTGATATAAGAAAATCTTTAATCTTGGCTAGTAAATTAACTCCTCATCCCGTAAGCACTTTTAAATCAAAACTAAATTTAGAAAATGAAATTGGGAATGGGCTTTCTGTTTCCTATATATTTTGTACTGATCCAGTTTATCAATCTTTAGAAAGTTCAAGAGTATCAGTAAGAAAAATGAATTGGCCAATTTTTGAATTGAAGGCAGGGCATAATGCTATGTTTACACATCCGAAGGAAACTTTGAATTTACTTATGAAAATTTGTAATTAAAATATCTATTTTAGGAGGATAGAATGTCATCTTGTATAACTGGCTGGGCTCATAATAAATTTGGTGTAAATAAAGATCAATCTTCAGAGAATATGATTGCAGAAGTTGTTGAACAGGCAATAAATCATGCAGAAATTTCGCCAAAAGATATAGATGCAATTTATGTTGGAACGTTCAACAATGGGTTTCAAAAGCAGGATTTTCATGGTGCATTACCAGCTGTTTCTCAAATAGATCTAAGGTATGTACCAGCTATGAGAGTTGAAAATGCGTGCGCAACAGGTTCAGCGGCCATTCATACAGCGATGAATGCAATTGAAGCCAAAAGAGCAAAGACAACACTTGTTGTTGGTGTAGAGAAAATGACAGACACATCTTCCGAAAAAGTTGGTGACATTCTCTTGGGTGCAAGTTATCGGCCAGAAGAAGGAGAAACCAAAGGGGGATTTACAGGTGTTTTTGCAACTATAGCAAATGCTTATTTTCAAAAATATGGGGATAAATCAGATATGCTGGCTAAAATTGCTGCTAAAAATCACGAGAATGGAAGTGTAAATCCTCTTGCTCATATGCAAAAAAATCTAGGTTTTGATTTTTGTAATTCTGTTTCAGAAAAGAATCCTTACGTTGCAGAGCCGTTAAGAAGAACAGATTGCTCTATGGTATCTGACGGTGCTGCTGCTTTAATAATTCAAGACATAGACCTTGCACTTTCTGCAAAGAGAGCAATTACCTTTAGAGCAAGAAGACACGTAAATGATATTCTTCCACTGAGTAAAAGAGAAAGAACAGAGTTTGAAGGTGCTCGTCAAGCTTGGAGTTATGCCCTGCAAGATGCTAAAATAAATCTTGATGATTTGTCGTTTGTAGAAACCCATGACTGTTTCACAATTGCAGAACTTATTGAATATGAAGCAATGGGTTTAACTAAACTAGGCGAAGGTTATAAAGCAATCGAAGAGGGCTGGGTTCAAAAAAATGGTAGACTTCCTATAAATCCCTCAGGCGGTCTTAAGTCAAAAGGGCACCCTGTCGGCGCTACTGGAGTTTCTCAACATGTGATGTCAGCAATGCAACTCACTGGGGAGTCAGATGAAATGCAGGTCAAAGATGCTAAATTAGCAGGTATTTTTAATATGGGCGGAGCCTCTGTCGCAAATTATGTCTCAATTTTGGAGAGAATACGTTAATATTAAATGTCTAAATTAATAATAATTCGTCATGCTAAATCTGATTGGAGTGGTAACCTAAATGATCTTCAAAGGGGTTTGAACAAAAGAGGTTATAATTCTTGTAGGTTAATTTCTAAGGAACTAAAAAAAAGAATTGATAAACCAGATTTGTTTTTAATATCACCTGCACTAAGAGCAAAATTAACTTACGAAAATCTCTTTTTAAATTGGGATAATAAAGACAATCTTTTATCGATTGAAGATGATTTATATCATGCATCAATAGATCAGATTAAAAAAAAATTAACCTCCGAAGTGCTTGGATTTAGCACCGTGGTTGTAATAGGTCATAATCCTATTTTAAATTCATTAATGTATCAATTATCAACTAAAGGTTATAATAAGTTACCTGTTAATTTAGTGACTTGTGGTGTTGTTATTATAGAATATTCTGAAAATAATTTTAAAGCACCAGTTTTCACAAACGGGGAAGTTATTGATTATTTTTTTCCCAGAATGTACATGTAGAATTTAAAAACCTTAGCTAGGAGTTTGTGTAATTAGGTTTTCTTTTTTCTAAAAGGGCGTCTATTGCTTCTCTATGGTCATCAAGTTGTTGAAGAATACTTTGTTGACTTGCCGCCATTTCTAACGCTTTGTCCAGAGAAACATTTTGTGACATTCTTAATAATCTTTTAGCTCTTCTTGATGCTTCAGGGGGTTGTGAGGCAATTTTATTTGCAGTTCTATAAGCTTCATCCAAAAGTTCATCATTTGTTACAACCTTTGAAACAAGACCCCAATCTAGAGCCTTTTGGGCATCAAGAACGTCACAAGTTAAAATCATTTCATTTGCTCTTGCTAGTCCAATTATTTTCGGAAGAAACCAGGATCCACCATCACCTGGAATAATTCCAATTCTAAGGAAACTCTCTGAAAACTTTGCGTCTTCTGCTGCAATTCTAATATCGCACATTGTACACAAATCGTTTCCTGCACCAATGGCGTGTCCATTTACAGCAGCTACAATTGGAACATCAATACTATTCATTGTAAGTGGAATTTTTTGTATTCCAAATCTATACCAATCCTCTAATTCAGTTAAAGACATGTTGTCCTTAGTGGTCATATCTTTGATTTCTTGAAGATTTCCACCAGACGAAAAGCTTTTTCCAGCACCTGTTAATATTACACAACCTACATTTTTATCTTTATCAGCTTTATTTAGAGAATCTACTAAACCTTCTATAATATCTCCGGAAAGAGCATTTCTTGTGTCCGGTCTATTTAGTGTTATTTTAACAATTCTATCATCTTGTTCATATAAAACTGAGTCAGTCATTTTTCACCTCGAATTAAAATAGTATTTAAGTTAAATATTCCCATAAATTTTGATTGTTATTTTCTAAAAAATCTTTTCCTAATAGGTCTTCCCAATAACTCTCATTTCCAAAATCGTTTCTCCAACTATTTATATTTCGAGTAAAGTAAGCTAATTCATACTCTTGAGTAAATCCAATTGCGCCATGAACTTGATGAGATATTGCTATAACTTTTCCTGCAGCAGCTCCAGCTCTTATTTTTAAAATAGCTATATCCTTTTTATTTTTATAAAAATCATCAGAATTAGTGATTGTTGATAAAGCTGCAGAAGATGCAGATAGCTCAACGGCCATTTCAGATATCTGATGTTGAATAGCTTGGAATTTTGAGAGTGCTCTTCCAAATTGTTTTCTTTGTGAACAGTAATCAATACATAAATCTAAAATTTTTTCCATTGACCCTATCATTTGAGCAGATCTTACAATAGCGCCTAAATGTTTAAAATTTACCCTTAAGTTAATTGTTTTCATATCAAGGATTTTACATTTATTTAATTTTAAATTATAGCGTGGTTCAGATAAAAAATTCTTTTTTAACTCTTTGTCTTCCCCGCTATTTTTAATAAGAATAACTTTTTTTGTTTTTTCAATTTCAGTAATAAAGACAATTTTATCAGTAAGATTTAAATATGGAACCGAAATTAATTCTCCGGATATTTCATTACCTATGATTTTAAGGTTCTTTACATCTATTGCATAAGTTATAATGCCACTTGGAGGGTTTATATCAGATTCTGACAGAATATAATTAGACAATATTGTTTCGGATAAAGGTATTGGTGCTCCTATATTATTTGATAATTTGATTATTGGTAAAGTAGTTGAAAGAGGTAAACCTGATCCATTGAACTTATCTTTAACGGCTATTTTAGGAAGGCCAAGTTGTTCAATTTCACTCCATAAATTAATTAAATCAGAATTGTTGTTATCTATGTTTTGTCTTAATTTATGATCTACATGCTTGTTAAGAATTTTTGAGGTTGTTTCTAAAATAATACCTAGCTCTTCATTCATCTCAGACCTAACTGTCTTGCAATTATCCCTTTCATAATTTCAGTTGTTCCACCTCTTAACGAGTTTGAGGGTATTCTGAGAGTGGCGTCTTCAAATAAATTTTGTAATTGAGAAGGCCATTCATAAAGTGGAATTATATTGGAAAACTCTCTTAACGTTTCTACCATGGTCTTTTCAAATTTATTACCCAACTCTTTAACAAATGCAGCTTGTGTCTCTGGAGATTCTCCATTTTGTAACATAGAGGCTATAGAAAAACTCATTCTTCTTAATGTTTGAAGTTCAGCAATTAATTTACCTATTAATTTTGAACCTGATTTTATTAAAATATTTTTGAATTCATTTATAAAACTCTCAAGTAATGTGAAATGAGACAAAAATCTTTCAGGGCCAGATCTTTCAAGTGCAAGTTCACCAACTACCTGAGACCAACCTTTTCCTTCAACTCCAAGCAATGCATCCTCAGAAAGTATAACATTATCGAATAGAGTTTCGTTAAAATGGCGTTGACCTGTCATGTCAGGGATACCTTTTACACTTACATTTGGAAGTGATAAATCAACCAAAAACTGAGATAGTCCTTCATGCCTATTGTTTTCTGACGCAGGACTAGTTCTTACAAGTACAATCATATAATTTGCTATATGAGCGCCAGTAGACCAAATTTTTCTACCTTCAAGTTTCCAACCATTTTCTATCTTAGTAGCTTTAGTTTTAACTGAAGCTAAGTCTGAACCAGAGTCAGGCTCACTCATTCCAATAGCAAAAAAGCATTCTCCTGCGGTTATTTTGGGAATAATGGATTTTTTTTGGTCCTCATTTCCATATCTTAAAATTTGACTCCCGCTTTGTCTGTCAGCTATCCAATGGGCGGCGACAGGAGCTCCAGAAGCTAAAAGCTCTTCGGTCACAACATACCTCTCAAGTGCAGTTCTTTCATTCCCGCCGTACTTTTTTGGAAATGACATGCCTAGCCATCCCATCGATCCAAGTTTCTTACTAAACTCTGGGCTGGCAGAAAAGACCCAAGCATCAGCAGAAGGCTCAAAATCTTTATCATTTAAAGATTTTGTTATAAAATTTCTTACTTCTTTTCGAAGGTTTGATAAATCATTCGTTTCTTTAATAGAAGGAAAATTAAACTTAGACATTTATAATACTTATTCTGTTAATTAATTTAAAATAAGTTAAATTATATAGGATAAAGGTCAATATAATTAATACAAAAAAATGTCCTTATATTAACATTATTAATTAAGAGTAAAATTATTTTGGGTACTTCGGGAGTTTATAAATGTCTGTTAATGATGAAATTTTAGAAAGATTAAAAAAAATTGCTACACCAACCTTAGCCAATGCACTAGATGATGTTGGTTTTAATGGTGTTATGAATAACCTGGCTCCTGCAGGTTTTGGTATGAAGGTAGTAGGAAGAGCTATTACGGTTCAAGAAACAACAGGTCCTTTTGGCAGTTTTTCATCAGATGATTTTAAAGTTGGGCATATGATTGACGCGGCAAATCCAGGAGATGTCATTGTTGTTGCCAATAATGGAGCTCAGGTGTCTACCTGGGGTGGGATGGCTTCTTATGCTGCAAAGTTGAAAGGAGTTGGTGGCCTTGTGGTCGATGGAGGTATTCGTGATAGAGAAGAAATTATAGAATTTTCCTTTCCAGCATTTTCTAGACACATGGTACCAACACCCGGAAAAACCAGGATAAAAGTTATATCTATAAATGATCCAGTTGTTTGTGCAGGAGTAAGAGTAAGAAAAGGTGATATTATTGTTGCTGATGGCACAGGTGTTTTATGTATCCCAATTGAGCATGCTGAGAATATAACTGAAGCTTCCGAAAAGTTTTCTGCCGATGACAGAAAGGCAATGGAAGAAATGGATGCTGGATTAACTTTTACAAATGCTTTAAAGAAGTTTTCTAAAATTTAATTTTTGAGTTAACGAAACACTTTGAGAGCTCTCTCAAAGAAATCTGTTTGACCAAAGTTACCAGATTTAAGTGTTACAGAAATTGGCTTATTACCATCAGAATGAGGGGACCATAGGGCAGGGACGCCATGAGAAATTTCTTCGCCTATTTTAAGCTCTTGGACACCTAAACCTTTTATGACTGCTCCTGAGGTTTCTCCTCCAGCTGAAATAAATGTTCCAAAATTATCTTTTACAAGTTTTTTAGATAGTAATTCAAAAAAGTTTTCAATTTTATGTGCTAAGATTTCTTGGCCATATTGTTTTTGTTTTTCAGTGACAGTTTTAGTATCAGAAGACGAGTAAACAAGAGGAGATAATGTTTCATTAACTTTAATCCATGAAAAGACATTTTCAACCAAGTCTTCATTGTTAATTACTTCATCAGAAGAAATATATAAGGATGGGTTTTTCTGCTTATAAATATTTATTTGATTTATTGTTGCAACTGAGCATGATCCAGAAAGAATAATTGCATTGGAATTATTTTTAGGAATTTCAAAATTAGTTGCTGACAATAAACCTCTATCTTTATAAATTTTTGGTAATCCAAGCGCAATACCAGATCCACCAGTTAAAAATGGTAAGTCTTTTACGCCGTTACAAATAATGTCAAAGTCATTATTTTTAATAGTGTCAACAATTGCATACTTATATCCATCTGCTTTTAACGTTTCAATTCTCTCTTTGATGCTATTCGCTCCTCTTGAAATAGTTTGAAAATCAATCAGGCCAACATTATCTTTGGTTTGATAATTAAGCCACCTAACTAAATTATGGTCTGTCATGGGAGTTAGAGGATGATTTTCCATTCCTGATTCATTTAATGGTTTGCCATTAACAAACATATGTCCAAAATAAACAGTTCGACCAGCATCAGGAAAGGACGGGCACGCTACAGTAAAATCTGTATTTAATTCTTTCATAATTGCATCAGCTACCGGTCCTATATTTCCTTTTTTGGTGGAGTCAAAAGTTGAGCAATATTTAAAAATAAATTGTTCACATCCACAATCTTTTAACCATGAAAGAGCTTTTAAGCTCTCTGATATTGCTTCTTCAATTGGTATGGTTCTAGTTTTGAGGGCAATTACGGCGGCGTCAGTTGGTTCTTTTTTTATTTCCGAAGGAAGTAGAGTTGGAATACCAGCATACATGGATACTTGCATTCCTGATTTTTTAAGGTTATTTGCAATATCAGATGAGCCTGTAAAATCATCACCTATTATACCTAGTTTCATAATCCGCTCTTTATTCTATAATGCTTGTTTTTCTAATTGTGTTACAATTTTTTCTTTAACCCAAGGTGTTACTTCTTCATTAAATGATAGATAATGTTTGCTGTTGAGGTGAATGTCAAAAGCGTCTTTGTCGGTGTAAGTTTCATATAAAAATACTATATTTTTATTATTGGGGTCGTGGCAGACATCAAATTCATGGCAATCTTTTTCAAGTTCAAGAGAGTCTCTAGCTTGCTGTAAGATTCTTACTTTAAATTTTTCTGTGTCTTTTTCGTGAATTACAAATTTAACAGTTATTACAAACATTATTAATTTTAACTCCTATTAGGTTAATACTTCATTCTGAACATTTTTATCTTTTAATAATGTGATTAATTTTTCAGTTACTGCTTTTGTTCCCATATCACCACCAAATTCAATTGGCCTTAGCTCATTTCTTTCAAAGCCTGTTTCAATTGCGGCCTCTATTAGTTTTGAGCCTTCAGAGGCACTTTTACATCCTTTTTTATCTGACAAATAGTCAAGCATCAAAGTAGAGCTAAGAATAGTCGCTAATGGATTTGCCTTATCTTGCCCCATTATATCTGGAGCGCTTCCATGAGCGGGTTGAAATAAACCATGGTTGTCTCCAATTTCTGCACATGAAGCCATCCCCATTCCACCTACTAATCCTCCGCCAAGATCTGATAATATGTCGCCAAACATATTTTCCATTACCATAACGTCATATTCCCAGGGATTCCTTATAAGGTTTAATGCCATTGCATCAACATAACAATGGTCCGCTTCTATATCTGTAAAATTATCTTTCCTTTCATCAAATATTTTTCTAAACAAAGCCTGAGAACGAAATACATTGGCTTTATCAACACACGTAACTTTACCTAATTTTCCCTTACTCTTTCTTTGTCGTGCTAATTTAAATGCAAAGTCATGCAATTTTTCTGTTGTTTTTCTAGTAATACGCATAATATCTTGAACTTCTTCATTGTTATCCACGGGGCATCTGTTATGAACAGCTGCTGTGTAGAACAAACCTTCAGTAGACTCTCTTAATATAATTAAATCAATATTACTTGCTAATTTATTACTTAACCTGTTTGTAATGTTTGGGTAAGCCTTAACTGGTCTTACTCCAGCATATAATCCAAACATTTCTCTAAATCTGAGGTGAGGGCATACTTCTGTCCCATCTTTATGTCTTATCGTAGGTAGTCCAATCGCCCCAAGGAAAATACTGTCAGCATTACTTATTCTATCTTCACCGCCTGGTTCTACATCACAACCTTCTTGTGCAAAATATTCTGCACCAGCATTAATAGTTTCCCAGTTACATCTAAAACCACCAATAATTTCAGATGAGAGATCAACTATCGATTTCGCTGAGTTTACTATGTCTTTACCTATCCCATCTCCAGGTACCGTAGCTATCTGAAATTCATTATTATTCATGTTTGATACCAAATATTTTTAATAAAATATTACTTAGGTCGATTAACATTTACAATGATTTAATAGATATTTGTAATTTATAAAAAATAATCTTTTAGAGTTATAAATTTTTAAATGAAAATGTGGATGAACTTATAATCTTGGGAGATATATTGAGTTCATCCATAATCAAATAATAATGATAATCATTATCATAGTCAATAATTTATTTAATAATTTTAATAATTATTATCATTTGCAAAAATAAATAATAAATTCAATGACTTATCAATTAAATTAATATATTTAAAAATTGTTTGGGAATGCATTATGTACAAGTTTTTAATAAAAAAGAAATTTCAAGACTTAAATGATAATGAAATATTATCTCTTGCAATTGTTAGTTTAGAAGAAGATATAAAATTATATGATGAGTATTCTTCTAATTTTCTTATAAATTACCCAGAAACATCAAAAATGTTTAAACAAATGTCTATTTTAAAAAATAAAAATAGAAAAAAATTAGTTGAATTACATAAAAAAAAATTTGGTGAGACTCTAAGCATTACTAACCAAAAAAAAATTACTAATTATTTCAAAAGAAAACCTGAATGGTTGGTGATAAAGAATTCTATTGAAAAAGTTAGAAATGAAATTATTGAAATGGAAACTATTTCTGCCGAATTTTATAATTCATTTGCTAAAAAATCCCAAAATATTGAAATTAGAAATTTACTTACTGACTTAGCATTAATGAGTAGAGAGCAGAAAGATAATGCTAAATTGATATTATTGAGTGCTCAAAAAACAATAAGTGCCAAAGAGGAAGTTACTAAAGATAAAAGACAGTTTATTTTAACATGGGTCCAGCCAGGTCTTGCCGGTCTTATGGATGGATCAGTTTCAACTTTAGCTCCAATTTTTGCTACTGCTTTCGCAACAAAAGATAGTCATACAACATTATTAGTTGGTTTAGCAGCATCTATAGGAGCTGGGATTTCAATGGGTTTTACAGAAGCTGTACATGATGATGGAGTAATATCAGGTAGAGGTTCACCAATAAAGCGAGGATTTGCCTCAGGCATTATGACCACAATAGGGGGGTTAGGTCATGCACTTCCATATTTGATTTCTGATTTTTATGTTGCAACAGTGATTGCAATGTTTTTTGTACTAGTTGAGCTTTGGGCTATTGCATGGATACAAGCTAAGTATATGGAAATTAAATTTACAAAAGCTGTGTTTCAAGTGGTTTTTGGGGGATCACTAGTTCTGGCTGCTGGTATATTGATAGGCGGAGGTTAAAAAAAATATATTGACATTGATAATAGTTATAATAATTATAATGATAATGATTATTAATTACATAATGGTGTTTTAAATGAAAAGTCTTAAATCTTTATTATTTTGTATTTTCAACTTAATTTTTTGTTTATCTATCTTAATTTTTGGAATTCAACGCGCTAGTGCAAAAGAGATAAATATTTACTCTTACCGAAGTCCTAATCTTTTGGAACCATTTACTAAAGAATATGAAAAAGAATTTTCAGTAAAATTTAACGTGTTACACGCTAAGAAAGGCCTCGCGCAGAGGCTCAAATCCGAAGGGAAAAATTCTCCTGCTGATGTGATTCTTACCGTCGATATTTCAAGATTATCTGAACTTGCGGATATGGATTTAGTTAAAAATATTAACTCAGACATAATAAATAAAAATGTTCCAGATCATTTAAGAGATATCAATAAAAAATGGATTAGTTTATCGACTAGAGCAAGAATAATAGGTGTTTCCAAAGAAAGGGTAAATAAAAATGAGATTAATGATATTGAAGATTTAGCAAAACCAAAGTTTAGGGGTAAAATATGTACAAGAATTGGTAGTCACCCATATAATAGAGCATTATTGGCTTCAATAGTTGCACATAAAGGTGAGATAAAAGCAAAATCATGGGCAGAAGGTTTAGTTTCAAATTTTGCAAGAAAACCAAAAGGTAATGACAGAGCACAAGCAAAAGGAATTTACTCAGGTGAGTGTGATATAGTTTTAATGAATACCTATTATTTTGCATTAATGAAATTTAATGAAAAGAAACCTGAACAAAAAAATTGGGCACGAGCTACTGAAGTAATATTCTATAACCAAGGTAATAGAGGGCAACATATTAACATTTCAGGTGCAGCTATTGCAAAATATTCAAAAAATAGTAAAGAAGCTTTGAAATTTATTGAATGGCTTACTATGCCAAAAGCACAGAAAATTTATGCAAATGTTAATTTTGAATATCCAGTAAATCCTAAAGTTAAACTTGATGGTAAAATAATGGAATGGGGTACATTTAAGTCAGATAGTTTACCAATAAGTGAGATTGCTAAAAATGCAAAAAAAGCACAAATGATAATTGATCAGGTGGGTTGGTGATTAAAAGAAATAACTAATACCAAAATAACCAACTAATAGCCAAGCTATACCTTTAAATAAAAAAAACAGGAATAAAACAAGTCCTGTTTTTTTTATATTATTTTTTGAAATTTTAATATAATCTAAATATTTAGACAGTTTGACCGCCATTAATCTGGATCTCTGTTCCATTAACATATGAGAAAGTTTCTGAACACATTGAAAGAATGACACCTGCAACTTCATCTGGTGTTCCAAATCTCTTCATAGGTATCCTCTCTGTCAGTAATTTTTTGCTACTTTCAGTAACCATAGAGGTTTCAATTTCTCCAGGGGCTATAGCATTTACTCTTATATTATCTTTGGCTAGATCTGATGCCATTTCTCTTGTTAGTGATTTTAGAGCAGCTTTAGACGTTGCGTAAGCAGGTCCTGCAAATTGGTGAACATTATCACTGGCAATAGATGTTACGTTAATAATCATACCATTAGCTGATTTTAGATTATTAACAATAGCTTTTGAAATAATGATTGGAGCAAAAAAATTAACATTAAATACTTTACGCCATAATTCTAATGATGTGTCGTTAAAACTAAGTCTCTCATTTTTTTTATCTTTGGGAGAAATTGCAGCATTATTAATGAGTGCTTTTACTGGCCTCCCATTTAAAAATTCAGATAACTCTCTAAGTTTTTTGTTTAAAGAAATTTCATCTTCAAGATCAACTTGAAAGTGAAATTGTTTATTGTTAGACCAAGGACATTTTGGTGCAACTTCAGATCGTGAAAATGTAATTACTGTCCATCCATCATCCCAAAATTTTTTTGAAGTAGCGTGACCTATGCCCCGGCTACCTCCTGTAAGAATTATAATTTTATCTTTTTCTTGCATTTTTAAATTTTCGAGAGATAGATAATCATTCTTAATAATACATTAAGTAACTTTGAAATCAAAGAAATTAAATAAACAAGAATGTTATTTTTTAATTTTTTTTCCAAATAACTCTAATCTATGATCTACTAATTCATATCCCATATTAAGTGCTACTTGCCTTTTCATTTCTTCTAGTTCTTCGTTCTGAAATTCAATGATTTCACCACTCTCAACATCAATTAAATGTTCATGATGTTCGCCAGCTTCTTCATATCGAGATCTGCCGTCACCAATATCTAATCTTTCAATTATTCCAGCCTCTTCAAACAATTTGATTGTTCTGTACACAGTTGCAATTGAGATTGAACGATCTTTTTCAACAGCTCTTCGATACATCTCATCCACATCAGGGTGATCAACTGAATCTTCGATTACTTCTAGTATAATTTTTCTAGGCAATGTCATTCTCAGACCGTTTTTTATACATTTCTCATAAAGTAGGGCCATTCTTTTTTCCTAGAAAAATTTATAATGATTTTAAACTAATACAAGTTTACAAAAAATTACATTATTTTTTTATTTATATTTATTATTTTATTAATAAACAAAATAGGTAAAAGTCCTATAATTACTATAAGCAGAGCTGCGCTTGATGCTCTTTCAAGCATTTCATCATTTGCATATTGATATACGTAAGTGGCTAATGTTTCAAAATTGAAAGGTCTTAATAATAATGTTATTGGAAGTTCTTTAATAATATCTACAAAAGCCAGAATAAATGCAGTTAAAATAGATGGTCTTAATAACGGTAATATAACCTTCCTAAAACTATACCAAAACGGATTACCAAGTGATCTACTAGCTTCAAGCAAATTAGGGGGTAATCTATTTAGTCCGCTATTAATTGCCCCAAATGAAACAGCATTAAATCTTGATACATAGGCAAAAATTAATAAAAAGTAAGAACCAATTAAGATTAAATTTAGATCAATAGAAAAGATTTCTAATGATAAATTTACATATTTTTCAACAAAAGAAATAAAAAATAAAGTCCCAAGAGCTATAATTATGCCTGGAAAAGCATATCCAATACCTGCCATTGTAGATAAAAAATTAAAGCCTTTAAAATTTTGATATTTAATACTTACGGTTAAAATTATAGATAGTAATATTATGATTGTTGCAGTAGTGAAGCTAATAAAAAAAGAGTTTTGAGCAATCGTAAATAATTGATTAAAATTTTCAAGGTGAAAATAATTTAGAGAATTCTCAATTAAAATAAGCACTGGAATCAAAAACCCAAATAATATTGGCATAACGCATATTGAAAAAATTATAATATTTTTAGATTTAGATACTTGAATATTAAAAAAATTGTGAGTGTTGAATTTAGGATCGTTAAATTTTTGTCTTTTTCTTGCATAAAGCTCTAGTGCAAGCAAAACAATTACAAACGTAAATCCTACCAAAGCTAGCTGTGATGCTGAGGCTAGATTATTCATTCCAAGCCATAGGTTAAAAATACCCAGAGTAATTGTTTCAACTGCAAAAAAATCTACTGTACCAAAATCAGAAACTGTTTCCATCAACACTAATGACAATCCAGCAACTATTGCAGGTTTAGCCAGAGGTAAAGAAACATAGTAGAAAATATTTTTTCCAGAGATATCAGCAAACTCAATTAAAGATGAAGGAGTAGATTTAAAAGCAACTTTGGTAATTAGATAAACATAAGGGTATAAGACAAAAGATATTACAAATACTGCTCCTCCAAGAGATCTTATTTCTGGAAAATAATAATCACTTGGTGAAGAAAAATTTAATAAATCTCTTAATATTGTCTGAACAACACCACTATATTCAAAAAAATCAGTATAACAATACGCAACTATATATGATGGTAATGCTAGAGGCAAAAGTAGTGCCCACTCGATTATATTTTTCATGTAAAAATTATATCGGCAAACTAACCAGGCAAGAGAAACTCCAATCACAAAGGTAGTTAAACAAACACCTAACATTAACATAAATGTGTTGTATAAATAATATTTTAAACGTGAATTTATAAGATGTAGCCATAAATCATATGTGTTTTGAAAACTTGATATAATTATAGAAATAACTGGAGAGAGAAGTAAGAAAATTATAATTATACTTATAATTTTTAAATGCGAGTTTAATATTTGATTTAATAGTTTAGAGATAGCTACCATTTAACAATTTTTTAAATATTGAAATAATTAAGTTATTAATAGATAAACTATTTTTATTATTATTTATATTTATTTATTTATGAAGGCGAAAGATGTACAAAATTGCAGTTATTCCTGGTGATGGAATAGGGACTGAGGTAATCAATAGTGGGGTTGAAGTTTTACAAGCTCTTTCAAAGATTGTTCCTAATCTGCCAATAGAATTTAATCATTTTGATTGGGGTGCAGAATATTATAAAGAACATGGAATAATGATGCCCGATGAAGGGGTTGACGAACTTAAAGATTTTAATGCAATTTATTTTGGATCAGCTGGTGTTCCAGACATTCCTGATCATATAACTTTATGGGGATTAAGGTTAAAAATATGTCAAGGGCTTGATCAATATGCAAATCTAAGACCAGTACGTCTTTTACCTGGTATCACATCTCCTCTTAAAAATGTTGAAGAAAAAGATATTGATTGGAGTTTTATTAGAGAAAATTCTGAAGGAGAATATTCAGGAATTGGAGGTAGAAGTCATAAAGGCTATTCAAACGATACTGCAATGGATGTAACTCTTTTCACAAAGCAAGGAGTTGAGAGAATACAGAGGTTTGCATTTGAGATAGCACGTTCCAGACCCAGAAAATTATTAACTTTGGTAACAAAATCTAACGCACAAAGGCACGGCATGGTTATGTGGGACGAAATTTTCAAAGAAATTTCAGAAGATTATAGAGACGTTAATACCGATAAAATGCTTGTTGATGCTATGACTACCCGAATGGTTTTAGATCCTAAAAGTATCGATACCGTTGTCGCGTCCAATTTACATGCAGATATTTTAACAGATTTAGCAGCGTCCCTGTCCGGTTCCATGGGAATTGCACCTACGGCAAATTTAGACCCTGATAGACGTCATCCATCAATGTTTGAACCAATCCATGGCTCAGCTTTTGATATTATGGGTAAAGGAATTGCAAATCCCATTGGTTCATATTGGTCAGCTGTCTTGATGTTAGAAAATTTAGGAGAACTTCAAGCTGCTCAAAAGTTAATGTTTGCGATAGAAAAACTAACTGCAGACAAAAAAGTTCTACCCAAGGATCTAGGTGGAAAAAGCACCACTAAACAAATAACAAAAGCAATGATAGACATTATTTCTGGTAAAAATAATTAATCAAATCTTGAGGAAAAAATGGATAAAAGTTATGTAAGTCACTTGGAATGTTCAATTTCGGGTAAGCAATATGAAGCCAATAAAGTGCATGGTTTATCTGAGGCAGGAAGACCTTTACTTGTTAAATATGATTTACAAAAATTAAAAAAAGAAGTTTCACGAGACGATATTGCTAATTCAAAAATAGACGGACTCTGGAGATACTTTCCTCTTTTGCCAGTTACAGACCCAAAGAATAGAATAACACTTGGTGAGACTATTACTCCTTTAATTAAATTAGATAGATCCGTTAATTATAATAGTAAGGATAAGGGATGTGTTCTTGTCAAAGATGAAGGAAGGTTACCAACAGGTTCCTTTAAGGCAAGAGGACTATGTATGGCTGTTTCTATGGCAAAACAATTTAAATTGGATCATTTAGCTATTCCAACCAACGGAAATGCAGGTGCCGCAATGGCGGCATATGCAACTCATGCGGGCATAAAGTCAACGGTGTTTTGTCCTGACGACACTCCTGATATCAACGTAAGAGAAATTCAATCACTTGGAGCTGAAACATACTTAGTTAATGGTTTAATTAATGATTGCGGAAAAATAGTTGGAGAAGGTAAAGACAAAGTAGGGTGGTTTGATGTCTCAACTTTGAAAGAGCCTTACAGAATAGAAGGCAAAAAAACAATGGGACTTGAATTAGCTGAACAGCTTGATTGGGAATTACCAGATGTTATTTTTTATCCAACAGGCGGTGGAACTGGTTTAATTGGTATGTGGAAAGCTTTTTTAGAATTAAAAGAACTTGGTTGGATAAAAGGGAAATTACCAAGAATGGTGGCAGTTCAAGCAGATGGATGTGCACCTATAGTTAAGGCCTGGGAAAGTGGTGAAGAACATGCACCATTATGGGAAAATGCATCCACAAAAGCTGCAGGAATTAGAGTGCCAGTAGCAGTAGGGGACTTCCTTATTATAAGAGCTGTACGAGAAAGTAATGGATTTGCAATGTCTGTTTCAGATGAAGATATAATGGAGGCAAGAGACAGAGTAGCGGCAGTCGATGGATGCTTTTTATGTCCTGAAGGTGCTGCGACAATGACTGCCTACGAAAAGGCTATTACTTCTGAATTAATAACACGTGATGATAAAGTTATACTTTTTAACTGTGCTACAGGTTTAAAATACCCTTTGCCTGAGGTAATAAATACAATAGATAAAAATGAAACTATTAATTATAGTACTTTTCTTTAATTATCCTCTAGTTGTAATAGCAAGTACTTTAAAATGAGCACCAAAAACTACTGGATCTAATTCTTTTTCAGCAAAATAAGCATTAA
Source organism: uncultured SAR116 cluster alpha proteobacterium (assembly GCA_902548635.1). Taxonomy (GTDB): domain Bacteria; phylum Pseudomonadota; class Alphaproteobacteria; order Puniceispirillales; family Marisalimonadaceae; genus Marisalimonas. Next base: position 54,579 of record CACCSH010000012.1, read on the forward strand.
ATTCATTTTTAATGTCTTCAAGCAATTTCTTTTTTCCTTTACTTCCTTCCAATTTAGAAAGATTTTGTTTACTTATCTCCTGATATACAATTTTTCTAAGATCAGGATCATAATCGGTTAAGTAGTTTGTTAACATTTCACCTTGATAGGATGAAAGAGCTAAATCAAAGCTTATAAATGAATTTGAACCAGGTATGTTTGTCCAAAAACTTTTATTAGCGTTATCTCCCATTCCGCCAATATCAACATAAGTTAAACTTGGAACAATAACTTTCCCATCAGGTCCAATTTCTTGAACTATGGGTTTTTCATCTGGTTCCATTCTACCAAGTTTAATGGCTTCTTCTTTTGCCACTTCATATATATCAATCTTTTCTTCAACAATTTTATCTTCTTTAATGACTTCACTGCTAAAATAAAAAAACACAAAGGTTAAAATTGAAGAAAAGAATGCAATTAAGTAAACATATAAATTTTTAATATTCAAAATTTTATTTTTTAAAGATATTTTTGTATCTCCTTTTAAAATTTTCACTAATTTGTATTTTATTTGCCAAGAGACTTATATACACTTAGTTCTAACCAATGTTTTTCAGCTAAAGCATTGGCATCTCCAATTCTTAGCGATAATCCTCTAATTATTGCTGCTAAAACTGGGTCAGCTTTATTCATTTTTTCTTTAACTGTTTTTTCGTCAATTACTCTTATTATCGAATTAGTAATAGCTACAGCTGTAACAGTTCGAGGAGATTCTATAATATGCCCAACTTCTCCAAATATCTCTCCAGTATCAAGTATTCCTAATTCTAAGCCATGCTTGGATTCTATTCTTACTTTACCGCTATGAATTAAAAAGATATATTCGGCTGGATCATTATGAGAATAAATAGTTTCTCCAGCTTTAAAAGTTTTAGTTTCTTGATTGCTTTTTGTCATAAATCTTACCTTAATAGAAATATAAATTTATTTTTAATCTAAACAATTTGTAAAATACATCTTTTATGTTTAATAATACTATAAGAAATTATTTTAACAAATGAAAAGGAGGTGATCTGATGTCTAGTATTTTTTATGAAAATTGTTCTCGTAAGGTTTTAAATTTATCAGAGCAGCCTTTGATAAAATTGTCCCTTTAAAAGGCATAATTTTCAATCAAATACGAAACAGGGTTTTTAAACCCTGTTTTTTTTTATATCTTCACCAATAATTTCTTTGAAAACATTAGTTAAAATATAATTGTTACTTTTACTTTTTCTATTTATTTTATTCCTTATGACTATATCACCTTTGTCATTAACAAAGGGTTTTTCAAAATTTTCAAAATCATTTAAAATTAAATTAATTTTATTTATTAATTCATAATCATCTTTTTTTATTGAATTACTCATTAAAAAATATTCGCTTCCATTATTTTTTACTACTTATTATTACGGCAAAGTTAAACAAAATTTTAAAGATGACGTACCTTATTATATGGACAAAATTTTTAATAATATTCCAGATCAAGTTAACGAAAATAAATTTGAAGAGAATTTATTTGTTAAAAATATTATCGTTAATAAAGATAAAGGTAAAGTTCCTACTTTATCTTATGTAGCAACTGAAAAATGGCTAGAACAATTAGGTAACAGACTAGAAATTAATTGTTAGCTTTTTCAAAAGGAATAATGTTTTTTGCACTTT
>CACCSH010000013.1:0-47004 GCA_902548635.1 uncultured SAR116 cluster alpha proteobacterium
TAGCTATAAAAATTTTTTCACGGTTATTTAAAAATAACTTAGTTTGGTTTAACTTTTGTTCTTCACCTAATTTAGGGTCTAATAACTCTAATTGATTAAATGACTCTTTAACCCATTCGTTATCATTATTAGTTGCTTTTTCACGAATTTTTGTTTCAGCAATTTCTTTCTTCAATTCTTTTAGTTTATTAAAAGATTCATTTGTTCTTTCAATCAAATGATTGTGATTTGAATATATGTCTAAAAGTGATAAATGTGTTTTAATATTTGAAAGTCCTCGATCTTCAAATTGACCTTGTAATTCAACTAAGCAGTCAGTTATTTCAGACAAAGCGTTACGAGTTATCAATATATCATTGACGAAACATTTAGATTTCCCATTAGAATTTATTTGACGTCTTATTAAAAGTTCCTTTTCAAATACAATATTATATTTATTCAACATTCGAGCTACAGTGTGATTATTGTGAATTTGAAAGAGAGCAGTAACTGAAGCTTCATTTTCACCTTTTCTAATTAAATTAAAATCAACTCTATTACCTAAAATCAGTCCTAAGCTATCAAGAAGGATTGATTTTCCGGTACCTGTTTCTCCGGTTAATACAGAAAGACCTTTATTAAATTCAATATTGAGGAATTTTATAAGAACTATATTTTTAATTATTAATTCTTTTAGCATATAATTAGTCAAAAATTGTAGCGAAATAGTTTTTTATGGAAGAAGTGAAACTTTCTTTTTCACTAGTTGATGAAATATTAGAAAGAATGTCCTTGCCTAAATTACTCCATTCACTGTTGGGAAAATTATATTTCAATATAGCATTACTTTTTATAGCTTCTTTCTTAAGTCCCATCATTAATAGAGCTTCAGTTAGTCTATACAAAGTTTCTGGAATCACTGAACTATTTTGATATTTTTTTAAAATTGTTTTAAATCTTTTTATTGAACTAGCAGGTGCATTTTTTTTCAAATAGAATTTCCCAATATTTAACTCATTTATTGCTAAAGAATTTTTAATTAATTGGATTTTTAATCTTGAATCTTTTGCATACTTACTATTAGGATATTTTGTTGTTATAAGCTTGAACGAGTTTAGAGCTTTTAAGGACAAACTTGGATCTCTACCTTGACTTGAAATTTGTATATAATAACACATTGCTAAAAGATAATGAGCATAGTCAGAAAATTCATCTTTTGGGTTCATTTCATTAAAGGTTTTTAACTTACTTATAGATTTGCTTATCTCATTATTTTGATATAGGGAGTACGCAGTCATTATTTCTGACTTTTTAGCTAGTGATGAAAAAGGATGATTTATATAGAGTTTATCAAATTCTTCAACAGCCTTGATATAATTACTGTCTTTTAGAGACGATAATCCACTTTTATAAGTTTCTATATCACTTGATATAATCGTTTCATTATCTTTTTTATTTGAACTACAATTTATTAATAAAATTAAAATAGTAACTAATTTTATTGAAATTATGTAATTATTTCTTATGTATTTCATCCAATAATTTCCAGTTATTAATAAAATATTTAGTAGTTTTATTATTTATAAATGGATTTGTATATTAAAAACGTGTTGATTATTAATTATTTGAATCAAGCGACGTTATTTATATTTTTGGCAGAATTATTCTTGGCTAAAACATTATAAATATTTTCGGGGTATTCGCTAATCATCGCTTTTTCTATTACATAATTTTTTTTATCTTTCAGAATTTCTTTAACAAACATTTGATTAAGTTTATGACCAGGAGCAAAACAATTAACTTCTCCAACTAATTGCATACCTAACAAATAGAAGTCACCTATACAGTCTAATGTTTTATGTTTAACAAATTCTTTTTCAAACCTCAATCCATCTGGATTTAATACCTTATATTTATCAACTACTAAAGCGTTATTGAGGTTGCCACCTATAGCAAGACCGGCAATTCTCATTTTTTCGATATCTTCAAAAAAAGCGTATGTTCTAGCTTCAGATAATTGGTTTATAAAGTTCTCTTTTGAATGAGGATAATAAAATTTAGAATTACCAATAATTGTATCTGGGTAATCAATGGATATATTTATTGTCAATTCATTGGATGGGGATATAGATATATACCTTTTACCGTCATTTACCTTAATTTTTCTCAAAACTCTTAAATAACTTTTATTCGCAGACTGTGATTTAATTCCTGATTTAAGCATTTTTTTAACGTACTCATAAGAACTTCCATCTAATGCAGGTAATTCGGAATTATTAATCTTAATAATAGCATTATCAATACTCAAAGCATTCAAAGCGGCCATTAGATGTTCTATTGTTGAAACAGAAACATCGTGCTTGTTCTTTATTTTGGTACATAGATTTGAGTCAAAAATGTTCTCAATTACTGCTTTAATTATGTTATTACTTTTTACATCAGTCCTTATAAAAACAATACCTGTGTTTACATCAGCTGGCTCAACACTCATGGACACAGCTCTACCGTTATGAACTCCAACTCCAGAAAAATTTATTATCTTATTCAAAGTAAATTGTCTTGAGTTTTTAAAATTGGTAAAATTATTAATGTAATTCATGTCAAAAATCCTCACACTAATTCATAACCTGTTCGGAATAAATTACAAATCACATATAATTACAAAATATTTCAATCTAAACTAATTAGCTTGTCTTCTAAGAAAAGCTGGAATTTCAAGTACTTTTTCATCAACTTCCTTAGGCTCTTGCTCTATCTCTGTAAGATTTATTTGATGATTGTCAAGCATAGTTTTATCTTTGTTACTAAACAAATCAAAATTATTAGTTTTCTCTGACATTTCTGTAATGTTTTCTTCTTTAATACTCAAATTTGAAATTTTTTCTTCAGATAAAGTTTCACTTTTTATATTTAAGCTTGGCTCTAATTTTTTTTCATCAGGTTTCTCATTACTGAAGAATGATGAAAAACGATTAAATAATGTTTTAGGTTTAGGTTCTGTAAATTGATTATTAGGTTTATGATCTAAAATATCATTTAATTCATCACTACTTACATTCAAGGAAGATAAATCAGATTTATATAATTCATCATGAAACTCTTTTTCGTCCTTTTGAAGAGTTTGGTTATTACCCAATTGGTTTATTTGAGTTTCTAAATCTATCTGACTATTTGAGCCTTCTTCTAATTCGTTAGAATATTCATTAACAGAAGTATTTTCAATTTCAAGTTTAACTTCATTTGTTTTATTAGTAATGACCTCTGATATTTGCATAATTTCTCTATCATTTTTATGAGAATAAGTTTCAGCATTTTCTATTTTTGTATAATTAATACCAGTAGCAACAACTGAAACCTTAATAATTCCCTCTAAACTATTATCTATTGATGATCCAAAAATAATATTAGCATTTTCATCAACCTCATTTCTAATTTTACAAGCAGCTTCATCAACTTCAAACAAAGCCATATCAGGTCCACCTTGAATATTTAGTAATATTGATTTGGCGCCTTTTATGTTACTATCGTCTAATAGAGGATTGTTAAGAGCAGATTGAGCTGCATTTTTAGCTCTTTCTTCACCAGAACTTTCACCAGTACCCATCATTGCTTTACCCATATTTCCCATAACTGTTTTAATATCTGCAAAATCCAAATTAATCATTCCTGGGTTTGTTATTAAATTTGTTATGCCACAAACACCTTGGTAGAGAACATCGTCTGCCATTTTGAAAGCTTCGGCAAAGGTGGTTTTTTCATTTGCTATTTTAAAAAGATTTTGATTTGGAATAACTATCAAAGTATCAACATTTTCTTTTAACAAAGCCAATCCATTTTCTGCAACTTCCATTCGTTTTTTTCCTTCAAAGTCAAAAGGTTTAGTAACCACAGCTACTGTTAATATCCCTTTCTCTCTTGCAGTCTTAGCAATTACAGGTGCAGCGCCAGAACCAGTGCCACCACCCATTCCAGTTGTTATAAATAACATATTGACATCACCTAGCTCTGAAATAATTTCTTCAATTGATTCCTCAGCAGCTTTCCTGCCAGTCTCGGAATCGGAACCTGCTCCAAGACCTAATGTTGTATTTTTACCAAGTTGAATTTGTCTTGTGGTTAGGCTTCTTGATAATGCTTGTCCATCGGTATTTGCTGCGATGAAATCTATGTTATTTATATTAGCATTTATCATGGTATTGATGGCATTGCCACCAGCTCCTCCAATACCAATTACTGAAATTTTTGGTTTAGCATCGTTTATATTCTCTGGAATAGTAAGATTAAGTGTCATTTTTTTACTCCTTGGTTTATAGTTAATTAAATTATGTTTTTATAAATTTTTATCAAGCCAATCTCCAATTCTTCCAAAATAATTAGACAAACCTAAACTTAAATTATTTGAAATTAATTTTTTCTCATGCTGCAAACTTTTAATTAATAATCCAGTCAAGCAGGAAAAAGTTGGGGTGTGCACTATTTCAGGTATATCTATAAGCCCAATTGGTCGTCCAATCCTTACATTTGTATTTAAGAAAGATGATGCGTGTTCTCTAATATTGTTAAGATTAGCTCCTCCACCACACAAAATAACTTTATTAATTGAACTATCACTTAATTTTAAAAAACTCAGTCTTTCTTTCACAAGCTCAAAGATTTCTTCAATCCTAGGCTTTATTATTGCGGTTAACATGGCTTTAGGTATCTTTTGATTTATAATTTCACCTTCATCAGAAATAATTGGGACATCAATTTTTGTGTATTCGTCAGTTTCATTTGAAATAGCTGATCCGTATAAAATCTTAATTTTTTCAGCATCTTCAGCTTTTGTACCCAATCCACGGACAATATCACTGGTAATGTGGATACCCCCAATTGGAATAGAATCAGAAAAAATTATTTTATTGTTAATAAAAACACCAATACTTGTCATATTTCCGCCAAGATCAATAACAATCGCTCCATTCATTCTTTCTTCTTCAATAAGTGTTGAGATACCTGAAGCTTCTTGACATATAGTAAATTTATCAATAGTTAAGTGACACAAATCTATTGCACTAGAAATATTTTTAATTACACCTTCTTGTCCATAGATATTGCTTATTTCAACCAACAAATTATCTGTATGAATCCCTATTGGATTATCTACTGGCCTATTATTGTCCATATAATATTTAATTACCGAAGATGATAAAAGTCTATAATTTTCAATTGGTTTAGGTTTGTTCATCTTTTCAATTTTGGCTAAATCACTTTTCATAACTTGACCATTTTCAATTTTTAGTTCATTTCGTGTTACCTTTGTGATTGGTCTACCCCCAGAAAGGCTGCATGTGACTTTATTAATAGGAAAGCCAGCCATAGCCTCAGCCCCTTCAACTGCTTTAGCAATTGAATTAGCTATCTCTTTCATATCTGTAACAATCCCGTTAATAATCCCTAAAGAGGCATGTTGTCCAAAGCCTAAAACTTTAACCTGTATATCATTATTTTTAGAAGATGATCCTATTAGTGAGGATACTTTAGTGTTTCCAATATCAATAACAGCAAATATATCATTTGATCTTTTTATATTATTCATTACTGTCATAAATGTTTCCTTTTTAAAATAACCTTTTTGTCAAAATTAATTTTACCAAGTATTTGATTTGGGTTTCTAAGGTCAATTTCTGTAAGTCTAAGATTTAAAACATTATAATGTTTTTGAAGTTTAATGATTTTCTGCCATGCTTTTTTTATATCTTTCGATGGCAATCGTACAACTAATCCTTGATTAAAATGTAAGTCCCATCTTCTTTCATTTATGAAAGTTAGTGACCAAATATTCTTAGAAAAATTTTGATTATTTTTTAATATTTTCAAAATAGAGAATATGTTTTCTACTGATTTTTTCCCTTTAATTATTGGAAAATCATTTTTAAAATCATTAACATTCCCATCAAAGATTATGTCACCATTTGCGGTTATAAGTTTGTTGTCTTTTTTGTTCTGCCAAATTGCAATAGGTTCATTTTCTATAATTTTAATTTTGATGATATTTGGAAGAATTCTCTCAATAGAAACTTCTTTAACCCAACTATTTTGTTTAATTTTATTATATATTAAAGAAAGATCAATATTGAAAATACTTCCATCATTATGTGTTTCAATTATGTCTTTAATATAATTTTCAGATAAATTTAATGTTCCTGTTATTAATACATTTTCTATTTTAAAACCATTTTTAATAAGAAATTGATTTGACGGTTTTATTTTATTTATTATGTGATTTTTGCTTAAACTATCAAAAAAATAAAACCCACAAAAGAATAATATTAACAATAATAAGAAAACTAAATTTATTAGCCTCGTTAATTTATCAGTTTCAAAACCATAAAAATTTCCTTTAATCAGGTTTTTCTTATTAAGTTTTAATATTAACATTCGTAAGACGCTCCCTCAATAATAATCTTAACCATATTTTTTAGGGTTATATTGCAAAACATTGCTTGTTCTGGGGATAAAGAAGTTTCTGTCATTCCAGGTTGTGTGTTGATTTCCAGCATAAATAATTTATCATTTTCATCATCGTACCTAAAATCACTTCTCGAAATACATTTGCAACCAACAATTTGATGTGCTCTTAGTGCCCATGACATAGCTTGGTTATATGTATTCTTTGGAATTTTTGCTGGTAAATCGTGTATTGATCCATTTTTTTCATATTTAGCTTTATAGTTGTAAAAATTTTTATCTTGACCTGCTTTGATTTCAGTTACACATAATGGTTGTTCTTGTAAAACTGTCACTGTGAGTTCTTTAGAGCCAACATACTCTTCTGCCATTAGATTGTAAGAGATGGCTCTATTTATTATTGGAACTTGATCTCCTTCTTTAATTATTTCCACACCAACTGAACTGCCACCATTTATGGGCTTGACAACAAAGGCTCCGCGATGATTTTTGAAATCTATACTTCTATCAGGTAAAATTTCTAATGTTTTAGGAAAATTTATTGGGTCACTTGAATTTTCTGTAGCATTTATTATTACTCTTTTAAAATAAATTTTGTTCATTGCAATTGCTGAAGCCGTTACTCCTGAATGTGTATATGGTATTTTTAATAAATTTAATAATCCTTGAATAGAACCATTCTCACCAGAGCTGCCATGTAATGCATTAAAACAAACATCAGCTTTTATGTTCATTAAGATATCTATATTAGTTTCACTGATATCAATTTCAGTTACTTTCAGTCCATTTTCTTTTATAGCTTTAGAGCACGCTTCAGCTGATTTAAGAGACACTTCTCTCTCTGAACCATAGCCTCCTTTTAATAATAAAACGTGCATGTTATCTATAATTCTCATTTAATGCCAACTCTTTGTATTTCCCAACTCAGTCTAATTCCAGAAGTTTGAAAAACCTTAGATTGTACTTTTTCTCCTAATTCTTCAATTTGTTGAGCGGAAGAATTCTTTAAATTAATAATAAAATTACAATGTTTATTAGAAATCATTGCGTCACCAATTTTCAAACCTCTGCAACCAGCCTGATCTATTAGCTTCCATGCTTTGTGACCAATAGGATTTTTAAATGTGCTGCCCCCTGTTTTGACACCAGAAGGTTGGGCTGTTTTTCTTAAATGAAGGATTTCCTTCATTTTAGCCTCTATGTTTTGTTTATTGTCACTTGTACTTTTGAAACGAGCTGTGCAAAAGATCCATTCATTACTTATTCCAATTTTTCTATATTCCATTCCTAATTCTTTTAAAGAAAAAACTCGGAACTCCCCAGAAAGATTGATTGCCGTTACGTCTATTAAGATATCTTTAAACTCTGAGCCAAACGCTCCAGAATTCATTTTGATACCTCCTCCAATTGTTCCAGGTATACCAAGTAAAAATTCTAGACCCGTTCTTTCACAATCTCTTGCAAATCTTGCAACTTCAGCATCTGTAGCTCCTGCTTGAGCTGAAATAACACCATTATTATCTATGCTAATTTTTTTTAATTTTTTTGTAACTAATACAATTCCATTTATTCCTTTATCTCTAATTATTAGGTTTGATCCAGCTCCGATTGCTAAAACTTTATATTCAGGAGGTTTGTTTTTTAAAAAAAATACCAGTTTTTTTTCATTTTCGGGTATAAAAAGTATTTCAGCATTCCCGCCTACACCAAACCAAGTAAATTTAGATAATTTATGGTCTAATTCAATACAGTTGTTAAATTTATTCTTAAATACTTTTACATTCATAATATAAATCATCTTCGAGTTTATTTGCAATTTTAGTTATTGATCCTGCACCAAGACAAATTATTAAATCATTTGGCTTAGCAAGTTTTAAAAGTGTTCTCATAAGGGTTTTTTGATCTTTAATGTATAATACATTCTTGTGTCCATAGTTGGATAGACCAACTTCTAAATTAGTACTTTTAAAATTAGTAATTGGCTCTTCACCAGCAGGAAAGACATCAAGAAGTAAAACATGGTCAGCATCATTAAAACAACTACAGAAATCGTTAAATAAATCTCTTAATCTACTATAACGATGAGGCTGAAAAACACTTATAATTTTATGTTTGGGCGTAATAAGCCTGGCTGCAGCAAGTGCGGCACTTATTTCAACGGGATGATGTCCATAATCATCTATTATAAATGTTTCATTAAAATTTCCAACTTTTTGAAATCGTCTTTGAATACCTGTAAAGTTTTTCAATGTTTTCTTAATTTTTGTAATTGGAATATCCAATTCAATTCCTACCGCTATACTTGCAAGTGCATTTTGAATATTGTGTAATCCAATCATAGAAAACTCTATTTCATAATTCTTGTAATTATGACCTTTTGGGTTTGGGATATTCAATGAAAAAAACATTTTGTTTTCTTTATACGAAACATTTGTTGCTCTAATGTCAGCGTTAGCAGACAAGCCATATGTGATAACTCTCTTATTTTCTAGTTTTGAAATTAATTTTTGTGTTCGTGGGTTATCTATGCAAAGACAAACAAATCCATAAAATGGTATTGATGATACAAAATGCAAGAATGCTCTTTCTAAATTTTCTTCTGATTTATGATAATCAAGGTGCTCTAAGTCAATGTTTGTAATTATTGCAACAGTTGGATTTAATTTTGCAAAACTACCATCACTCTCATCAGCTTCTACAACCATCCATTCACCGTTTCCAAGTTTTGCATTACTATCTAGTGAAGAAATAATACCTCCATTTATGATTGTCGGATCCATTCCATTTTCTTCAATCATCTTGGCTATCAGTGAAGTAGTAGTAGTTTTGCCATGAGTGCCAGCTATTGCAATTGATTGTTTAAGGCGCATTAATTCACCCAGCATTTCAGATCTATGAACTACTGGTAGGAACATTTTTTTTGCTGTCATATATTCTATATTTTTTGTAGAGATTGCTGTTGACACAACAACTAATTTTGCATTAAGGATATTCGATTTTTTTTGTCCTATATAAACTTTAATTCCAAGCTTTTTCAGTCTATTGGTGTTATTGCCATCAATTATATCACTTCCTTGAACATTATACCCAGATTGAAACAGAATTTCAGCTATTCCGCTCATTCCAATTCCACCAATACCAATAAAGTGAATAACTCCTAAATTTTCAGGACTTTTTAACATATTGTAGGAACTACCTTTTTTTTATCATTTATTAATTTTAAAATACATTCAGATAAAAACTCTGTAGGTGTTTTATTATTTCTTAATTTTTCAAGTCTACTTGCTAGTTTTTTTAATCGATTACTCGCTTCAACAAGGTTTTTGGGGTTTTGTAAAAGGTGCTTTATTAACCTTTCAAGTTCATTGATAGTTTTATTATTTTGATCAATTAACCAGCCACCCTTATTTTTTTCAAGAAATCTTGCATTTTCATATTGATGATTATCTAATGAGGTCGGTAAAGGAATGAATATTACAGGCCTATTTGATGCTAAAACTTCAGCAACACTTGAACCACCTGATCGAGTGATAATCAAATGAGAAATTTTAAATTTTTCTGAGACATCTTGAAAGAAAATAGATATTTCAGCATCAATTTTATTAAGTTTGTAATTTTTACGTACTAACTTTAGATCTTCTTTTCTGACTTGCTGAATTATTTTTATTTTTTCTTTAATACCCTTAGGAAGAGAACAAATAATTGAAGGTAAGTATTCCGAAAAAAACTTTGATCCAAGACTTCCACCATATATTAAAATATAAAAAAAATTCTTTTTTGCAGGTGGTAAGTATTTAATCTTTCCGATTTCATAAAATTCTTGTCTAACGGGATTACCAGTGTAAATAGACCTCTTATTTTGTTGAATATTATCAATATCTATAAAAGATAGAGCCAAAATATTAGTTATCTTACTAAGAAACTTATTAGCTCTTCCTACAACAGTATTCTGTTCATGAATTATTGATGGAACCCTGAAAATTTTAGCAGCTATTATTGGGGCAAAAGATGGATAACCACCAAAACCAATTATAGCATCGGGTTTGTAGTGAATGATTAACAAAATTGATTTTAAAATTGATATAAAAATTTGAAACAATGATTTTAATTTATTTATAATAAACTTATTACTTGGACTTGATAATTTATGAGTAAATATCTTAAAATTTATCCTTTTATTACCAAAAAAATTGTTAAAATAATCTTCACCTCTTTCATCTGTAATGATAATAAATAAATGGTTTTGAATTTGATTAATTATTGATAATGATGGGAAGATATGACCACCCGTTCCACCAGCAGCAATCATTATAGTATTTTTATGTATTCTGTTATTCATTATTTTTATTCTCGTAAAGTTTTTCATTTAAAGTCTCAAATGAAATATTTTTTCTGGTTAAAGACAAAAGAATTCCTGCTGTAATAGCTGATGCCAAAATTGACGATCCACCATAAGACAGAAAAGGTAGGGTCATACCTTTAGTGGGAATAAGATCTGTGTTACTCGCCAAATGTATTAATGATTGAAAGCCAAATTGAAAAGCAAGACCACTTATGGAAAGAACAAAAAACAAATTATTAATTTTTAAAGTATACAAAAATGATCTTAATATAATTAAACAGTATATTGTTATAATTACACAACATATTAAAACACCATACTCTTCAGCAGCTACTGCAAAAACAAAATCAGAATGTGCATCCGGCAAAGACTTTTTGTAAAAACCTTCTCCTGGTCCTTTCCCCCAAAAACCACCTGATTCAAATGACTGCAGTGACTTTGAAACTTGATATGCTTTGCCTTCAGTAAAGTTATCAATTCTTATTTTTACATGGGTAAAATTTTGGTAAGCAAATATCATAAATATTGGAAATGCTAATATAAGAAGTAAAATAATCATAAGAGGTATTCCAGTAATAAACAGTTGGAAACCCCAAGTAAAAATCATAATTATTGTCATACCTAAATCTGGCTGTAGTAATAAAAGAGTTGATATGATTATTATTGAAGTAATTGACCATATCCAAGCTGTAGACATTGATTTTTCAACCCATAGACCTAAAATCCACGCATTAAATATTACAAAAAATGGTTTACATACTTCACTGGGTTGAAAGCTAAAACCTCCAATATAAAACCATCTTTGAGCACCTTTTATCCTCTCTCCTTCAATCAAAATAAATAGTAATAAACTAATACAAATTAGAAGCCCTAATATGCAAAAAACCTTAATTTGTTTTTCATTCAAAATTGAGAAAAATATTATAATTGGAATACTTAGTGATCCGAATAATAAATGTCTAATTGTAAAATGATGTGACGATATATTAAGGCTTTCAGCTAAATGTTGACTTGATGCCATAACTAAAAATATACCAAAAATTATTAAAGTAAAAAAACATGTCAGCATATATCTATCTATTGTCCACCACCAAAGTGCCATGTTAGATCTATCTGAACGTGTTATTTTCATTTAGACTATACCTTGTTTAATTTGCTGGCTTATAATTTTTTTAAATTGATTACCTCGATCTTCAAAACTTTTAAATTGATCAAAACTTGCCGCTGATGGAGATAATAAAATTACATAATTTTTTAATTTCGACATTTTACTTTTTTTAATGGCTAGTATTGTTGCCTTTTCTAATGTGATACATTCGTTTATTGGAATGTTTTCATTAAATTTTAAAATTTCTTCAGAAAAATACTTTGTTGAATTTCCTATTAAAAAAATCTCTACAACTTTATCCAAAAAATTCTTGGCTTGACCTATCCCATCATTTTTGGGTTTTCCACCCACTATCCAAAATATGTTACTAAACGATTTTAATGCAGCAGCCGTAGACTCGCCATTTGTTGATTTACTGTCATTAATAATTTTAAAATTGCTAGAAATATATAAAGGCTCCATCCTGTGGGATAATCCTTCAAAACGTTTAATTGCTAATTCTATTTTATTATCATTAATATTTAATTTTTTTGCTATTGATATAGCTATTGAAGCGTTAATTGCGTTATGAGTTCCTTTTAAATAATTATTATCATTAATAAAATCCTTTGCTTCCTTTTCATTTACACTTGAAAATTTTAAAGAGTTATATTTATTTGCATCAATGATTTTATTTAATAATTTATTACTTTTATCATAAATAAATATTCCATTTCTTTTTAAAAAGTTAATTATTTTTAATTTACTAGATACATATCTATCAAAAGTCTCATGATAATCTAAATGATCAGGGGTTATATTTATAATAGTAGCAATATCTAAAGATAAACTTTTTGCACCATCTAATTGATAACTTGACAATTCAAGAATTATAACTCCATTTTCTCCAGGGTCGTTTATAGAACATGCAGGGATACCAAAATTACCACAGATAACGCTTTTAATTTTATTAAATTTTAAAATATGAAATAATAAAGCAGCTGTTGTTGACTTTCCATTAGTACCCGTTATGCCGATTATCTTAGCTTTAGGATAAATTTCTACAAACAGGTCAATATCGTTTATAATTTTGACTTTGTTATCAATAGCAAGCTTTATTGCATTGTGCTTTTCTTTATTATTTATAGGTATCCCAGGGCTAACTACTAACGTTTTTATACTTTCCCATGGCCAATAATTGTAATTAATCCAATTACTTTTTTTTATAATAGATGGTTTTTCTTTTTTATCATCAAAAACAAAAATATTAGCCTTTGAATTTAACAAAACTCTTGCAGCGGCTAAACCAGACAAACCCAGTCCTAAAATTCCAACATCCTGATTTTTATAATTAATAATACTATTCAATATCTTTACCTTAGTTTAAGGGTCGAAAGACCTATTAAAGCCAAAATTAATGCTATTATCCAAAACCTAATTACAATGGTGGGCTCAGCCCATCCTTTTTGCTCAAAATGATGATGTAATGGTGCCATTTTAAATATTCTTTTGCCTGTAAGCTTGAAAGAAACTATTTGTACAATCACAGATATAGTTTCTAATACAAATAGACCACCAATAATGATTAAAACTAACTCATGTCTTGAGGCTGAAGCACTGACACCTATAACTCCACCAAGAGACAATGATCCAGTGTCTCCCATAAAAACCATAGCTGGTGGAGCATTAAACCATAAGAAACCTAACCCTGAACCAATTATTGCTCCTAGAAAAACTGCTATTTCGCCAACACCGGGTACATAACTGATTTGTAAATAACTAGAAAAATTTAAATGCCCAGTTAAATAAACAATTATAGCAAAAGAGCTTGCTGCGATCATTACTGGAACTATTGCTAAACCGTCTAGGCCGTCAGTTAAGTTTACTGCGTTAGAGGATCCCACAATCACTAAAATTGTGAATGGTATATATAAAATTCCTAGAAAGAAAATGCTTTCTTTGAGGAACGGGATAGATAAAGTATTTTGTAAATTTTGAGGAGTGTTTTCAGAAATAAACCAAGCTGCAATAAAAGCAATAAAAATCTGTGGAATAATTTTTTGATAACTTTTTAGGCCATTACTTGTCATTTTAGACACCTTAATCCAATCATCTAAGAGCCCTATAAATCCAAAAGAAATGGCTACTCCCAAAATTATCCATATATATGCATTGTCTAGCTTTGCCCATAAAACTGTTGAAGTAGTAAAAGCTAACACAATTAACAAACCACCCATTGTTGGGGTGCCAGTTTTAAATATTATATGATTTTGGGGGCCATCAGATCTTATTGGTTGCCCTTTCTTTTGCATTTTTTTCAATAAAGCAATAATTTTTGGACCAAAAATAAAACTGATTAATAACGCTGTTAATAAAGCTCCAATAGATCTAAAAGTAATGTACTTGAATAAATTAAGAGGTTGGAAATATTCAGTATAAGTAAGAAAAAAATCAGGCAACATTGCATTTCTCCCGATTAATGTTTCTAAAAACTGGAATTAGATTCCATAGTCCAATCCCATTTGAACCTTTGACAAGAATAATTTGATTAGGTTTTACAAATTCAGTTACTATTTTTAAAAGAGGCGAGAAAGTTAAATATGACTTGCAACTAATTAGTTCTTTTAATTCGTTACTAATTTTTTTTGTATAAGGTCCGACAGTTATAAGTAGGTTAGGATTTATTTTCTTTATCATTGGAATAAGTTCAAAATGCATTTCTTTTGCATTTTTTCCTAATTCAAGCATATCGCCAATTATTAAAATAGTCTCATAAGTGTTTAGCTTGTATTTTGTTTTACAAAAATTAGAGAGAGCAGCTTTCATTGAGTCAGGATTTGCATTGTAACTATCATCTATTACATATGTTTTATCTTTTTTACCAAAATTTATAATTATTTTCTCGCCTCTTCCAGCAAGAGGTTTTATTCTACTAATTACTTTTTCACTAGTAACAGTACATAATCTTAATTCTTTAATAACTGAAATTGTCGCTATGGCATTTAATGCTTGTGTTGTATTCAGATTTGTTAAATGCCAATTTTTTATTTTGTCATAACAAATTGTTGATCCTTCATGTTCGTCAACTAATTTAGTAATTTTTGTGTTTGCATATTTAGAGTGGCCAAATAAATGTACCTTTGCTGACATCTTTTTTGCTTTTTTGATTAAATACTTACTCCATAATGTATCAGTATTAATTATAGCTATACCATTTTCATTCAAGGTTGAAAAAATCTCACTTTTTTCATCTGCAATTTCTTTATCATTTTTAAAATTTTGAATGTGAGAACTGGATATATTTGTTATTAGGGCTACATCTGGTAGTGCAATTTCAGTCAATTTCTGAATTTCTCCAGCATTATTCATCCCTAGTTCTAAGACACAATAATCATAATCATTATGAAGTCTTGATAAGGTAAGTGAAAGTCCAATTAAATTATTGTTATTTTTGTGTGTATGGTGAGTTTTACCAAATTTCTTTAAAGTATTAGATAAAAGGTGTTTTGTACTCGTCTTTCCGCTACTACCTGTTATAGCAATCGTAACTCCTTTAAATCTTTGTCTTGAAAATTTTGCAATTTGTTCTAAAGCTTTTGTAGTATCTTTTACCAATAATGCTTTATATTTATTAGCCAGCATTTTATTAGATACTATTATTCCATAAGCACCTTTTTTTATTGCATTTTCTATAAAATCGTGACCATCAAATTTATCACCAATTATGGCTATGAATAAGTCGCCTTTATTTATAGTTCTATCATCTATACTCACTCCACAAACCCCATTATAGTTTTGGAGGAAATATGAAGAAGGATCTAGGGCATTGGTAGCCGACATTAAATCTTTTTTTGTCCACAAAGCCTTCAATTTATTATTCCAGATTTTTCAATGTTTTTAATAGCTTCTTTAGCGACGGTATAATCATCAAAAGGAAGAGTTTCTATTCCGACAGCTTGAAATGTCTCATGTCCTTTACCTGCAATAAGTAGAAGATCATTTTTTTTTAACAGTGAGACAGCATATTTAATAGCCTTATCTCTGTTAGGAATTTCTGTAGCAGTTGCGCAGCCACTTAAAATTTCACTTCTAATATTTGAAGGAATTTCATTTCTTGGGTTGTCGTCAGTAACTATTACTATATCCGAATATTCATAAGCAATTTCTCCCATTATTTTACGTTTGTTTTTGTCTCTATCTCCCCCGCATCCAAATAAAGTTATTATTCTTTCTCTACCTATTATTTCTTGGATAGATTTGAGTGCAGATTTTAGAGCAGCTGGTGTATGTGCATAATCAATTATCACTAATGCTTTATTTTTTGTTTCTGAGAGAACCTGCATTCTTCCACGAGCTGGTTTAAGGTACTCTAGAGATTTAAAAATTAAGTTTGAATCCATACCTAAAGCAATACAAATAGATGCAGATGCTACGACATTATAAACTTGAAATTTTCCAATCATTCCAATTGTGGTTTGAAAATTTTGCTTTTTAAATTCTAGAATTAGGTCAATACTCTGTTTGTTTTGTACAACAGATTTAATTTTTATATCTGCTTTAGAACATTGACCAAAGGTGATAATAAAATGATTACCGTCTTTTAGTTCTTCATATAATTTTTGACCATATATATCGTCAATATTAATGGAAATTGCAGAATTATTTTTCAACACATTTGTAAAAAGTCTTTTTTTAGTTGAAAAATAATTTTCAGTATTTCCATGATAATCAAGGTGATCATGAGATAGATTTGTAAATACAGCTCCTGAAAAATTAACGCCATCTAATCTATACTGATCAATGCCGTGAGAGGAAGCTTCAAGAGCAAGGTGAGAAATTTTTTCTTCGACTAAAAAATTTAATTTTTCATATAAGTCAGAGGGTTCAAATGTTGTCAGATTTTCTTCTTTATTCTTATATACACTTTTATTTAAAGGAGTTTCAGTCTTTGTCCCAAGAGTTCCCATGGAAGCAGCCTTCCACCCTGCTAGTGCCCATAATTGGCGGCAAAATTCAACTGTAGATGTTTTTCCGTTAGTTCCAGTTACCCCAATGATTTGTTTTGGTTGCTTTATGTAAAATGAAGAAAGTAACAGTGTATATATTTGTCTGGCAGTTCCTTTTTTAACAGAAAAAACTTTTTTGTTACATGCCTCCTCTGCTATTATTAAAAATGCACCAAGTTTTTCAGCCTCAGCTATATATTCAGCTCCATCAAAATTTTTACCTTTAATTGCAACAAATATATAACCTTTTTTAATTTCCTTACTATTGGAAGAAATACCCCTAACTTTATTATGTAAAATCTTATTATTAACATTTTTCAACAAGTCTTCTGTAATTTTATTTTTTTCAATCAAATCTTTCAAAAGCATTTTACAAATTTGCTCCCTTTTTCTTACCGCGTATTTTATATTTATTTAAATTTTTGGTAAAATCTGATGAAACTTTTGTTTTGGGTTTAATGTTTAATATAGGTGATATCCTGGTTACTAATCTTTTAATTACTGGAGCAGCAACCCACCCTGCAGTTCTATAACCAAATGAAAATTTCTGTCCTTTCGGATTATCAATCATTATGGTAATTACAAACTGAGGGCTGTTCATAGGATATGCTGCAGTAAAAGCTACTATATTTTGCTTCTTTGAATATCCACCAGTTTGATTAACTTTTTCTGCAGTTCCAGTTTTGCCTCCAACTAAATATCCTGTGGCCTGAGCCTTTTTAGCTGTTCCATGTTTACTGCTTACAACAAGTCGCATTATACTTTTCATTTTTTTTGAGGTTTCACTCGAAAAAATCCTTTTATTCGATAGCTTTGAATTGGAAATTAGTAATGTTGGTTTGATTTCAACACCATCATTAACTATGGTTGCAGTAGCAGATGCAAGGTGCAGAGGAGTTATAGCAATCCCATGTCCATAAGATATTGTCATTGTAGTCAACAACTTCCCATCTTTAAGAACCTGTGGTTTACCTAACTCAGGAATTTCTAAATCAAGTTTATCCATTAGGCCAAGTGATTTTAAATATTTTAACTGTGTTGATGTTCCAATTTTTTTAGCTATTTTGGCTGAACCAATGTTACTAGAGTGAACTATAATTTCGGGAATATTTAAACGATAATTTAATGGATGAAAATCTCTTATAGTCCTAGAAGACACTTTCAGTGGAGTTGAAACGTCAAAAACATCATTTTCTTTAACATATTCACTTTCAAACGCCACAGCTGCAGTTATAAGTTTTAGAGTTGAACCTAACTCATAGATACCTTTTGTTGCTTTATTGAATAAATTCTGATTATTTATATTATTATAATTATTTGCATTATAATCAGGAAGAGAAGTTATTGCATAAATTTCTCCATTTATAGCATTCATTACTATTCCTGCCCCACCTTCAGCGTCAAATTTTTTAATTTGTTCTGACATAATTTTTTCTGTTATATATTGAATTCCGTTATGTATTGAAATAGTTATATCTTCACCATTTAATAGTTTCTCATTGAATGATTTTTCAACTCCAGCTATGCCTTTACCATCAATATCAGTTCCACCTAAAATATGAGATACTAAGTTATTATTAGGATAAATTCTCTTATCTTTGGCTTCTATTTTTATTCCTTCAATGCCTTCTTCTAATAATAATACATACT
The DNA here is from genome assembly GCA_902548635.1 of uncultured SAR116 cluster alpha proteobacterium. Taxonomy (GTDB): domain Bacteria; phylum Pseudomonadota; class Alphaproteobacteria; order Puniceispirillales; family Marisalimonadaceae; genus Marisalimonas. The sequence continues at coordinate 18,515 of CACCSH010000013.1, forward strand.
GCTTTGGTGAAATCTCTCTCAACAAATTCACATGTCTTTTTTTTGTATTTAATTTTCTCCAGAGTCTTTCTTCTTTTAATTCAGGAAATATTTTATTTAGCTTTTTTATTGTTTCATTTTTATTTAAAATTTCTTGAGGATTAATATTTAGACTATTTACATCTATTGTAGTCGCCAAAAGCTCCCCATTACGACCATATATATTTCCGCGTTTTAGTTTGGAAAATAAACTTTGTTGGTTTTTTTTGCTGGAAATTAGATTTTTGTTTACTTTGGTTATACTAGCTAGTGAAAAAGTTTTATAGCCAATTATTGTAAAAGAAAAAATTAATAATAAACTACAAATTGATAATTTAATTCTGCGTAATTTTAGATTATTTTTAATAGAAAAATCATTATGTAAAAATCCAATTATTTTCATTTTACATTACTTTCAGTTATCGATTTCGTTACATCTACTAAGTGTTGTAGATCCCAGATATCAATTACAGAAATTTCTCTTAATTCTAATTTGTTTTTAGCTAAATTTTCTATTCTTTTAGGACGTTTCAAATAACTAAGCTCTGCCTTTAATATATTTAAGTCAGTCTCAGTCCTTATTATATTTTTATTAATTACAGATAGCTCGAGCTCTTTTTGCGTTATAAGGTATTTAACTTGATATAGTGAAATCGCCACAAAAACTATCAAAAAGATAATAATAAAAGATGGATATCTAATCATGCTGTTTCTCCAAAAGCAGATGGAAAAAATGTTCTTTTTGCAATACGCAATTTAGCTGATCTAGATCTTTTGTTGATTTTTATTTCATTTTCTGATGGTAAGATTGGTTTTTTGGTTATGATTTCGAGGCTATTATTTCTATTGGGGGACTCAGGACGATGTCGTGAATGATTTTCTTTGTTAGCGCATTTTAAAAAGAACTTTTTTATAACTCTATCTTCAATAGAATGGAAGGATACAGCAGCTAAAATACCCTGAGGTTGAAGTATTTTCTCAGCAGCGATTAATCCTTGTTCTAACTCTGATATTTCATCATTCAAATATATTCGAATTGCTTGAAAAGTTTTAGTAGCCGCATCTATCTTTTTTTTTGATGTTGGAATTGATTTTCTTATTATGTTTGCTAATTGTCCTGTTGTTTTTATGTAAGTTTTCGACCTTTCAAGAATAATATTTTTGGCTATTCTTTTTGAACAAGGTTCTTCACCTAGTTCATAAATAATGTTTGCAAGGGTGTTTTCTTCAACTTGGTTTATAAACTCTTCTGCAGTGGGACCTTCCTTGGACATTCTCATATCAAGTGGACCGTTTAATTTTAAAGAAAACCCTCTGTGCTTTTGATCAAATTGGGGACTGGACACACCTAAATCAAAGACAACCCCAGCCACTTTTTTAATTTTGAAATCATCTAAGAGACTAACTAATTGAGAGAATTTTGCATTTTTAAAAAAAAATCTGTCTTTAAAATCAATTTTAATTTTTTCTGCGAAAATTTTAGCTTCTGGATCTCTATCAAAAGCTATAACTTTACAATCCTTTTTATTTAGAATGGCTTTTGTATATCCGCCTAATCCAAAAGTGGCATCAATGTAATATTCATGATTATTTATTGATAAGGCATTTACAACTTCATCGAGCAAAACAGGAATATGTTGAGGTACATAAGACATTACAATAGGTTATTCATTCTTTTTTAAAATTAATTTTGGTGGACCTTTTTCATTAAGAATTTTTTGAGATTTATTATATTGATTTTCATATTCTGATGGAGACCAAATATAAAAAGACTCTCCTATACCCATAAATACTGCTTTATTAGTTAGGCCAGCAAAGTTCATAAGAATGTCTGGAATTACGACTCTACCATTGATATCAAATTTTATATCAAAAGAGTCTGCCATCATCATTCTTAAAAGAAATGCATCATCTGATAATGCATCTAATTCATCAATAGCATTGATGTACCTTTGCATTCTTGTTAGACTTGTACCTTCAATACATGGGAATTGGAGACTTTTAAATAATATTAAAGGTTCTTTTAATTTTTCAAGATTCATTCTGAAAGATGCTGGAATAGAAACTCTACATTTTAAATCAATCTTATTATGTGAAGTAGACAAAAACATTGATATTAAAACCTTAAGTTATAAATAATACACATGCTCGGGATCTAAATTTTTAATTAATTAAAATTGATACCTAGTAATTAATATTATTAATATCATGGGATAACATGGGATTTTATGGTAGTCAATGGGAAATTGATTAGTTTTATGGTATTGTATTTTAAATTTTTCTCTAAATAAATTGTCAGAGAGCAATAAGCCGGGTTTTGTATCAAAATTTTGATTGTAGTTATTAATCTTGAAAATTTGTTACCAAATTTTTCTAGCGACCTACCCAAGAAACTTCTTAGAAATTGAATAAGTGTTTCTTCTATTTGGTCTTGCTCCAGGTGGGGTTTACAAAGCTATTACTATTGCTAGGAATACGGTGCGCTCTTACCACACCATTTCACCCTTACCAAAAAATGGCGGTATATTTTCTGTTGCACTTTCCCTAGGGTTGCCCCTGCTGGATGTTATCCAGCACCTTATTTCTATGGAGCCCGGACTTTCCTCTTTAAAAAGCAACTACATTACTCTCTGACAAAATCAAAGTATAATGTTTTAATTTTTGGTCAACATATAATTATTTAAACTTCACTATTTATTGATTTCATCATTTAAAATTTGTATTTCAAGCCATCGTTCTTCGGCAAAAGATAATTTTTTTTTTATTTCACCTATTTGGTTTATTGTATCATCAAAAGTCTTTTTATTATCATTGTATAAATTTTCTTTACTTAAGATACTTTCCAACTTTTCAAGCTCTTTTTCCATTTCTTCAATCTTTTGAGGAAGGATCTTTAACTCATAAGTATCTTTAAATGTAAGCTTTTTTTTCTTTAATATATTTTCTTTAGATTTTTTATTATTCAATTCTTTCTTTTTAAAATTAGTTTGAGTTTCACTTAATTTTAATTTAGACAAGCCATATTTTTCATAATAATTTGAAAAATTACCTTCATGTTTTAAAATTTTACCATTATTTTCGAAAACTATAAGTTTATCGATTGTTTGGTCGAGAAAAAATCTGTCATGACTAATAATTAGAACTGTCCCATCATAATTTTTAATATTTTCTTTTAGAATATTTAGTGTTTCAAAATCTAAATCATTGGTAGGCTCGTCTAAAATTAAAAAATTATGATCATTTAAAAATAACTTAGCAAGTAGTAGTCTCGCTTTTTCACCGCCTGACAATGTAGAATTACTTTGCAATGATTTTTTTTCATCAAATAGAAATTTTTTTAAATATGATAAAACATGAATTTTTTCTCCTTTGAAGTCAACATAATCGCCGCTTTCAGTCATTGTCGTCCATGGTGTACTATCTAAATCAATACTTTCTTTATTTTGATCAAAATATTTGATTTTTATATGTTCTCCTACTTTTATTCTACCAGTGGTTGGAGAAAAAAAGCCTTGCAAAATTTTTATCAAAGTAGTTTTTCCAGTACCATTTGCTCCTATTACACCTATTCTACTATTACGTATAATTTTAAGACTAAAGTTCGAAATAATATTGATTTTATTATCATCTTTATGAGCAAATGATATACCAAATGCCTCAACTATATTCACACCTGATTCACTTGTTTTACGAAGATCTAAATTTATTGGTTTCCTTTCAATTATTTTTGTATCTTGAAAATTTTGAGATAATATTTCTAAAGCTCTAACTCTACCCATATTTCTTTTTCTTCTAGCCGATATTCCTTCAATTGACCACTTTGTTTCACTCTTAATTTTTTGTTTTAATTTGTGAGATTTAATTTTTTCAACTTCGATTAATTCTTTAGACCAATTATTGAAGTTCTTATATGGTCCTTCAAGTTTCAAAATTTTTCTATTATGAAGCCAAAATGTTTTAGTACCAATTTTCTGTAAGAATTCTTGGTCATGACTAACAATAACCATTGTTTTTTTAAGAAATAATAGTTTTCTTTCGAGCCAATCTATTGTTGGCAAGTCTATATGATTGGTTGGCTCATCTAAAAGAAGAATATCAGATTCACTTAGAATTGATTTTGCAATATAAATTTTACGAATTTCCCCTCCTGAAAGTGTTTTTTTATAGTTTATGTTCTTGAGATTTAATTGATCAATAATATCTTCAACTTTGGATAAATCTGGAAATTCAATATCTTTTATTAAAAAATCAACAAGATTTTTAATAAAGGGTTTAGGTGGATCTTGTTCTAAATAAAACAATTTTAGATTTGGTGAAAACCACATTATTCCATCGTCAACTTCTTCAGTCTTTTTCAAAATTTTTAAAAGTGAACTTTTACCACATCCATTTTCACCAACTAAAATAATACGGTCATACTCATGGATAGAGATATCAGCACTACTTAATAGTACTTTATTTGATCTTGTAATTTTCAAGTTTTGGATTGTAATTAATGGTTTGGACATTTTTTATAAAATTATCTCTGCTTTTGGATAATATCCCACGCATTATTAATTTCCTTAAGACGTGAGGTACTTTTTTGTATGAGATCTTTCGGGATACCCTGTGAAATCAATCGATCTGGATGGTGATTGATTGCAAGCTGTTTCCATTTTTGTTTAATTTCTTCAGTTGGGGCATTTTGTGAGACACCTAAAATTTGATAAGGATCTGAATAAATACCCGAATTTAATGAATATATCCTTTCAAAATCTTCATTTGAAAAACCAAAAATATCCCCAACTTTTTTCAAATATTCAATTTCTGGAATTGTGATTTTACCATCAGCGTGAGCAATAATAATAAGAAGTGTAAGTAATTCTTCTAACACAGAAGAATCCTTTTCTAATAAATCACTGATTTGTTTAGCATATACTTCAAAGCCATCAGTTGTTTTTTTTGCTTGATCCCATAACTTGGCTACATTTTTAATCTCATTTTCTGGAACATTTATTTTTTTTTTAAAAGCTTTTATTTCCTCTACCGTTACTTTACCGTCTGCTTTTGCCATTTTAGCTGATAGAACAATCACCCCAATCGTAAAGCCAATCTGTTTCAAAGCTGTTTCTTCTGGTAATTTTTGTTCTGTTTTAATTCTATCTATGGCATGGCCTGCTACACCCCCTAAAAATGCTCCTAAAGGACCTCCAAATGCAAAACCTGTTGCTCCACCTATAATTTTCCCCCATACACTCATATATTACCTATTACATTTAAGATTCATGCTGTACAAGTAAATTAAATTGGATTAGTAGTCTAAATATGTATTAATCTTATATTTATATCAATTCTTATGGAGTAACTGTTTTGATAGAAGAATATGATTTCACTGGATTAAAGTGTCCGTTACCAGTTTTAAAAGCAAAAAGAGTTTTAAAAACATTAGATAAAGGTAAAGCTGTTGTATTTATTTCAGATGATCCTGCTAGTCCGATTGATTTCTCGCATTTTTCTGAAAATGAAGGATATTATATTTCAATAAAAAGTTTAGAAACTGGTAAACACTATTTCACTCTTTCTAAAATATAATTTTAGAGCTTTTGATAAAGTAACATGAATCTTTTAAAATCTTTTTTATTTAACATTCAATTTTACATTGGGACTAGTATTTTAGTCACGATATGTTTGCCATGTCTTTTATTTCCAAGACCAGTTGTTATTTTTGTTAATAAGATTTGGTGTCTTATAATGACTAAAGGAATGAAATGGTGGCTAAATACTGATGTCAGAGTAATTGGTAAAATTCCTTCAAAAAATAAAGTTGTTATATATGCTATAAAGCACCAATCTGCTTGGGAAACTGTTTTTTGTACGGACCTTTTCTCAATGCCATCAATAGTTTTAAAAAAAGCTTTGATTTTTTTACCTGTAATTGGTTTATATTTTTTAAGATCTGGGGCTATTCCAATCACAAGAGATCAAGGTATAAACGCATTAAAAAAAATGGGAAGAAATGCTAAGCGAGCAGTAAAAGAAAAACGATCAATGATGATTTTTCCCCAAGGAACTAGGGTGTCACCTGGCGTTTCCACTAAGGAAAAACCATATCTTCCTGGAGTGTTTTTTTTATACTCTCAAACTAAAGTTTCAGTAGTTCCAGTTGCTCATAATGCTGGTTTGTTATGGCCTAAAAATAGTTTTATCAAATACCCTAGTAGGCTTAAATCAAAATCTATTACTATAAAAATTCTTCCTGAGATACAACCAGGTTTGTCAAAAATAGAATTTTTAAAAAAATTAGAAACTATCATTGAAAATAGTTCAAACGAATTAATAAAATTGGAGAGTTAATAATGGATGGTTTTTCTAATGGTGGTGGAAATAATAAGCAATTAAATGTTCTTGGAAATGATCTTGAGCCTTGCAAGCTTTCAAATGACAGATCTGATATTACTACTGGGTTTTACAGAGATAACTGTTGTAACACAGGCCCAGATGATTTAGGACTTCATACAGTTTGTTGTATAATGACAAAAAACTTTTTATCTTTTTCAAAATCTGTTGGTAATGATCTAAGCACACCGATACCTGAATATAATTTTAAAGGATTAACCGAGGGTGACAGTTGGTGTCTTTGTGCCTCAAGGTGGCAAGAAGCGTTTGAAGCAGGTAAAGCTCCTAAAGTAATATTAAAATCAACTAATATAGCCACTCTTTCATTGGTAAAATTAGACGATTTAAAAAAATATTCTGTTTAAAGTTAAAAGGAGGTAAATTATGCATTTAGATCAAAAGGTAAAGGTTGATTGTACCGACCACGATACTCAAAATGACGGTAAAATCATTAGAATTTATCCAAATGGTATTGATGTAGAAGTTTCAGGTACTATAATAAAACTGAAAAAGACAAAACCAAATTTCTATGTAGGATCAATGGCAGGCCTAGAGTTTGTAGTTAAAACTTAAGTAACTAATCAGCTACTTTGTGCATTATTTCAACAACTTTTTCTTCTTTTTGTTCTGCCTGCTTCATACCGGCAACGTTTATGACACCACCCTCAAATACAGCAATTTGCTTATAAACTATATCACCTGATATTGCTCCATTTTCCATTATAACAATACTATCAGAGTTAATTTTACCACTGACATTCCCACTTACAATAAGCTCAGTCGATTTTATAGTACCTTCAATAATGCCTTTTTCGTCAACTATTATTTGATCAGCTGAAAGTTCACCTATAAACTTATTTCTAATCAGAATAGAGCCAGAAGTATTATATTTACCCTCAAAAACTCCATCCCCGTCAAGTTGTGAACAGGTTTCTAGGTTTTTAACCTTGTCTTTAAGAGGTGAAGATATACGACTTATTTTTATCATAATAATTTCCTTTTTGATATTTAACTTTCCCTTTTACTATTCTTATCAGCAACATAAAAATATAACTAATTGAAAAATATGGGTTTTTATTCTTATTTTTTTTCATCTGATTTTACGTATATTTATTTAAGAGAATCAGTTTATAAAGCTATATTGTTGAAATAATAATGTCATATTTTGAGGTAATACAATGCAACAACCATTTTACACTAGTTCTGAAATAAATCGTCAGGGAGATTATAGAAATAACAAGAAACAAATTGAAAAAATTATGGTTGATGAAAATACAAAATTTATTCCTTATTTTAATGGAAAAAATTTTTTTAAAGAAATAAATGAAAATATTGAGGCATTAAAATTAAATAACAATCAGATAAAATTTTTTTTTCCGAAAGAAATTAAAAATCCAATTTTTTTGGGTGTGGCTAATGATACTAATTATGTAGGTTTAGATTTAAGTAAACAAAACCTTAATTTGGATCTATGGTTAAAGGAAAATGAAGTGATTGTTGAGGATCTTAGAAAATACGGACCCTCATTGAATGACATAGATGCCTCTTTTTTAGCGCTAACCAATGGGATGTTTTTTTGGCATAATACTCATCAATTTTGTGGCTCATGTGGATTTAAAAACAAGTCTAGAGAGGGTGGTTTTGTAAAAATTTGTTCTAATGATAAATGTGGTAAAAGTCACTTTCCAAGAACTGATCCAGCTATCATCACCCTAATTTCCTTTAAGGATAAGATTTTATTGGGAAGATCTCCTAGATTTCCCGAAGGTATGTACAGTACCCTTGCCGGCTTTGTTGAACCTGGAGAAAGTCTTGAACAAGCCCTTGAAAGAGAAGTATTTGAAGAAGTTGGAGTAAAAGTTAGGAATATAAAATATTTTGATTCACAACCGTGGCCTTTTCCTGCCTCATTAATGTTAGGTTTTTTCGCTGAGGCTACTAGTGAAAAGATGAACATTGATTATAATGAAATAGAAGATGCCCATTGGTTTTCAATAGAAGAATTAAAGACTTTACAACATCCTTCAATTAATGGGGGGTTTAAGTTACCTAGGGTTGACTCTATCGCCAGAAGATTGGTTGATAATTGGATTAATAAATTTAATTAAATAATGTAAGAAAAGGATAATCATGATTTTTTCGCCAGTTCAAATAGGCAGATTGAAAATTTCAAATAGAATTGCAGTGGCTCCAATGTGTCAATATTCAGCTGTAGATGGTGTAATGACTGACTGGCATACTCAACATTTAATGCAATTAGGTTATTCAGCTGCTGGTTTGATTATGGTTGAAGCTACTGCAGTTGAAAGAGTAGGAAGAATAACTCATAATTGTGTAGGTATATATAATGATTTATGTGAATCTTCTATTAAAAAAACTCTAGAGCAAGCAAGGTCTGTTGCACCTACAAATACATCTTTTGGTATACAATTAGCTCATGCAGGAAGAAAAGCTTCAACACAAAGACCTTGGGAGGGAAGAAAAAGTTTAACTTATGAAGAGGATCCTTGGATCACAAAGGGCGCTTCACCCGTTCCATTTGATATTGGCTGGCATGTACCTCAATTGCTTAGTCAAAAAGATATGCAAAAATTAAAAGATAAATTTGTTGAAGCTTCAATTAGATCAGTAAAAATTGGTTTTGATCTGATTGAAATTCATGGTACGCATGGTTATCTCTTCCATCAATTCTTATCTCAAATCTCAAATAAGCGTGAGGATAAATATGGAGGTAATCTTGAGAACAGAATGAGATTTCCGTTAGAGGTTTTTGCTGCAATTAAAAATGTTTTGCCAAAAGATTTTCCCTTAGGAATGAGAATAACGGGAACAGAATGGGAAAAAGATGGAATAATTGAGAGTGACGCCATAAAATTTGCTCAAGAACTAGAAAAAATAGGTTGCCATTATGTTTGTGTGTCAAGTGGTGGAAACACTCCTAATCCTCAAATACCAATTGGATCTCACTACCAGGTTCATTTGGCTAAAATGATTAAAGATAATACTAATATGATCATAAGAGCAGTAGGAATGATTTCAGATCCCAAAAAAGCTAATGACATTATCATTAATAAAGATGCCGATATGGTTGCAATGGCAAGAGCATTTCTTTCCAATCCCAGATGGGTTTGGGACGCTGCAAAAATTTTAAATCACCCCATAGATGTTCCTCCTCAATATGCAAGAAGATTATAGATGTAAAAATTATTTTTTTTCTGAAAGTATATCAACAAGTGACTTTGAATGCTCTGGTGATAAATTAAGTTCTTTTCTTAACTTTTCAATTTTCTGAGCTTCATCGTCACTTATTACACCATCACTTAAAGCTTGACTTATTTCGGCTTCCAAAATTGCAGCTTTTTGGGCTCTTTGATTAGCAAATGCAGAAGCAACTATACCGGTTAAAAGAGCTACAGTACAAACTCCCATTATTGCTGTAAAAGCTCCAATTATTTTTCCTAGCGGAGTAACTGGTGATACATCCCCATAACCAACAGTTGTTAAAGTTATAAGTCCCCACCACATTGTTTCTGGAATTGAGCTAAACTTTTCTGGCTGGCTATCATGTTCTGCAATATACATCAGTGCACTTGATAAGAATAATGCAATTACCATTAAATATAACGCGGCACTAAAAGATCTCCAATCTGCTTTAATTGCAGAAAAAAAATCCTCAAGTGCTGAACTATAATTAGATATTTTCAATAATCTTAATAATCTTAATACCCTAAGCCACCTAAGATCCAAGCCTCCAAAAAAGTATGGTAAAATAGAAGGTATAATTGCTAAAAAATCTATTAAGCCTGTAAAACTAAATATATATTTCATTCTTTTTATAATATTAGTTGAATTACCTAGGTCATTTCTTGCAGGAGCAGACCAAACCCTTAATACATATTCAATGCTGAAAATTACAACCGAAAAAAACTCAAATGCGTTGAAAGCTACTTTATATTCATTTCCAATATGTTTCACAGATTCTAAACACACAGCAGCAATGTTTAAAACTATAAGTATAAATAAAATCATATCAACATACTGACTAGGCTTGTCTGCCACATTACCTTTAGATAAAAGTTGGCTGGTACGTTTTTGAATTTTTAAATACATCATTAAACCTAATGTAGAAGTTTTGTTGAAACAAAATTAATATTTTTAAATTATCTTAAGGTGTCGACGCAACAAGCCCTCCATCAACTATTAGCTCAGTTCCAGTAATATATTTTGCTTCGTCAGAACATAAAAATAATACAGCATTGGCAACATCCCATGATTCACCCATTCTTCCCATTGGAACTTGATCATGCCTATGTTTAACAAATCCTTCATAGTCACCACCTGCATATTTTTGTGCCAATCGGTCTACTAGAGGGGTATACATCAAACCTGGAACAACGCAGTTTAGTCGAATATTCTTTTTCGCTTCAATTACTGCAGTGGTTTTAGTCATCTGTATAAGTGCGGCTTTTGAGGCGCTATAGGCAACTTGAGGTTTACCCACATACCTAAGTGCTGCAACTGAGGAAATATTAACAATTGAACCCCCTGAGTTTTTTTCCATAATTGGAATTGCACATTTAATACAAAAATAAGCAGTATTTATATTTAACATAAATTGCTGTTGCCATGTGCTTGTATCTATCTCAACGGGTCCTCCAGGTTCAGATTGACCAACAACATTAACTAAAATATCAATTTTTTTATTTTGTGTTTCAGCTTTATTAAAAAATTCTTCTACATCACTTTCATTAGTCATATTCACTTTATAAAAAGTAAAATCATTACCTTCTTGTTTAATAAAATCGGACGTATTGTTGCCTGCTTCCTCATTAATATCAGTTCCAATAACTTTTGCACCCTGGCGTGCTAAAAGAGTTGCGATTGCCCTACCATTTCCAAAACCATCTCCAATGGATCCACATCCTGATACAATGGCAATTTTATCTTTTAGATCTAACATATCAAAAAAATCCTAATAAATTTCTGGTAACCATTGTATTATAAACTTAAACAAAATTTTAATGAAAGTATAGTTAATGATTGATGTATCAAACTTATATCAAAATAGGTATGGAAAAAAAACTGATCAAAACTTTTCCAAAATTGATATTACACCTTTAATCAATTCTATTATATCTAGAGCTAGTGTAAGAAAATTTTCAAAAAAAAATATTTCTAAAGAACTTTTAACACTACTTTTGACAGCTGCTCAATCAGCCCCGTCTAAGTCAAATCTCCAGCAATACTCAATTATGGTAATACAGAACCAATCCTTAAAAAATGAAATTTCAAAATTGATTGGTGATACAAAATGGGCACTTACTGCACCAGTTTTCCTTTTATTCCTTGCTGACATCAGAAGAAATATTAAAATTACAAATTATAAGGGATATAATCATAAAAATAATAATGTAGATACGTTTATGAATGGTGTTATAGACTCAGCTCTTTCAATGCAGTCTATGATAAGTGCTTCTGAGTCAATTGGTTTAGGCATATGCCCAATAAGCATGATTAGAAATATAATTGAAGAAGTAAAAAATCTTTGCAAATTACCTAAAGGTGTTTTTCCAATTGCTGGACTTGCTTTAGGTTGGCCAGATGAAAAGTCACCAGTATCTATAAGGTTGCCACAAGATATAGTAACTCATTATAATACATACAATGAAAAAAACTTAATGAATAAAATTAATCAATATGATGAAAGAGTATTTAAAGTAGCTCCTATAGAAAGAAACAAGCAGAGACATATAGATATTTATGGTGTAGCAAAAAAAGGGACTTGGTCAGATAATATTAGCAGGCAACTTTCTGTAGCTGAGAGAAAAGACTTTAAAAAATGGTTAAAAAATCACGGCTTCAGTCTTGAATAATATCTTCTAAAAGTTTATTAAATTTTTTTTCGTTTTCGTACATTATCCAATGTCCAATATTGTATTCCACATGAAAGCGCACATTTTTGTTAACTTTTCTTAAAATAGCCATTCTATCCTCAAGATAGACTCCAACGCTAGCATCTTTTTCTCCCCATATGACATAAAGTGGGACATCTTGTTTTTCTAAAATCTTAGCTAAGGTATCTGTTGCAGATATTGGACGACTTTTAATCCTATGGGCATCTGTATTTTGCTTTTGAATATGAACTGAAAAATCATCAATTTTTTTAGAATCATGTATCATTAAAATTTCAAGATTTGTTTTGTGGGCACCATAAATTTCTTCCTCAGACATCTTAGAATGTCTAGCTATCATTGTCTTCATATCACCTCTTTTGGCACCTAGCCCACCGGGACCAATTAATATTAATTTTTTAGGTATAAATTTTCTTTGGATTAATTCATATGACAAATGACCTGATATGAGGCCTCCAAAGGAAAACCCACATATTATTGTATTATTGTGTGGTGAAATTAACGCTTCAAGTGTATCAGCTAAATTAGACGCAATTTTTTTGGGGTTATGTGGAAGACTTAAATCATCAGATTCACCAAACCCAGGCATATCTGGAATGAGTACCTTATGATTTTTTGAAAACGGAAGTGCTTGCTTAATCCAATGCGCCCAACTTCCGTAACCACCATGTAAAAAGATTATAGGATTACCCTTACCCCATATTCTCCAACACACATTTGAGTCTCTTGATTTAATAAAGAGTTTTTCAGACTTGCTTTCTATTTTTGACAAATCTTTTTGATGTTTTTTGAAATCAAATTTTTTCACTGTCGTTTTTCTTTCTTATTAAACTTGAAAAAAGTAATAATTTTTTTTTGACTTTTAAACAAGCAATTTGTTGATATAGTTCATATCTTTGAGATATAATTTGCGTAAGTTTTTTAAAAACAAAAAAGGGGAAAATATTTATGGCTCATCTACCTGCCTCAAATGCTTTATCACATATTAGGGTTATTGATCTTACAAGAGTAAGATCTGGTCCGACTGCTGTAAGGCAGTTGGCAGACTGGGGAGCAGATGTAATAAAAGTAGAAGCTCCAGAAAGTGTTGAGCCCGATGGTGCACTAGGAGCATCTCGACACACGTCAGATTTTCAAAACTTACATCGTAATAAACGAAGCATTACTTTAAACTTAAAACAACCAGAGGCGATTGAAATTTTGATGAAGATTGTTGAAACCTCTGATGTAGTTGTTGAAAACTTTCGTCCTGATGTTAAAGAAAGATTAGGTGTCGACTATGAAAGCTTAAAGTCACGAAATCCAAAAATTATTTTAGCAAGCATATCTGGTTTTGGACAAGATGGTCCTTATGCTAAAAGACCAGGATTTGATCAAATTGCTCAGGGTATGGGAGGATTAATGAGTATAACTGGTGCTCCAGGTGAAGGTCCGATGAGAGTAGGCATTCCAGTAGCAGACCTTACAGCAGGGTTGTTTTGTGCAATGGGAATACAAACTGCTCTTCTAGAGAGAGAAAAGTCTGGGTTAGGTCAATGGGTAAATACATCTTTATTACAAGCACAGATTTTTATGCTTGATTTTCAAGCTGCACGTTGGTTAAGCGAAAATCATGTTGCAGGCCAAGCTGGTAATAATCATCCAACTAGTGTACCCACGGGAGTATTCAAAACATCTGATGGATCAATTAATCTAGCAGTTGCAGGTGAAACAATTTGGAAACGTTTTGTAGAGGCTGTAGATAAAGGAGAATGGCTTGAAATGGATGAATTTAAAAATGCCAAAGAACGTCTTAAGAATAGAGATTACTTAAACAAGCTTATTGAGGAGGTTACTATCACTAAAACCTCAGATGAGTGGGTTGAGAAATTAGAAAAAGTTGGGGTACCATGTGGTCCTATAAATTCTATAGATAAAGTATTTGACGACCCACAGGTTAAGCATTTGGGCATTGCCCAATCCATTGATACTATACCATTTGGACAGACTCATCTAGTAGGCCAACCTTTTAACTTGTCTCGTTCGCCTAGCATAATGAAACAAAGGCCTCCTGAAAAAGGTGAGCATAATGAAGATGTTTTGTTAGATTTAGGTTATAGCAGTGAAGAACTTGATGAGTTAAAATCAAAAAATATTATTTGAAATAAGTGAGGTAATTATGACAACTAATAAAATGTTATCAAGAATTGAAAATGGTGTTGGTTATATTACGTTTAATAACCCAGAAAAACATAATGCTGTGTCAATTGAAATGTGGGATGCATTGGAGAGAATACTTGATGATTTTAGAAGTGATAATACAGTAAGAGTGATAGTATTAAACGGGGCAGGTGGAAAGTCATTTGTTTCTGGAGCAGATATTTCTAAATTTGACAAAGAGAGAAGTTCTAAGGAAGCTGTTTTAAGTTATAATAAAAGAACACAAAAAGTGTATGAGAACCTTGAAACATTTCCAAAGCCAACTATTGCAATGATTAACGGGTATTGCATAGGTGGTGGTCTGAATTTGGCTGTATGTTGTGATATAAGGATATGTTCTGAGAAATCTAAATTTGCAATGCCAGCAGCAAAATTATCTTTAGGTTACCCTTTTTCTTCAATAAAAAGATTATTTGATGTTATGGGGCCGGGAATGGCTAAACATTTCATGTTTACAGCAGATAAAATTTCTGCAGAAGAGGCCTTGACATGTGGGTTAATTCAAAAATTAATTAGTGAAGATGACATAGAAACTTTTGTAAAAGATTATGCTCTTACTATATCTAAAAATGCTCCCTTAACTATCAAAGCTATGAAACAAATTGGCGTGGAAATCTTAAAAAACCCTGATCAAAGAGACCTTTCAATATGTGAGCAACTTGCGTCCGCATGTTTTGACAGTGAAGATTATAAAGAAGGAAGGAGAGCATTTATGGAAAAAAGACAAGCCAATTTTAAAGGTGTTTAACTTCTATTAAAATATTTCACAATGGGTTATAATATTTTATGGCATTATCATGAAATAAACATTTAATTTTATCATCACTCATTTCGGAAGTTATTTCCTTAAAACCATAATATATGTCGTCAAAGCTCGCTAAAACCCCATCTACTGGAAAATTAGATGCAAACATACATCTTTGATATCCAAAAATATTAATAGCATCCAGAATAATACTTTTATTGAGTTTGACTGTCCATTGTTTACCAGGAACACAAATGCCAGATATTTTGATTGCAGTATTAGGTTGTTCAGCAAAATTCTCTAAGTTAGCTTTCCAATTACTCAGGCCTTCCTTCGATCTATCAGCAGGAAGACCAGTGTGGTTCAAAATAATAATTGTATCTGGAAAATCTTTTGCTAATTTTGTAGCCTCGTCTAAATGCCACCAAGGTGTTTGAAGATCAAAATTAAGTTTGTATTTTTTAAGTAAAGAATATCCCTTTCTAAAAAATGGATCATTAAGAGTTCCCTTTGAATTAAATGTTTTAATATCCGGAGATAGTGAAGACTTTGGTTTATGCCTTATGCTTCTAATCAAAGGGAATTGTGTATGACCTTTTAAAACTAATTCAATATCTTCTCTATCAAACCAAGCTTGTCCAACTAAAGCATTTGGAAAGCCTGAAATATCGAATAATTCTTGAAGCCATTTTGTTTCTCCCACAGGATCTTTGGGGTCCCACTCAGTTTCCATATGAATAGTTTTAACTATGTTGTGATTTTTACTAACTTTTTTGTAGTCAGCTAGCATAAAGTTTTTACAAATTGAGCTGTAATCACCATATCTAAAAGGTATTTGGTTATTTTTATCTAACCAAAGATTTTTTTTAAGGCTTAAGTCCCAAAAATGTTGATGAGCATCAATAATAGGTAAATTTTTCAATTTATTATTCCTTTAAAATTTATCATCTTTGTTAAATAATTTTATAATAGATGTCCCGTCTAAATTTTCCTTCGAATTTTCAGATAATATTGTAAATAATTGTTTAGTTAGATTTGTCATTGGAAGAGGTATGTTTTTTTTATCTCCAAGTTCTGAGACCATAGTTAAATCTTTAAGAATTTGAGACGTATAACCTTGTGGTTTAAAATCTCTATTTATCATTCTTGGAAATAAATGTTTTAACAAATTTGAACCCGCATGACCGTCTCGTAGTGCATCTGGAATTTTTTTTGCATCAATCCCCCAAGCCTCGGCAAATGACAATGCCTCTGCTAAAATTGTGTAATTATTGAGGACTAAGATTTGATTTATCATTTTTACGATTTGCCCTGATCCAGTTGGCCCAAAGTAAGTAAAATTAGACGAAATATTTTTTAGGATTGGTGATACTTTTTTAACAATCCTTTTTTCTCCACCGATCATTAAAGCTAAGCTACCATCTAGAGCTTTCTCTGGTCCTCCAGACATAGGAGCATCAATCCATGATGCTCCTTTTTGAGTGCTTAATTTATTTGAAAAGTTTACTGTTTTGTTGGCTAAGGTTGTAGATAAGTCCACTAAAATTGTGGTTTTAGAAGCATTTTTAATTATTCCACTTTCCTTAAAAACTACATCCTCTACACTTTCTGTTTTATCTACACATATAAATATTATCTCACAATCTTGAGATAATTTAGCTGGACTTGTCGATAACGAAATTCTTTTTTTATTCGTCAAATTTTTTAGGTTATTTTTATTTTTATCATAAATATTAACAGTAAATTCTTTTTCTATTAAACGTTTTACAAGACAGTTTCCCATTAATCCGATGCCAACAAAGCCTAGTGGTTTTAAATTATTGCTCATATATTTCTCTTGTAAATAAAATTATATGTTAATCGTCAATAATAAAATTTATATGTAAACACAACTAAATAAAAAGTATAATTCATAAGTTAACAATTGCTTTTTTATTCAGACATAAAATAACTTTAGGAATTAACTCGTTTTGATTAATAACGTTAAAAATGGAATTTTATTAATAATACTCGCTACTTTATTTTTTGCTACAATGGACGGAGTATCAAGATATTTAGCAGAAACATACAATGTTTTTGTTATTAATATGATTAGAAGTTGGGTTTTAGCAATACTTGTTATTTCAATCAGTTTAAGAAAAAAAAATGGCCTTAAAAAAGTTATAATTACTAAACAGCCATATATACAATTTATAAGAGGAATATTACTAATTT
Source organism: uncultured SAR116 cluster alpha proteobacterium (assembly GCA_902548635.1). Lineage (GTDB taxonomy): Bacteria > Pseudomonadota > Alphaproteobacteria > Puniceispirillales > Marisalimonadaceae > Marisalimonas. Next base: position 35,978 of record CACCSH010000013.1, read on the forward strand.
TGGCCATACTAATCGGAGTTTACTCCTTCACGACGTTAGGTCTGGTTCAAACTCATTCAATATTATCCTCCTTTCCTCTAATAGTTGTTGCGTTTTCGGGGCCAATATTGAAAGAAAAAATAGGGATTCAAAGATGGATGGCAGTTTTATTTGGTTTCATTGGTGTTTTAATTATTTTAAACCCTGGAGATTTTATAATAAGTTTCGATGCTTTACTTCCTGTAGCGGGAGCTTTTGTATTAGGTTTTTACACTATTTTAACCAGAAAAGTTTCTGAAACAGACACTTCTGAAACAAGTTTTTTTTGGGTTGCCATGGTAGGTTGTGCAGTAATGTCGATTATAGGACCATTTTTTTGGGAGCCAATATTTTTTAAAGATTGGACCTTGATGGCTTTATTATGTATCCTCAGCACTGTTGGTCACTTTTTATTAATAAAAGCGTATGAAAATGCGGAAGCAAGTGTTTTGCAACCATTCACATATTTCCAATTATTTTTTGCATCTATCATAGGAATATATATTTTTAATGATAAAGTTACTTTGTCAATTTTTCTAGGTGGAAGTATAGTTGTAGCTAGTGGTATTTTTGCTGCTTGGCGAAATTATATAAAGACCAAAAAAATAGAATATTAATTTATCAGACTTATTCTTTTAAGGAGATTTTATCATTAAAACAATTCTTATTACGGGAGCTAATAGAGGAATAGGTTTAGCTTTAACAAAATTAGCACTTACAAAAAAAATTAGGGTTGAGGCATGTTGCCGAGATTTAGATAATTCCATTGAATTAAAAAAACTTGCTGATGAATATCCAGATTTAAATACAATTAAAATGGATGTTACAAATACACAAAGTATTTTAAAAGCTGCTAAAGAGTTTAAGAATCCAATTGATTTACTTGTTTGTAATGCAGGCGTTAATAATGGGAAGGGTGATATTTTTAGTAAAGAGCATAATGAAAAAAACATTTTAGATGTCATGATGGTAAATGTTGCAGGACCTTTTCTAACTATCAGAAATCTATATAATAACTTAAACAAAATTGATGGATCCAAAGTAGCTATCATTTCCTCAATAATGGGTAGCCAAACTCATACTTCATCTAATGCAGCAATTTATAGAGCTTCTAAAGCAGCAGCTAATAACTTAATGAGAACTATATCCAATCAATTTATTAATGAAAACATTGTTGTAACATCTTATCATCCTGGTTGGGTCAGAACAGACATGGGAGGAAATTTAGCTGATATATCACCAGAAGAGAGTGCTACAGGTTTACTAAAACACTTCTTAAATTTGAAGAAGGAAGATACAGGAAAATTTTTTAACTATGACGGTAGTACTTTACCTTTGTAGTAGCAGTTTTATTTTTAAATTAATTTAAGAAAATTTAGACATGAAAACATATAGATTTTTAAAAATAACTTCACCTGAAGACTTAGATATTTCTTACAAAATTAGAAAAAAAGTTTTTTGTGAGGAACAAAAAATTTCTGAAAAAATTGAGTTTGATAATCTAGATCATTTATGTGAACATTTTTTAATTAGCAAAGATAAAATTTTTAATGCGACCGCTAGAGTTCGTCCAAAAACTGAAAATACTTTTAAGATAGAAAGGGTAGCAGTTTTACCTGAATTTAGGAGGCTGAAAGTAGGATCCTTGCTGATTAATAAAATAATAGAGACATATTTAATTAATAAAAAAGACAACTTAATAATTTTACATAGTCAAGTCGCAGTGGAAGATTTTTATAAAAGTCTTAATTTCATTTCCTATGGTAATACATTTTATGAAGATGGAATTCCTCATATTGCAATGAAGTATAAAAATTAAAGAATTAGTCAAAGTCAAATTCAATGAAAAAAAGTATTAGATTAGCAGTTGTTGGAACAGGTTACTTTAGTCAATTTCACTTTAATGCTTGGAAAAGATTAAATGTAAATCTGGTAGGAATATGTTCATTGAATGAAAATGAGGCCATTAAATATTCTAAACAGTTTCAAAATTGTGAGGTTTTTTCTGATTTTGAAACTATGATAAAAACTACTAAACCAGAACTTGTTGATATAATTGTTCCACCTTTAAATCATCTTAAATTTATTAAAATTGCGGCAAGAAACAAAGTTGATATCATTTGCCAAAAGCCTTTTACCACTTCTATTAAAGAAGCTAAAGAAGCAATAAGTTTTACAAAAAGAAAAAAAGTAAAAATAGCAGTTCATGAAAATTTTAGATTTCAACCATGGTATATTAAAATTGATGAAATTCTAAAAACTTCATTACTAGGTGATTTATATCAAGTTAGTTTTAGGATGCGCCCTGGCGACGGGCAAGGTGAAAAAGCCTATTTAGAAAGGCAACCTTATTTTCAAAAAATGGAACGATTTTTAATACATGAAACAGCTATTCATTTAATTGATGTTTTTAGGTTCTTATTTGGTGATATAAAAAGTGTTTTTGCTAATTTGTCTAGACTAAACACTAATATAAATGGAGAAGATGCAGGAATCGTTTTTTTTGAATTTAAAAATGGAATAAAAGGTTTATTCGACGGTAATAGACTATCTGATCACATTGCGATAGACCGAAGACTAACGATCGGTGAAATGCTTATTGAAGGTTCTATGGGTTCTTTAAGATTAAATGGAAATGGAGAAATTTTCAAAAGAAAATTTGGTGATAACATCGAAAAACAAGTAAATTATAAATGGTTTAAAAAAGGGTTTGCAGGAGATAGCGTTTTTCAATTTCAAAAACATTTACTGAATCATTTTTTAAAAGGCGAGAAGTTAATGAATAGTGCAGAAGAATATTTAGAAAATCTTAAAGTTGAAGATTATATATACAAGTCAAATTCGAAGAAAAAATTATTAGAAATTGTTTAATAAAATATGGTGCCGGCTGGGGGACTCGAACTCCCGACCTGATGATTACAAATCAACTGCTCTACCAGCTGAGCTAAGCCGGCACTGAACAAACCAATAATAGATATTTATTTTATAGACAAGAACTTATTTAATTTTTTATTATATTTTTTTGTAATTGAAACATAGATATTGAAGCAGCATTTGAAACATTTAATGACTCGCTGTCAGGATTAATTGGTATTTCTAACAGTTGATCAACTTTTTCCTTTGTTAATCTTCTTAAGCCTTTTCCCTCTGAGCCAACAATAACAGCAACGTTCCCAACTTCTTTTTCAAGATCAAAAACACTTCCATTTCCACCATTAGCTAAACCATAGACATGAAAATTTGCATCTTGAAGTTTTCTTATTGCCCTTGACATATTAGATAATTCAATAATTTTTAATTTTTCAATTGTACCTGAAGAAGCTTTTGACATGCTAGTAGACTCTACTGGACTATTTGTTTGGGATAATGCCAATGCATCCATTTTAAAAGCAAAAGCTGACCTAATTATAGCACCAACATTTTGGGGATCGGATACTTGATCTAAAATTATAATTCTTATGGGTTGTCCAGACTCATATTGATTTTCAATTAAAAACTCATCTAATGAAATTCTTTTAAGAGGCTCTGCGATTAAAATTACATTTTGATGGGGTTTAAAATCATTGATTATATCAAGTTGTTCTTTGGTTTTTATTTTTATTTTAGTTGTAAGTCCTAAATCTTTGATACTTTTTTCCCATTTTAAGTGATGATCTTTTGTGGAAATAAGATAAAATGATTTTCTTTGTGTGTTTTGCAAAGCTGAAAGTACTGCATGATTACCAGATATAATTAATTGATTGGGCTTCAGATTTAAATCGTTTTTCAGAATTACATTTTTACTTTCTTTCATAACATTTTTGTTTTTAAAAAATAGAAATTTTTCATTTTTTTTTGATCTTGTAAAATTTCTTTTCATTTTTTTATCTAAAGTAAATTGGTTTTTATATGTTTTTTTATTGACATTGAAATAAAGCTTTTATATTTCGCAATGCTTGTGTATATAAACTTACCATAATTAATTAATTTAACAGGGTATTTTTTAAAATTAATAGAAAAGAAATCATTTAAAAATTTGGTGGGGTGGCCGAGTGGTTAAAGGCAGCAGACTGTAAATCTGCCCGCGTAGCGTACGTAGGTTCGAATCCTACCCCCACCACCATTTTTATTTTTAAAACAATTATATAAAGAAAGGTCATATAAGATGTCTAAAGAAAAATTTGATCGTAGTAAACCACACGTTAATATTGGTACAATAGGCCACGTTGATCATGGAAAAACTACTTTAACTGCAGCGATTACAAAAGTTATGGCTGATGCTGGTCGTGCTGACTTTTCTGCTTATGACCAAATTGATAAAGCGCCTGAAGAAAGAGAGAGGGGTATAACTATATCTACTGCTCATGTTGAATATTCTACTGAAAATCGTCATTATGCTCATGTTGACTGTCCAGGTCACGCTGACTATGTCAAGAACATGATCACCGGCGCGGCTCAAATGGATGGCGCTATTTTAGTTGTGAATGCTGCTGATGGTCCTATGCCTCAAACTAAAGAACATATACTTTTAGCGCGTCAGGTAGGTGTTCCTTCATTAGTAGTTTACATGAATAAAGTTGATCAAGTTGATGATGAAGAATTATTAGAACTAGTGGAATTAGAAATTCGTGAACTCTTAAGTAGTTATGATTTTCCTGGTGACGACATTCCTATTATAAAAGGAAGTGCACTAGCGGCTCTAGAGAATCGTGATGAAGCTATTGGTCTGAATTCGATTACAGAATTAATGACTGCTGTTGATACTTATATTCCTCAACCAGCTCGTGATAAAGATAAGCCTTTTTTAATGCCTATTGAAGACGTTTTTTCTATATCTGGAAGAGGAACTGTTGTTACAGGTCGTGTAGAAAGAGGTGTTGTGAAAGTTGGTGAAGAAATAGAGATTGTTGGCATAAAGGAAACAACTAAGACAACATGTACTGGTGTTGAAATGTTTCGTAAGTTATTAGATTCTGGTGAAGCTGGTGATAATGTTGGTGTTCTTTTAAGAGGTACAAAAAGAGAAGAAGTTGAACGAGGTCAAGTTTTATCTGCACCTGGTTCAATCAAGCCGTATTCAAAATTTAAAGGCGAGGCTTACATATTAACCAAAGATGAAGGTGGAAGGCATACACCTTTTTTTAGTAATTATCGTCCACAATTTTATTTTAGAACTACTGACGTAACTGGGGCTGTGGAGCTTCCATCAGGAACAGAAATGGTTATGCCTGGGGATAATATAGCAATAACTGTTGAGTTAATTGCACCAATTGCAATGGATGAAGGTTTAAGATTTGCAATAAGAGAAGGTGGAAGAACAGTTGGTGCTGGGGTTGTTTCGAGTATTCAGTCTTAACTGATAATATTTAGTAGTTAATGTAATGAGGATTTATTATTCAAATAAAGGAGTGTAGCTCAACTGGTAGAGCACCGGTCTCCAAAACCGGGGGCTGGGGGTTCGAGCCCCTCCACTCCTGCCAATTATATAGATGATAAATTATTAATGACTTTGACTTATAAAAAAAAAAATTGTAAATAAACATTTTTGTTCTTGCAAGAAAGGCTTCTCATGGCTAAAACAAACCCCGCGCAATTTGTTAGGCAGGTAAGACAAGAAATTAACAGAATAACTTGGGCTTCTAGACGAGAAACTATGTTCGCATCATTAAGTGTTTTCGTTATGGCATTAATAGCTTCTATTTTTTTCTTATTAGTTGATCTTATGCTTTCAAACGTTGTTCAGTATTTATTAAGTTTTGGTGGTTAATTACATTGTTTAAACTTTTTTCAATTCTAATCTTGAAATTGGATGGCAAATATGTCTAAAAAATGGTATGTTATTCATGTTTTTTCTGGTTCTGAAAAAAAAGTTTCTCAAAGTATTGAAGAGCAAGTTATTTCTAAGAATATGCAAGATTTGATCGAAGAAGTTTTAGTCCCAACAGAAGAGGTGGTAGAAGTAAGACGCGGCAGTAAAATTCAATCTGAAAAGAAATTTTTTCCAGGTTATATTTTAGTTAAAATGGAAATGACAGATCAATCCTGGCATCTAATTAAATCACAGTCAAAAGTTACTGGTTTTCTAGGTGGTAAGGGCAAACCTATTGCCATAAGTCAAGCTGAAGCTAAGCGACTAATTGATCAGATAAGTGAAGGTATTGAGAGACCTAGATCTAGTATTATATATGAAATCGGAGAAGAAGTCAGGGTATCTGAAGGTCCATTTCAAAGTTTTAATGGTTTGGTTGAAGAAATTGATGAGGATAAATCAAGATTAAAAGTTGCCGTTTCTATTTTTGGTAGATCAACTCCGGTTGATCTTGAATATAGTCAGGTAGAGAAGATTTAATAATAATTAATATACAACCAACAATATTTGTTGTGAAGGAAAAAAATGGCAAAGAAAATAGATGGATACATAAAGTTAAATATACCAGCTGGAGCAGCTAACCCTTCCCCTCCTGTAGGTCCTGCATTGGGTCAAAGGGGTGTAAATATTATGGAATTTTGTAAAGCCTTTAATGCATCAACAGATTCCTTAGAAAAGAATATGCCTATACCAGTTGTTATAACAGTATTTTCAGATAAGAGCTTTAGTTTTATTACAAAGACACCACCAGTTTCTTTTTACCTTAAAAAAGCTGCGGGTAAAGATAAAGGTTCTAGTGAGCCAGGTAGAACTGTAGGTGGGTCAGTTAAGATAGATCAAATTAGAGAAATTGCAGAAAGTAAAATGAAAGATCTCAACGCTGCTAATATTGAAGGGGCAATTGAAATGGTTAGAGGTTCTGCTAGATCAATGGGATTAGAGGTTTTGGAGTAAATAATGAAAAAGGGAAAATTTTTAACTGATGTATATAAAAATATAGAAAACAAATCTTTTACCGTTAAAGACGCAATTGACTTTTTTGTTGATAGTAAAAGGGAAAAGTTTGATGAAACAATTGAGATTTCTATGAATTTAGGTATTGACCCAAGACACGCCGACCAAATGGTACGAGGTGTTGTATCTTTACCGAATGGTAATGGTAAAAATATGAAAGTTGCTGTATTCGCAAGGGATCAGAAAGCAATTGAGGCTAAAGAAGCTGGTGCAGATGTTGTTGGCGCAGAAGACTTAGCAGAAGATATGCAAAAGGGTAATTTAAATTATGATAGAATTATAGCAACACCTGATCTAATGGGGGTGGTTGGTAGAATTGGAAAAGTTTTGGGTCCAAAAGGTTTAATGCCTAATCCAAAATTGGGAACAGTTACAGCAGATGTAAAAGTTGCAGTTGAAGCAGCTAAATCAGGACAAGTTCAATACAGGGCCGAAAAAACTGGTATAGTACAGGCAGGGGTTGGAAAAATTAGCTTTGGTTCAGATAAATTAGTTGAGAATGTTAATTCATTTATAGAATCTATTCAAAAATCTAGACCTTCTGGTGCAAAAGGCACGTTTATAAAGAAAATATCAATCAGCTCTACAATGGGAGCTGGTATAAATATAAATATATAGTTTAAACATATATATTTATTTAGAGAGTAATTTAATTATTCTCTATCAGTCTTTAACTAGACTGATCCTGTCCAAGACTGTAGGGGAAATTTTTCTTAATATCCTACATAGACAATTAGAGCAGTTATCTGCTTGATTAGAAAGGGACGGGCCGTGGGTAATTTATTACCTGGAATGCAACAACTGTCATGACATATTGTTATGACAAAAACGTGGAGGCTTATCGGTGGATAAAAAACAAAAAACTGATCTAGTCAAAACTTTGCATAATACATTCGAAGATGCTGCTTCAGTAGTTGTCGTTCATTGTGTTGGTCTAACGGTCGCGGAGAGTACAGATCTCCGAAATAAAATGCGTAATGAAAATTGTTATTTTAAAGTTACAAAAAATAAAATTACTCGATTAGCATTAAAAGATACCAAGTATCAGCATATGGATGAAATGTTTAGAGGACCGACAGCGATTGGTTCATCTAAAGATCCGGTAATGGCCGCAAAGATTTTGGTTGATTTTGCTAAAGAGAATGAAAAGCTAGTTATAATTGGAGGAGGTCTAGAAGGTAAACCACTTTCAAAAATAGATGTGGAAGCACTTGCAAAGCTCCCAAGCCTATTTGATTTAAGAGGTAAGATCGTTGGTTTGCTTCAAGCACCAGCTTCAAAGATTTTAAGATTAACAATGGAGCCGGCTTCACAAGTTTTAAGAACAATTTCACAAAAATCACAACAATAACAATTAATATATTATTAGGAGAAAAAAATGGCAGACTTAGAAAAAATTGCAGAAGATTTGAGTTCATTAACGGTTCTAGAGGCAGCTGACTTAGCTAAGCTTCTTGAGGATAAATGGGGTGTATCAGCATCAGCGCCTGTTGCTGTAGCTGCTGCAGGTGGTGCTGAAGCAGCTCCTTCAGCCGAAGCTAAAACTGAATTTAATGTGATGTTAACAGCAATTGGTGAAAAGAAAATAAACGTTATCAAAGAAGTGAGAGCGGTAACGGGGCTAGGTTTGAAGGAAGCTAAAGATTTAGTTGAGGCAGCTCCATCAATGGTTAAAGAAGGGGTTCCTGAGGCTGAAGCAAATGAAATTAAAGGTAAACTCGAAGAAGCTGGTGCTTCCGTTGAGGTAAAATAAGTTTGTCTTCCACCTTTAATAAAAAAACAGGCTTAATTATTTAAGTCTGTTTATAAATATGTATTTCATATGGTCGTATTGGCTAATTAAGTTTTAAAAGGATAATAAATGTCAGCTCAGCAAAGTACATTAATGAATAGAAGAAGAGTTAGAAGAACGTTTGGTAAAATTAGCGAAGTAGCTGAGATGCCAAACCTAATAGAAGTTCAAAGAAATTCTTACGAACAGTTTCTTCAGATGTATGATCCAGTTGATGAAAGAATTGATGTAGGTTTGCAGGCTGTATTTAATTCGGTTTTTCCAATTAAAGATTTTGCAGGTAAGTCGATGTTAGAATTTGTTTCTTACACTTTAGAAAAACCTAAATATGACGTTGATGAATGTCATCAAAGGGGTTTAACTTTTGCTTCTCCACTCAGATTAACTTTAAGATTAATAGTATGGGACGTAGATGCTGACACTGGTGCTAAATCAATTCGAGATATGAAAGAGCAAGACGTTTATATGGGTGATATGCCTCTTATGACTCCAAATGGAACGTTTGTTGTAAATGGAACTGAAAGAGTTATAGTTTCACAAATGCATCGATCTCCCGGGGTCTTTTTTGATCATGATAAAGGTAAAACTCATGCATCTGGTAAATTCCTTTTTGCTGCAAGGGTAATTCCTTATAGAGGATCTTGGTTAGATTTTGAATTTGATCCAAAAGATATTTTAAATGTTAGGATTGATAGAAGAAGAAAATTACCGTGTACAACTTTTTTAATGGCATTATTAAACAATAATTCCGAAGAGTATTTAAAAGAATGTAATGAAAAAAGCGTAGAGCCTGACAGAACTCAACTTATCGGTATGACAAGAGAAGATATTTTAAAATATTTTTATAGATCACAAACATATCAATTAAAAGCAGAAAAATGGGTCACTGAATTCTTTGCAGATAATTTTAAGAGCCAAAGATTGAACTTCGACTTAATCGATGCTTCTAAGAATAAAATTCTTGCTAAAGCAGGCGATAAAATTACTCAAAGAAAGATCAAATCTCTAGTAGAAGATGGTTTAAAATTAATAGAAGTAAAAGAAGAAGAAATAATAGGAAAATTTATATCCGAGGATATTATAAATGAAAATACTGGTGAAGTTTATGCAGAAGCTGGTGATGAAGTTACCGAGGATCTTATAAAGTTATTTAAGTTAAATGATCTACATAATTTGAATATCTTATCTATAGACAGCTCTTCTGTTGGGCCTTGGATAAGAAATACATTGGCATTGGATAAAAATGCTTCTAGGGAAGAGGCATTAGTTGACATATATAGAGTTATGAGACCTGGTGAACCTCCTGCTCATGAAACTGCTGAGATTTTATTTGACAATTTATTCTTTGACGAAGAAAGATATGATTTGTCTGCAGTAGGTAGGGTTAAAATGTCAGCACGTTTAAACCTAGAAGTTGATGACAGTATAAGAGTTTTGAGAAAAGTTGATGTTCTGGAAATTATAAAGGAACTAATTTCTCTTAAAGATGGCCATGGAGAAATTGACGATATAGACCATTTAGGTAATAGAAGGGTACGGTCAGTTGGTGAGTTATTAGAGAATCAATATCGGGTAGGTCTTTCAAGAATGGAAAGAGCAATTAAAGAAAGAATGAGCTCAGCAAATGAAATTGAAAATTTAATGCCCCAAGATCTTATTAATGCAAAGCCAGCTGCAGCATCGCTTAGAGAATTTTTTGGTTCAAGCCAATTATCTCAATTTATGGATCAAACCAACCCTCTCTCAGAAATTACACATAAAAGAAGAGTTTCTGCACTTGGCCCAGGTGGGCTTACAAGAGAAAGAGCTGGGTTTGAAGTTAGAGATGTCCATCCCACACACTATGGTAGGATTTGCCCTATTGAGACACCAGAAGGACCCAATATTGGACTAATAAATTCTTTGGCAACTTTTGCTCAGATAAATCAATATGGTTTTATTGAAACACCTTACAGGAAAGTAGACAATGGTAAAGTGACTAAAGATGTTGTTTACGTTTCTGCTATAGAAGAAGGTAAGTTTACAATTGCACAAGCTAATGCGGAATTAGATAGTTCGGATAATTTTACTGATGATCTACTTCCTGTCAGAAAAGGAGGGGATATTGGTTTAGCTAACCCAGGTGATATTAATCTTATGGATGTTTCACCTAAACAATTAGTTTCTGTTGCTTCTGCTTTAATACCGTTTTTAGAAAATGATGATGCAAACAGAGCTTTAATGGGGTCTAATATGATGAGACAAGCAGTTCCATTAGTAAAATCTGAAAGTCCTCTTGTAGGTACTGGTATAGAAGCCACGGTAGCTCAGGATTCAGGTGTAACTCTAGTAGCGCGAAGATCAGGAGTAGTTGAC
>CACCSH010000014.1:0-44751 GCA_902548635.1 uncultured SAR116 cluster alpha proteobacterium
ACAAGAAATAAGATGTATTAACTTAGGATATGTAGTTCCAAAAGAAAATGCGGAAGAAGTTGAAGGTATATTTAAAAAACACGCATCGTGGATGGAGAAATTCTATTCAGAGGATAGTGATGGACAAAAACACCTATTAAATTCTTATTTTACTAAAGCACCTGAGTTTGTTGATCCAACTGATCCTTCAAAAGGCGAAACCGGAAATATAGTTTTTACAATAAATGAGAGATTTACTTCATTAGAAAGTGTTCAACGTCATATAGAGAGTGCTATGAAAAATGATTATTTTGAAGAATTTGGTAATATACTTCACAATTATGGAAAAGTTATTAGTCCTGGAGGAATAATTTATCATTCAATAAGATGATACGATTATTGAAATCAAAAATTATAAATACAAAATGTATTAAAAAGAATATTAAAGGAGTAAAAAATGGAAATTTTTTTTGTTGCAAAATTTACTAGCACTTATGATGAGTGGAAATCTGTATATGATGGTGATTTAGAATTAAGAAAACAATTTATGAAAGACGATATAGTTGGAAAAGTTGATGAAAACACTGCAATGATAAAAGCAACAATAACTAACCCAGAAAAAATGGAAAAGATAATGTCAGAAAGAATACCAGAAATAGCGCCTAAACTTGGACTTGAACATGAGATGTATACTTTGACTAAAATGAATAATAACTAAATGTGAATTTTAATTAAATGGGCAAAAGAGTAAAGTTAATCAAACCAGGCGAGACATATTTAGGTGCCCAAGGTGTTACCTATAATTCAGGTGTTTCAAGAGATACAGCAGGTTCTCAAAAGGTATGTATGAATGTTTTGCCGATGCCACCAGGTGTTCACTCAATACCTCACATTCATAAAGAAATAGAAACTATTGCTTATTTGTTAGAAGGTGAATGCACTTTGTTTCACGGAAATAAATTAGAAAAACAAACATTAGTTAAAAAAGGTGAACAAATATTTATTCCTGAAAATGTACCACATACTCCTTTTAATCAAAGTAAAAAAGATTGTATATGGGTTGTCGTTCATTCATCAGGCGATGATCAGGATGAACTTATTCCTATGCCAGAGTTAGTTAAAGAACTAGATAAATATAAGTAAGATTTTTTTCATATAACTTATGTTGCTATTTAATAAAAACAATTTTAACACAAATTGTTATATTTTGTTTGAAATTTCTATTAAATTCATATCAGGATCTCTTAAATATATAGAATTTAATTTACCCGTTGCACCTTCTCTTTGAACAGGTCCTATTTCTATTTCTATTTCTTTTTTCTTTAGAACTTTCATCCAATCTTTTATTGGTAAAGAACTTAAAAAACAAACATCTACTGCACCTGAAATAGAATTTTTAGCATGAGGAATAAAAGGTTTTTTTTCTGAATGAACATTGATTTTTTGACTTCCAAATTTTAAATAAATTCTTTTTTTACCTTTGTATTCGTCAATATTTTCTTCAAGTTTCATTCCTAGGATATCGCAATAAAAAAAAATAGTTTTGTCAACGTCTTTAGATGTTAAAACTATATGGTCAATAGATGTAATCATTTATAAATTATCCTGAATTATTTTTTTTAATATATTATTACAAAAATAACATTCACTCTACCCAAAATTACAAGCAAAACCTAATACATAAACCACGATAATACCCAAATAGAAATATCAATTATTCTTTACCTCAAATATATATTTTGGTTAGACTTAATTATTTAATGATCATGGAGACAAGTTAAAATATGTCTGAAGCAAAACTAATCAGTTACACTTTAAATGATTTTTCTACTGAAATCGAAATGGAATCATTTCTACATTTTATGGAAAAACATGGAGATGAAATGTATAAAAAATTAAAAACATATGGACTACTGCGTTGGAGAGTTAATCAGGTTTGGAATAAGGGTGGAGGTTTTGCCTTATCCTCAATCTTCGAATATAAAGATGAAAAAAGCATTTGAAAAAAGTGTAGAAGAAATAAAAAATTTTCAAAAAAAACATGAAGATTATTTTAATAAAATAAATATTAAAAGAACATCAAGTAGGTCTATTAATATGTTAGATTTTAACTATTGATATGTTTTGATTATGAAATATCATTATTGCCCTAGATGCAAATTTCCTTCGAAAAAACTCTACAATTGTAAATATGAAACACATGATAAAAGTTGGTTTTTGCTCTGTACTGTATGTGTTTTAGAATGTAGAAAATTTATAAGAAAGCATTTAAGTCTCTTTCTGGCAAAACAATATCAGTAGGATTAGTTAAGACAAGACAAGAGAGAAGTTCAATTAAAACTTAAAATAAAGTATGATTTAACCACTGACTATGTAGAATAAATAAAAGAGGTTCAGATGTTTGCAGTAAATGTCACAATTAAAGTGCAAAATGAATTAGCAAAAAAAGCAATCATACTTGCATTAAAAGACTGGAGTCATGATCTTTTTCAAAATAATGGGTTAATGTTTAGGTGTTTTGTTGATAGAACAGAAAATCAAGTTGAAATATTTCATGTTTTTAGAACAAAAAAAGAAATGGAAGTGGTTAGAAAAAATAAATCGGAAAAATTTTGGAATCAAATAAAAGATATGGGCGGTCAAGTTACAAGGTTTGAAGGAAATTGTGAGGTAGAAGTTTCAAAAGGATTACAAGATTTAGATTTAAAATTTAAATAAATGAAAACAGACAAATTTTAATTTATTTTAATATATTGTCTAATAGCTAATGATCAAGAATTACTACCTCTAAAATGATAACCAAAACCTAATACTAAATCCACGATAATATAGAGAAAACAATATCAATTACCCTTTACTCAATAAATCTATTTTAATTAAACTATAATTATGGATAAAAAAAATAAAATTTCATGCTTATGTGGTTCATGTAAAATTTTTCTAAATGATCCAACCCCAAAATTTTCGCTATTATGTGCATGCGAAGATTGTAGGCAAGGACTACGATGTGCAGAAAAAAATGGAGGAAAAAAACCAAAAGATATTCTTTATTCTGTTTACTTTCGCTCAGATATTCATAGTTGTGAAGGAATTGAAAATATGACAGCAACACAATTAAGAAAGGATGCGAGATCAACAAGAATATATTGTAAGAAATGTTTTTCTTGTGTTGCTATTGATCATGTTTTTTATCAAAATAACATTTTTATGATCCAACCAGAGCATTGTGAATACAATTTTGATATTGAATCACCGCCTAAAGCAGTAATAAATTTAATTGATTACCCAGGTGAGTTTGCTGATTTAGACTCTGAAACAATTCCAGTTTTTCATACTAATAAATACCCGCAAGAAAGAAATAGATTTAGATCAATTGAACCTATATCAGATTTTCTTTGTCCACCAAAAACACCTGCTGAAGGCATGACAATTAGAGCGGTTATTTCAAAAATTGGAAAAATTAAAGTATTAGATTTAATGAGAGGTGATAACTTAGAGGAAATACAGAATGAATAAGTTAATTCTTAAGCAGGAAGTCTTAGATGCATATGATGGTTATCTTCAGGCATTTATTAAAGGAGATACAAAAGAAGTTGAAAACTATTTAAGTTTTCCTAATTATAGATTTCTCGATGGTGAAATTAAAGAACTTAACGAGTTTCATTCTAACCTAAATGAATTAAAAAATAGAGGTTACAGAGATACAATTGCACTTAGTATTGATGTAGTAGAAATTAATGAAGTAAAAGCACATTTGATTTTAAAAGAGGCATTGAGAGTTAAGGATAATAATGAACCCCTTGAAGAAATAAGTTCATTTTATATTTTTATTAAAGAGGATAATAAATGGAAAATAAAATTTAGTTCTGCTTTCTTTTTTCCTAAGAAAACCATTTAAATATATTTTCTAAAACCAAAGAGTTTGATTATCAAGTTTCCAAATATATTTCGTAAATGACTTCTATTACATAATGACAAAATATTTATGTACACATCTTAGTCATAAACTTTTTTTTGAATTTTTATTGCTTCGGTTTTAATCATTTTTACAAATTTTTTTTATGGTAGAACTTATCAATTAAATATTCTGTTTATTTATGACAAAACACATTATCACTCTCTCCCTAGTGTAGTTATAAAAAAAATATCACACCTCCCCCGTGTGGTATTTTTTTTAGTTCAAATACTTGTACCAGTTGAGTGATAGTAAATATTTTTATTTATTGTTTTAAGAATTATTTTCTTTTTGTTTTTTTTTGGTTATTATTTTTGGATGAATATTAATACTCCTTGTCCATATTGTAGCAGTTCAAAAGGATTTATCTATGTCCAATCGCATTACCAATGTTTGACTTGCAAGAGAGTTGTTGATGACTGTTGTAGTGGTGAAACTAGTCAATGTACTGTTCTTTTAAAAACTAATAAAGAAATAGTTGTAAATTGAATAGGTTAGAATTAATTTTATTTGGATTATTTATAATGTTTTTACCAACAATATTATATTGGGTTAATGCATAGAAAGTTTGCGTCTTGTCTAGGAGTGAATTTAACAAATGAGTACTGGTATAATATTAGGTTTAGGTCTACTTACAATTGTAATTTCTTTTTATATAATTCTTAATATTCCGTACTGGCTATTATTATGGAATAAAAGAAAAAGTGAAAATATAGTCGAAGATAAAAAATATCATCATTGGGCATATACCTCAGATGATTCTATGAATAAAATATTAAAATTTTGTATGTATTGTCTATATGGTTATGGTGCATACGTTTTTATTGCAGAAATGTGGACTAAATACACATAAAGTAAGAAAATTATTCAGGTATACCCTTTTCAAACAAATAGACTTAAATGCTAAATATAAAAAAATATTTCAAAAAATTTAAAATCAAATTACCCAAAGAAAATTATTTGAAAGAAAGAAGAACTAGGGAAAAAGATTTATTAGCAAAATTTGCAAAAGGTGAGGTTGACTTGGATTATGCTAATAAATGGAATGCCCCACTCTTAAAAAAGAAAGTCAAAACTAAAACTATGATTATTATTAATTCAATTTTGGTATGCATTATGATGTATTTAATAATGAAATAATTATGCAAAAAATTTTAATAATTTTAGGAATTGTTATTTTAGTGATTGGATTACTTTATCCTTACATCAAAAGGATAGGCTTAGGACAATTGCCTGGAGATGTTATTTTTAAGTCTGGAAACTCAACTTTCTTATTTCCAGTAGTAACGTGCATAATAATTAGTGTTGTTTTAACCATAATTTTTAATTTATTTAAATGAGTGAGTTTGTATTAGTCATAATTGTAACAATGGGTTTAGGTAAAGAACCTTCATCATTCGAAATAAGATTGCCTAAAGCAACTTACAAACAATGTATAAAAGATTCTAAAACCTATTTACCCTATAAAGAAATACATAAAGTAATTTCTATAAAAACTAGATGTGAAAAAGTTATTGGAAATCCAAAACAATTAAATAACGGAAAATCTATTTGAAAAGTTTTAAATAATTTTTTTATCCATAATTCTTTATTAACTTTACCGCCCAATCAATAATATTTGGATTTTTTTCTGCGTTTAAGATAAATTCTTGACCATAACCCAAACAATCTACAAGACAATTTACTTCATCTTTCCATTTTAATCTGTTGAGAAAAAGATTGTTTGTTTTAGAAAAGAATTTTTTTGGTAATTTCCAATTAGATCTTGAACTATTTTCCTCTGTTAGTACTAGATCTTTATGTGTTTTTCTAAAAAGACCATGACCTCTACATTCAATTTCTTTGTTATTAAAAGTTAAATTCTTTTTGCTTATGTAAATAGTATTATTAGAATATCTTGATACATCCCCAAAACCATGAGGATGAGTTGTTCCTAATTGATCTAAATGATTTGTTATATTATCTCTTCCTTCAACTACCTTATCAATTTGCAACCATCCAAATATATGATGTAGATGTTTTCCTTTTCTAGAAAACTGTTTAAACCAACCAAAAAATAAAAATAAGTCTCCGGTGTTTACATGTTGTTTTTTTAATTCTGTTTGTGATGAATTTGCTTGTCCAAAAATGCCAATTTCCTCAGTTAATAAAGGATCAAAATGACAATAACTTTCAGATGTCACAGATTTTGCAGAGGATTCTTTGAGTAAATCTTTCCCAGAAATTCCATTAAAAAACAGATCTTTATATTTATGAGGTGATGGAGATTTCTGTGGGATAGGTATTGAAAAAATATTCCCATTATCAAAAATAGGAGAAGCAACTCCACCTGCAGTAGAATCAAAGCCTTTTCTACTCAAAATAATATTCTTCAATTATCTTTCCTTTTTTAATGATCTGAGTCTAAACATATATTTTCAACGCTAATATTAATAGAATTATATCTATTCAAATTAATTTCTTCCTTACTAAAAAAATAAAGGAGAGTGTACCTCCCCCCTTTTTATTTTGAAAAAATTTTTATAAATCATTAAGTTAATTATATGAGATTATTATTATTTATATTGATATTATGTTTTCTTCAAAATTGTAGTAAAGATAATGCAGTTGTTGTTAGTCAAATATCTGAAATAAAACCTTACAAATTAACAACTCCTCCAATTATTAATTGGGAAAAGAAATTTGACCTTAAATATCAAGGAATTTTTTATAGATATGAACAAGATGTTGGATTGAGTTTCGCATTCACTGATGATTATTTACAAGGAAAATTCTACTATAAATTAAATAGTGAAATTGAAAAAGGCCATATTATTTTAACAGGTACTAATCAAGCAGGATATTGGTTTAGGTGGATTGACAGATATGCAGAAGGTAATCTTCAATTACGAGAATATACTGATGGTTCATTAAGAGGTAAAATTTATATTGATGATGGATCGATGTTAGGAAAAAAATTTGGTGAGTTTAAAGGGTTCAAAAAATGATAGAGGTTTATAAAAAGTTCTTTTTATTTTTAGGACTTACAATTCTCCTTTGCTTATCTGCTTCTATTGTTTGGAGTGAAACAATGGAAGACTTAATTTGGAGAGATGGAAACTACTATAAGAAATTCTCTGATGTCCCCTTCAATGGAAAAGTTAATGGAGATATTAAAGGTCTAATTAAAAATGGGAAAAAAGAAGGAACATGGGTTCGTTATTATGAAAATGGACAGTTGTTTTCTATTTCAAATTATAATACGGGAAGAAAAGATGGTGCTTGGATTACCTACAATAATAAAGGAATGTTAATAGAAAAAGGGTCGTATAAAAACGATCTTGAAGAAGGACCTTGGATACGTTTTTATGAAAATGGTGAAATCAGTTACAAAGGTGATTTTATAAATGGTAAAAAAGTAGGCCTTTGGATCGCATATCACTTCAACGGACAGCTAGAATATAAGGGCAGTTTTAAGAATGGCAAGAAAGACGGCGTTTGGAAATATTATGCAGCAACAGGATCTATCCTTGAAGAACATTCTGGAATATATAAAAATGATAAAAAAGTCAGTAGTAAAACCTAATAATTAAAACATCAAGATAGTATTCTAAAAGAAGTTTTCATGCATAATACTTCTGAAAATATAGTTTATAAACATTATGAAGCGATCAATTCTCAAGATGAAACGGGTTATCTTGATACTGTAAAGTTTCCATTTACATATCAGAATTATAATGGTGTTTCGATAACAATTAAAGATAAAGAAGATTATAAGATTAATTATAAAATGCCATGGAATATAATTAAGGAAACAGAAGAAAATTGGTCGCATACAGACATGGACAAAATTGAAGAAGTGGCACGTTCTAATTCATCAGTTGTTTATAAACTAATAATGAGAAGAATAAATAAATCAGGCATTACAGATCTTGTTATTCAGGTAATATGGATTGCTGTCTATTCAAAAGGTGAATGGGGCATCCAATTTAGGCATAATTTAGGGACACCCACTCCCTGATAACTAAAAAGAAAACCTAATTTATAAACTAACATAGAATCAAAAAAATATAGACCACCCACCTCTTAAAACTCACAAGAATTAATATCTTTAATCTAATTGATGGTGATGCCTCTAAGCATAGTAAATAAAGGAATTATTTTAGAAATTAGAGTTTGAATTAAATTAAACGGATTTATTCCTAATCTCGGTAATATAATAAAGATGATTCCAAAAATTATTAATGTTAGAGAAATTGGAATTATATATTTTAAAGATTCATGTTTTTTATTAATTTTTATTAAGTTCAATAGTAAAAAACAAACAGTAAACGTAATAGTTAAAAAAATAATAATTTTAAACATTTAATTAATTTAAGATTATTGAATATTTGACTTTTTCGGAATAAATTTAAAGATGATATTGGATATATAATTTTTAATTTTAGTATAATTCCAAATACCAATAAAGCATGCAAGCGCTAAAAGAAAAGTTGATAAAAAACTAGATGATGAACCAATACACATAATTTACTTATATAATATTTTTTAAGAATTATCAATATTAATTAACAAACTTAGACATTATCAAGCTAAAAATATTCCAATCTGAAAATATTATTCATGCTCTCCGCCTCTATCATTAGGATCTAACTCTATTCTTTTTCCATCAACATATATTGCACGACTTCGACTAGGTGTATAATAATTTCCAAAATAACTTGGTTTTCTCTTAGCAGTTTCAAAAGTAGCTACTGTGATAGCAATTGCACTTAATAAAAGCATATGTGCAATCGTTGTTATTCCAAATATCCACATACTAGTAAAATACATTGAAAAAATAATACACCACATCCATGCTAAAACCTGCATGATCATATGTCTTGTATTAGTGTCTGGAATATTTTTTAGAGGATTTTTGTTATGGTTCATAACAATATTCCAATTATCATAGATTGTTTTTTGCACAATATCTCCTTAATCTAAGTAAATATTAGATTATTTTTACATTCAATAAAAGCATTTAACATGTTTAATTATTAAACATTGTTGTTATTTCAATACATTTTTCGTTAAGATTTAAAAATGAATAAATTTTTTGTAATATTTTTTTTATTTAATTTATTAAGTAGTTGTGTAACAACTCAAAAAAATAATGATTCTCCTGGAATAGAGACAAAAGAAGGTATATCTCAAGATGAAATAAAAAACGATGTTATTGAATATAAGTTTGTTCAATGGAAATGTTATAAATCCCATTGGTTGAATAAATATAAACAACTTGCCTATTCAGTTGGATATTTCCCGGAATTTCGAAAAATTGACCAAAATAGTAAAATTGGAATGTCTTTGTTAAATGATACAAAAGAAAAAAAACTTGCTATATATTCTCGTAAAGGTGTTCAACATTACTGGGATTGGGGAGGAGAAAAATACAATAATTATCAAATAATAATTCATCCTTCTGGTAATGGATGGTTTTATAATTTTGAGAATACAAAGTCAGGCGAACAAACAAGCCCAAAACATACTTATGATTGCCTAAGTTCTGAAACTACCTATATACCGATAAAAAATATAAAAAATATTTTGAATGAATTAAAAGATGTACCAAATTTTGAATTAAAAAATTTAAAAAATATTGTACAAGTTCATATGAATAAATGTTTTAAATTAAACTTTCCATCTATAAAAAATTTAAAAAATCATCCTACAGTTTCTCTTCAAATTTTTGTTAGTAATGACGGATTAATAAATAGTACAGGTATTTTAGATCGAAAAAAGTATGAAAACGATGCTGAATATAAAATCATTGCAGATATTGCTAATAAAGCAACTTTAAATTGTTTATATTTGCCAATTCCAAATAATAAAATTAAATTATTTAAAAATTTTATAATGAAATTTGATCCCAAATTCATATTAGAAAAATAAAAACTTCGCTTTATGAATTAAATAAATTTTATTATTTAAAAATCTTGAAATCAAAAGCTACACTTCAAAATTTTGAAATGATTTTAGTCTTTTTACAATTTAAATTATTATTTCTGTAAATGTCTAAATTAAATAATCTTTACCTTTAATATTTATTTTGACTAGACTGAATTTATGAAAATAATAATTGCTACTCCTAGTCCGTTTGCACGAAAAGTAAGAGTAATATTGCGTGAAAAAAATATAAATTTTGAAGAAATTATTGATATTCCATGGAATTCAGAGACACTTACTGATGGGATTAATCCTCTAGGAAAAATCCCAATACTGATTAATGACAATCTTGAACCCTTGTTTGATAGTAAAGTCATTGCTCAATATCTAGATTACTATAAATCAAAACCTCTCTTCTTTCCTAAAGACTTAAAAGAAAATATTTCTGCACGGTTAATTGAAACTGTAGCAGACGGAATATGTGAAGCCGTCGTTTTAATATTCCTTGAAAATTCAAGAACAGTAGCTTTAAGAAGCAAAACTTGGATTAGAAGACAAGAGAAAAAAATATTTGAAGGAGTTGAATATCTATCACAACACTTGGATGAAAAAATGTACTTTGTTGGTAATCATTTTAATATTGCTGATGTAAGTGGATTTTCTTGTTTGGAATATCTTGACCTAAGATTTCCCCAATTTAAATGGAGAAATAAGTACAAAAATTTATTGAAATATTGGAACATACATAAAGATAGAGAATCATTCAAAGAAACAAAACCAATAACGCAAATTATCGAGTCGCTTGATAATTAAATAATTTTAGTGATAAGTAAAATAGTATTAATTTTTATTATAATTAGATTGATAATATGTTAAAAAGTTAAATGAATTATTGCTTTCAGTTAAAAGTTATTTAAAAAATGATATACCTGATTTCCAAAATCTTAGTCACTGCATTTTTAATAGTTATTATTAGTGAAATTGCTAAAACGAATGAGCGTATGGGAGGTCTGGTTGCTGCACTTCCGATAACGACCATTATGATTCTATTTTGGTTATATTACGAAAAAACACCTACAGAAAAAATTTCTAACCATATGTCGTTTACATTTTTGTATGTCCTGCCTACACTTCCTATGTTTTTAACTTTTCCATATTTAATAAACAAGTTTGGATTTTATATATCAGTAATATTAAGTATTATTATGACAATTTTTTTCATATTTATTGTAGATTTTATTTCAAAAAAGTTTGGATATAAAATTATATGAGCATGTATAATATTTATTATTATATTAAAATTAACAATCCAAACAAACACAAAATTATGAGTTGTCTAAAGAATATTAATTATTGTCTACCAATCTTAATGCTAACTTTTAAGATGTAGTAATGTTTTCTGTTTTCCAAAAAATATTAATAATTTTTGGAATTTTATTTTGTCTTTTTATCAATTCTTCAAAAGTTTGGAGTAATTCAAATGTTGGTTTAGTAGAGATTAAGTTACTAGATAATTTAGACGATAAAAGAGGATTTTGTATTGATATTAAAGGACATAAATTTAAGGCTAAAATAAAAAGAGGGATCCAAGTACACACTTGTTACTCTTATCAAGGAAAAATTTCTGTTGACCAAGGTTTAGATGCAAAAAAACTTAAACAAAGACAAATATTTTTTCCTAATTTTGGTGTATGTTTACAAACTGCTACACACAAGAACCTGATAAGTTTAAATCTTATAAAATGTAGAAACTTTCAAGAGTTTATCTTTAATGAAGACAACACTATTCGTTTGAAAAGTAATAAGACTTTATGCCTGACAGTTTCTAAAGAAAATTCAAGAAAAGGTGGTGGTGGATCCCCCTTACATTTAATGAGAAATGTATCAATGCAAAAATGTAATGAAAAACTTTCTTATTATCAAAGCTGGGGTGTAAGATATTTTTCAAATGGAGAGGTTTTTAAAGTTAAATTATTTAATTTTAACTAAAATTAGTATTAATAAAAAATACTCAAATACTTAAATCCAATTAATCTTGCTTATTAATTACATATCTTGTTTTGTTCTGTAATTTCTCTTTTTCTTACAGGCATTTTGTCGATAATATTATAAATTTCTTTTAATAATGAAATATCTGTTGAATGTGATTTATCTTGTCCATCATAGCCAATTAACCAAATACCATATTTATTAATATATCTGTCTGGCATAACATATTTATTAATTTCATCCCCAACGATTCTAATGTACTTCAAATTTCTAGCTTCATTTTCACAACTGTTATTTTTAAAAAAATCGTCAGTTTCATTAATAAAATGAACATATTTTGCCTTTGAAATAAAAAGAACTATCCTTTTTTCCCACAATAGTGAGTTGATATAACTTTCTAAATTTATTTTTGTAGTTGAATTGCTAATGGTTGGAATCATCAATAAAGTTAATAATATACATAATTTTTTCTTCATTATTTTATTCTACCTAATTTTCAGTATAAACCAGTGCGTATTAATATAGATTAGAGAATATACAATCTAAAATGTTAAACTTTTATATGAATTTTTCTAAATCATCTACTGTGGGATAGCAACATAGTTTTATTTTATTGTCCTAATTTTAACAATATTAAGATTTTTTGTATTTAAATATCGTTTTAATACTTTAATATTTGTATGAAAAATTATAAAAAGTTAAGTAGAATATCTAAAATTGTTGCTTATGAATTTACTAAGTTAAAGATATAGCCCTTAGTTTAATAATAGTTGTTAAAAATTTAAATATTTAAATTTATTTAAAATATTTACCTTTTTATATCTTACTAATTATAATGTTTATATTAAAACTAAATATAGGAATGTTATGGAATTTCAAAATGAAATTGGCCTTATACAAAGAAAAATGGCTGCTAGTATTGCAGGAACTTCTAGAAGGCTTGAAATTTTAAATAGTTTAGACTTGCAATCAGGTCAACAGGTTCTCGACATAGGTTGTGGAGGAGGACATCTTCTAGAAGAACTTGCAAAAGCCGTTGGCCCAAATGGTAAAGTATATGGATTAGATACTAGCGAAGACCAACTAAAACAAGCTAAAGAAAGATGTAATTCACATGATAATGTTTTTACTCTACATGGATTAGCAAATTCGATAAATTTGAATGACGATAGTTGTGACGCTGTGGTCTCTGTACAAACTTTTGAATATATTAAAAATGTTGATGAATCAATTGAAGAAGTTATTAGAGTGCTTAAACCAGAATCTATTTTTGTAAATATATCTATTCTGTGGGATTATTATAAATTTTATGGTGCCGATGAAAACTTAAATAACATTATCCAAGATACATTCAAAAAACATTGTTTCCATCAAATGCTACCTATGGATCTCACAGGTAAACTCAAAAAGTTTGGGTTTAAACATATTAAACACAAACCATTTCCTCTATTTATAACGAATAGAGATAATAATTCACCAGCAAGGTATGCAGCTGACGTTATGGCTCAATTTGCTATACAGCAAGGAGTTTCATCGGACAAAGTAGATGAATGGCAAAGTCAGTTAAGTATGGCTGAGGAAGAAGGACGGTTTGCATACACAAATCTTCCAATATTGACTTATGGTTATATAAATAAGTAATTTCTTTATATAATTAATTAAATAATTATTCGTACTATAATTTTAGGAATTAAATTAGATGTCTATTGTGAGAGTATATGTCCGGACTTTTCAAAATGAAGAACATGCAGATTTGTTTCTTCTATTTTGTCAAAAAATTAAAAAAGAATGTTTTAGTAATGATATTAAAATTAATTTGACTGTTCTTCAAAATGAGACCAACAAAAGTTAAGTTACAAGTATTTGGAAATACGAAGATGAAAAACATTTAAAAACTGTTAGAACATATTTAGCTAAACATGTTAAAATGCCAAATTCATTGTCTCCAAAAGAAATTGTTTACAGCGGTGAAGTAATAATTGATCCATCTGATTAGTTACTTTTTTAACTAATAAATTCTTATAAATTTTAAAAATATTTTAATTAACTAATAATATTATTGATATGTTTTGAAAACTATCGGAAAAAGTTATTTTAGTTAAAAATTAAATTAATTTTTCAATATTATATTATTTTGAATATTTTACTAATCATGGCACATTAGTTTTTACTTTTAACGGTTTTTAAAATTGTGGAATATAAATGAATAAATGGGTAATAATTATATTAGTATTATTTATTCTTTTTGTTTTTTTCCCAACTATATCATATTGGATTAATGAATGGAGTATTTGATTATATGTTTAAATTAAATAGTTTTTGTAAAGAATGTTTTGATCCTCACAAAATTATATGGAATTGCAAAAAACATTTATCTGATAAAGATTGGATCTATCTTTGCGGTAACTGCATTAGATATTATAAATATCTTAACGGAAAAAATTTTAAATCTCAATTTCAAAATATTAAAGCATTTATTAAGTGTCGATTAAATTCAACTAAAATAGTACTTCCTTTATATGAAGCAAACTAATTATAATTATGGAATATACAATTTTTAAAATATTTATCTTTTGTATGTTCGTTATTTTTGGTGTGTTAATTTTAGGTCTTTTAAAATGGATCTTAAAATTTGTTAAATTATGTTATCAACATATTCTCTGGAAAGTTAAAGTTCTAATTGTTTTCCCACTTAGTATTTTAATTATTATACTTTGGCTAATTATTAAAAACTTGCTTGAAAAGGGGCAACCAGAATTATTAATTGCAATTATGATAGGTTGTATCGGTTCACATTATATTTTTAAAGACGAAGAACGTAATCAGATTAATAAGTAATTACTGAAGATTATATTTGTCGGAAAAATATTTAGGCACGATTTTAAATAGTGTGGCTCTTTATTTAAGAATAATTCCAAATCCCCACTAAGCGTGCTAGTGCTAATAAGAATATAGAAGTAAACTTAATGACGAGTCTAAAAATATAAATATTAGCTCAATTGTTCTTATAAAATAATTAATTATAGAATTTCTATTATTTATAAAGATTGTAACAAAGCTAAAGATTAAAAATTTATATTAATATATTTTATTTAGAAATTTAGAGTAAATTTGTGTTGATCCTAGTAATTTAATAAATCCTTACATGATAAACCTTAAAAGTTTAAGTTGTGTCAACCATAGTAATTAGATTTGAATTATTATTTTGGGGATTATTTACATCTTTACTTACACGATAAAAATTTATGTCATAATTTGCTTTACTGTTTAATAAATTTTCTCCTTCAAGGTAAGAAGATATTTCAGAATTGTCCAATAAAACTGGTTGTCGATGGTGAATATGATTGATTTGATCTGTTGCAGCTCGCGTCAGAATAAGACATCCAATATCGTTATAAAGCCCTGCAAAACTGTTTGATTGACAATAATGATAAAATGGAATTTTTTCTTTATCTTTTCTTAGCCACTCGTACCAACCATTATGAAATATTACACATCTTTTAGCATTTCTAAAGGATGTTTTTTCATTCATAGTCTCTGAACGACAATTAATCAGGTTCATATCTTTTTTCCATAATGGTGCATAAGTCCATTTCATTAACTTTGCATCATTAATAGTTTTCACAGGCACCAATTGTGATGGTACAATATTAAATGAGGGCTTATATTCTAGACCAAAAACATTATTAGATGATATTATAAATCGGCCACACATAGTATTAATATTATCTATTCATATTTAATTTTTAAATATTTTGTAATTAGAATGCAAAAGTATGTTTTTTTTATTAAAATTTATTAATGAACTTTTTACAATAAAATTAAGAGTAAAAAATGATATTAATAGCAGATATTGTTCTTTTTTTTCACTTTTGCATTGTTGTATTTATTACATTTGGTTTTGTCTTAATACCAATTGGTTACAATTTTAATTGGATTTGGATTAAAAATAAAAAATTAAGATTACTTCATTTTGGAATGATGATTTTCGTTACCTTTGAGACTATATTAGGATTGTCTTGTCCTCTAACTGTTTTAGAAAATAATTTAAGAGGCATTAACGAAAATCAGTTATTTTTATCTAGGTGGATAACTGAAGTAATTTATTGGGATTTTCCATCTGAATTTTTTTTAATTATATATTGTCTTTGTGTAGGATGGACTTTTTTAATATGGAAAAAGTATCCCCCTATCGAAAAAAATGATTAGAATAATATCACTTTTCAGATTTTTATTAACAGCAAGGGATTCACAAATATTATAATTAAACTTTATATAAGAGGGATTAAATGGATTTCAAATATGCGCAAAGTTGGTTATTAGGTATTGTTTGTTTTGTTTATGGTATTTATAGAGTCATTGGCGGATCAGACAAAACTTTCAATTGGGTTGATATAGTTGCCATTCTTGGTTTTTGTTATTCGATATATGTAACCCAAATTGCCAGTTCAAAGGAAGAATAGTTTTTGGGGAAACTCTTAAAAAATAACAAATTAATTTCTTATACATATTTTTTAATAATATGTATTTATATGCATAAATAAAATATTCTTATTTTCTTTTAACCTTTCTTTTCTTTAATTAAAATTTAAGAGTTCAAAAAAGACAAAACTGTCATCTATTTGTTCTGCCTTACCAAAGCAATTTTTCCTCAAATAGTGCTAGAGTATTTGATGTGATATGCATATTATTTATTTTTTTGACCTAGCTTTTTGCTCGGTTTTCAATTCATGTGATTTAATATTTTAATTTTCTTAATGTTAAAACATCAGATTTTCTTATCTATTAAAATTTATAACTATTTACGTCATAAATATTTTGATTAAACTTATTTTATGAAAAATATTAAGTTTTGCTTCGTATATGTCACTGTTGAAAATTTTAGACAAGCTAAAATAATTTCTGAGCTGGCTATAAAAAATAAATTGTGTGCTTGTACAAATATTTTCCCTGAAATCCATTCAGTTTTTGAATGGGAAGGGCAAATAAATTTTGAAAAAGAAACGGTTTTAATCCTGAAAACCCTTGAAAGTAAATTTGAAAAACTTGAAAAATTAATTACTGAGAATCATAGTTATGAAACTCCTTGTATTCTAAAACTTGATATTTCAAAGGGTAATAAAAAATTTTTAAATTGGTTAGAATCAACAATAGTATAAATAATTTCTCTTTTTTAAATAATTATAACCACTTAACAGAATTAAAAAGATAAGTAATAAAATGATTATGGAGAAGATAATGACAGTATTAAATTCTAATAAGAACAGTTGAATTACGTTTAAAAAATACCAAATATAACTACGTACATATTACCCAAATAAAAGGTTATACAAACTAAAATGATTATATATTTCATATTATTTCTAATTCTTTCTGTCGCACCTGTAATATGGTTAAATATTGTATTTAGTAAAAATGATAAAGTATTAGTAAATATGCCATTTACAGGTCTTGAGTTTGGCAAGATAATATTAAAAGAAATGGGTTTAAAGGAAGTAAAAATAGAAAAATCATTGACAGTAGATCATTACGATCTTAAAGAAAAAAAGGTTAAAGTTTCTGAGGACCGTTTAGCAAAAAAAGTCTTACAGCCATATCTATTGTTTGCCACGAAATAGGACATGCAATACAACATCACGAAAAATATAGACCTCTCGAACAAAGAACCACTCTTGTAAAAAGTACTGCATGGATTTCGCAACTAGGTAGTGGATTATTAATGGTTGGTATTCCAACGATTTTAGCCACAGGCTCATACCCTTTAATAAAAATATGTCTACTTTTAGTTCTATTGTCTTTATTAATAGGCGTGGTTGTACATTTAATAACTTTAGAGGTTGAGCTAGACGCAAGTTTCAATAGGGCCTTACCAATAATAAAAAATAAAGTACCACCTGAATATCACAATGCTTGCCAGTCAATACTTAGAGCTGCAGCCTTTACTTATGTTATTGGAGTTGTCAGGAACTTTGTTTCACTGAGGTTTATTTGGTTATTATTATCAAGAATTAGGTAAACAAATGATAAATGAAAAGCAAAAATATATAATAACACTTTTAGTAGATGGCAGGGAATGGAATAGTCAACCAATTGAAGGAAAATTAGGTGATTTGCAAACCATAATTGATGAAGCATTAGAGCAACATAGAATATCACGTTTTTTTACAATTCGTCCAAAAAACGTAGAATTCAAAAGAGCTACTTTACTTAAGGAATAATCAAAGATTTTATTAAATTAGTTAACAAAATTTACTTCTTTAATGAAGATATCTGCAAAGTGATTTCTTCCGAAAGCTACTATTCCAATTGAAGTAATTTTTTTTGGGTTAATTTTATTAGATAAAAATGAACTTGATCTTTTAAAGGTCTCAATTGGTAATCTAAAAACCTGGAATTCATTTTTCACGTTAAAGTCAATTTGGTAATATTGCCAAGGCAAAATAGTACCAGTAGTTCTCAAATGAATAAAATACTTTTGGTTATTTCCCTTTGCAGTTATATCAATAAATTTAGAATTTTCTAAATTTATTTTGTTAAGTTTTCTTCTAATTTGAATAAAACCACCCCTATTTTCAGTTGATACTTTACCCGTAACATGTGCAACAATGTTATTTTCAATAGAAATAAACTCTACATTTCCTGAAGAAATACCTCCCATAACCTGATCTGTTAAAAAACTCCACTTTTCTGAGTTCTTAAAATTATCTTTAAAAACACTATCAGCCAAAGATTCAGACATCACAATTATTAGAATTAAAATAGATCCTAAAATATTCATGAAAAAAACACACTAATTTAATTTAGATATTAAATTAACTAGATAAA
The DNA here is from genome assembly GCA_902548635.1 of uncultured SAR116 cluster alpha proteobacterium. Classification (GTDB taxonomy): domain Bacteria; phylum Pseudomonadota; class Alphaproteobacteria; order Puniceispirillales; family Marisalimonadaceae; genus Marisalimonas. Next base: position 18,656 of record CACCSH010000014.1, read on the forward strand.
CTATTAAGTCAATTTCAACGATTATTTTTAATATTAATAAATTATTATTTGAGCAGATAGTTAAAACTATTAAAGTCTCTAAAAAGGATTATTTATGAATAGACAAATAGCAGGATGGATAATAATTAGTATGTGCTTATTATGAGGTGTTTTACGGACTATTGATTTGGTTGAGCCTAATTTTGTTTTAAATTTTTTTGCAATTGGTGGCTTTTGTTTTGGGGTATATCTTACAAAAGATTTAACAAAAGAAGAAAGTTAATGTTTTTATGTAAAGTATTTTTAGCATTTGGGTTGATATCTTAAATGTTAATTAATACATCTATTTAAACAATTTTAAATAAGAGAAATTTAATGTCTAAGAAAAAGTATCCTACTGAACTTGAACATAGTGAGTGGTTAAAAAGACAAAATTATTTTCTTGAGGAACAAAATAAAAATTTAAAAAAAAAATTGTTAGAATCTGAAGAATATATAAACTCTTTACTCGACAGATTAAAATTATATCAAAATAAATAATTAATGGGAGATTATAATGACTTTAGAAAACATTCTTATACTTTCTTTTTTGTTAGTTATAGTTCAAATATCTATTCCTGTAATAATTGATCTTTTGATAACTAATAAAATAAAATTTATATATCTTTTTTCTTCAAGAGACAATGATCAAGATACATCTCAGTTTTTTGGGAGAGCTAATAGAGCATTGAGGAATCTATTTGAGACATTACCAATTTTTATTGGTTTGGTCTTAATATCAATTATCAAAGAGGTCGACAATTCTTCATTAGCGTTATTATGGTTAGTGTCAAGAACAATTTATATACCTCTATATATTCTGGGAATTAATTATTTAAGAACAGGTGTATGGGCTGTTGCTCTAATTTGCCTAATTATGATGAGTATAAAATTTTTTTAAAATATATTTTATAATTAAGATTCTAAAATTACATCACCCGAAAAAACAACTTCTTTTGGCGATAAAGAATTTGGTATAGAATTATGCTTTGATAAATATTTTCGAACTTCTTTTAAGTGTTGTTCATTATCATATTTCCAAATAGCAGTAACCTGATTTTTGGTTGATTTATTCTGTATCATTTTAAAATCAATCTTAAATTTATCTTTCAGCGTATCTTCCATGATTTTTTGGGATATAGCGATAAACATTTCTGCATGCTGTTCATTTTGAAATGTGCGTACTGTTATTCTCATAATAGACATAGATTAAAAACCCTAACGAATAATATTCAACTGCAATTAAAAACATCTTATTAATGATTTGAAGAATTACAAATATTTTATATCATTACCTGAAATTGAAATTGTTAAAGAGGAATTTATGTCCAAAGCCATAGTTTTAAGGAATCACGGAAAATCAAACGTTTTAAAATTAGAAGATGTTATTGTTGAAAAACCCAAAGATAACGAATTGCTCATTAAACAAACTGCAATAGGCGTTCACTTTCATGATATTTATGTTAGGTCTGGGTTATATAAAACGCTTGAGTTACCCGGTATACCAGGATTAGAAGCGGTAGGTGTTGTCCAAGATGTTGGTAATAAAAGCAGAGATTTTAACATTGGAGATAGGATTGGCTACATAACTAAGTATTACGGAGCATATGCAAGTCATAGAGTAATTGATAGTAAACTTGCCATAAAAATACCTGGCTATATTTCTGATGATGTAATTGCTACTAACTTTTCAAGAGCAATAACAGTTCAAATGTTAATGGAGCAAGTAACTCAAGTAAAACCTAATGACATTATTTTAATCACAGCTGCTACAGGAGGAGTAGGAAGTCTTTTTTCTCAATGGGCGAAATCGAAAGGTGCATGTGTAATTGGAAGTGTAGGTAATGATGAAAAAATATCGTTAGCTCATTCACTTGGCTGTGATTATGTATTTACTTATAATCAAAAAGACTTTGTTACTCAAATAATGGATATAACTAAGGGTAACGGTGTAGATAAGGTATTTGACTCAGTAGGAAAGGATACATTTGAAAACTCTTTAAAAAGTATTAGTGCATGTGGACATTTAATAAATTTTGGACAATCATCGGGTCCAGTAGAACCAATATCTATGTCTACTCTAGCTAGTAAATCCCTAACAATTTCAAGGCCAATCCTTTTTGATTACATATCTAACTCCAACTTATACAAAAAAATGGCTAATTCTGTTTTTAATGCTTTTCAAAATAATCAAATAAAAATACCAAAATTAGAGCCTTATAAACTTAAAGACGCCTCTTTAGCACACGATGTGCTAGAGTCTAGAAGAGGTGGAGGTAGTGTATTTTTAACACCTTAAAAATTTTAATAAATTGAAACACTATTTAAAGGTATAGCTTATGACAACAAAATTAGTCTGGAAAAATCCAAATGCAATTGTAAGTTGCGAATGGCTTCATAATAATTTGAACAATCCAGATATAAGAATATATGATTGTACAACTTATCTACATTATGAAGACAATGATCCATCTCTACCTTATATTGTTGAAAGTGGTAGAAAAAAATATGAAATAAAACATATAAAAAACTCCAGCTTCATGGATCTTCATTTGGATTTATCTGATGAAAAAAGTCCGTACAGATTTACATTACCAAAGCTAGAAAAACTGGCAGATAAGTTCAAAAATTTAGGCATCGGCGCTGATTTTCATATAATATTATATTCTAGAAATGGTGCACAATGGTCAGCTCGCCTTTGGTGGATGCTGAGGTCTGTAGGAATAGATAACGTAAGCATATTAGATGGGGGCTTTAAGGAATGGGAACAGAATGATCTGCCCACCTCACAAACAAGTTTAGACTATTCACCATCTGATTTTGAATTTACTCCAAGAGATAATATTTTTGTTAATAAAGATGTAGTAATTAATGCTATTGGTAACCCAGATTTTATAATATTAAATTCTCTAACTGCAGATATCCACGAAGGTCAAAACCCTCGATATGGAAGACGAGGAAAAATACCAAGCAGTAAAAATATACCATTTCATGAATTGTTAGATAATAAGACCGGAAAGTTCAAACCAATTGAAGAACTTGCCAATATGTTTGAGAAAAATAAAATTACCAAAGACAAGCAGATTCTTAACTACTGTGGTGGAGGTATTGCTGCATCTTTGGAAGCGTTTGTTTTATATCAATTAGGATTTGAAAAAATAGTTATTTATGACAACTCTTTACACGAGTGGGCCGCAATTGATCAAACATTACCAATGGAGAATAATTAAATTTTTTAAATATTTTAGAAAATGTAAAAGTTTAATTTTATAGTGCAAAATGTTAAAATGTTCTTTTGTTGAAGGTCCAATATTACATAGATTAAAATACGGTAAAGGTAGAGGTCAAAATTTAGCCAAAGCCGTCGGAATGAAATCCAATAAAAATAGAAACATTATAGATGCTACAGCTGGCTTAGGTTACGATGCTTTTATACTAGCTTCACTTGGTGCAAATGTTACCTTAATAGAACGATCTGAAAAAATACATAAATTACTGCAAGATGGTTTTGAAGAGGGTATTTTGTTTGGAGGAGAGGTAAGTAAAATTATAGGCAGAATGAACTTAATTTTTGGTGACTCAAAAAATATTTTACCTAATCTATCACCAGAAGTGATTTTAATAGACACAATGTACAAAGATAGAAAAAAAACAGCTCTTGTAAAAAATGATATGAGATTAGTAAGGAAGATTGTTGGGCCAGATTCTGATTATACAGAATTGATAGACGTAGCCTTAAAATATGCACAAAACAGAGTTGTTATTAAACAACCAAGATATGCTGATCCTTTAAAAGATATTAAGCAATGTTCACATCAGATTTTGGGCAAAACTATACGTTATGATGTCCATATGATTGCTTAGTTTTAAAAAAAAAATTATTACGCCGTATTTTTATATGGCTTTAATTTTTATAAAAATATTTATTATCATATGTTTAGGTCTGAGTTTAATAAGTGATTTTTCAGCAAACGCAACATGTACTAATACAGATAATTGTGGATCTGACAGTGGTGCCGGTGGTGGTGCAGTATTTCCAGATATAACGTCAGGAGATTTTAATACAGCTTATGGTTATCATGCAGTTGGAATGGATTTGACAGAAGGAAATGCAAATACAGTCGTTGGGTATGAGTCAGGCAAACTTATACATACAGGAGATTATAATACTGCAATTGGATCAGATAGCTTAGTCATCTTAACAAGCGGGGACAAAAATACTGCAATTGGTTACAAGTCTGGATCAACAAATGTTGATGGGTCTGGCAATATATTTATTGGATATGAGGCAGGACCTACATCAGGAAGTGTGTCTAATCAACTGTTCATCTCTAATAGCGCTGAGAATAGTCCATTAATACATGGTAACTTTTCTAATAATACGGTGACTATAAATGACAATTTAGCAATAACAGGTACATTTTCAAGTAGTAACTATACGTTTGACACCAATGGAAACGTTTCAGGTTTAGGAACAATAAGTTCAAGTGATATAACCAGTTCAGGTAACATTACTGCCAGTGGTTCTTTTATTATTGGTAATGCAAATATATCAGAAAGTGAGTTAGAAACACTTGATGATGTAACCGCTGGAACTGTAAGTGCCAACAAAGCTGTTGTTGTGGATAGTAATTCTGACATTTCTGGTTTTAGAAATATTACAGCAACTGGAACTATTACGGCAAACACAATAAAAGCAAACAATTTTATTGATAGTAGTGGAGACACATTTTTATATAAGGATACCGCAAATGATATAGTCCATATTGGAAGTAATTCCATGCTCTTTTACGATTCCTCTACTTATGGGAAAGATATAATGGCTTCTTCGACTGGTAATATACAAATCGGAAAAAATGCTACTGATAGTACTACAGTTATAGGAGATTTAATCATACAAGAGCCAAACAAGGCTAATCATGCAGCTACAAGAAAATATGCTGATCAAGTTAGCCTTATGGCAACTACTTTGGATACACGCTTACCACTATATGGAAATAAACATTCTTTAAATTTAAGTAGCGCATCTACAAATAATGAAATTGCTTTTGGATTAAATTTTGTAGGAATTTATGATGGATTGCACCTGCCAATGGACTTTTCATTAGGTAGTGCAGTTTCGGGAGATTATAATATGGGTAAATTTTCTTTGGGGATGTCATGGTAAAATTTTTAATATTCACATTACTAAGTATAACTATTATAAATAAAACGTATGCAGCATCGAATAATCTTTTTTTCACAGCGGCACAATTCCTATCATACTGTAAAAGTAATAATTTATACGAACAAGGTATATGTGACGGCTATATAATTGCTGTTAACGATGTGATTTTTAGTATAGATGAGAAAAAAACTAATATCTGCGTTCCACAAAATTTGTCCATTAAAAAAATCAGACAATCTGTTCTTAGTTTTATAATAGATAACGCTGAGCTAATGAGCGTTGAGGCTAACAAAGTTTTAGGAAAGTTTTTTATCAATAATTTCAAATGTAAAAATTGATTTTGTAGATAAATATATTTAAATCATGGAATTAAATATATTCATATAAGTGACGTACTATATATTGTAATAAGATTTGAGATTTATAATGGTAAAAATAGTTTTAGTTACATTCTTGCTAGTTTTTTTGTCTAGTTGTCATCAAGGTTCATCATATATATCAAGATATGGCCAAAGCATAGTATTGAACCCAGATCAAAAGCAAACTACCGTAGGAACTACAGAAACTATCTCAGACCAAAAATTAACTAGTTTAGTTAAGCCTAACACAACACCTTCAAAGGTAAAAAAACCTTATACAGATCATTTTAAAGATATTGATTTTTCATCAACTAAATTTTTAAAGGGAAATGCTGACTGTGTCGATATTATAAGAGTAAAAGTTGTAGGAAGTTTAAGCTATGATGAATTAATGTATGAGCTTAAAAAGAGAGCTCAAACAATGGGCGGTAATGCTATCGGTATCCAAGATTTAAATGAAAACAAAGAAGTTACTTACACTAACCAAAGAACAGCAAAAAAAAATAGCGATGATGTTATAAATACTTTAATTAAAGAGACAAATCTTTTGTCTAGTGTAACTGCAGATATATTTAAATGTAAATCAAACATTTAATTTAAGTGTTGTTAAAAGTACTATTGATATTAAAATTAAATAATGAAATTTTTTATCTTATTACTATGCTTTTTATTACCATTTTTTCTTGCATATTTATTTAAAAACAATGATTTAGAGTGGTACTATATTTTAATAATCATTATTACATTTGGAATATTGGTTTCTAGTTATCTAGTCAAAAATAATGAAAAAAATCAGTACTCATGGAAAAGTTTTATCTTTAAAAACAAACAAAAAAAATGATTTATGTAAACGTATTAACAAGGTTCATAGCTATAGCAGTACAACTAACTGCAGAACCTATCATAATTGCTCTATCACCCCACTGCATTCCAACATAAATCCATCCTAAACAACTAATTATATAGGCAATTTGACCATAAAAAGTTAATGATGCACTTATTAAAAAAATACCTGCAACCGCCAATAACATTGACATCCATTTTACATACCAATCCGTGGTTCCCGTTGGAGTTGTTGGCTTTATTTCATCATATTCTGTTTGTAGTTCTTCTAATTCCTGTTTAAGTCTTTTTTTCTCATGTGATAATTCCATAGCTAGCCGACCCGCTTTGGTCATGGTGCTACCTACAAGTTGAGAATTTGTATCATTTACTTGATCAGAAATCACTGACACATTTTTATTTTCCATGATTTGACCCTACCAAAAATTATAATTTTGAGCTAATATTACGTTTCTAAAAATTTGTCAAAAATTATTTCATAATGCTCAAAATTAAACTACATTAATTATTGTTAAATATGTGGATATTAAAATATGGAATGGAATAACGGTACTTTATTATACATACATGTAGCACCAAAAGCTTCTGCTAAAATGGTTGAGTTAGATGAAGCAGAGTTAATTGAAGGTGAAGGAATTGTTAGTGATCGTTATTATAATCAAACAGGTACTTATTCTCCAAAACCTGACATAAGAGATGTGACCTTAATTGAAAATGAAGTTTTAGAAGCACTAGCAGCAAATCAACCCCCGCTTCAAGACAAACCTATAATTTTAAAACCTATTGAACATCGGCGTAACCTTACAACGTCTGGTGTCCCTTTGAATTATCTTGTTGGTAAAAAATTTAAAATAGGAGAAGTAATTTTGAAAGGTGGACGACTAAACTTTCCATGTAAGTATTTAGCAGATCTTCTTAAGAAACCACTTGTTTTACCATTATACAATAGATCAGGCTTGAATTGTTCTATAGAAAAGGGTGGCTGGATTAAAAAGGGTGACAAAGTTATTCAACTCGAAGATTAACTCTATAAAAGGGATATACCCCAACCACACATTGATAAAATAAAAACCGCAAACCATTGTGGAATTTTTGTTAAAAACAATAGTACAAAAGCTATTATAATAAGCACCATATCTTCTAAACTACGAAGTGACGATGTAATAATTGGATCATAAAAAGCTGCTACTAATAAACCAATAACGCTCGCATTAATACCTTTAAAAGATCGAATAATTATATCCATTTTCTTCAATTCTTGCCATATAGGCATGATGCCAATAATAAGTAAAAAAGAAGGTAAAAAAATAAAAAACAAACAAAGTAAGCTTATCAAAAAAATGCTAAATTCACTTTTAAAAAAAACACCTAAATATGAAGAAAACGTAAATAATGGTCCTGGTATTGCCTGAGCTGCACCATAACCTGCAAGAAAAATATCCTTTTCAATCATTCTAGAGGAAACAAATTCTTCCTGTAATAACGGTAAAACAACATGTCCACCTCCAAACACCAAAGAGCCTATTCTATAAAAACTAGAAGCTAAATTTAGAATATTTGAGTTAAAAAATTCACTCAAAAAAGGTAATAAAAAAAGTAAAGAAAAAAAGAAAATTAATGGAGAACAACTCAAAAAGTTTATTTTTATTTGAATATTATTTTTAATTTCACTTTGTTTATCTTTTTTATATATAATTAGTCCAAGAAACCCACTCAATAGCAAACATAAAAATTGATTTAATGACGAGGGAAAAATAATTAATATTAACGTTGTTATAAATACTATCATATAATCAAAAGAGTCTTTTAATAAATTCTTTCTCATTCCTAATATTGCTTGAAGGACAATAACTACAACTATTGCTTTTAAGCCTTGAAGAAGACCATAAGAGATTGAGTTTTCAAAATTAAAAATAGCATATCCAAAAATCATTAAAATTATGGCAGAAGGTAAAGTAAAACCTAACCAAGCTAATAAAGATCCACTAATACCTTTAAAATGATAACCAATAGACATCCCAACTTGGCTGGATGAGGGTCCAGGCAAAAAATTACATAAAGATACAAAATCTAAATAAGTTTTTTCATCCAACCATTTTTTTTGTTTAACAAAAACGTTTCTAAAATAACCAATGTGGGCTATTGGGCCGCCAAATGATGTCAAGCCAAGCAAAAAGAAGGAAAATAAAATTTCCGTATAAGTAACATTTTTCTTTTTTTTAGTTTCCACAAAGATTTCCTAAAAGTTTTGGTTCCAAGTCGAAATATATAAAAATATTTAATTACATTAATATTATATTTGTTTTAGACTTAAAATATAAAAAACAGGTCTTAAATCATGAATATTAAAAAACTATTTATTTATTTAAATTTACTTCTATTTATGAATATTTTTTCATTAAGTCAATTATACGCAAACGAAGGTGCAACTGGAATAATTAAAGAAAGAATAGATAAATTTAAAATGAGTAAAAGCCTTATGAAAAAAATTAATAAAGGATTACAAAATGATGATTTTGTAATCATTGAAAAATCTGCTCAAACTCTATTAAACTGGAGTAAGGAAATGTCAATTTATTTCCCTGAGGGTAGTGATACACCACCATCTGAGGCTTCATCAGATATTTGGCTTGATCCTGAAGGATTTAAAATTGCAATCAAGAACTTTGAATTAGCCTCATTAGAATTAATAGCGCAATCGCAAAATAAAGATTTTGATATGACCGTTAACTCTTTTCGAAATCTAGCTAAAACTTGTAAAGGTTGTCATCAAAAATTTAGAAATTAGGAAAATGTTCCAGAGGATGAACACATGAAAGGTATAGTTTTTTTAGGTGATAAAAAATTAGAAATTCAAAATTTTCTAGATCCTACTCCAGGCCCAGATGATGTAATCATTGAAATTCAAGCTTCTGGAATGTGCGGAAGTGATCTTAAATTCTATCGAGCCAATAGCGGACCGTCATCTTTAGGTCTTGGCGGGGATGATAAACCAGTCATAGCAGGTCATGAGCCTTGTGGAGTGATTGTTGAGATAGGTTCAAATGTTCCAAAAAACGTAGTTTCTATAGGTATGAGAGTTATGCAGCATCATTATCAAGGTTGTGGTACATGTTCTCATTGTTCAACTGGCTGGCAACAACTGTGTGACAGTGGTGTAAAAGCAGTTTTTGGTGTCACAGGTCATGGAGCGCATGCAAAATATATGAAGTGTCCAGTAAGCACAATAGTTCCTCTAAGAGACGATATATCTTTTATTGCAGGTGCTGCGATTTCTTGTGGAACTGGAACTGCATGGGGGGCCTTAGAAAGATTAGATTTGAAAGCAAATCAAACTATTGCAATATTTGGAATGGGCCCCGTTGGTTTATCTGCTGTAATGTTAGCCCATAGCATGGGGGCTAAAATTATTGCCCTCGATACTAACAAACAAAGATTAAACAGATCAATTGAATTTGGTGCTGACATAATTATAAATCCTGCAGAAAGTTTAGACCTGTTAACCGAAATAAAAGATCACACCAAGGGACTTGGTGTTAATGCGTCTATTGATGCGTCTTCTTCACCTTCTGCTAGATCACACTCGGTTAAATGTGTCAAAACTTGGGGAAAAGCTTGCTTTGTTGGAGAAGGTGGAGAAGTTACATTAGATGTAAGTAATGATCTATTAAGAAGACAAGTCACATTAATAGGTAGCTGGACTTTTTCCAAATACGGACAAGCTGAATGTGCTGATTTTGTTGCAGAAAAAGATCTTGACGTTGATAAATTATTTACTCACAAATGGTCATTGAAACAGGCAGAAGAAGCTTACAAACTTTTCGACAATCAATCAGATGGAAAAGGTGTATTTATTCCTGAAAATATTATATCAACCTAATTTATAATATTTTTTCCAAGGACCTAATTGAAGGCTTAGGCTTATAAATAATCCATATATAATTAACCCTAAGGCCATAATAACAAATACTAAATATGGACTGTCAATATTAAAATTAAAAAGTAGAAATGTACTCAATATCACAAACATCAATCTAATAAATGTTCCAACAACCGGCCAAAATAAAGTGTTAAAAGCCTGACATGTAAAGTAAAGTCCAAGACCCAAAGCAAAAAAAGCATAAAATGGGGCTACTATTTGCAAGTAAAGTTTTGATGTTTTGTGAATTTCAACACTATCGGTAAATAAGCTAGACCATAAATTTGGGTTTATTGAAAAAAATAATCCAATAAAACCTACGATAAAAACAGAAATAAATGTACCTTTCCAAGTCATTATTACCGCTCTCAAAAAATTTTTTGCACCAACATTAGCACCAACGATTGCTATTAAGGCACCGCCAATACCAAAAATTATCGGTATTAATAATAACTCAAGTCTAATTGCAATACCAAAACCTGCTGCCCAATCAGTCCCAAAGCTACCTATAATTATTGTACAAAATATTGCCAAGCTTATAGTCATTAATGATTGACAACCTGCTAACATACCAGATTTAAAAAGATTAAGAATTCCATTAAGTTTAAAAGTATCTTTTATAATAAAGGAATATGAGTGTTTACCCACAGAGTAAAAATATATTACAAAAACAATCCCTATAAAATAACCTGTTAGTAAAGATATAGCTGCCCACTCAAGAGCTGAAAAAATAATAATTTCATCAAATAATTTTATGTTTTCTTTTAACAAAAGTTGACCATCATTGTAATCTAAATTCAGACTTGCCATTATAATGTGAGAAAATAAAACAATAAACCAGCCAATTGCTGGAACTAATGTATTTCCTGAACCTCTAGTAACAGATATAATTACATTAAATAACCAGATTAAAATAATTCCCGTCAATAATATGTTACCATAAGATAAAGTTGATACTACTACATCTGAATCAATTATAAACGATGAAAAAAATGCCTCTGCGAAACTAAAAAACAAGAACATCATGATAACAGAACCAGAAATCGCTATCAAAACAGCTGATCTAAAAACACATTCTGCTTGGAAAATATTTTTGCTTCCAAAAGCTCTAGCCGTAGCTCCACTAATTGCACCTCCGAAAGCTCCATTAGATAACATACTAGTAAGCATAAAAATTGGAAAAATATAAGCGACACCTGCCAATTCAGACATACCTATTAAACCGACATACCATAAATCAAAAATAACTGTTGCAGATGACATTAAAGTCGAAAACAAATTAGGAATAGCTAATCTGAAAAAAATTTTTGAAAATGGTAATATAATCAAATCATTTGAAAAATTAACTTTATTCAAGACTTAGCCTAGAATGTTCAAAATAAATAACATTTAGTTGGTAAAGGCGAATACTTTTTTATCATCTTTAACTGACTTAACAAGCGATCCCGGTCTTTCTTCAGTGGACGCTCCATTTTGATATGTAATTTTTCCTGATACTATAGTCGCTACATAACCCTGGGTATGTTGCATTAACCTTTTTCCACCTGCAGGTAAGTCTTGGGTCATAAAAGGATCAGATGATCCTACATTTTCCCAGTCAATTATATTTATATCAGCTTTCAAACCTATTTTTAAAACACCTCTATCAGACAAACCTGCAGCTTCTGCTGTGTCGGACGTTAATCGTCTTATTGTCTCCTCCATAGAAAAAACTTTCTTTTTCACGGACCAATAAGATATAAGCCATGTAGGATATCCTGCATCTAAAATAAATCCAACGTGAGCTCCTCCGTCCCCCAAACCCATTATAGCATTTTTGTCCTCTAACATTTTTTGACAAACACCAAATGTATGATCAGCATAATTGACCAGAGGTGCATAAATAAAATTATTACCTTCATTCTCAAGAAGAATTTGATATGCCAATTCTGCTGCAGAAATACCATTAACCTCAGCCAATGCTTCTATAGATTCTTCTGGTTTAGGATTATAATTTGGTGGAGAACCAAACCTATACATTTGAGAATAACCAATTCTATTAATTAAAGGAAATGTACTTCCTTTAATAGGATCTTCAGATAAAATCTTCTTTTTAATATTTTCTTTCTTCATTTCGTTAACTCTTTGAAGAAGAGGTAAGTCCGCAATAGATTTATATGTATCTGTTCCTGAGAAAGGATTTTGACTTCCGTTTAAGCCTAATAACAGCCCTATTGGTCGAGGAGTCACTACAGGTCTAATTGGCAACCCTTCTTTTTGAGCCTGCCTTGCCATTGACATTAAATCTTCCCAAAAATGTGGTCTATCATGTCTCTGAGTACAACTAAACACAACTGATCTTCCAGATTTTTTAACAATACGTTTAAGCACTTCAAATTCTGTTTCAGGGTCAGGTTCGTTCCAATCCGAAACTATCTCCATAAATCCTGATCCAGCGTCTGATAAGCCCATTGCTATCGCTGTCAATTCATCTTCATGTGCTCTCAAAGTTGGTGTAAATTCACCTTTTAAACTTTTGTGACTTATTGTTCTAGAGGTCGAGAAGCCAAATGCACCCGCCTCAACTGCTTCTTTAGCAAGCTTCCTCATCATCTCCATATCATTAGAGTTTGCAACCTCATGCTTGATAGCCCGCTCACCCATAACATAAACTCTCAAAGCCGCATGTGGTAAAAGTGCACAAACATCAATGTCTAATTTATTTTTTTCTAATGCTTGAATATACTCTTCAAAGGTTTCCCATTGCCAATCTAAACCCTCATGCATAACTGGAGCAGGTATATCTTCTACCCCTTCCATTAACTCAACTAGTTTGACCCTATCTTCCGGTTTGCATGGAGCAAAGCCTACTCCACAATTACCCATAACTACTGTTGTTACTCCATGAATTGATGATGGTTTCAACTGACTATCCCATATTGCTTGCCCATCATAGTGCGTATGAATATCTACAAATCCAGGGGTAACTATTAAATTAGTTGCATCTATTTCTTGATTAGCTTTTCCGTTAATGGTTCCTATTGCAGCTATTAGACCGTTTTTTATAGCTATATCAGCTGTTTCAGATTTTTTACCTGTTCCATCAACAATAGTCCCATTTTTAATAATTAGATCATAATCATTTATTTCTCTACTTAGACCATCCATTAAAAATACCTCCCATTTTTGATATTTTGTTCTTTATATTTTTTGATGTCAATGATTGATTTCATTGACATATCTAACTAATTTATTATTTTATTTATTCTAAGTTTCTCTATTTGACTTTTTGTAAGACCGATTTCTTTTAATATTTCATTGGTATTTTCACCTATTGAGGGTGCAGAAGATTTTACTTTTCCAGGTGTTTTACTAAGTCTTGGAAAAGCTTGATGCATTAAAATATTTCCATAATTATTATTATAATGTTCTATTAAAATCTTTCTATCTAAGACATATGGATGTTCAATTATTTCTGATATGTCTAGGACGGGTCCGACTGTAATTCCCTCTTCTGAAAATAATTTTAAAAGAGGGTCTCTATCAAATTTTTTGATGAAATTGGAAATCACATCGTCTAAATCATCCTGATTGCTCAATCTATCACTATTTGTAAGAAATTTGGGGTCATTAATTAACTCTTGAGCTCCAATAGTAATTGCAAGTTTTTCCCACATCGATTGCATTGATGCTGATAGTGATACAAATTTATTATCCTTAGTTTTATAAATACCTCTGGGTGCAGCAACATTACTTCTATTTCCAATTCTAGGAGGTATTTTTCCTGATATTTTGTAACTTGCTGCCCAAGGACCTAATATTGAAAAAAGAGGTTCAAAAAGGGAAAGATCAATAACCTGCCCTCTAATTTGATTTTTCTTTGATGCAATCACAGCCATCAAAATCGCACCAAAGCCAGTCAAACCAGCTACCATGTCTGCAAGAGCTAATGGAGGAAGTAATGGCTTTTGATTCTCTTCTCCTGTCATGGAAGCAAAGCCACTCATTCCCTCAACTAAGGAGCCAAAACCAGGAGCATCTTTATATATTCCTGTTTGCCCCCAACCTGAAATTCTTAAAATAATAAGATTTTTATTCAGCTCTAATAATTTATCTGGTCCAACTCCCCATTTCTCGAGAGTGCCTGGAACAAAATTTTCTATAAATACATCTGCACTTTTTACTAATTCTTTTAAAAGTTTTAATCCTTCTTCTTCTTTAAGATTTAAAGCTATACTTCTTTTATTTCTTGAGTAAACTGCCCACCAGTGAGCAACGTCATTGACTTGCCAATTCCTGAGATCATCACCTTTTCCTGGTTTTTCAACTTTAATAACATCTGCTCCAAAATCTGCAAACATATGACTAACCATATTACCCGCAGCTAACCTAGATAAATCTAAAATTTTAAAATTTTCTAATGGTAACAAAGTTCTTAACACCTCTAAAAGTTATACTTCACCGTTATCTATTTTAACTTTTCTTAATGTTTTGAGCAGTTGATTTCTTTTTTTGGCCCGATCTTCTAATTCTTCATGACCAAGTATTTTTCTTCTTTCTAACTCAAGTTTTTTTCCTGCTTCTTCAGACCAATCAGGAATTTTTGTTTGATTTTTTGCCATTTCAACAAAAATGGGGCCATATCTTGAAATATAATCTTTTATACCTCCCGGAGCATTCAAATCTATAGTTTCAAAAGGTCCCATAAATGCCCACCTTAAACCTAAACCATCTCTAATCGTAGCATCTATCTCATCTGAACTAGCATATCCGTCAGAATAAAGTCTCATTGCTTCATTAAGTAGAGCTCCTTGAAGTCGATTTAAAATAAATCCGTCTATTTCTTTTTTTACGTTTACAATAGACGCACCTGAAGCAGTAAAAATTTCTTTTGTCTTTTCAATTGTTCTATTTGAAGTATTTTCTCCGGGACAAATTTCAACACAAGGGATTAAGTGCGGTGGATTAGCTGGGTGTGTTATTATGCACCTATGTTGTCCTTTCAAATTTTGCGTAATGCTTGAGATTGGCATAGCTGAAGAAGATGAGCCAATAACAACTTCTTCAGGTGCTAAATTATCTAACTTTGCAAATAACTCTTGTTTAACAGATAATATCTCTGGAGCGCTTTCTTGGATGTATTCTACATTACTACATAAATCTTCTATAGTTACGTTTGCATTTATTCTATTTAAGCTTTCTTCAACATTTATAGTCTCATCAATAGTTTTTAACTCTTCTAAAAAAGATGTAACCCTTGATTCATATGTATCAAAAACATCTGGGTATGGATCGTAAACAAATACATTAAATCCGCTCTTGGAAAATATAGCTGCCCAACTAGCTCCTATCAGACCTCCACCTATTACGCCAATATTTTTCATCTTAAATTCCTTAAATTAAAATAGTAAAACTCGATTTATTTATAGTTTAAGTAGACAAACTATTTAAATTATTTTTAATTTAATTTTTACAATCATGATATAATGATTTTAAAAAAATTCTCAGTGGGACAGATGAATGGGTCAACTTATTAATGGGAAATGGGTTAAAGGATCAGTTTCTAATAATTCTATAGATGGCGGTTTTAAAAGATTAAATAGTATTTTTAGAAATTATATAAATGAAGGCCATGATACTTATTTGGCAGAATCAAATAGGTATCATCTATATGTTAGTTATGCTTGCCCTTGGGCACATCGCACTCTTATTTTTCGGAAGTTAAAAAATTTAGAAGATCATATAAGTGTAGATTTTTCTCATCCAGATATGCTTGAGATGGGATGGTCATTTGCAAAAGACTTTCCAAAAGCAACCGGCGATACTCTTTATAATAAAAAATATGCACATGAAATTTATCAAATTTCAGATGAAAAAGTATCCACTAAAGCTACAGTCCCAATATTATGGGACAAAAAAACCCGCTCAATTGTAAATAATGAATCATCTGAAATCATCAGAATTTTGAACAGTGCATTTAACAATATTACCAAGAATTATAATGACTATTATCCTTATAATCTGAGAAAGGAAATAGACTATATTAATAAAATTATATACGAAAATGTGAATAATGGAGTTTATAAATCTGGCTTTTCAACAACACAAGCTTCATACGAAGATGCCGTTAATAAATTATTTTCCACATTAGAAATGATTGAAAAAATATTAAATAAACAAGATTTTTTGGTTGGGAACGTACTTACCGAGGCTGATATTAGGTTAGTGCCAACCTTAATAAGGTTTGATTGTGTGTACTATCTACATTTTAAATGTAATTTAAAAAAAATAAGTGATTACAAAAATATAAGTAGATATCTTAAAAATTTATTTGAAAAAAAGGCAATAAATACAACAACTAATTTTGAACATATTAAAAGACATTATTATTTTTCTCATGAGCATATAAATCCTTACAGAATAATTCCTATTGGACCTGAGTTATCATTGTAAAAGTAGTTTATTTTTTATTAATATAGTTTAAACATGCTTGTCCAAACTCCATAAACAAACTTTTATTTAATTCATTTTTTTCAGGTTCATATTCAGCATGCCATTGAACACCAACAGCAAATGAAGGGTGTTCTGGAATACTTATAGCCTCAATAACACCATCATCTGAATAAGCTTCAATTTTTAAATTTTGAGCTAAACTATCAATCGCCTGGCCATGAAGAGAGTTTACCATACAACTATCTTTATTTATAAGCCTGGAAAAAAATCCATTTTTAGTAAAGTCAATCCTGTGTCTTAATGTGAATATTTCTTTTACAGTTACATCGTCGCCTCTTGGCATTCGATGATCGTTTTTGTCAGGTATCAAGTGTACTCGGTAATGAAGGGTTCCTCCATAAGCAACATTCATCTCTTGTATACCTCTACAGATACCGAATATAGGAACACCTAAATTTACACATTTAGGTATTAATTTTAAAACAATTTCATCTCTTCCATTATCTATTGGTTCATCTGGAGGAAATGGATCTCCGCCAAAATGATGTGGTTCTACGTTGGCTCTTCCACCAGTCAAAACAAGGCCATCTAATTTTTTTAGAAGTTGGCCTAGATCTTCATCTTTTATGTAAGATGGTATTAAAATAGGTATACCATTCGCGAATTTTGCAACAGCGTTTACGTACCTCAAACCAGTTGAATGTGAAATCTGTCTTCCACCAAAGTTAGTTATTTCATTAGTTGAAATGCCTATGATTGGTTTGATTGAAGACATATTCTATAAGAAACTTTCTATTTACTCGTAATAATGTTGATTTAACAACCTAACTTAAAAGCCAAATCATTGAAATCTTTGGACATAATGTCCCAATTCCTATTACCTTTATAATCATTTACTTCGGCAATATCAAATAACTTGTCTTTACCATATTCAAAAGGTCTATGAACATAAGCCGTTTTCATTCCTTGAAGGCTGGCGGCTTTAAGATCGTCATCATGGGCGGCAACCATTAAACATTCTGAAGGTTTTAAATTTAGGGCTTTACAAGCTTTAATATATGCTTCTGGTTCAGGTTTATAATGACCTAGAACCTCTGCGCCTAATATAACATCCCAACTGAGATTAGAATATTTAGCCATATTAACCATCAGAGCTATATTTCCATTTGATTGAGTTGCTAATATAAATTTTTTCTTAAGTTTATTTAAACCTTGACTACTATCTGGCCACCCTGGGAGCCTATGCCAAGCTGATACAAGAAAATTTAAGTCTTCATTTGAAAGATTGTTTAAATTAAATCTTGGAGCTATTTTTTTTAAATTCTCTAAATGAAGAATATCTAATATTGTAAAACTTCTTTTTCCACTTCTTATTTGTTCCATAGCTGGCTGATATTCAGCTCGCCAGGCATCGGCAAAATCGTCTGCATTTAGCTCAATGTTATATTTTTTTGCTATCATTTGAACTTCAATTGCAATTCCTGTTCTCCAATCTACAACAGTTCCAAAAACGTCAAATAGAAGAGCTTTAACTTCTAACATTTTGCCACCTATCAATTAATATGTTAATTATTTAATGTTATTATTAGTCATTTTTGAATTATTTGTCATAACAATATTTAAACATAAATCAGACTTCAGCACCAAAGTATTAAATAAATTTCATGAAAAATAAAAATAAATCCTCAACTATTTTTACTCCAAGAGTATTAGCAGTTTTTCTTATGATTTTTTCTGGATTTTTTGCTACCACAATGCATTGTCTTATTCGTTTTGCTACAGAAGATCATCATCCTTTTGAAGTAGCATTCTTCCGAACTATCTTTGTACTAGTTATTTTTTTTCCATTTGTTGCAAAAAAAGGATTGGTTTCACTTAAGTCAAATAATGCCAAACTTCAAACCTATAGGGCTATAGTTGGAAGTATAGCTATGTTATGCATGTTTTATGGATTAAGCATAACAGAGTTATCCAAAGCTACAGCTTTAATGTTTACTGTTCCTATTTTCGCAACAATTTTAGCTATAATTTTTTTAAAAGAAATTGTTGGCATTAGAAGATGGATAGCTATGTTTGTTGGATTTTGTGGCGCAGTAATAGTTTTAAGACCAGATATTCAACTTGGTTTTGGGCCATTATTAATACTACTTGCCTCTTTGATGTGGTCATCCTCAATGTTAATGGCAAAAGTTTTGACTAAAACAGATAGCACTTTAAGTATAACATTCTGGCAAGCAGCTGGACTAATACCTGCCACATTTTTACTTGCTATTCAAGTATGGGAATGGCCAACTTTATATCAGTTATTTTTGTTTTTAATGGTCGCTGTTGCAGGTACTTTAGTTCATTGGTTCCTCAATGAAGCATTAAAAAGAGCGGAAATTTCTGCATTACTGCCATTGGATTATTTAAGACTAATCTGGGCAGTATCTTTTGGATTTATCTTTTTTGATGAACTACCACATCCAGGTCTTTGGTTAGGAGCTGCATTAATTTTAGGTGCATCAACTTATATTGGAATAAGACAAGCAAAGAAAAAGAAAGAAGAATTAAATACTAACACTAATATCAATATTTAATTTATCTTCCTCCAGACACAGGAACTATTGAGCCGGAAATATAACTTGATTTTTCACTCAATAACCATATTACAGTTTGAGCAACTTCTTCTGCACCGCCTACTCTTCCTAGAGGTACTGAAGGCATTAATCTATCTACACGTGAGGCATCTCCAGCTTTTGCATGAATTTCTGTATCTATTAATCCTGGTGCAACTGCATTTACTCTAATTCCATACTTTCCTAGCTCTTTTGCCATACCGTATGTAAGAGAGTGAATAGCTCCTTTTGACATTGCGTAATGAATAAATTCTCCACCTCCACCAATATCTGCTGCAATTGAAGACATGTTTACGATTGCTCCGTTTTTTTGGTTTATCATTGCTCGTGCAGTTTCTTGAGCAACATAGAAAGCACCTGAAACATTAGTATCAATAAGTATCTTTAATTCCACAGGATCCAGATCCTGTATTGGTGAAATAGGCCCGGTTATTCCTGCATTATTGAAGACACCATCAATTGTCTTAACTTTTGCAAGGAATTTATTAAACATTTCTTTTACAGCATTACTGTCAGCCACATCACAGTGTAAAATCATTCCGTCACCGCCCGCTAACTTTACATCATCTAAGCAAGATTGAGCTGCTTCCAAGTTTTTGTTATAATTTATTCCAACAAACATTTTGTTTTTTGCCGCTTCAACAGCTGTTGCTTTTCCAATACCTTGACTTGCGCCGGTGATGAGAATGTTTTTCATTATTTTCCTCTTAACTAACGTAATTATTTAATTAATATTTTTTTGAATTTTTCTCTATAAGTGTCCAATACTTCAGGATTAACTGGCCTTACTGGATCCTTTCCGTCAAATAAATCTAAAAGCTGCGTTGCAACGTATTCAGACATTTTATCACGACTATCTTTAGTAATACCCGCTGTATGCGGGCTTGCTATTACATTTTCAAGTTCAAGAAGCTTATGTGTTGATGGAGGAGGTTCAAATTCCCATACATCAAGTCCCGCACCTGCTAAATGTCCTTCCTTAAGAATATCATACAAATCATTTTCATTATGAATTGATCCCCTTGACGTCGTAACAAAATAACTACCCTTTTTCATTTTTTTGAATGAAACTTTATTAAGCATGTTACTTGTCTCTTTATTTAATGGTATGTGCACAGAAACCACATCGCTTTCAGCTAACAAAGTATCAAGTGCAACTTTGCTAGCATTTTTTTTATGAAAATTATCATCAGACAAATATGGATCATAAGCTAGAATGTTACAATTAAATGCAATTTTACATATTTCAGCTACCCTACCACCAGTGTTACCAAGGCCAATTATTCCAACCGTTTTATTTAAAAGATCTTTACCCATAAGACTGACCCTGGGTTCATTCCAACCTCTTCTAAGAGCATGGTCACATTCACCAATTCTCTTAAACAAACTTAAGATCATTCCAACAGCATGCTCAGCGACGCCTTCGGCATTTCCACCCGTTTGATTTACTACTAAAACACCTGCATCCGAACATGCATCTACATCAATAGTGTCATAGCCTGCACCAGAAGATGAAATAACAACTAAATTAGGTACCTTTATTAAAAAATCTTTATCAACTTGCAAATATTTTGGTACTTCATCCCTAGCTGCTCCTACCTGATAAGCGTCAGCTTTTTTTAAAATTGATAAACATTTTTCTTCACTGTCAAAACTATTAACCTTTAGAATATTTACTTTAGTCTGAGAGTATAACATATCTAGACCATTTTGTGCCGGTAAAGTATCAAGGTAAGCTATTGTTGGCATTCTATCCTCTATTTAAAAAAATTATACTTTAATGATATGCCTTTTCATAATTGTTGCAAATTAAATGAAACTATTTTTTTTAAACTATATTTTAAAAAAAACTTATCTAGAATAATCATATAAAAATAATTTGTAATAAATATTTATGAGGAACATTATGATAAAGAGAGTCCTAATACCGGATATTCTCCAACCTGTAAGTCATTATTGCCATGCTGTTGAAGCTAATGGTATCATCTGGGTTTCGGGATTAGTCGGCATGAACTTTGACGGAACAATTCCAGAAAGTACTAAAGATCAGTTTGATATAGCTATGAGAGACTTAAACACTTGCATAGAAGCTGCTGGAGGTTCATCAAAAGACGTTGTAAAAGTAAGAGTTTTTTTAACTAACATAGATGACAGAGCTATTATAAATCCAAAAAGAATTGAATATTTTGGCGATCATAAGCCTGCATCTACTTTACTTGAAATTTCAGCTTTAGTAGATCCGCGGATGAAAGTTGAAATAGAAGCTGAAGCAGTAATAACAAAATAAATAAAGGATTATAAATGGATTTAACCAAATTAAATGCTGTCGATGCTTTGAATATGATGAAGAGAAGTGAGCTCACTTCTGAAAAATATGTTACAGCTTTTTTGGATCGTATTAAAGTTAGAGAGCCATTAGTAGGTGCTTGGAATTATTTAAATCATGAACAAGCAATCCAACAAGCTAAACTTGCTGATAAAAGGTGGAAAGATAAAAATCCTGGTAAACTTAATGGTCTTCCTATTGGCATTAAAGACATAATTGATACTAGAGACATGCCTACTGAAAATGGATCATCAATATGTAAAAACAGAATGCCGACTGAGGACGCACATCTAGTTAAATTATTAAGAGAAGCTGGGGCAGTCATTATGGGTAAATGTGTAACAACAGAGTTTGCACTATCTGGGCCCGGCAAAACAAAAAATCCAAAAGACTTAGAATGTACACCAGGAGGATCCTCCTCTGGATCAGCAGCAGCAGTTTCTGACAATATGATACCTTTGGCAATTGGCTCTCAGACAGGTGGTTCTGTTTTAAGGCCAGCATCATTTACTGGGATTCTAGGGTTAAAACCTACTTTTGGGACTATTTCAAGACACGGCATGTCCCCAATATCACAACGATTAGACCATCCAGGAATTTATGCAAATTCCACTTGTGATATTGATCTAGTGGCTTCAGTTATTTTATCTTATGATGAAAAAGATTTAGATATGATTAAACAATATAATTATAAACAAAACTATGTAATTAAGACTCCTAAATTTGCATTCGTTAAAGGTCCGGTATGGGATATTGGTGATAAAGACATGCAAGAACAAATAATAAAATTTGTTGAAAACTCACCCTTTGATATTGAAGAACTCAATCTTGGTAATGATTTCAACGAAGCAGCTCATTCCCACGAAGTAATTATGAATGGTTCTATTGCAAAGTCATTATCTCATTATTACGAATCTGAAAAAGAAAAACTTCACCCATTCACCAAATCTAGAATTGAAGCTGGCATTCCAGTCTCAGCAAAACAATATATAGAAGCCATTGAAAATGCGAAAAAAATGCAGCAGACATTAAGAAAGTTCTTCAACAAATTTGATGCAATTATTACTCCAGCAGCAACAGGTCAAGCCCCAAGAGACCTAATGAACACTGGTAATGCAATTTTTAATGGATATTGGACAATGATGGGAGTTCCAGCAATTAGTCTACCGCTTTTAAAAGGTGAAGACAGTCTTCCGATTGGGATACAGATTATATCATCTTGGAATGAAGACTTTAAATTATTAAAAATTGCTGAGTATATTCTTCAAGAAACAAAAAAAGCTTGCTGAATATTAATCAACAAGCTTTTTTTAAACTTTTACTTTTAGAGTAAACCTATCTTTTTCATATAAGCTAGATTAGAATCTAAAGCCTCTTTTGCAAGTGGGCTTTTTGAAGCTGCAGAGTTCCATGCATCTACTGCAATTTTTCTGAACTTCGCTCTTTCACTTACAGGCCAGTCTATAATTGTTAAATCACCAGCAGCTTTATCCTTAGCAACCTGCGCTCTTCCTTCTAAACCAGCATCCCTTAATTTAGCTGTCCAAGTCCAATATGTCCAGACTGTTAAAGCTGTTTGGTTTTGCTTACTTAACTTATTATAAACTTTTTTGTTAATAATAGTTTGAAGGTTAGCCATTGAGTGAATACCTGGGTAAAGTGGGTATTTAGCAATTTTATGGAACCCACTAGCATGATTGTTTATGTACACAGAAGCATCGGCTGCATCAACAATCCCTTTTTCTAGTGAAGTATAAACTTCAGAGAAAGGAAGTGAAGATGGTGAAGCACCTGCTCTTCTGAAAACATCTGCAGCCAAGCCTTCAGGTGATCTAATTTTTACACCTTTAAGGTCTGCAACACCGTTAATTGGAACCTTAGAAACAAGAGCTTCTTTTCCATAAGGACCACAACCTAGTACATGAATTTTACCTGGTAAAACTTTATCATAGATTTTTTGTAGCATTTCTTTACCACCACCATGCATACAATATTCTTGATATTGTTTTGGTGTATCGTAACCTGCAATCAAATCTCCCATGATTGCAAAAGCTGGATCTCTTCCTGCAAAATAAGCTATTGCATTAAAGTCACCATCTAAAATTCCATTTGCTACCGCATCAATAGTTTCCCTGTGTGGTACAACAGACTTAGTTGGCAATCCTTCAATCTGAAGTTCTCCGTTAGTTAGATCTGATAATACTGGAGCGTGTTTTGCCATGTAGGTATGCGCCCAGTCACCAGCCTTGGAACTCATTTGAAATTTTAACTTCTTTGCACTTGCAGCACCTGTAAAGGTTAAACCTGCAACTACTAAAGCACTTATTAGATATTTTTTCACTTTTTCTCCTCCTCTTGTGAAAATTAACTGAAGCCGTCAGCTATATAAAACATGATCCATGTTACAAGACCCGCAAAAGCCATTCCAGCAACCCAAGCCCATGGACCATATGTATCAACATGATCACTTCTTACCGGTTTCGCCATCTTTTCCCCCTTGGTTCTTGACATAGTTAAATTTATGTCTCTAATAGATATTATTTATAATTGATAAATCTCAGATAATTGCAAGATAAAAATACTAATTTTTAAAAATAACTTGGGGGAAGTAAATGTCGGAAATGATCCAAAAGAATGAAACTGATCTAGACAATATGGAAAATTTTGAATCAGGTAAAGATAGTTTTGCTTTCTTTGATCATTTTAGTAAATTTTCTGGGCTTGCTGTTGCCCAACTATATCTAGTTTGTGCAGCTGTTACAGGTTTTGAAGTCATTTCTAGATATGTGTTTAATGCTCCAACTCAGTGGGTTTTTGAAATTGTAATGGTTCTTGCTGCTACAGCTTGGATGTTATCTGCTGCATATGTAACTCTTCACAAGCGACATATAGGTATTACAGTTTTTTATATTATGGCCTCGGATAAAGGAAAGTGGTGGCTTGACTTTATTGCTTATGTAGTCGGCATAATAGCACTATGGTTATTGATAGATGACTCAGTTATAAGAGCACTTGACTCCGTTATGATGCTCGAAAAGGCAGGAAGTGCCTGGAACTCTCCTCAGCCAATGATTTTGAAGTCAATGCTTACTATTGGAGCAATGACTTACTTAACTCAATTAATGATTAATCTGTATCGTCACTTTTCCACAAAGGTTGCAAAACAAATTGTTTTATTTATTTGCGGATTAATCGTCTTAAGAATTATATGTGTTATTGCTGTTCACTTGATGGGAGAAACAAGTTTTTTTGGTTCCATCAATTCTATATATTCTGCTGTTGGAACTCACATTAATCCCCAAGATTATCTAAATATGCAGGACATGAATATAGGAACTGCAAGCCTACTAATTGTTGCCCTTATGCTCGTTTTAATGATGACTGGTATGCCGTTGGGAGTTGTAACTTTATTTGTCTCAGTCCTAAGCGCCCTTTGTTATTTTGGATACGGAGGTTTGTATCTTGTTTCTACTAATGCTTTTGGGTTACTAGAAAAATACCCTTTAATAGCTGTTCCTCTATTTGTATTAATGGCATCTATTTTGGAAAGAGCTGGAGTAGCTGAAGATTTATTTGATGCGATGTCAATATTTGCAGGAAAGCTCCGTGGAGGGGTTGCTATTCAAACAATAGCGGTTGCGGTTGTGTTAGCCGCAATGTCAGGTGTCATGGGTGGTGAAATTGTTATGCTTGGACTTGTCGCTTTACCCCAACTTCTTAGACTTGGATATGACAGAAAAATGTCTATAGGATTGATCTGTGCTTCTGGAGCACTAGCAACACTTATCCCACCCAGTATCATTATGATTATTTATGGTTTGTCAGCACAAGTGGCAATAGGAGACTTATTTATGGCTGGAGCAGTTCCGGGATTAATGCTTGCAGGTCTATACGCAATATATGTGCTAGTAAGATGTAATTTAAATCCTGCCATGGCACCTACAGCCGAAGAAGTTGCCAAAGCCCGTAAAGGTGATATGAAAATGTCAAAGGATAAATTGTATGCAGTTTTTCTAAGTATATTTTTAATTTTTTGTGTGATGGGGTCAATATATGGAGGTATAGCATCTGTTACTGAAGCTGCTGCAGTTGGTGTATTAGGAGCTATTTTTGTTGCCTGGTTTCGAAACGCTTATAGCTGGAATCTTTTACAGGTAGCTCTTGCTGGTACGATGTCTACTGTAGGTACAATTATTTGGTTAATTTTAGGTGCAGTTGCTTTTGTTGGTATTTACAACTTAATTGGTGGCGCTGACTTTATGAGATCTCTATTTTCTGGATTAGGCCTTCCAGCGATTGGGATTGTTTTTGTAATGATGGGTATTCTGGTCATACTTGGTACTTTTATGGAATGGATAGCCATAGCATTTATTACAGTTCCAGTTTTTGCTCCAGTTGTCGTTGGTATGGCTCC
>CACCSH010000015.1:0-41286 GCA_902548635.1 uncultured SAR116 cluster alpha proteobacterium
AGCAATTTCAACTCTTAAAGAAATATAAAATCAATTTTACTGAAATTGGTTATGTAAATAATCTAGAAAATAAAATTAAAATTTCATAAAGATAATGCTTAAAAAACATAAAATAAGAAAAAACTGGGAATATAAAAAATTTGATACAATAATTGATGTCAGGTCTCCTTCTGAATTCGAAGCAGATCATATTGTTGGGGCTATAAATTGTCCAGTTTTGTCCGACTTAGAAAGAGAGAAAGTCGGAACCATCTATAAAAAAGAGAGTACTTTTAAAGCCAAAATAATAGGTTCTTCATTAACTGCAAGAAATATAGCTAAACATATTGAAGAAAAATTTGCAGAATTTCAGGGTTCTTGGCAACCTCTTGTTTACTGTTGGAGAGGTGGGCAAAGATCAAAAGCATTTGCAATTATTCTATCCGAAGTTGGATGGAGAACTCAGCAATTGGAAGGTGGTTATAAAGAATATAGAAATCATGTTCTTGAGTATATTAATACTATAGGTTCTAAACTTAAAATAATCTTAATTAGTGGAAAAACTGGATCTGCTAAGACCAAAATTTTACACAGTATAGCACAACAAGGCGGACAGATATTAGACTTAGAAGGACTTGCTAATCATAAAGGTTCACTATTAGGAAAAATACCAAATTTAAAACAACCTTCTCAAAAATTTTTTGAAAGTAAATTATATTATCAATTAAAAAAACTAAATTTAAAAAAAGAAATTTTTGTAGAAGCCGAGAGTAGTAAAATAGGAAATATTCATATCCCTAAGACTATTTGGGCTAAAATGATAGTTTCTCCAAGAATTGAAATAAAAGCAGATATTCAGTTAAGGTCCAATTTTCTGGTAAAAGATTATGAATATATGTGTAAAAATCCAGAATTAATAAATCCATTAATTTTTGGGCTAAGAAAAAGGTTAAGTAAAAAATTAGTTGATAGCTGGAAAGAATTAATAAACCAAAAACAATGGAGACAATTAACAACAAGTTTTTTAGAAAATCACTACGATCCCTCGTACTCTTCAAACACAATAAAAAATGACAGAAAAGTTATAATGGAAATCAAAGCGATGTCATTTAACTCTTTAGAAATTACAAAAATTGCAAATTCTATTGTTAATAGATAGTAAGTATTTTACTATTTTCATACTAGTATTAATTAGTTGCAATTTATAATATTTATATTAAAAACGATAAATGAAGTAGCTGATATTATTATTCCCCGGTAGCTCAGCGGTAGAGCAGACGACTGTTAATCGTCTGGCCGGCGGTTCGAATCCGTCCCGGGGAGCCATAAACTACCATTAAATTAAATATTAAAATTATAATAACAAAATTTATTTTGTGCAGTATGATGTTTTAAACAGTATATATACAATTTTAAGAATAAACTTAAAATTATAGTGATTTCTTATTTTAATTATTTTAGTATAATTTTGATATTTATTTTAATTGAAAGTAATAGATTGCTTCAGATTGTAAAAGTTGACCACCCATTTTCATCACCACTTATATATATTAAAATAGACAACCATACAAAATTAAATGATTTGTTAATCAAAGAATCATATGAATGGAAGAGATTAGATAATGGTAACGATAAATCTAATAAGGGCAATGGCTGGCAATCTCCTGAAACTTTGATGCTAAAGAAAACTCGGGGCTTTAAGAATTTTACTGATATAATTCCAAATGCAGCAGCCTTAGCTGTTTCAAAGATTAATCCACAATTACAAATTACTGATTATACTTACAAAGCAAATGCATGGGTAAATATAAATCAAAAAGGTGGATATAATTCAATCCATCATCATGGAGAATTTCATTTATCTGGAGTATATTATGTTAAAAATTCCATTCAAGATTACGATAACGGTAAAATTGAATTTATAAATTCTAGAAATGATTATAACATTCATAAAGTAATAGGAGGAAATGCGTTTTCGACTTCAATTAGAGTTACACCTAAAGAAGGTTTTATGATAATATTTCCTTCTTCATTACTACATTTGGTACATCCAAACAATACAAATGAAGATAGAATTTCTATAGCATGGAACATTAAATTTGAGAAAAAAATATCATGACTTAATTTTTTAATTTTTTCAAAATAATAAGTTCTGCGAGATCAAAACAACCATAACATACCTAAAAACTTTTGCTATTGATACAAATATAATAAATGTAAAGAGTCTAAATCTTAAAATACCTGCGACAACCGTCAGAGGATCTCCAACAAAAGGAACCCAACTAAATAACAAACAATATTTTCCGTAACTTGAAAACCACGATATTCCTTTTTCTAATTGTAATTTTTTTATAGGAAACCATTTTTTGTTTTTTAGATTTGTGAGATAATATCCTATACACCAATTTAATATCGAACCTAATATATTTCCAATACTTGCAAATAAAATAAGATATATAACTGGATATTTCTTCAAAATAATAAATGCTGTTAACGTTAACTCTGAATGACCTGGTAGTAACGTGGAAGAAAGAAATGAAGAGATAAAAAGACTACTGTAAACCTCAATGGCACTCATTTACTGCTTGTTTCTATATTTTCAGCTATTTTTTCCCAATTTTTTTCTTCTTCAGCTATCTGTTGTAATACATTTTTGAGATTGACATTTACTTCGAGAGCACGTTTTTGATTGTTAGATGAATAAAAATTTTCTTTTAACATTTCAATTTCCAGTCTTTTTCTTTCTTTTTCATATTCAAGTATTTTCTTTTCTGAATTAGTTAGCCTCTTTTTTAAATCTGTAAGAGAGAAGTTAGAAATTGAATAATTAAAATTTTTGTTTTTTAGAACAGGCTCTTGTTTTTTTTTCTTAGAATTATTGTT
Source organism: uncultured SAR116 cluster alpha proteobacterium (assembly GCA_902548635.1). Lineage (GTDB taxonomy): Bacteria > Pseudomonadota > Alphaproteobacteria > Puniceispirillales > Marisalimonadaceae > Marisalimonas. Next base: position 2,863 of record CACCSH010000015.1, read on the forward strand.
TAATATCAATTTTCTATAATCATGAATATCACCAGAGAATTCAGATACATTTCCATTTTTTATTATTAAGAGTCTATCAACTAATCTTTCAACCAGAAACGCATCATGACTTACTAATATTAAGGAACCTTTATAGTCATTTAAAGCCATGATGAGAGCTTCTCTACTTTCTATATCTAGATGATTAGTAGGTTCATCTAAAATTAATAAATCAGGCTTTTCAATTACAACTAATAACATTAATAATCTTGCCTTTTGCCCACCAGATAACCTTCTAACTTCTAGATCCATTGTTTCAGGAGTAAACCCTGCTGAACCAAGCTTTGCTCTAATTTTAGAAGGTATTTCTTTATTTAATTTTAGATATAGATGTTGATATGGTGTTTCGTCATGCCTTAACTCATCTAATTGATGTTGAGCAAAATATCCTATCTTAAGTTTTTTAGGAATTTGTAAATTTCCTTTCATTACATTGATTTTTTTTGCAATTAATTTGGAAAAAGTAGATTTTCCTTCACCATTTACACCTAACAACCCTACTCGATCATCAGGATTGATTTGTATATTGATGTTTTTTAAAACCTCTACCTGATTATATCCAACAGATGCCTGATCAAGAGTTATTAACGGTGGAGCAAACTTACTAACTTCTTCAAATTTAAACTTAGGAATTTTTTGATCTTCCTCTATAACAATAGGTTTCATCTTTTCTAAAATTTTAATTCTTGATTGTGCCTGTCTGGCTTTAGATGCTTTTGCTTTAAATCGATCGACAAAGCTTTGTATATGAGCTCTTTGAGCATCTTGTTTATTTTTTTGAGAAATTTTTTGTTCTAGTTGATTTCTTCTTTCATTATCAAAAGTGTCATAATTTCCAGTATAAAACTGCATTTTTTTACTAGATAAATGTAAAATTCCACTTACAGATTTATTGAGTAAATTTCTATCATGAGAAATAATTAAAACTGTATTTTTAAACTTTTGTAAATAATTTTCTAACCATGCAGTACCTTCAAAATCTAAGTAATTAGTTGGTTCGTCCAATAACAACAAATCTGGATTGGAAAATAATACGCTTGCAAGTGCTACCCTCATTCGCCACCCACCAGAAAATTTTGAACATGGACTATGCTGATCAGTTTGACTGAAACCTAAACCACTTAAAATTGATGAGGCTCTTGCTTCAGCAGAATAAGCATCAATATCAGCTAATCTTATATGTATATCAGCAATTTTATTTGGATCAGTTTCTATTTCTGAAGCAGTAAGTAGTTTAGCTCTTTCAATGTCTGCTGCTAATACTGTATCTATAAGTTTTTCTTCATTAGATGGCGCCTCTTGAGCAACTGCCCCAATTTTATAATTTCTAGGTACTTCAATAACTCCTCCATCTAGATTTATTTCTTTAAGAATTAATTTAAATAATGTTGTCTTCCCTACTCCGTTTCTTCCAACTATACCTACTTTATGACCAGTAGGAACAAAAGCTGATGTACCATCAAAAAGAGAAACACCACCAATAGAAAAAGAAATATTTTTAAAATTTATCATTATTAATATTCTTTAATTAAAAGATTTAAGTTATTTTTTTGAAGCAATTGTTATATTATGCTTAAGAATTATTTAATTTTTATATACAAAAACACATAATTAGTAAGTAAAATTTATGAAAAAAAATATTAAAAAAGATTTCATTGACACTATAGGCAACACTCCACTAATAAAATTAAATAAAGCGAGTGAACTTACTGGTTGTGATATTTATGGAAAAGCAGAATTTCTTAATCCAGGCTCTTCGATCAAAGACAGAGCAGCTAAAGGAATAGTACTAGACGCTATTAACAAAAAAGAGTTGCACCCTGGAGGTTTAATTGTTGAAGGCACGGCGGGAAATACTGGGATAGGTCTAGGTTTAGTGGGAAACTCTCTTGGTTATAAAACGTTAATTGTAATGCCTGAGACACAAAGCCAAGAGAAAAAAGATGCCTTGAGATTAATTGGGTGTGAATTGAAATTGGTTCCTGCATTACCATATTCTAACCCTGGAAATTATATAAGACAATCACAACAAATTGCAGAAAATCTTGCAAAAACACATGATTCTGGGGTTTTATGGGCAAATCAATTTGACAATATCGCCAATCAAATATCTCATTATAATTCAACTGGTCCTGAGATCTGGGATCAGACAAATGGTAAAATTGACGGTTTCACATGTGCTGTTGGAACCGGTGGAACTTTGTCAGGGACTGGTTTATTTTTAAAAGAAAAAAATAAAGAAATTAAAATAGCTTTATCAGATCCATTCGGATCAGGACTATTTAATCATTATCAAAAAGGTGAAATGAAGGCAGAAGGTAACTCAATAACTGAGGGAATTGGACAAGGTAGAATTACAAAAAATTTAGAAAACTGTCCTGTAGATTTATCTTTTAGAATTAATGATAATGACGCACTTACAATTATTTTTGATTTACTAAAGGAAGAAGGAATTTTTCTTGGTGGTTCAAGTGGTATCAACGTAGCTGGAGCAATACAATTAGCTAAAGAACTTGGACCTGGTAACACTATAGTAACTATATTATGTGACTCTGGTCAAAGGTATCAATCAAAAATATGGAATCCTGAATTTCTTAAATCAAAAGATTTGGTTGTCCCATATTGGCTTGAGTAAAAGAGGCAAAAAATGAATCCAAAAAATACAAATATATTTATAGAACCAAAAGAATTAATAAAGAAAATCAATGATGATCCAAATTTTCGTTATAAAATTCTTGATGCAACCTTTTATTTACCTAATTCTAGGCTTGACGCAGAACAAGAATTTAACGATGAACACATAAAAAATTCAGTTTTTTTTGATATAAATAAAATTGCTGCATCAGATAATAACTTGCCACATATGATCCCTTCGAAAAATGAGTTCTCATCAATGATGCAAAAACTAGGTGTAAACAAGGATGATGTTATAATATTTTATGATAATTCTCCTTTTTTATCATCCTCTCGGGGTTGGTTTTTATTTAGGTACTTTGGCCATAATGATATTTTAATTTTAAAAGGTGGACTTAAGAATTGGAAAAATTGTAATGGTGCTGTATCAAGTAAAAAAACATATCCAAAACAAGGTAATTTTGAAGCCACTATAGAAAGAAAAGAACTTGTAGTTAATTTGAATCAAATGATTTTTGAATCAAAAAATAATTCTAAGTTGATTTTAGATGCGAGATCAGAAAAAAGATATTTGGGTGAAGAAAAAGAACCTAGACCTGGATTACCTTCAGGCCATATTCCCAACTCAAAAAGCATTCCAGCCTCAGATTTAATTTCAAGTGATGGTTACTTGAAATCATTAGAAGAATTAAACGAATATTTTTTAGGAAAAAATATTAATAAAAAAGATGATATCATAGCTACATGTGGATCAGGAGTTTCTGCATGCGTTATATCAATAGCTTTGTACTGTTTAGGTAAAGAGGATGTCCCTATTTATGATGGTTCTTGGACAGAGTGGGCCTCATCTGGACAAAAAATAAAAACAAGTGTTTAATGATCTCGCCTACAAAATTTAGTGATTAAGTATTTGACTTAAAAATAACTTAGTTCTGTCATTTTTAGGATTATTAAAGAAATTCTTAGGATCATTTTGTTCAATTATTTCCCCTTCATCCATAAAAATAACACTATCCGCAACTTTTTTTGCGAAACCCATTTCATGAGTAACAACCAACATTGTCATTCCAGTTTCAGCTAGCTCTATCATAGTGTCTAAAACCTCTTTTATCATTTCAGGATCTAAAGCTGAGGTTGGTTCATCAAAAAGCATAATTTTAGGTTGCATGCATAATGATCTTGCTATGGCGACTCTTTGTTGTTGTCCACCAGATAATTGGCCTGGAAATTTCAAAGCTTGTTCCGGTATTTTAACACGTGTTAATAATTCCATTGCAAGTTCATTTGCATCTTTTTTAGGAAGACCTTTGACCCAAATTGGTGCTAAAGTACAATTTTCAAGAACAGTTAAGTGAGGGAATAGGTTAAATGATTGAAATACCATTCCAACGTCACTTCTAATTGCTTCAAGATTTTTTAAGTCACCAGTAAGTTCCACATCATTTACTATAATATCTCCTCTTTGATGAACTTCTAAACGATTAATGCATCTTATAAGTGTAGATTTACCTGATCCTGACGGACCACATATAACAATACGTTCGCCCTGATTGACACCTAGAGATATGTTTTTTAGAACATGAAAAGTTCCAAACCATTTATGCATTTCTTTTATTTCAATAACTGGCTTTGAAGACGTGTTTTTATTAATTACCATTTTATTCTCACTTATTTTCAGTGTTTAATTTATTTTCAAGCCACAACGAATATCTAGACATTGCAAAACAGCTAATAAAGAAAAATAAAGCTACAAAAAGGTATGTTTCTGTTGATAAACCATTCCATTTTGTATCTGCTAAAGCTGCTCTTCCTATTCCAAGAGGATCCAATAAACCAATAACAACAACAAGAGTTGTGTCTTTGTATAGACCTATAAAAGTATTGACTATACCAGGTATTGATATTTTCAAAGCCTGTGGAAGTGTAATGAATCTAGTTGTTTGCCAATAATTAAGTCCTAATGCGTCAGCAGCTTCATACTGTCCTTTTGGAATTGCCTGTATACCACCTCTTATAACTTCAGCGATATACGCAGCAGAAAAGAAGGTAAACATTATTATAACTCTTACAAGTATACTAAAGTTGGTTCCTGGTGGCATGAAGTAATTAAGCATTGAAGAAGCAACAAAAAGAAGTGTTATTAAAGGTACCCCTCTCATAAACTCTATAAAACACACACTTAAAGTTCTTACGACCGTAAGTTTAGATTGTCTACCCAATGCTAATAGAATACCGATAGGAAGAGAACACACAATACCTGAAACTCCTAATATTACAGTAAGCATAAATCCACCAAACAAACTATACTCAATCTTTGGTAAACCAAAAAAACCACCGTTAATGAGAACAAAAGCAAAAATCGGATAGATACCACTAAACCACAATAGCCATTTTCTCTTGGGTAAGTCTGGATATAACAGAGGAGCAAAAGCAAAAAACATTGTATAGAATGTTAAATCAATTCTCCACCTTTCAGCTTCGGGATAAAAACCATAGACAAATTGACCTACTCTTCTAGTAATTACAGCCCAACAGGCTCCATCGTTAATTTTTCTACATTCTATTTTTGAGTCCGCATCAAAAACAGCATCAAAAAAGAACCACCCTATAATACTATCAATTAAGTAATATAGTAAAATAACTGATAAAATTGTGAGCAAAGAATTAGAAACAGAGGAAAACAAATTGTTTTTCAACCATCCATAAACCCCGACAGTACCTGCCGGAGGTGGAAGATTTGGATATGAACCTGGTTTGTATGTTTCTAGACTCATATTATCTTCCTACTAATTTAGCTTTATTATTATACCAATTCATAAGAGCTGATATACTCAAAGAAACAGAGAGATATATTAACATTACTATTACCATTGTCTCCATTTCTCTTCCTGTTTGATTAAGAGAAATTCCACCAAGGGTCGCAACAAGATCCATATATCCTATAGCAATAGCTAATGATGAATTTTTAGTTAAATTTAGATACTGACTAGTTAAAGGCGGAATTATTACTCTACGTGCTTGAGGTAGAATTACTAAATTCATTACCTTAGATGGCTTTAAGCCAATTGACTCTGCCGCTTCTCTTTGCCCCTTATCTACAGCCAATATACCTGCTCTTACTATTTCTGCAATAAACGCAGCAGTATATATACCTAGTGCAAAAGTTAATGCTGCTAACTCAGGGCTCATGTGCATGCCGCCTCTAAAATTAAAACCCTTTAGTGCAGGTATCTCTAAAGAGATTGGCATACCAGAAATAAAAAAAGCAAAAAGTGGCAAGCTAATGATTACTGATAAATTAATCCAAAATACTGGATACTGGGCACCAGTTAAATCTTGTTTTTTCTTACAATATTTATAAAATAAAATTGAAAATATTATTGCGATAATGAAAAACAAATATACAAGCTCAATACCATTTTCAGTCAACGGTTTTGGGATATAAAAACCCCTATTAGAAAGAAAAGTCACATCAGCTATATTAATGGCTTTTTTTGGATGGGGAAGAGTATTAATGATAATACCGTGCCATAAGAGTATCTGTAACAATATAGGTACATTCCTAGTAAATTCGACATACCAATATGCAATTTTACTAGCTAACCAATTTTTTGATAATCTGATAATTCCAACCGATATACCTAGCACAGTTGCCAAAATAATCCCAAAAAAAGCTACCAAACCGGTATTTAGTAAACCTACAATGCCCGCCCTCAAATGACTATCCCTATTATTATAATCTATCAAATATTGATTAATATCATACCCAGCAGGTATGAATAAAAATTCAAAACTAATATCTTTACCAAGGGCTTTAAAATTTGCGTCAACGTTCGCAACTAACCAGGATAAAAACCAGCCAATGGAAAGTAATACAAGTAGTTGTATAATAATCTCTCTGCTTTTTTCGTTACGCCATAGATTATTTACAAAAGTCATAAGCTGTCTTTATAAAATTAGGAAAAAAAAGGTTGCGTCTATATAATAGTTAAACGCAACCTTCTATAATTATTTGATTGGTGGTATGTAGAAAAGTCCACCATCTTTGTAAAGTTGATTAGCACCTCTGGCAATTTTTAAAGGTGTACTCATACCAAGGTTCTTTTCAAATACCTCTTCATAGTTTCCAACTTGACTTATAACTTGAACAGCCCAATCAGCTGACAAACCAAGTTTTGAGAGACCTTGTAAAGGATCCTTACCTAACAAACGATTAATTTCTTTATTTTTGTTATCTTTTGCTGCTAAAGATTTTACGTTAGATGAAGTTATATTTAATTCTTCTCCAGCCATCATAGCTCTTAAAGTCCAAGCTACAATATCAGCCCACTGATCATCACCATGTCTTACAACAGGACCTAAAGGCTCTTTTGATACAATCTCAGGTAAAACCATATGATCACCAGGTTTATCAAAACTTGACATTGTTGCATATAGTCCTGAAGCATCAGTTGTATACACATCACATCTTCCAGCTTTATATAGTTCTTGTGCTTCTGCATTTGTTTCGATAGGAACAGGATTATATTTCATTCCATTTCCAGCAAAAAATTCAGCAAGGTTTAATTCTGTAGTTGTACCAGTTTGAATACATACTGATGCTCCGTCCAAACCTTTAGCAGATTTAACACCTAAAGCTTTAGGAACCATAAAACCTTGACCGTCATAATAACTGACACCTACAAAAGTTTGTGATAAATCAACATCTCTTGAAAATGTCCATGTTGTATTTCTTGATAGTATTTCACCTTCACCTGCAGCTAATTTTGTAAAACGTGTTTTACCAGTTGCAGTCGTGTAATTAACTTTATCTGCATCACCTAATGTAGCTGCTGCTACTGCTCTACAAAAGTCGACATCAAAACCAGTCCACTTTCCTTTATCGTCAGGTGCAGCAAAACCAGCTAAACCAGTATTAATAATACAGTTTAACTTACCTCTTGCTCTCACGTCGTCTAAAGTGCTTGCTAAAACGGATCCAGCAAACATCACTCCAGCAGTCGCAGCTGCTAAAAGTATTTTTGTTTTCATGTTATTTCTCCACTATTAAAAATTTTCATGATAATCATGATTTTGTTAGTACTTTCGTTCTTATTTAGTATAGTTTCAAGATAAAAATAAAAAATTTTTTTTAAATGTTTATAGATTAAATATTATTTGGGATAAAATTATATCAATATTAATTTAGAAATCGGAAATTAGGTTCATTTAATAATCAATGAAACAAGATGATAAAAATTTATATGTAGAAACAATTACTTCACATGTTGGAAAAAATCCTCATGAAAACCACGGTATACCTTCACCTCCAGTATATAGAACAAGCACTATTTTAAACAAGACAATGGAGTCTTACAAAAATAAAGATTTAAAATATACTTATGGAAGAAATGGGACGCCTACTTCAGAATCATTGATTAAGGCAATTTCTTCAATATATAGTGCAGAAGGATGTGTTCTTGCTTCTTCTGGAATGAATGCTATTACAACTGGATTAATGTCATTAATAAAATCTGGCGATCATATTTTGTTACCTGATTCTGTATATGGATCAACTAGACGATTTGCTAAAGAAGAATTTCCACGATTGAATATCGATTATGAGTTTTACAACTCAAGAGATTTAAAAAATTTAGAAACCCTTATCAAAAATAATACAAAGGCAATTTATTTAGAAAGCCCTGGTACATATACTTTTGAAGTAATTGACATAATTAAGGTTATGGAAATTTGTAAAAAATATGATTTAAAATCTTTAATAGACAATACTTGGGCTACTGCAATTTATTTCAATCCATTTGATTTTGGCGTTAATGTTGTAATTGAAGCCATAACAAAATACATCTCTGGTCATTCTGATATTATGATGGGTGTAGTTCTTGCAAATAATGATGATCTCATAGGAATCGAAAGGTGGACTAAAAACGCTGGAGTTTATGTTAGTCCTGACGATATTTTCATGTCTCTTAGAGGTTTAAGAACACTTCCTTTAAGATTGGAACAATCATCATATAACAGTTTTAAATTAGCTAAATTTTTGGAAAATCTTAAAGAAGTAAAATATGTAATGCATCCTGCTTTAACTCAACATCCTGATCATAAATTATGGAAAAGAGATTTTAAAGGCGCATCTGGTCTTTTTGCTATCGAATTTAACGACAATATCTCTGAAGAAGCTGTTAATAAATTAGCTAACAGCCTTAAAATTTTTGGAATTGGTTCTTCTTGGGGAGGATATTCAAGCTTAATATCAATGATGAATGTTTCAGAATCTAGAAATATTAAAACAAGTTATATCCCGAAAGGTGTTTATCTAAGGATTTATACCGGCTCAGAAAATATAAATGACTTATTAAATGACTTCAAAAATGGGATAAAAATTTTAAGAAAATTCTTAAAACTTTAAAGAAATTAGATCAATTTCTCTTCGCCTAAGACAGTTGTTCTTCTCATATCCCTAGTTTCTTTCAAATCATCATAAGCCCTCGCTCTATGCATTGTTTGTCTATTATCCCATATTATTAGATCATTTTTTGACCATTCATGAACATACTTAAATTTTAATTGAGTAGCATATTCAATCAAATCATCAATAAAACACATTGAATCTGGCCTTATCCAATTTTTTATTTTACCAATATGGCTTGATAAGAAAATTGTTTTCCTATTTGTTACCTTATTTTTTCTTACAAGAGGTTGTTCAACAGGAGTAAAATTTTTAATTTCTTCTGATGATAGCTCTTTAACCATATCAAAACCTAGTCTTTGTCGGGAATATATCAGAGAATGTTCACAAATCATTTTATCGATTTTATCTTTAGTTTTCTTTTCTAGACTATCATAAGCATTTCTCATATCCGCAAACTCTGTATTACCTCCTACATTAGATATATTTCTAGCTGACAAAAGAGAATATTTTGCAGGAATTTGTTTAAAAGAACTATCGGTATGCCATAAACGATTACCTAAATTAAATATTCTTCTTGGATCATCTTGAGTAAAAGGTTTATTGTTTTTATCAAGGTTAGATACATCTGCTAAATCTGTAGATAATCGTCTATCTTTCGCTTTAGTAATGTTAGATTTATTTCCAGAAGCCTCGATTTCTCCAAAATATTTAGTAAATTTTACCTGTTCATCATCATCTATATTTTGATTTCTAAAAACTAAAATAGTTAATTTATTAATAGCATTATCAATCTCTTTTACAATTTTATTATCTAATTTTTTTTTTAAATCCAGTCCAGAAACAAACCCAACAAAGTCTGGGGATTCAGTTCTTGTTTCTATAATCATATTAATCTCCAAATTTATTTTATTTAATAAATATATGGTTATATGTGTATAATTAATTATAAAATCTAAGTTGTAAAATCAAAAGAGTTAAATTTATGTATTTTGTTAAAACTAATAAATTATTACTATTAATAACTTTGTTATTTTTAAATTTAAGCTTTAACGTGTTTGGCATTGATAAATTAGATGGTGCATGGTTTGAATGTGAATTCTCTGGTAAAACTAGTGAACCAACTGATAATTGTAACATGCTAGATAATGACGGTTTCATTTTTTCGAACAATATTGCGGCACATATATCAGTAATTGATAGTCAAGAAACAAATTGTAAAAAAAACAAAATTGGTCAATGTTTTCAAAGCAACTTAAGCTTTATAACGATAAGACAAGGTAGAGAGGACAAAGTAAAGTTTGAAAATAGTAAGTTAATATTAACATTTTTAGGTTGCGGTCAAGTCTTTCACCTTACAAATAAAACAGACTACGTTGAGGCTAAACCTGATGAAAAAAAGTGCTTCTGGGCAGGTAAAAAAGTTTTCTATTTAAAAAAATACGATGGTAAATTAATATTTAAGAAATAATCAATGGAATATTATGTATATATTAAGACAAACAAACTTACTTAAATTTGGATTAATAACAATTGGGATAATAATAGCTCTTTTTTGTTTTTATGTAATTGTTGGATTTCTGGGCATACAATATATTATGGAACCATATAAATATGGGACTTTTTTTGCCTGGGTGATTATTTTATTTGGTATTTTTTATAGGTTTACTTTTTTACTTTTAACTATTGGTGTTTTTTTTGGTATCATAAACGTACTAGAGTGGCATCTAATATTTGCTATTTTATTCACTTTACCAAGTCTTCTTTTTATTTTTCCTAAACAAATTCTTAACTTTAAAATGGGTGCAAAAAAAACAGAAAAGAAAGAAAATGATTTTAATGTGTATACTAATACTAACAGACAACAGACTATGAAAAGATTTAAAACTAAATCTCAAAATAATGAAGTAATTGATGGAGATTATGAAATTATTAATGAAAATGATAAAAATAAAAATTAATCATTTAATTTTAAATGGTATGAATTTTTTGTTTCCATATCATAAACTACCATTCCCCCACTTGGTAATGAAATCCCAGTAAAAGCTTGAATTACCACATAATGAGTAACCATCAAATAAGTACCTTTTATTATTTGGAGTTTGCTAATCAATTTATTTAGCTCAGCTAGCGTTTCATCTCTATTAACATGTCCTTGGTAAAAAGAATTAAGACCTTTGTGAGTAAAAAATTTACCTATTTTTAAGAATGATGCAGTATCTTTACACCTACACCAAAAACTTGAAAAAGTTTTTGTAAATGTTATTTGAAATTTTTTAAAAATTTCTCCTATCATCTCACTTTGGTAAATCCCATTCACATCAAGATTTCTTTGAGTAGAACAATCATCTATCTTAAAATTTGAAGGATCTCCGTTTCCAGGTGCCAAAGCATGTCTCATAAAAATTATTTTGTTGTGACTGGCTTTTTTAAAGTTTTCTATTAAAATGTAATCTTCACTAGCATGAGTGTTGTTGCCTAATAAAATGCAAAAAATAGATATTAAAAGTGATCTGAACATTACTTTAAAATACAAATCATTTTAAAACCTACAAACTTTTTTATGATTTTTTTTGAGTTTCTCTTCTTATAATAATTAATGAACAGGAAATTATTATTAAAGTTCCAATATAAAAAGTTGAAGTTAAGGATTCATCGAATAAATAAACACCTATCAAAATACCAATTGGAACTGATATATATCTTAAAGGAGCCAAAAGGCTTGCTGGTGCTAACTTCAGGCTATATGCTAAACAAATTTGTTGCAAGCTAGAAACCACACCAATAACAACCAAAACAATTAGAACCTCATCATAATTAGGCCATTCAGTTTTGATTAACACACAAATAACTGAGAAAACTATGGCTCCGAATATATTATACCATAATGCTGTAGTTGCAGGATGATCTGTTTGTCCAAGTTTTCTAACAGATAGCGTCATAAGTGCTCCAAAAAAAGGTGAAAAAACACCTAACACTAATCCATAGTTGAACCAATTTTCTTTTAAAGGATCCAGTATTAATATTACTCCTATAAATCCAATTAAAGCTATTATTCGTCTAAACCATCCGACAACTTCCTTTATGACAATAGGTGCAAGTAAGGTAATAAATATTGGCATTGTTTGAAATAAAGTGGTCATAAGGCTTAGATCTATAAATTGTAGTGCCGCAAACAAGCATCCAAAAGAGCCTAAACCAGTTATAGTCCTAATCATTAGACCAGACTTGGATTCTATTTGAAAAGCATATGATTTGCGTTGAAAATATGCCGTTATCATTAGTAAAGGGATACAAAACAAATATCTAAAAAATAAAACCATAAAAACTGAAAGATCACCTGCTATCAGTTTTACTAAACTGGCTATAGTTATCGTGCATATAACTTCAGTTATGGAAAAGGAAACTCCAAGAGGAATATTTGAATTATTATTCGTTAGTGACATATGTGGTTTTCATTCGAAATATTTTTTGATGATTTATGGTCGGGCCAGCGGGATTTGAACCCACGACCTTCCGCCCCCCAGACGGACGCGCTACCAAGCTGCGCTATGGCCCGATTTTTAGTAATATTAGCAAAATATACTAAAAGCTATAAATTTAATAATTTTATTTAAATACCACCATAAGATTTTTGAGGAATACCACGATTCAATGAAAAATGTGTATGTATGCACTTCCAAGTATCATTTATATTATTCCTCTTTAAAGTAACCGTAGCCCTTCCATTTCTTTTAAAAGAATTACCATTTTTTTTATACCCTGTAGAGTCCCAAACTACAATAGAGTTTGCAAGTAATCTGTCAGGAGAAAATTGAATATAAAGTGTATCAGTCAAGAATTTAAAATTATTAATAGTTGGCCAAAAACTTTTCCATTGGTTAGCACAAAGTTTTTCTAAACCTTCAACTACATTCATCCAAGTACCAAAACTAACAACATCATTTTCAAAAAGATTTTTAGCTGATTCATAATCTTTATTTTGGACTTTATTTTCCCAAGTTTTAAACCAAAATATTATAGAATTGTGATCTTTATTATCAGAATCAAGTTTATACATTACTAAAATGTTTCATTGATATTATATCAGTTTTAATTTTATCTATTTGAAATTTAATAGTCAATTTCATAGAAGCATTAACAAGTGAAAAAAATAATACGAAACATGTCTTTTAGTTTAAAATAGATGAATTCCTTTACATCCTAGGATTTAACTAATTCTTATGAAAAGATGCCTGAATATGTAATTTTGATCAGACATCTTTTAAATAAATTTTATAATGATGGTAATGCAGGAAGATCCTGACCAAGCCATTTTTGAGAGATTTTATTTAAAGCCCCTCCTAGCTTTTTATGAAGTATAAAAACGTTTACCCATCTCAATAAATCTTCATTTCCCTTTTTAACACCAATAAAACAAGGACTATCTTTAATAATAAACTTCCTCTCTAAATCAAAGTCTGGATTTGCTTCAGTTACAGAAGCTGCAACAGTATTACCTGCGACAAGCACTTGAACTTGCTTTGATTTAATAGCGCTTAATGTAGCAGCATTGTCACCAAATCTTGTAATTTTAGCACCTTTAGGAGCCATTTTAGTAAGTTCTAAATCCTCTAGAGTTCCTCCAGTTACTCCTATTGTAAGACCTTCTAAATCTTTGTACGAAGAAACTTTAATTGTAGAGGGTGCAAATACTCCAGAATAGAATGGTGCATAAGCACTAGAAAAATTAATTGACTTAGCTCTAGAAGGATTAGCTCCCATTGTAGATATTACTAAATCAACCTTATCTGTTTCAAGAAAAGGTATTCTTTGCTTTGATACAACAGGTACTATTTTAAGTTTGACACCCAAATCTTTTGCAATAAGTTTTGCAACGTCAACATCATAACCTTCATGTTCACCAGTTTTCCCTACTGAGCCAAAAGGCGCAAAAGCCTCTGGTACAGCAATTTTAACTTCACCACTTTTTAATATACCATTAAGGTCAGCGGAGTTAGCTGAAAAACTTAGAAAAAATAGACTTAGTAAAAAACTATAAATTATTTTTTTTGAAAACATTTTTTTTCCTTTCAATTAATTAATTTTCAATGATGTATTTTTTTTCTAAATATTTGGCGTAAATGGCCAGGGGGTAACATAGGCAGAAATACAAAACTGCCATTATAGGAAAAATTATAAATGGTTCTGAACCTATGACAGGAGCGTTAGCCCACCTTTTCCCTAATAACATTAAATCTTGAAAGCCAATTATATAAGCAAGAGAAGTTCCTTTTATAATTTGAATAAGGAAACTTACTGTAGGAGCAATACTATACTTATAAACTTGGGGTATAATAATAAAACTTAATGTCTGAGTAAAGTTTAGATTGAGAGCTTCCCCTCCCTCCCATTGACCAGAAGGGATTGCCATAATTGCACCTCGCCAAACTTCTGATAAGTAGGCCGAGGTAAATATTATCAATGATATGCTTGCAGCGTACCAAGGATCGAAGTCTTGACCAATAAACCTTGGAATACCAAGCCCAATTATAAATAATAACATTAAAAGAGGAAGAGACTGAAACAACCATGTATAACAAAAACTTATATAGTTAAGAATTTTAGATGGATATATTCTTAAAAAAGTTATAATTACAGCAACTAATCCCCCCCCTAGAAAAGCAATTAATGATAAATAAATTGTAAATCTAGTCGCCAATATCAATTGAGTTAAAATTATTCCTAATGGCTTATCAAATATGTTTATTAATAAATCTTGCAATTACATTCTCTTTTTTAATGATCTATTGAAAATAATTTCTAATGAAGATTTAAATAATAAAGAAAGCGTTACATATAAAATTGATAAAACAATAAATATTTCAAACGTCCTAAAAGTTCTACTATCTATATAGAGCCCTGCATGAGTAAGATCGTTAACCCCAATTTCAGATATAATTCCTGTTGTCAAAAATATAAAAATAAATTGACTTGATAATGAAGGAAACATTTTAATGAGTGTATGGGGGAGAACAATTTTCCTAAAAATGGTTATTTTGTTCAAATTTAAAGAGTAAGCAGCTTCTAGCTGATTTGTTGGAGTTGAATTATAACCTGATCTCAAAATTTCACCAAAATAACCCGTAAAATTTATAGTCAATGCCAGCAATGCGTGTGCCCAAAATGGCCATACATACTCGAATATAAGTGGTAAACCAAAAGTAACAAAAAATAATTGAACTATTAATGGAGTATTTCTAATAAAATCAATCCAACAAATTGCTAAAAAATTTAAAGGAGAAAATTTCCAATAAATCATTGCAGCTAAAAAAAAGGCAATAATAAAACCAAAAAAACCAGAGGTAATTGTTAAACCCGAGCTTATTAAAATACCATCGAGAATTAAGTGCAAATACTCTGATGACCTATATATTTCAAAGAAACGAAATTCAAACAAAATGCATCCCCACCAATCGTCAATATAATAAGACACTTTGAAAAGGGATATAACAACCTGATATCACCAGTATTCAGATAGATGGTTAACAATTAGTCATTTAATCAATGCAATTATAAAAATGAATATCATTTAGGCAAATAAATAATTGTAATTTAAAAATATCTTATAAACACTAAAGTTGTAATGCTTATGAATAATTTTGAAACAAATAAAATAAGTTTAATCTGGTATAAATATATTAATATCTTGTGAACTTTTTACTTTTCCACTTTTGCCTAGATAATCTTCTAGAACCATTTCATTCATTAAGCTTTTATCTTCAGGTATATTTGCTATAAATCTGTTCCCATTATTAAGTCGTCCAAATACAATTCCGAATGAAGGACCCTTTCGATCATGCATAATTGTATAAGTTTCAATTATAGCATTTCCATCAGCAAACTCTGAAAATACCGGTCCTTTTTGTTTGTTAATTTCAACTTGATAAACACTTGGATCTTTAGGAGAAAACATTTTTTGTAAAGGTTCTGTTGAGTAAATTCCTGCTGATTGCTTTGTAATATAATTTCCATTGGCCGTAACCAACCCTTTTATACCAGGTTGAGCCCTAACCTTGTTCATCATTTCAGCTATAGAATGTGTTACATAATTATTTCCTGGACCACCAAAATAAGGAAGTCCTCCAGTAATAGTAAAACCTCTAGGATCGTCTAAGGAAATCCCCATTTCATCACAAGCAATCTGAACTGCAGAGGGAAAACAACTATATAAGTCAAGAGCATCAATATCACTGATTGAACAACCAGCCATTTCGAACGTCTCACGAGCAACAATCTTTATAGCAGGAGAAGAATAATAATTTACTCTATCACTCAAGTACCAATGATCATAAGCATCAGCACATCCTTGTAAATACACCCATTTATTTTTTGGTATACCTAACTCTTTTGCTTTAGCAACAGAGGTTAATATTATTGCTGCTGACTGGTCTATAAATGCATTAGAATTCATCAATTTTGTATATGGAAAACCTATGTATGGATTTTTAGGACTAACATTAGCTATTTGTTGTGGGGTAAAACCCTGCCTCCTATCAGCTAACAAATTATTAGCAGCAACTGAAGCAAAACCAGAAAACAACTTACCCATTTCTAAGGAATGATCTCTAATTGTACGACCTTTTTTTCCTCGAATTGAATTTTCGATCATTGGGTAAGCAAATATGGCTCCAGACATGTGATGTCTATCCTCAATTTCTGACCATCCACGTTTTTCAACGCCCCACTCTTCATATTTACCTCCAAGATCTTCATTCCAATCAAGAGAAATGCCAGCACGTTCAGCTCTTTTTTGGGTAGCTAATGACTCACCTCCTGCAATCATCCCAATCTCTAGCTCTCCTCGAGTAACCATTTCAAACATTCTATTAACGCACCACTGAGGCATATTTCCTCCTGGATAGGTATAAATTAAACGATTAACATTCTCTGCACCCAAACGTTTTGATAATGAAAGTGGTGGATTACTGTATTTACCAAATAGGCATTTAAAACGCCAACTTGTGTCTGAAAATGAACGAATAACAACAATTGTATCTAACTTTTTTAAGATAGATTTACCAATGTGAGTATCGTCGGCTGCTTTAAATCCAGCTGAAGCAGTTAGATCCATTGGAGATAGAGCAACTAAAGGATCTTGCTCACGTTGCGTAATTTGACCAGTACCAACTAATATTGGTATTCTTTTTTCATCCATTTGAGGGTCTCATATATATAATACACATAAGCCAAATATAAATGAAAAGCGCTCTTAACAATAAAAATAACATAACTCAGTTCTAAAGGTTAATAATTTAGATTATTAATTGTATTTAAAAAAACAGATAGTACAATTTTTATATGTTTTATGGAGTTTATGTATGACTAAAATTGAAGAAACAAGAAAGCTACAATACAAAATTATGCAAGATATGGCAGCAGGCGCACTAATACCCATGATGAGAATTGGAGATGAGCTCAATCTGTTTAAAAATTTATTTAGGTTAGGTCCATGTACCTCAAATAAATTTAGTGCTCAAGTTAAAATGGATCAAAGATATATAAGAGAATGGTTACTTTCCTTAGCCGCTGCTGGATATATTAATTATGACAAAAAAAGTCAGGAATTTTTTCTAAGTGAGGAGCAATTTGCAGTTTTAGGAGATGAAAATAGCATTTCTCTAATGATTGGAGGTTTTGAAAATTTAGTAGGAGCAATTCATAATATAGATATCATAAAAGACAATTTTAAAAATGGTAAAGGAACAGGTTGGGGAAATCTACATCCATGTTGTTTATCTGGATCCGCAAGATTTTTTAAGCCATCATATTCTATTTTTTTAATTAAAAAATGGATACCTAGTCTTGATGGAGCAGACAAAATGCTTAGTAAAGGTGCCACTTTTGCAGATATTGGTTGTGGCCATGGATATTCAACCTCACTTATAGCTGAAAAATATAGTAATTCAAGAGTAATAGGAATTGATCCACATGAACCTTCAATTACAGAAGCAAAAAAAAATAATACAAATCTTAAAAATTTAGAATTTAGAGTAAATAATGCTAAGAATTATGAAGGAAAATACGACATAATTGCTTTTTTTGATTGTCTTCACGATATGGGTGATCCAATAGGAGCGATCCAATATGCAAAAACAAAACTTAATGCAAATGGAATAATTATGCTCGTCGAACCTACAGCTGATGATTTACCAGAAAATAATTTTAATTTAATAGGACAAATGTACTATTCATTTTCTACAATTGCTTGTATTCCAGCTTCTAAATCTCAAGAAGTTGGTTTAGCACTTGGAGCTCAAGCGGGTCCAAAAAAATTAATTTCTATATTAAATCAAGCAGGATTTAAAGATACTAAAGTAACATATAAGACTGCCTCAAATATGGTTGTACAAGGGAGGTTGTTGAATAATTAATTAAATATATAGTAGTGGAACTAACTAGGATTGAACCTGTCGTATGGCCCTGCAACCCATCAAAATAATCAAGTTTATTTTTCGTACGAGTCAGCACAAGACACTCTTTTGTCTATTTTTTAATGTCTACGTTGTAATTTGGATTAACAAAACAGGTCAAATTATTTAACAAGACTCTTTATATCTTTTACGCACTATACTCTTTTCACAATCACTTAATTTATTATTAAATCTAAAATTAGTTTGCAATTTGATATTTAATTAATGAACATGTTTTTAAATACATACTTAGAGAGGTTTATAATGTCACCTACGATCATTAATCATGAGCAATCAGAATATTGGAATAAAAAATATGGTCATAAGTGGGTAGATAATGATAATTCAATGAATGAAAGACTAACTATTTTAACCAAAGCACTTTTTTTAAAAACTAATATTGAAAAGGGTGACAAAGTTTTGGATATAGGTTGTGGAGGTGGACAAACATCTTTTGAAGCATCTCAGTTAGTTGGAGAAAATGGTTATGTGTTAGGAGCTGATATTTCTAACCTTTTGTTGGATTTAGCAAAAAGTAAGTATTCAAAAATAAAAAATTTAGATTTCAAAAATTGCGATGCTGAAAACTTTGACTTTAAAAAAAATAATTTTAATAAAGTTATATCAAGATTTGGAGTTATGTTTTTTAAAAACCCTATTCACGCTTTTCAAAATATCAACAAATCAATAAAAAATGGAGGTTCTTTAAATTTTGTATGTTGGACAAATATGATGGAAAATGAATTCCATACTGCTGCAACAAATATAATTCTACGATATATTAATAAAGAGTATCCAAAATTAACAAGAGATCCTGGTCCTTTTGCATTTAATGACAAAGAATATATTCAAGAGATTTTAAATAATTCAGGATTTAAAAATATTAAAGTTGAAGAGACATATACCTCAATTTCAACACAAGATACATTTAAAAAAGATGCTGAGCTTCTTTTGAACTTAGGCATGGGAGCCAGATTACTAGCAGAAGTGGATTTATCAGACGATAAGCTTTTAAGTATAAAAAAAGAAATAGAAGAGATGTCTGAAAAAAGACAAAAAAATGGTGAAATAAGTTACAAGGCTTGTCTCAATTATGTTTCAGCAACTAAATGAAACTTAAAAAATGGTGAGACTAACTGGGATTGAACCTGTCGTATGGCTCTGTAACCCATTGAAATAATTAAGTTTATTTTTTCTACTAGACAGCACTAGATACCCTTTTGTCTATTTTTTACTGTCAAGATAATAATTTATTTGTACTAGACAGGTCAAATTATTTTACTAGGCACTTTAGACCTGTTACACCCTATGCCTTACGTCTTTAAAGCATTTTATTTTTTCTGAAAAAATTAAATTAAGATCTAAGATATCAAAATTGTCTTAATAAGTTTTCATCTCTTAATGGCTCTACTTGTAGAGCCTGACTTGGCATAATATTACATACATTACAGTCTTGTCCGAATAATTTAATATAGGCAGATAAGTCTTTATACCATTGTTTTAGTCCTTCTCGAGGGGAGGTAACCTCAAAACATAGCTTCTCTAATCCCAAGTTGTTAATGACTTTATCAAAAACATTCTTAGCGTTTTCATTTTGTAATTCAAACTCCTCGTGATCGAGTATAACAAAATCTGCACCATCATTTAAAAAAGGATCTGCAGTTTTTAAGATTTCTTCTGATGTAGAAGGTATATCTGGACTTCCATGTTTCCAATTTCTTAATGGATGGTGTTCATACATAAATCTTAATGATACTTTTTTTGCTAATTTTCTCCAATCTGACCATTGCTTTTCAGACACTTCACCTCCTGTATTCATAAATTCCATACTATCAAATCCAAGCGATTTTCCATGTTCGATTGCATGTTCAACACATTTTTTTTTGTAAGCAAACTTGAAGTACGTATGGTCTAAAAAGGGTATTACATCATATTTTTTGTACAATCTTATTTTTTTATTCAACCATCCATGAGGAGAATATAAAACTTGTGGAGTTGTAAATTTAACATAATCAATTCTATCAGCTGCAACTTCTAAAAAATCTTCTAGTTCATTTAATCCCAATCTTTCTAAATAATGAGGAGCTTCGTGAAATCCAACGTCTTTAAGCCACGTTTGTCTAAGCTGTCTTGGCTTTTTAGGTAATTTAAGCCTAGGAAAAGTGTTTAGGGGAATGCTGTTGTCCATATTAAGGTTAATATATTAATTTTCTACGTTTTTCAAATCTTATATAATTTTAAATTTAGGAAATTATTTGATTTTATTATATCTAAAAACATGATTTAATTATTTAACTTATTAATTAATACTTAAGGAGGATTTATGTTTAGAATTTTTATACTTTTATTAGCTGGATTATTAGCATTTTCTTTTAATGCCCATGCTAAAGTTGATTTTTCAGGTAAAACTATTACTTGGGTTGTTCCTTTTAAAGAAGGTGGTGGTACAAGTAGATTTTCTAGGTTTATTGAGCCATTTTTAACAAAATATCTACCAGGTAATCCTACAATTAAGATTATGCATATTCCAGGTGGTGGCGCTATCAAAGGGTCAAATTATTTTCAAAAAAATGCTAAACCAGATGGCACATATATTTTTGGCTGCTCAACATCCGTAATTGTTAATGTGGCAACAGGTAACCCTCTTGTTAAATATAACCTAAGTTCCTACAAACCAGTACTTTTGTTACCTCAAAACACACATTGGTTTACTAGAAGCGACTTGATAGATGAAGCCCACGATATTAGTAAATTACAAAAGAGAAAACTTGTTTTATATGGTTTAAAAACTCCTGCTTCAGCTGATCTATTTCATATTTGGGTTTTTGATAAAATTGGTATCAAAGGAGCTAAGCCTATACCAGGATTATCCTCATCAGGTGCATGGCAAGCATTCCAAAGAGGAGAAATACATCTTAATTCTCAGGGTGCAGCTAAATATATAAAAAATGTTAAGCCTCAAATTGAAAAAGGCAAAATTTTAGATATTATGACACTTGGACTTGTTGACGCAAATGGCAATATTTCAAGAAATCCATTAGCTCCAAATGCACCTACATTTGCTGAGATGTACGAAAAAGTTAATAGTAAAAAATTATCTGGAGATGATTTGGAAGCTTTCTATTCAATTGCGGCTGCATGGTCTCAAGCATCAAAATCAATGTTATTACCAGAAAATACACCAGACGATATTGTTAAAGTGTATAGAGATGCAGCAAAAAAAATGGTAAATGATCCTGACTTCAAAGCAAAAGCAACAAAGGTATTAGGACCATATCCTTTGACTGTTGGTGAGGAAGCTGGTGCTATTATAAAAAAGGCAGCTATTTTTTCTGACAATACAAAAAAACAGCTTAACAAGGTTTTAAAGAAACATAAATTTACTTATAGAGTTAAATAAGTTTTAAAAATAACTGCCGTTTATAAACGGCAGTTATTGAATGTTTTTATATGGAACAGTTTGTATCTGCTTTTTTTCAATTATTTGAATTAACACACCTTTTATTTTTATTTGGCGGTACTTTACTTGGCCTTGTAGTTGGCATATTACCAGGTTTAGGAGGAACTTCCGGATTGGCACTTGTATTGCCTTTTGTATATAGTCTTGAACCATCTTATGCATTAGCAATGATGATAGGTGTTTTAGCACCTACTACTACTTCAGACACATTTCCAGCAGTTTTAATGGGAATACCAGGTACTGCTGGTTCTCAAGCAACTGTAATGGATGGTTTTCCTTTATCCAAAAAAGGAATGGCTGCAAGAGCTTTAAGCGCTGCCTTTTGTTCCTCTCTAATGGGAGGTGTTTTTGGAGCCTTAATATTATCTATTTCTATTTATTATGCCATACCAATTATAATGGCTTTTGGATTTGGAGAACAGTTTTTACTTATTATTCTTGCCCTTCTAATGGTTGGTGCTTTAACTGGCGAAAATTTTATTAAAGGTGTTACTGCATGTATTTTAGGTTTAATTATTGGTTCTATTGGTTCAGCTCCCATTACAGGTGATCTAAGATTTACATTTGGCACTCTTTATTTAGTTGAGGGAGTTCCAATTGTAATTGTAGGTTTAGGTTTATTTGCTTTGCCAGAAATTGTTGGGCTTCTTGACTCTAAAGGAGCAATTGCAAAAGCATTAAAAAATGAAGAAGGTTGGTTTAGAGGTATCAAAGATGTTTTTAAAAATTGGTTTCTTGTACTTCGTTGTTCTTCAATTGGCTGTATTGTTGGAGCACTACCAGGGTTAGGTGGAACAGTTGTTGATTGGATTGCATACAGTCATTTAAGACAAACATCAAAGGATACTTCGAACATAGGAAAAGGAGATATAAGAGGTGTGATAGCACCAGAATCTGCAAACAATGCTAAAGAAGGAGGTGCTTTAATCCCTACATTGCTATTTGGTATACCTGGTTCTGGAAATAAGGTTTTACTCCTAGGTGGCTTTATTTTAATTGGTATTGAACCAGGTTTAGAAATGGTAACCACTCACTTAGATCTCACTTACCTCATGATTTGGTCTTTGGCAATTGCTAATATACTTGGTGCTGGACTTTGCATCGGATTTGCATCACATATTTCTAAATTAACACTGGTTAGATATTATATACTTGCACCTGTAATGATCGTTTTAATTTTTTTTGCTACTTTTAATATCAATAGAGATTGGTATGATTTTATTGGATTGCTTGGTTTTGGACTAATTGGAATAACCTTTAAGGCATTTGGATGGTCTAGACCTGCTTTATTGATAGGTTTTTTTCTTTCCACTAAAGTTGAATTACTAAGTTATCAGACACAAGCTGTTTACGGACTAACTTTTCTTGCAAGACCAGTATCAATTATTCTTATAGTTTTATGTTTTGGAACAATTTTATTGCTTTTAAGACAAAAATTTAAACAAAGTTATACTTCAAGTGCATTAAAAAATAAGAAAAATCAAATTTACTATGTATTAATTTTACTTATTTTACCGATATTAATGATTTCTTTGATATCGTCTTTGGATTATAGGGCAAGTTTATATCCTATTAGTTTATGTGTTGTTTCAATATTACTTTTGACAATTATATTTTTTGTAAAAATTATTGATTATAATAATCATCATTTATTGAAATATTCGTTTGTTAAATTTGTGAATATGAATATTTATGAACAAAATAGTGGCTTTAATAATCAATTTTTCTATTACTTAAGCTTTATAGGTTACTTAATAATGAATTATATTGTGGGGTTTCCAATTGCTTCAGTAATTTTTATAAATGCATTTATTATTTTTCATGATAAGCGAGATTATAAAATCTCAATTATAATTTCATTTGCATTATTAGTAATACTTTGGTTTTTATCGCACATGTTGACACTCCAATTTCCCAATGGTCTAATTGGATTATTAATAGATATGCCATGGTGGTTAGGTGGCGAATTAAACTAAAATTTAAAGGAATATTATGTCCAAAAAACCATTTCCTAATCTTACATTCATTAAAAGAGATAAAAAACCCAGAGAAACAGGTATTAACTATGTAAGATCACCTGTGTTGGTAGGTAGAACCATAGAAGACTATCTTGAAGCATATGGTGACATGGTTGACATATTAAAGCTTTCAGGAAAACAAGCAGCTCAAATTAATGAAAAATCATTAATTGATTTCATTTCTACATGTAAAAAATTCAATGTCATGGTTTCTATAGGTAATCCTGTCATGGACGTTGCTTTAATAGGTGGTAGAAAAGTTGTTGATGATTATATAAATAAATGTGCAGATTTAGGTGTTGATATAATTGAAATATCAAGTATTGCGCGGTCAATTGATGATGAAGATGTTTGTACATTAATTGAAAAATTTTCTAAGAGAGGTATTAAAGTTCTCAATGAAATCGGTGTGGCTTTTGCTCACTCTGAAGTAAATGAAGAATCTATCTTTGTACAAAGATTAATCAATCAATCAAAAAAGTTTCTCAATGCGGGCTCGTGGAAGATCTTGTTAGAATCTGAGGGATTAACTGAAAATATGAATAAAGAAAATTATAGATGGAATATTATTGACAGAATTATTAGCCCTCTAAAATTATCCCAATTTATGGTTGAAGCAGATGATCAAGATGTCTTTTGTAAATATATAGAAATTTATGGCCCAAATGTTAATATGATGATCGATTATTCACGTCTCTTGAAAATGGAAGATGCGAGAATTGGCTATGGTCCCTCACAATTTCTTTGGGGGAAAGTCGTAAAATATTAAATAATTACAAGAAAAAAAAGACACAAACCTGTGAACCCCTTGCTCTATCCCTGTAAGCCCTAGAGATTTTTACAAGACACTTACAAGACACTTTTATGCTTTTGGGGGGTGTTTTACCTAATTTTGCGGATTGTAATCAGAGTATATTCTGACCATCTTCTGACAAGGCAATTAAAATAACTCAATAACTTCAATGGCTTTCAGGCTAAGTCTTTGTTATTTCACACGTATTTTTTTTGGTAGAAATGGTGGGACTAACTGGGATTGAACCAGTGACCCCTTCGATGTCAACGAAGTGCTCTCCCGCTGAGCTATAGTCCCATTATCAAATTATTCATTATGTGATACTAATATAAATAATGTTAAAAGATAAAATGTAAAGTTAAATGATTATGAGAAAAGTTATTTTGAAATGTAAGGGAAAAGAATTAGTTTTCGAATTAAGAAATACTTTAACTGCTGACATAATTTATAATTCATTACCACTAAAATCAAAAATACAGAAATGGGGAGAAGAAATTTATTTTGACACTGGATTAAGCATTGAATTAGAAAAGAATGCTAAATCAGTTGTAAATATTGGTGAAATTGCTTTTTGGAATAGTGGATCTGCTGTAGCCATAGGATATGGAAAAACTCCAATTTCTAAAGGTAACGAAATAAGACTAATCTCACCTTGCAATATATGGGCAGACTGCAAATTTGATAAAAGTTATATCGAAAATATAAAAGAAAATGAGATAGTTATTTTAGAAAAAGTTTAAATTTATAGTTCTACAAATATAGTGTCTAATGTTTTTTTAAATTCATAATTTAGAGGTATTGGAGTATTTTTTACTCTATCTACATATACATGTACAAAAAAACCATCCGCAGAAGAAATTTCATCTTTTTCATGAAATAAACCTACTTCATACCTTACCGAACTAGTTCCAATTTTGGTTACTCTTATCCCGGCATCAATATCTTCAGGATATTGAAAAGAAGAAAAATAATTGCAGCCTGATTGAACAATTAAACCGATATTTTTACCATTTTTTATATCAATTAAATTGTTTTGAATAAGCCATTTATTAACTGCAGTATCAAATAATGCGTAATAAACAATATTATTCATATGGCCATAAATATCATTATCATTCCACCTTGTGCTTATTTTGGAAAAAAAATTATATTCACTTCTATTAGAGGGTTTTTTTTTCAATTTAACCTCCTTTGCCCCGAAATTCCTTAAGAGAACATATTTTAGATGAAATAAAATCTATTTTATTTTCTGGCAAAGAAGCAATATTCACACGACCATCAGGCATAAGGTATATTCCATTTTCTTTTCTCAAGATCATTATACCTTCACGGGATATAGGTAAAAGAGAAAACATACCATTTTGTACTTTTAAAAAACTAAAATAATCTGTTTGTTGCTTTTCTTGTAATGAATTTGCAAGTTTATGTCTCAGAGATACAATTCTGTTCTGCATTGTTCTAATTTCTGAAAGCCAATGTTTTTTTAAAACTTCATCTTTTAATAAGGTATTAATTATTTCTGCGGCATGATCAGGTGGATGAAAATAAAGCTCTCGCGCTATCTCACTTAACATAGTTTCTAAAGATTTGCTTTTAACTTTATCAACATCAGTTATAACTGCAATCATTCCACATCGATCTCTATATACACCAAACGTTTTACTTGAAGAAACTGTAATAATTACTTCTGGTACTATTTGGACTAATTTTCTAATTCCAAGAACATCATCTATTATATCCTTCCCTAATCCTTGATAGACTAAATCAATAAATGGTAATATCCCCTTTTTAAGACAAATATTGGCAACTTGTTCCCATTGTTCTAAAGACAAATCTGCACCAGTTGGATTATGACAACATCCATGTAATAACAATGAATCTCCAGATTTAAGTTTATTCAAGTCATTAATCATATTATCAAAATCTAAGAAATTATTTTGTTCATTGTAATAAATATGTTTGGAAATTTTCAATCCAGCTTTTTCAAACATGAATGGCTGTTGTCCCCAAGTAGGATCGGGAATAGATATAAGTTTATTTTGCACATTATTTTTTATCAATTCACCTGCAATACGTAATCCAGAACCAGCACCTGGTATTTGTATAGCGCCAACTTTGTCTTTTCTTTCTGAAAGAATGTCTTCACCAAGAACTAAATCTAAAATATTTTTACAATATTCACTATTTCCTGCAGGAGTTTTATACGACTTTGACTTTTCATTTTGATACAAAATACTTTCAGCTTTTTTTACAGCTTTAAAAACTGGAGCCTCACCTTTTTCATCCCTATAAATTCCAATACCCAAGTCAATTTTTGAGACTCTTGCATCATTTTCCAAATCATTAAACATTTGTCTGGTTGAATCAAGTGACGGATCTGGGATGTTAAAATGTCTCATATCAAACTTTCAATAATTATTAATTAGTTTTTAAAATAAATTAATATAAAGTAAATACATTTAATTTATAAATAAAAACAAATTATACTAATTTAGAAATTTACTATGCTAGAAAAATTTATTAGAACCAATCCCAAAAATGCAGTATTATTAACCGTTCCGCATGCTGGAGATTTTTATCCCAATATTTTTATACAAAACTTAAAATTAAAATTAAATAAAGTTAGAAAAATTGAAGATTTTCAATCTAATAGAATATTAGATTTAATGGATTTTAAAAGTGCGGATGTTATTATAGCTAAATGCTCTAGGGTAGTTGTAGACTTAAATAGATCTAGAAATGCTATAGATAACGATATGTTTATTAATAGGGTAAACAGTCATCATATAGATGAAAAAAAAATGATTTCATTTGGCCTTGGTGTTTTCCCAAAAATTATTTTAAGTGAAAATATATTTGAGAATAAATTACCAGTTTCATATGCTAATTTTATTTTAGAAAATTATTATGATCCTTTTCATAAAATTTTATCAAATCAAATAAATAAATTAAAAAATATCTTTGGGGTTTGTTATCATTTTGATTTGCATACGATGCCATCCAATGCTCTAAAAAGGTTCAAGAAAAAACCAGATATTGTCTTAGGAAATAATCATGGAAGAAGCTCTTCGAGCGAATTAATGGATTATATGCGGATGAATTTTGAAAATAACGGTTTAATCGTTCAATTAAATAATCCTTATGCAGGTGGATTTATTACTAGAAACTATGGTAATCCATCAAAAGGAGTTGAAACTATTCAAATAGAAGTTAATAGATCGTTATATATGAATGAAGAAAAGCTTTTAATAAGTAATTTAAAGCCATTGCAAGAAATCTTTAAAAAAACTTTTGAAAATTTTAATCTTTACACAAAATATGCTGCTGAGTAATTACAGCAATCTTTCAATCGTTAATAGTTTCTCAAGTTTGCTGTTAATTACTAATTGGTTATTTATAATTTTTGTTACCAAAAGTTCCGCGTAAAATGGTGCATAAACAAATCCCCATGCACCCATGCCACCTAATATATATATATTATTTGATTTTTTACCTGTTAACGTATTTAAATCACCAAAAAATGGCATTCTATCCTTAGTACTCGCTCTTACACTTACTCTGTGACCACTTTCATTAATATTATAATAAATATTTTTTCTTAAAAATTCTGGTATGGAGTTTATATTAGTATTTTGGTCAATTTCTCTAAAACAAGTATTGGCATTTCTATTAAATGAAGCTCCTATTTGGTGATACCCCTTGAAAGCTTGGGAGAAATGATGACCATAGCTGAAATTGATTTTTAAATTTGAACTTAACTCATTTGCTTTTAAATAAGTTACCTGGCCTGAAATTGGGTTTATTGGTAAATTTTGATTAAGATTAGTCATCTCAAATCCATTAGCCCAAATTACTGTTTTCGATTTCAATCTGTTACCAAATTTATCAATAATGATATTAAGACCATCCTTTGAAGTTATTTTTTTAACATCAAATTTCGATATAAATTCTACATCTTTTATAAGATTTTGAATGAATTTACTATTGTCTACTATACCACTAGATTTCATATAAATATGATTAATAAATTTTAAAGAATTAAGTTTGTCATAATTATTATTAAGCAAGTCTAAGGGCCAATTATTTTCTAATAGTTTTTTAAATTTAATTATATCTCTGTCTCTAGAAGGGATTAGAACAAGACCATCTGATTTTGGGATTGCATTTAAATTTTTTGCAATTTCCCTTGAATATAGAAAAGCTTCAAGTGATAACAAACCATAAGGAGAAGCATCCATAGTTAATTTTGGCATTTGTAGAGCTAATTTATTTCCACTTGCTCCATTAGCAAGTTTATGAGACTTATCAATTATAAAACACTCAATGTTTCTTTTCCTTAAAGCATAAGCTAAGGAAGCACCAGAGATACCTGATCCAATTATTGCAACAGGACCTATTTTTTTTTCACAGCTAAATTTGTATTGATAACTACTAATTAAGTCCTTTTTAAAGGCATAAGAAATTTCTTTTTTGTTACCGTATCCACTTACTTTTGAAACTTTAAAACCAGCCTTCAATAAACCTCTTCTGATATGACCTGCAACAGAAAATGTACTTAAAGATCCATCTAAATTAGTAAAATTATAAAGTTGTTTAAAAAGTTTATCAGTCCACACCAATGGATTTTTTTTTGGAGAAAAGCCGTCTAAAAACCAAGTATCTGCTTTAAAATTAAAATTTATTAAAGAAGTAATATCGTCATAAATTAAAATTAAATTTATATTATCAGCTTTTATAAAAATTCTATGAGTTGATTTACATCTTGCGGGAATATTTTTTAACAGAAAACTTGAATATCCATCCAATTTTTTGAATTTTTTGTATACTTTTTCAATATCTTTTTTAGACAGAGGAGCATTTTCAAAACTTATATATGTTAAAGATCCATTAGTTTTTCTATTTTCTTTCCATAATTTCCAGGTTAAAAGAAAATTTAAACCCGTACCAAAACCTATCTCAGCAATGACAAATTTTTGTTTATTTTTAAATTTTTTGGATAAATTGTTTGTGTTGAGATAAACATGCTCAGTTTCTTTTGGTCCATTCAATTTATCAAAATATATATCATTATAAGATTTTGAATAAATTCCTAATTTCGATGAAATTGAAAATTTAGGATTTATTAAGTTATTTTTCATTTTATATCTTTATAAATGAATAAAAATTTATTAAAACAATTTATAAACTATATGAGCTAGAGATTTTTAATAATATATGTTTTGGGAAACAAAAAAATTAAAAGATATGACATCAAGTGAGTGGGAGTCATTATGTGACAAATGTGGTAAATGTTGTGTGATAAAACTGGAAGATTTTGACACTCGGGATATTTATTATACAAATGTATCATGCAAATTGTTATGTGAAAAAACTGCATTATGCAAAGATTATATTAATAGAAAATCAATAGTGCCAGATTGTATCGTTTTATCTTCAGAAAAATTAAAAAACCTGAAATGGATGCCTGAAACATGCGCATACAAGCTTATCGATCAAGGAAAAAAATTACCGAAATGGCATCCTCTTATATCTGGAAATGAAGATGAAATCCTAAATAGTGGAAATAGTGTAAAAAATAGAGTAACTAATGAAAAAAATATAAAAGTTAAAAACTTACCTGATTATATTTATGATTGGTAAAAATTATAGGTACAAATATGTCAAAGAATATGTGGATTTTAGCTGCACTAATTTCTATTTTAGTTATAGCTTCGATTTATCGAGAGCAATCAGGTATGAAAATGCCAGATCATTTAAATTGTAAAGAATCAATGTTACAACAAATGTTTTCAGATCAATGTACGCCAAGATCTGGATTAATAAAGAAACAATAAAAATCTAATATAGAGTTCTTAATAAATGAAAATTGCAATAATTGGTTCTGGTATATCGGGGCTTTCTTCGGCTTTACTTTTGTCACAAAAACATAATATTACTTTATTTGAAATTGACAAAAGATTTGGAGGCCATGCAAACACCGTTGATATAACACATAAACAAAATTTAATTTCAGTTGATACAGGCTTTATTGTTTATAACAAGTTAAACTATCCTAATTTAATAGGTTTTTTTGATTTTTTGAAAATAGAAACAATAAATTCCGATATGTCCTTTGCTGTTTCAGCAAGGGATGGACAATTAGAGTATTCTGGATCTATGACAGGAATATTTGCTCAAAAAAGAAATTTATTTAATATTAAATTTTATAAAATGCTTAAAGATATTATTGTTTTTTTTATTTTTGGTTACAAATATGCTTTTCAAGTTAAGGAAAATGAAAGTTTAGGTGAGTACGTAAAAAGATGTAAGTTTAGTGAAGAGTTTGTAAATGATCATCTTATCCCAATGTCTTCT
Source organism: uncultured SAR116 cluster alpha proteobacterium (assembly GCA_902548635.1). GTDB lineage: Bacteria > Pseudomonadota > Alphaproteobacteria > Puniceispirillales > Marisalimonadaceae > Marisalimonas. The sequence continues at coordinate 34,019 of CACCSH010000015.1, forward strand.
GCTATATGGTCTTGCCCAGAAAGGGAAATATTAAATTTTCCTGCGAAAACTCTACTTACTTTTTTTAAAAATCATCAGTTAATCAATTTTATATTTCGACCAAAGTGGAGGACAGTCAAGGGTGGTTCAAGACAATATGTGAATAAAGTAGTAGAAAAAATCAAAAAGAATAAAAAAAATAAATTTGTCTTAAATTCAAAAATAAAATCTATATTTTCTAAAAATAACAAAATTGAAATCAACTTTGAAAAAAACACTGAAATATTTGACAAAGTTATTATGGCAACACATCCAGATCAAACGATAAAATTAATTAAAAACTTAGATAAACAATCAACTAATATTTTAAGTAAATTTAAATATCAAAAAAATACAGTTTACTTACATTCAGATAAGAACTTGATGCCTAAAAATAAAAAAACATGGTCTAGCTGGAATTATATATCTAGTAAAAAAGAAGAAAAATCGTCAGTGACATATTGGATGAATTTACTTCAAAATATTAACAATTCTCTAGATGTATTTGTTAGTTTAAACCCATTTATAATCCCATCAAAATCTTTGACTTACAAAAAAATTATTTATGAACACCCTATTTTTAATTCCAAAACTAATGAAGCTCAAAGTAAAATGATTGAAATACAGGGAAAAAATAATATTTTTTATGCAGGAGCTTGGTTAAAATATGGTTTTCATGAAGACGGCATTGCATCTGCAGTCAATATAAGTAAAACCCTTAATGTTGCAGTACCCTGGGAACAAAGAAATTGAGTTTATTTAATGATATTAAATACAGGTAGTATTAAATTTTATAATGGTTTTATTCATCATTTAAGAAAAGATGGCAAAGAACATTTTTTTAAAAATAAAATGAATGCAATTTTTATAGAATTAAGAAATGACAAATGTAAAAAGACATATAAGTACCCAACTTTATTTTCTATAAATAAGTTTAATTTATTAGCCTGGTATTCATCAAATCATGGAGATCAATTAAATCACTCAAAAAATGAAAATTTGTATAAATTTATTTTAGATTTAATCCAAAAATCTAGTGCTAATGAAAATAAAGTTCATAATATTAAATTATTAACATTCCCCAAAGTTCTTGGTTGGGGATTTAATCCTTTATCTATTTATTTTTGTTATGATACCAAAGAGTCATTATTACATTCTGTTTTTGAAGTAAGAAACACGTTTGGAGACATACATCATTACGTATTAAAAAATCTAAATAAAAATAATGTGGTCCAAAAAACTGAAAAAAAACTTTTCGTATCTCCTTTTTATCCGCAGAAAGGTTACTATCATCTATATGCAAATCAATTAAATGATAAGATATTAACATCTGTAGATTACATAATTAATGAAAAAAAAGTTTTTTCTGCTTCCATGGATTTAAAGGAAATAAAATTTAATAATTTTAATATTGTAATAGCTTTTATGAAACTTTATTTGTTTCCTGGCAAAATATGGATAAATATTCATTTACAAGCTTTTTTTCTATGGTTAAAAAAAATCAGGCTTTATAAGATCCCTTCTAGTCAAAAAGTTAAACATTCATTCGGCATCAAAATATCAAAAGATTAACAAATTTATTTTTATTTATAAAAGGAAATCAATATTAAATGAAATTTTGGAATAAATTATTTTTAAATGGAGTAAAAAAATTCCCTTTTGGATCTATTTCTATAGAATGGCCAAATGGAATTACAAATAAAATAGATGCTGATAAGCATGGTCCCCATGCTCATTTAAAAATAGCTGATAATAATGTTATAAAAGAAATTATTCATGGTGGATCAGTAAAATTTGCTGAACTATATATGGACAAAAGAATATCATCTAAAAATTTGACTTCACTTATGCATTATTGTGCCCTAAATAATGATCAAGCTGAAGAAACATTTAAAATTTCTTTTTTAAAATATCTTCATAATAAATTTTTACATTTCAAAAATAGAAATACTAAAATCCAAGCAAAGAAAAATATCTCATATCATTATGATTTAGGTAATCAATTTTATAGATATTGGTTAGATAAATCTATGACATACTCTTCTGCAATATTTTCTAATCAATATGATAAACTAGAACTTGCTCAAAAAAATAAATATAAAAAACTAGCTGAGTTATCAAATATAAAAAATGGAGATACAATATTAGAAATTGGATGTGGATGGGGCGGTTTTTCTGAATTTTTAGGAAATAATTATGATTGCAAAATAACTGCCATAACAATTTCCAAAGAGCAATTTAATTTTGCAAAAAAAAGAATTGAAGAAGCCAATTTATCAAAAAAAGTAACGGTTTTATTCTGTGATTATCGTAACATTGAAGGTAAGTTTGATAAAATTGTATCCATAGAAATGTTTGAAGCAGTAGGTAAGGATTACTGGAATGTTTTTTTTTGATAAAATTAAAAGTATATTAAAACCTAATGGTAATATTGGGCTTCAACTAATTACAATCGACGATAAAATTTATAATGTTTATGAAAAAAATCCAGATTTTATTCAAAAATATATTTTTCCTGGTGGAATGTTACCCTCATTCAAAATACTTGAAAATATTTTGAGTAATAACTCATTATATATAGAAAGCGTAAACAGTTATGCTAATGACTATGCAAAAACTTTAAGTTTGTGGAAACAAGAATTTAATAAAAATTGGGAAAATATTGAAAAACTTGGTTTTGATGAAACGTTCAATCGAATGTGGAATTATTATCTTTCATATTGTGAAGGTGGGTTTCTTTCAAAAAATATAGACCTAAAACAAATTAATTTAAAATTTAATTAATTTTTAATTTTAAACATTCGCAAACTAATTTTATATAAAAAACCAAGAAAAGGTAATTTTATAAATATACCATTTAAAGAATCCCAATAATCTAGATGAGATATAACTTTACCTTCTTTATTAAGTGTTATATCGCTCATACCCTCAATGGTTTGCGAAGCTTTAAATGCATAAAAAGTCATTTTCCATTTTAAAAAAATATGATCTTTATTTTGAGCATAATCTACAATGTCAAATTTTGGCTCTTCAACAGTATCAAACATGTGATAAAAAATATTTTTAAAATTATCTAAACCCTTAATATTATTAAATGGATCAATAAAAATTATATCCTTTACAACTAAATCATCGAATTTTTTTATGTTTTCTTTATTCAAATTAGAAAATAAATTTAGGTAATTATTTATATAATTTTTTTTCATATATTTATTTTTTAACAAACAAATTTTTTAATAAGTAGAGATGTCAACTTATCTGGTAACATGCTAAAGATTTTCATGAAAATTGAAAAATTAAGTGGAAACGAAATTTCAAATTTATTAGATTTCATCCTGTTGTAAATAATTTTAGCTGCATCATCTGCTTTCATTAATCCTGGCATATAAAAATCATTTTTAGCAGTAGCTGGTGTATCAACAAAGCCAGGACTACACACCTGTACTTTAACACCTTTTGAGTTTAAATCGTATCTAATTGATTGAGCAAATGATCTTAACGCTGCTTTGGTAGGTCCGTAGGCAGCTGCTTTTGGTAAACCAATCCAAGCTGTTATACTTGACATTATAATTATATGACCTTTTTTGGTTGTAATCATTTTAGGTAAAAAAGCCTCATAACTATTTATAACTCCCAAGTAATTAATATTCAGATGTTGTTTATAATCTTCAATATTATTTTGACTTGCATCTATTGGGTTATAAATTCCTGCATTTAGAAACAATAAATCGGCTGGACTATTTTTTTTGGCTATTGATTTTAATTTAGAAAAGTCTTGAACGTCACAAGCATAAATTTTTAAATAATCTTTTTTTTGAAAAAGACTATTTTGCATTAATTTTAATTTTTCTAAATTACGACTTAAGCCAATTACTTTCCAATTATGCTTTATCAGTAACTTAGTTAATGCAGCACCTATCCCTTCACTAGCTCCTGTAATTACAGCAATATTTTGTTTCATTTTGAAGTTTTCTGTTTTATTAAAGAAATTTATTTAAATCTTACAACTTTGATAACGAACTATAATTGCCCCTCTTACTTTTGACTCTAATACTTTAATATTAACAGAAAATTTTCCTGCCATAATATTTTTACTTATTGGTAAATTACCTTCAACAATGTCATTGTTACCCAAATAAATAAAAATAACTCTTAGAGGTTTAGAAGGGTCAAAATATGGGTTTTCATTTATTGTGTCAGTGATATTACCTTCAGCTTTTACTTTTAAACTTCCTGATAATAAAATTAAAGTATTTTCAGGCGGCACAAAAGAATGTGTAGAAACGGCTAGCTCTTTATATTCAAAATTATTACAAATTTTATTTTTGCTCAATAATCTCAAGTTATTAATGATATCCTTTTCTTTGACTCCATTAGCTAAACTTGATGCAAGAATATTTTTTGCATCTCTACCAAAATCAGAATTTTGACTATTAATATTTTGAGTGTTTAGGGCTAAATTAGCCTCTTTTAATTTAAGTCTTGTATCAGTCAATTTTCTTTCGAGTCCAATTTTTTTATTATTAAAATCATTAATGATTTTTTCATTTTCTTGAATAAGTATTAGTTTATCACTATTACCTAACCACCATCCACCAAGAAATGTAAATATTAAAACTAAAAGTTTGACACATAAATCAAAAACAAATCTTAATTGTTTTTGTCTATATTTATTTTGTGCTTGAAAATAATCCAAAATAAGACCTTGAATAAAAATTTTTTTTCTTTTTATATTTAATATGTAATAAATCAATACTTTTCTTAAAAATAAGGAACCTATAAAAAATTAAAAATTTAAAAAGTAAAAATCAAAGAGCTTGGCAAAGGATGCTTTCAGGAAGAAAGCTCGACATTTTGTCTCCCTCACCTATTGATATTGAAATAGAAGACATAGCTTTAGGATTGTCTCGTGTTACAAGATGGAACGGTCAAACCACTGGTGAGCACGCTTATTCAGTTGCACAACATTCTATATTAGTTGAAGAAATATTTAATTTAGAATATCCAAATTTAAATAAAAAATGGAATTTAGCCGCCCTCTTACATGATGCACCTGAATATGTCATCGGTGATTTAATTACACCCTTTAAATATGCACTCAATAATAGCTATAGAACTGTCGAAGATAATTTAATGAAATCAATCTATATTCGATTTGGATTACCTGCAATTATTCCTAAAAGTATTGATATTAAAATAAAAAGAATTGATAAGGCTGTTGCTTGGTTTGAAGCTATTGAGATCGCGGGATATAGTGAGTCTGAAGCATTACAAATTTTAAAAAAACCAAGAATAGAACGTAAAAACAAAAATATGGTTACTTTAGCTCCTAATGATATTGCAAATAAATTTCTAAATAGATTTGAAGAGCTTAACTAAGAAATATATTAGTAACCTTCATCGATTAATGGAAATGCACTTAAAGCACTTAATTTACCAAATGAATAATCTTTACTTAAATAAGTATCATCTAAATCAAAAATTGAATTAACGCCTAACAACCTTAGAGCCGTTGAAATTTCTAATTCTAGTAATTCTAACATTCTTACTATTGCTTTTGATCCACCTGCTGCCGCAGCAAATCCTTGAAGCCTTCCTATTCCTACGCAATCAGCTCCTAAAGCAATAGCTTTTACGACATCTGTACCTCTCATGATGCCACCGTCAAAAATAACTTTGGCATTATCCCCTATTGCTTTAGATATTTCTGGAAGTACATTTAAGCCACCTAAACCATAATCTAACTGTCTTCCACCATGATTAGAAACGTAAACTACCTCGACGCCATGTTCAACTGCCAATAAAGCATCCTCTTTAGTAGCAATTCCTTTTATTATTATTGGTAAATGACAATAGGATTTAATTCTATCAATATCTTTCCAAGAAAATCTCATTTGATGTTCGAAACCACTTGCTGACTGTCGAGAGGTGGTTCTATATCTTTTAGCTAAATCTCTTTCCCTTCTTCCATATGCATCTAAGTCTACAGTTAAACATATTCCAGCATAATTATGGTCCATTGCATTCTTAATATTATCATCTACCCAATCTTTGTTCCCTCTAACATATAGTTGGAATAACTTAGGGTAATTAACACTTTTAGCAACCTCTTCCAATCCAGGCATGCATGTAGAACTAATCATATGCATTATACCAAATTCAGATGCAGCTAAAGTAGGAGCAGTACCTGCTCCATCGACAAAATCTTGCATTGAACCAATAGGTGCAAGAATAACAGGCATTTTAAGATTATGCCCAAATAGATCAACCGATAAATCTACGTTTTCAACATCCCTTAATACTCTAGGTCTAAAGGCAATATTATCCAGAGCAAACCTATTTCTTTTAAAAGTTGTTTCGGTTTCAGATGCTCCAATGAGATAATCCCAGGTTTCTTTAGGAAGTTTTTCTCTAGCCTTTTTAACAAATTCATGAAGTACTAAATATTCTTCTCCCTCGATTTTACTACCCAATTTTTTTTCAGTCATTTTATTCTCCAAGCCTTCAAATTGAACTATATAAAAATTAATCTTAAAAGCCATAAAAAAACTTGCCTTAGCCAAAAAGCTAAGTTACACAACAATTATATGGTTTTGCGAGCGTGGCGGAATGGTAGACGCACTGGACTTAAAATCCAGAGTCCGATAAGGACGTGGGGGTTCAAGTCCCCCCGCTCGTACCATATAATTAATTTTATTGACCTTAATAAAGTACATAGGCCATTATATATATGATTATTGCCCGTACAAGAAAAGATCTGGATAAAACTTTACAACGATTTTCTCAAAAGCCTGGCAAGCTAGCTTTAATACCAACTATGGGCAACTTGCATGATGGGCATTTATCATTAATAAGATTAGCAAAATTAAATGCTGTGAAAACTATTGCAACAATTTTTGTCAACCCACTTCAGTTTGGAAAAAACGAAGACTACTCCAAATATCCAAGAACAGAAAAAGTAGATATCCAAAAATTAACTAAAGAAAAGTGTGATATTCTTTTTATCCCAATAGATAAAAATGAAGTATTTCCAGAAAATGAAAATTTGAAAAAAATTGAATCTGGGAAACTCGGAGATGAACTTTGTGGTAAAATAAGACCAGGTCATTTCAACGGTGTTTTAACAGTAGTTAATAAAATTTTTGAAATAATAAAACCTGATATTGCAATTTTTGGAGCAAAAGATTACCAACAACAAATTTTAATAAAACAAATGGCTAAAAATTTACACCCTTCTTTATCTTTATTAA
>CACCSH010000016.1:0-40391 GCA_902548635.1 uncultured SAR116 cluster alpha proteobacterium
TCATTTTTAAAATAATAAAATTTGATTAAGTTAATTTAACATATAAAGTATATTAATGACCTTTTAAGGAGAATTTATTTGTCAAAAGCTTTTTTATTATGGTGGATACAAGTTGTTACTGTGTCATTTTCTGCTATATTAATTTTTACATATGGTTGGTTTGAAAAACTTTATGATGCAGATCAAACTAAAATTAGTTTTATTATTATTGTAATCTTTATAGCGGCGTCAATTGCTACGGGTTTTTTAAGTTTCAAGTCCGATACAGAACACAGAACATTAAGTAATTACATATGGTTTTCTTCGGAAACTATGGTTACTTTAGGTCTAATAGGAACAGTAGCTGGTTTTTTGCTAATGTTAAGTTCTGCTTTTGATAATTTAGATGTAAGTAATGTTGAAAATGTTCAAAAGGTAATCTCAAACATGGCTTTGGGCATGAGTACTGCATTATGTACAACTCTTTCAGGTTTAGTTGGGAGCGTTCTCACTAAAATCCAAATGGTAATATTAGAGAATAATTCCAATTATGAGTGATCCTAGATATAGATCATCTTTTGGCTTTATTGACCTATTGTTTAATATGTTAATAGGCTTCGTATTTTTATTTATGTTAGCTTTTTTATTAATTAATCCAGTTGCTAAAAAAGAAACAATTAAACCTAAGGCAGAATATTTTATTGAACTTGAGTGGGATGGAGAAAAACCTTACGATCTTGATGTTTGGGTCAAAGATAACATGGGTCATATTGTTAGCTTCAGAAGACCTGATGATGCATTAATTCATCTAGAAAGAGATGACTTGGGAACAGTCAATGACACTTATGTTGACCAAAATGGCAAAACAGTTTATCTCAAAGAAAATAGGGAGGTCGTCGCAATAAGAACGCCTGAGGCGAGATCTTATTTAGTAACTATACATTTTTACAATGCTAGAAAATTCCCTGCTCCGCTTACACATGCAACAGTAAAATTGCTTAAAGTTAATCCTTACAAAGAAGAATATACTAAAAAATTATTTTTTAGTTCTGAAGGGCAGGAACTTCCAGCATTTAAATTTAGAGTAGACTATAATGGCATAGTTCATGTTGATCCAACTAATGAGCTCATCATTGATGGAGAAGTGATTAGAAAGAAGAGTGGTGTATAATGTTAGACTTTTCGATTAGTTCTGGACAATTAATGTTAATTTGGTCTTTTGCTGGAGCTATATGTTGTTTACCGTTTTTTACAAAAAATATATGGCAAAGATTTTTTACTGTTCCAATTATATTCATAGCAATTTGGTTAAGTTTTTACACAAACCATGAATTTATAGGTCGTCCTATGTATGACAGGCCTCCCGAACAATTTGTTTATGAACATCATGCGGTTATTTATGATAAAGGCGAAAGATTGATAGTGTTATGGGCTGTAAAAGATGGAATAAATAAACTTTTTAAATTTCCTCATACGGAACAAAATGAAGAAGCTTTGGATCAAGCTAAAAGAAATGCTGATAGGTCTGGTGTACCTCAAATGGGAGAAATTGTTAAAGAGGATCCTATAGATAAAAGATCCAGGAATAATGAATTTACACTAAAAACATATAGATTTCCATTTCAGAAAATGATGCCAAAGTAGTGGATTTAATTGATATATTTTTGACTTATGTACTTGTTTAATACAGGTTGGATAGAAGTAGCCATCTCTGAAAATGAGTTTTCCCATAATTTTTTGGAGTCTCCGATATCATGACCTGTGAGTAAGAGTGTACCAAAAGGACCAACTTTTTCAATAAATGATACTAATTTTTCAGTTACAGTTTTTTTATTACCTATAATTATCAAGTCATTTGCTTTTTTCATAGCTTCTGGCAAGTCCTTTTTAAGGTTAATATCTTTACTTAAAGTACCTGATGCAAGTTTTGAAACAGTATTTAAATAGAGAAAATAGTGAGAAAATACACCTTTAGGGTCATCTAATATTTCTTCAGCTTCTGAATTTGATGAAGTAATGAGTACACTTCTTCCAACACGCCATTTTTGATAAGTCGGTTGTTTGCCGACCTTATTTGCCGCTTCCTGATAAGTTGGCCAATGAGTTGCTATATCTTTTGCATCTACAAAATTGCCAGAAATTGGAATCCATCCTTTTTCTCCGGCTAGTTTTGCTGTCATTGAATTAGGATTTTTAAGAGATATTGCGATTTCAGGATATGGTTTTTGAAATGGTTTAACAAATTTTCCAATACCCAATTCTTGAATTATATTCTTCTTTAAAGAAATATCCAGAAATTCACCTTTGTAGTGATAATTTTCACTTTCATCCCAAAACTTTAAAATTGCCTCCATTGATTCAATCATTGTAATTGCTCTTGAGCGTCCATCCATATTACCAAAGAGCTCCCAATCACTTACTAAGCCTCCTGCACCAACACCTAAAATAACTCTTCCTTTTGAAAGATGATCTAGTAAGCTTACTTGACCTGCGACTACTGCAGGATGTTGTTGAGGTAGGGAAATAACTCCTGTTCCAAACTTAATATTGTTTGTCTCTTTTATCAAAGATGCATTAAAAATTAATGGTGAGGTAACTGGTTCTGCTGTAGAACTATAATGTTCTCCCATCCAAGCTTCGGTAAAATTTAATTTATCTGCTAAAAGAACAAGTTTTCTATCTTCTTCATAAGAAACACCTACATCTTTATTTGCAGGGTGAAGAGGCATCATAAACAATCCAAGATTAAGCATTGATTATTATATTCTCCAAAATATTTATCATTTTCATATGTATATATTACATTATTTAAAAATAATTTAAAATTTTTTAAAATTTAAGAACAACCGAACCAGTCGTTTTTCTTTCTTCTAATATAGATTGAGCTTCTTTTATCTCGTCAATATAAAATGTTTTATCTATATTAATTTGTAAATCTTTATTTATGATCATATCAAAAAATGTGTCAGCATTCATTTGCATTTCATTAGCGTCTTTTATGTAAGTATTTAGTCCACCTGTTGAAATAGACCCTGAAAAAGATCTAAGCATATTTATGTTAATAGGATCAATAGGACCTGATGAAACTCCAAAGCTAACTATTCTTCCTTTTGAAGCTAGGCAGCTTATTCCTTTTAAAAAGGTATTTTTTCCAACTGAATCATATATGATATTTACCCCTTTATTATTTGTAATTTCTAATACTTTTTTGTCAAAGTCATCTTTTGAATAATTAATAGTAAAACTACATCCGTTTTGTTTAGCAATTTTTTCTTTTTCTTGAGAACTTACTGTTCCAATAACATTTGCTCCAATTTTTTTTGCCCATTGACAAAGAATTTGTCCAACGCCTCCCGCTGCAGCATGTACTAGAACAGTGTCATGCTGTTTTAATTTATATGAATGGTTAATTAGGTATTGAGAAGTTAAGCCTTGCAAGGTAGATGCAGCGGCGATTTTAAGATCAACTTCTTTTTTAAGCTTAATAGTTTTATCTTGATCTAAATTCATAAACTGTGAAAAAGAACCTAGATTCATACAATGTGTTACCTTATCTCCAATATTAAATTTGGTAACATTAGAACCAATTTCTCTTACCGTTCCAGATGCTTCCATCCCAAGTACTGCAGGTAAATTCTTAATTGGATAGGTACCTCTTCTTTGATTGATGTCTATAAAATTTAATCCAGCAAACGAGTGTTCTATTAAAATTTCGTTTGAGCCTAAATCTTTTAAGTTCACTTCTTCTATTTTCAGGACATCCAAAGATCCTTGCTCATAAATTTTAATCGCTTTACTTATCATAAAATACACCTATAAATTAAATAAAAAATTTTCTAATATTTCCTTTCCACCCTCACTACCAAAAGATTCTGGATGATATTGAATTCCATAAATAGGATACAATTTATGACTGACCGCCATAATTTCACCACTAAAAGAAACTTTGTTTATATCAAGTATAGAATTTTTATCATCTATATCTTGTGAAACCCCATTTATAACAAAACAACTTGGTAAAGATTTTGTCTCAACAATTAGAGAATGATATCTCATTATTTCTATATTTTGAGGTATATTTTTATGTATTCCTTTTTGGTCATGTAATAAAAATGAGGTTTTTCCATGCATAGGTTCATTTGCATGAATGATTTTACCTCCAAATGAATGAACTATACCTTGCATACCTAGACATATGCCTAGGATTGGTATTTTTGGACCAAATTTTAGGATAATTTCTTGACAGACTCCAAAATATTTTTTTTCTGTAGGTGATCCTGGACCAGGTGAAATTATTATTTTGTCAGGCTTATCAAGTTTTAAATCATTAAGACATATTTGATCATTTCTTTTAACTATTATATCGGTTTTTATGCCTGATGTTTTTTTATCTAAAATCTCACCACAATATTGAAATAGATTGAAAGTAAATGAGTCATAATTATCTATTATTAAGACTTTCATATTATTTCGTCTCTCTAAATGATTCTAAAACTGTCTTCATGGCAGCTAGTTTTCTTTCAATTTCTAGATACTCTTTATCTGGATCTGAATCATAAACATTTCCACCACAAGTTTGAGCAAAAGCTTTCTCACCTTTTATAAAAATGGATCTAATTGGAATAGCAAATGTACAATCACCATTAAATCCAAACTGCCCTATTGCTCCTCCATATGGACCTCTGCCGTCTTCTTCAATTTCATTTATTATTTTCATAGCTTCTATTTTAGGGGCGCCAGACAAAGTGCCAGCTGGAAAATTTGAGGCTAAAGCAGAGAACATATCCTCATCATCATTAATTATACCAGCAATTTCAGACGATATGTGTTGTACATGAGAATATTTTTTTATATCCATAAGGTTTCTAACTTTGACAGTACCAAATTTAGCAACTCTACCTAAATCATTTCTATGTAAATCTACTAACATATTATGTTCAGCTATTTCTTTACTATCATTTAGTAATTCTCTGGCTAATTTTAGATCCTCTGTTTTATCAGCTCCTCGTTTTGTTGTTCCAGCTAAAGGAAAAGTTTCCATTTCCCCGTTTTTAAGCCGAAAGAGAAGTTCTGGTGACGCTCCAATGATTATTTGATCACTAAACTTCATAAAATACATGTGAGGGGATGGATTTAGCATTCTTAACTTTGAATATATTTCAGTAAGATCTCCTTTTATTTCATAATGACTTTTAAAACCCACTTCACATTGAAAAATTAATCCATTTTTTATATCTTCTTTAATCTTTAATACAGTTTTTTTATGCTCATCCCTTGTCATGGAATTTCTTAAAAATTTACAGCTAACTTGTGTACTATTATGATTATTTTGTTTAATAATTGATTTTATTTTTTCAATTTTATTATCTTCATAATAATAATAAAATATTTCGCCTGTCATTTGGTCATAAATAAGACCGTCAAGATACACGCCAAATTTAAAAGACTCGAAATTAGGATTTTTTTTTATATTTAAATTATTTTCAAAATAATTAAAACCATCGTAACTTACGAAGCCAACCAATCCTCCAGCATATTTCTTTGATATAATATTTTGAGGAATAATGTCTCTTAATTTATAATAAGGGTTTTCACATGAATATGATCTAATTTCACCTTTATCTATATCTTCAATTTTTAATTCATGTTTATTTTCTGAAAATATAAGATATTTTGGATCAAAACCAATTATATGGTAGCGAGAAATATTACTCTCTTCGCCTAGTGATTCAAATAAAAAACAGTTTTTAAAGTTAAATTGTATTTTTTTGAATAATTCAAAAAAATTATATTTATCGCCTATTTTTATGTATTTAGGTTTGCCTTCAATTTTAATTTTATTCGGTTCATTTTGTTTTTTAGTCATTTTTTATGATTTGCTCTTAAAATATCAATAATGTTAGATTTAATTTTAAAAATTTCTTCATTTTCGAAAGTGTATGAACCTCTTGTAACTGTTGCAATTCCTACATTTAGATCTTCAGAAATTTCTCTTTGTTTTTTACCATGCAAAAGCATTTGAAATATCTTTAAACGATTATCAAGCTCTTTTAACTCTTTGTTGGTAAAAAGCGCTTTGAGGAACAATTCCATGTTTTTGCAATTGTTTGTTTTAGTTAACAGTTGATTCAATAAGTTTGTTTTCATGTACTAGTACAATATTTTATTGATTAATATAATGAACTAAAAAAAATTAGGCTTATAATTTATATAGCTTTAAGGTTGCCCGCAGAAACTTTACCGTCTTTGCCTTCTTCCAACTCATATTCAATTTTTTGATCAGGTTCTAGAGTTGTCATACCTGCAGCTTGTACGGCACTGATATGAACAAACACATCCTTGTCTCCACCCTCTGGTTCAATGAAGCCATAACCTTTTGTAGGGTTAAACCATTTAACTGTTCCTGTGGCCATTTTTTTTCCTTTTCTTAGCTCTAAAAAATAAAGAGCGCTTAGTTAATATTGTGATTTATTAAAACATGGTTTTACAATTATGTACTTAATAAACTTCAATATTATATTTCAATTCTTTATTTTAGCAAGTTTGATTTGAAATGTACTTATTTATAGTCTTCTTCATAAGCTTTTATGATTGAACTAACAGCTAAATTAAATGGCGTTTCAATACTATTTTCTTCTCCTAAAGTTACAACCATACCATTAATAGCGTCAATTTCAGATAACCTTTTTGCCTCAACATCCTGCAGCATTGAAGGTTTAGAGTCTAAGAGTTTTTTGCCAAATTCTGTTATATATTCAATTGTATCATCAAAAGTAAAATTAACATTTTTAATGTCACCCATTTTCCTGGCCTCTAGAGCACACCCTTTAGCTACTTCAAACATTTGTTTGTTTCCCATTACTTCACCAAGTGTTTTCCTAAATATTGAGCATGGGCCACTATAAGCAACGTTACATATAAATTTTTCCCAAATTAATTGTTCTATATCTTCGAAAGCTTTTGCGTTAAACCCTGCATCAGACCAAACCTTAACTATTTTTTCTAATCTTTGAGTTATTCCTCCATTCATTTCACCAATTCTTATCATACTCATATTATTATGATGAGCATGACCAGGACTAACCATTGCCGCTCCAAAGCCTTGAGCCACTCCTAAAAGAATATTGTCAGTAGGCATAAAATTAGCAATTCGTTCACCAGCCCCTAGCCCATTCTGTATAGTTAAAATAAGAGAATTTTTTGATATTATTTTGCTTAGATTAGATGCGGCTGAACCAACTCCAGATGCCTTAGTTGCTATTACAAATAATTCATATCCTTTTGCATCTTCTATGTTATTCGACACATTTATATTTTTAACTACATTATCACCACTGAAACCTGAAACTCTAATACCATCTTTTCTTATTGCTTTTAAATGCTCTTCCCAAAGATCAATTGCTAAAACCTCATTATTATTTTGAGCAAGAAAGGATGCATAAATAGATCCCATTGCACCTGCCCCAATTATAGCAATTTTCATAACTTAATCTCCATCACTGCTTAATAAAAGTTCCATTGTTTAATTCAGACATAGCAAGTTTAATTTCATCAATAGTATTCATTACAATAGGTCCGTGCCATGCAACGGGTTCTTGAATAGGATTACCAGAGATTAGTAGGAATCTAACACCTTGATTTCCAGATAACAGCTTAACTTCATCTCCTTTATCAAAGGTAATTAGCGTCTTGTTTCCACTCATGTCACGTATTGTATAGTCTTCATTGTTATAAGATTTTTCAATTTTAATGCCTTTAGGCTTTGAGGCATAGTCAAAATTAGCCTCTCCTTCAAAAACATATGCAAAACAATTATCTCGCAATGATATTGAGAAGTTTTTGATTTTGTTTGGTGGAACGTAAATGTCAAAATATTGAGGGTTAGATGCAATTCCTTTTATTAAACCTTTATACCCCCTATAATCGCCTATTATTATTTTTATAATAGTACCATCGTCTTCATTTATAACTTTGATATCGCTTGATTTTATATCTTGATAGTTAGGATCGGTCATTTTAAGATTAGATGGTAAATTAGCCCATAATTGAAAACCATGCATTTCACCTTTATAATTACCTATGGGCATTTCTTGATGAAGTATACCTGAACCTGCAGTCATCCATTGAACATCTCCATCATTTAGTTTTCCTGAATTTCCCAAGCTATCTTTGTGTTCCACGGCTCCTTTTAAGATATAAGTGATTGTCTCTATTCCTCTATGAGGATGCCACGGAAAACCCAATTGATAATCTTGTGGATTGTTATTTCTAAAATCATCAAGTAGTAAAAAAGGATCAAAATCACTAGTATTTCCAAAGCCAAAAGCTCTATCTAATCTTACACCAGCACCCTCTAAAACTGGATTTGATTTTTTTCTTTCTAAAATTGGTCTAACAGTCATAATGTCTTTATAACTTTAAAAATAATAATTATGAACTTTTTTTATCCACATAGATAAATTGATATTTCACCAAAAATAAATAAAAAGGAACTTATAATTTGTTTGACCAAGCGTTAAGTGGCTTAAGTACAATTAATCAATTAGAATTATTAATTCCTACAAGTATTTTAGCAGTCATGTTGGTAGCAATATCAAAATCAGGATTTGGAGGTGGCTTAGGTGGCTTAGGCTTTCCTTTAATGGTATTAGTATTGCCGCCTAAATTAGCATTAGCGGTTTTTTTGCCGTTAACATTATTAACAGATATATGGGTAATATTTGTATGGAGAAAATTTTTTATTTTTGAAATTATTTGGATGATGGTCTTAGGTGGAATGATTGGCCAATTACTTTGTTGGATATTTTTTAATTATTTAGATGATAAATCTATTCTAATTTTAATTGGTACAATGGCGTTAATAACATCTGTTAAATTTTTTTTAAGTAAAATAGATCTATTACAAAAATCAAAAAGTCATTTAAATACATCGCAACCAAATTTTCTTAGAGCAGTTTTTTGGTGTTCTTTATCTGGATTTGCAAGTTTTGTTGCATGGGCAGGTTCTGTCCCTGCACAAATTTATCTTTTAAAATTAGGAGTTAATAGAAAAAATTTTGTGGGCATCATGAGTTTCTATTTTTTTTTAATTAATTTTTCAAAAATTCCTTTTTATTTAGATCTAAAAATTTTTACAAATGAGTCACTTTTTTTGAGTTTTCTTTTAATTCCTGTTCTCCCTATTGGTATATTTTTAGGTAAGTGGTTGAATTTAAAACTTTCTGACAATTTATTTTATAACATTAGTCATGTGGCTTTATTTTTATGTGGCATTCATTTAATAATTAAAAATGCAACTTAGGAGATAAAAATGGAAAGTGAAATTTTTAAAAAAGGAATAGCAAAAAGAAGGAAAGTACTTGGAGATGAATATGTAGATAAAGCACTTGCCTCAGCAGACGAATTAGGTGCAGATATGCAAAAATTAGTAACTGAATATGCTTGGGGTGAAGTTTGGAACAAAGAAAATCTGTCAGATAGAGATAGATCATTGGTCAACTTAGGCATGATTGCCGCTCTTAATAGATCACACGAATTTAAGTTACATGTCAGAGGTGCTTTGAATAATGGATTAACTAGATTACAAATTCGTGATATTGTTTTACAGATTACAATATACTGTGGAGCCCCCGCAGGTTTGGAGTCACTTAGGCATATTAGAGAAGTATTTGCAGAAGTTGATTCAGAAAATAAATAAATAAATTTAATGAACTGGGGATTTATTTATATGAAATAATGAATTTTCGTGTGGAAAGTAATGGATCATAATAAAATTAAAACAAATTTTGATGAAAATTTAGTTTCAACTAGTGATGCAAACTTTAAAAGTTTATACGGTCTTACTCCAATTGTTGAAGATGCTATTTTAAATGCCATTAATAAAAAAAATAGAATAAGTTTAAAAAAGTTAACCGAACCGCTTCATCCAGCTGATCAAGCGGACATGTTAGAAAGACTTAGTAATGAAAAATTAAATATTTTCCTAACTATTCTTGGAAGATCACTTGATCCAGAGGTTTTAGTTTATCTTGATCATAATGTTCAAGAAAAAGTTTTTAATATTCTTGGCCCTAAAGTTCTTGCAAAGGCAATTCCTGAATTACATTCAGATGATGCTGTTGAAATACTTCAAGAGTTAGAAGAAAAAGATAGAAATGTAGTTATAAAACAACTACCAAAAGCTGACAGAATTTTAGTTGAAGAGGCTCTGTCATACCCTGAGTATTCAGCTGGAAGGCTGATGCAACGTGAATTTTTGGCTTTTCCCGGAAATTGGACAGTAGGGCAGACAATTGACCATATGAGAGCAAATCCACAAGATGAAGAGGATAGTTTTTATTCAATTTATATTGTTGATCCTGCACATAGATTGATGGGAGTTATCTCCCTATCTAAACTATTATCTGCTAAAAGACCTGTGAGATTAAATGATTTAATGGAATTAAAACCAAGAAATGTGAATGTTGAAACTGACCAAGAAGAAGTAGCTCTTCTATTTCAGCAATATGGTCTAGTAAACATGCCAGTTGTTGATAATGCAGATAGGCTTCTTGGTGTAATAATTGTAGATGATATTGTTGACGTAATTAATGAAGAAGCCGAAGAAGATTTACAAGGTTTGACTGGTGTAAGTGATCTTTCAATAACATCATCTTTTTTAGAAACTGCTAAAGGCCGTTTTTCATGGCTTATACTAAACATGTTTACTGCAGTTTTAGCATCTTCAGTTATAGGTTTGTTTCAGGAAGAAATTGAAAAATTAGTTGCGTTAGCTGTTCTCATGCCAATTGTTGCATCAATGGGAGGAAATGCAGGAACCCAGACAGTGACTGTTGCAGTGAGAGCATTAGCGACAAGGCAGCTAAATTATAGCAATCTTCAAAAATTTGTTTTAAAAGAAACATGGGTTGGTATGATTAATGGTTTTTTATTCGCTCTTTTGTCTATTGTTTTAGCTTATCTTTGGTTTGGTGATAAAGAAATCGCAATAATAATGGGATTAGCAATGATAGCTAATTTGTTGTTTGCGGGTGTTCTAGGTACTTTAATTCCACTAACACTAGAAAAATTTAAAATTGATCCTGCGATTTCTAGCTCTGTTTTTTTAACAACTGCGACTGATGTAATAGGTTTCTTTACGTTTTTAGGTTTATCGGCTTTAGTAATATTGTAATTTGGGTTATTAGTTGTGTCTTATCATTTAAAAAAAATAGCAGTCGGTATCGAAACAATTGAAAGACTTTATGTAAGACAAAAAATGATTAAAGAAACTTATGGCACAATATTACATACGACAAGAAACATGCCAAAAAAAAGAGAAGATTTAATTAAAACTGGTTCAATGTTTTGGATTATCAAAAGAAAAGTTTTAGTCCGGCAGAAAATATTAGATATTTTATCAGTTATTCGAAGTGATGGTAGCAAAGGGTGTGAAATTGAATTAGACAAAAAACTAATAAGAGTAATTCCCACTCCTATGAAACCCTTTCAAGGCTGGAGATATTATTTAGAGGAAGATATTCCAAGAGACTTGAATTTAGATGAAGAGACAGATGAAAACTTACCAGATAATATAAATGCCGAACTGATTAAATTAGGATTATATTGATTAAGAAATTAACAAAAATAATAATTAAATTTTAAAAAATTTGTCTTTTGATCGAAATGCCAATAATAAATAATCGAAATTAAAGTATTTCTAGGAAAGTTAAAATGTTGTCCAAAATATTTAGTCTTAAAACTTTTATGTTTTTTTTAGTTTTAGGAATAAGTATATTTAGTTATAAGTATTTAGTATCTTCAAAACCACTTGCAAAGCCTTCAAAAGTTGAAGAAGAAACTTTTTATGTAAAAGTGGTTAAAACTAAGAGACATGAATATACTCCATCATCTGATGCATATGGAAAAATTGTTTCTTCAAGGATTGGCGATCTTCGTTTTGGTGTTTCCGGTAGAGTTAATTTTATATCTAATTCTTTTTTAAATGGTGCTTATGTAAAAAATGGACAAATTTTAGCAAAACTAGATCAAACACGCTTCTTGCTTGAAATAAAAAAACTAAATTTTGAAACACAAGAACTAGCTTCACAATTAGATATTAGAAAAAGACAAATAAAAAGATATAAGTCTATGCTATCAACAAAAGTTATATCGCAGAACAAGTATGATAATGAGTTAATTCTCTTATCAAAAAACAAGTCAGATTTTAATAGATCCAAAATTATTTTAGAAAAAGCAAAGCAAGATTTGTCTGATACTATTTTAAGAGCAAAATATAATGGTAGGCTATATAATGTTAAAATTAATAAAGGACAATTTATTTCAAGCAATGAAAAATTAGCTAATATATTTTCTACAGAAGATTTAGAAGTTGAGTTTGTTATACCATCAAAAATATATTCAAATTCAGAAAATTTAATTGGAAAGTCTATTGATGTTATATGGGAGGGAGGCAATACCCCTCTAAAAAATATAAAAGCTAAAATTGAAAGAACAGACGGAAAAACAAATGAAGAAGAAGGTGGAGGAAAATTGTTTGCAAAAATTAATATTGTAGAGAATAAAAGTAATTATATTCCTCTTGGTACTTTTGTTCGTGTGAATTATCCAGTAGGTAATTTTAAAAATATATTTAAATTGCCTGAAACTTCTCTATACGGTGAAAATATATATTTTGTAGATAACGGCATTGCAAAGAAAAAAAAGGTGAACCTAATATACAAAGGTTCAGGATTTATTTTAGTTGACGGAAATATTTCAGAAAGTGATTTGATTATAACAACAAGAATGCCCGATAATTTAAATAATCAAAAAGTTACAATTTTAAATTAATTTTCCAAAAATATTAAAACTTTAGGATGAAATTTTGTTACAGTTTAAAGAGTCTAGTTTTTTAAAGTTTTTTGTAGAGCACCGAACCTCTGCAAACATAATAATGATATTAATGATTGTAGTTGGCTTACTTTCTATTGGTAGGTTGAATAAGCAATTTTTTCCTAACTTTGAAGTTGAGGTTGTAGCTGTTTCTGTAAATTGGGCTGGAGCTACAGCTGAAGAAATAGATAAAAATATTGTTCAATTATTGGAACCAGAACTACGACCTATCTCAGGTGTCAAGAAAGTATCATCAAAATCCGTTGAAGGTGTTGGTATTACACAAGTTGAATTTAACTATGGTTATGACATGCAAAAAGGGAGGACAGATATTGAAACTGCTGTATCCAGAATAAATTTTCCTCAAAAAGCAGATAAACCCAAAATAGTTGTTGGGGAATTTTTTGATACAGTTACTAGAATAGTTTTATCAGCAAATATTCCTTTATCAGAACTGAGATTAATATCAAAAAAACTTAAGGAAGTACTTCTAAATTCTGGTGTAGATAAGGTTGACATCCAAGGTCTTCCCAAAGAAGAGATATTGATTGAAATACCTCAGATAGAAACAGCAAGGTTGAAATTATCATTTAATCAAATTGCTAACCTAATTAAATCTGAAACTCAGGATGTTTCAGGAGGTAGTTATGCCGATGGGTCACTGCGGGTCAGAACCGCAGGTGAAAAAAGATTAGTAGAAACGTTCAAAAAATTAGAGCTTAAAAACACGATTTCGGGGGGTAGGATCATCCTTCAAGATATAGCCAGAATATCTTCTACTCTCGAACAAGGAAGTATATTAAAATCTGTTGACAATAATCCTGCTGTAGAATTATGGGTCAGAAGAAGTAAAACTAGCGATGCTCTTGAAGTATCGGAAAAAGTTAATAAAGTAATTTCAGAATCTAAAAATATTATTGGAAATAGAGTTAATGTTGAAACTTATAATACGGCAGCTAACCTTATCCAAGAAAGAATTACACTATTAGTCAAGAACGGACTTAGTGGTCTTTGCATCGTTTTAGCCGTATTATTTCTATTTTTAAGTCGAAATACTGCCATTTGGGTAGCTTTGGGTATTCCAATAGCTTTTCTTGCTACTTTTGGAGTAATGTTAGTTTCAGGTCAATCAATCAATATGATATCCTTATTTGGTCTTATTATGGCCCTTGGTATAGTAGTGGATGATGCAATCGTTGTAGGGGAACATTCTTCATATTTAAAAACTAAGAGACGACTAAATAGTTCACAGGCTCCAGTTGTTGCTGCAACACGCATGTCGATGCCTGTAATATCAGCAATGTTAACTACAGTGGCTGCATTTATACCTTTATTTATGGTTAAAGGAGTTATAGGTGAAATAATTGCGGCTATACCTTGGGTAGTATGTGCTGTTTTAGTTGCTAGTTTAATTGAATGTTTTCTTGTTTTACCAGCACATTTAGCACATTTTGATAAAAAGACAGTTGAGGAAGGTAAATTCAGACTATGGTTTGATAAAAAATTTATGGCTTTTCAAGAAGGTACATTTAAAAAATTCATATCATTAACATTTAACTATCGATATGTAACTTTTATGGTTGCCATTGGCATGTTTATAGTTTCTGTGGGAATGATGTCTGGCGGACGGGTAATGTTTAGTTTTTTCCCAACCCCTGAGGCAGATATAATTATTGCTAATTTTAAAATGCATTCTGGAACGACTAGATCTAAAACTGAAGAGATGGTAAAAAAAATAGAAGGAGGTTTGATTAAAACTTCAAAAAAGTTTTCAACATCTCCTTATCTAGTGAAATTTAGCATGTCAACTATTGGAGGTAGAACATCATTTTCAGGTGGGGGTGTACCAAGTTCTAAGGGAAGTGACTTATTAGGTTCCGTGGTTGTTGAATTAAAAACAGCCGATAAACGAAAAATACGAACAAATCAGTTTATAAAAGAATGGAAAAATAATATTGAATATGTTGAGGGTTTAGATAAATTAACTATTAGATCTCCAAGTGGTGGACCTCCCGGAAGAGATTTAGATGTAAGATTTCAAGGAGAAAAATTAGAAACCCTTAAGATTGCATCTAATGAATTAATTCAAATTGCAAGAACAATCCCTGGCGTAACATCTTTAAACGATAATCTTGAGTTTGGAGTTCAAGAAAGGATTCTATCTTTAAACAATAAAGGACAATCACTTGGTCTATCCATCTCAGATATAGGAGAGCAAGTAAGATCAGCTATTAATGGAATAATAATTTCAGAGTTTCCAAAAGCAGACGAAGAAGTGGTTGTTAGATTAAAGTTGTCTGAAACAGAAAAGCTTACGGATATGATAAATGACTTAAGAATTATCACCCCTTTAGGTACTAGTTTTAAGCTTCAAGAGGTCATTAAAATAAATGAAAAAATACCATTTGCTTCCATTAATAGAAAAAATGGTTTTAGAGAAGTGACTATTTCTGGTGATTTATTTCCAGCGTTGATGAACACTTCTCAAGCAAGAAAATTTTTGTTGAATAATGGATTACCTGAAATTGCTAAAAAATATAATCTAAATTATAGATTTGATGGCAGAGATTTAGAACAGAAAGAAACTTTTGCAGATATGAAAATTGGTTCAATAATTGGCTTATTATTAATCTATTTTATATTAGCATGGGTGTTTAAGTCTTGGACAAGACCTTTTTCAATAATGATAATGATACCATTTGCTTTTATTGGAGCGGTGCTTGGTCATTATTTATTAGGGCTAACAATGTCTATTTTGTCAATGTTTGCTCTCTTAGCTTTAGCTGGAATTGTAGTAAATAATTCTATTATTTTAGTATCAACTATTGAAAGAAGGTTTGACGATTTACGTGATCAAAATGATAAAGATTATCAGAATAATAAAGTAATCGATGAAGCAATTATCGCTGGAGTAGTAGATAGATTTAGACCTGTTCTATTAACATCACTTACTACAATAGGAGGATTGTCAGCACTTTTATTCGAAAAATCACTCCAAGCCCAATTCTTGATACCAATGGCAGCTACGATTGTTTTTGGCCTTGGTATTACAGCTTTTCTTGTACTTGTCATAGTTCCATCTATGATGGGAATCAGTAACGATTTTTCAAATTTTGTTAAAAATATTAGAAGAAGATAAAATATGGTGAAACAAGTATATACAACTCTTAGTTCTGAAAGCTTTAATGTTTCAGACATAAAATTTAATAAAGATGGATTAGTTCCAGTCATTGCACAATGTGTTCATTCTGGCACAATTTTAATGATGGCATGGATGAATAATCTATCAGTGAAAAAAACAATTGAGACTAAGGACATGTACTACTTTTCTAGGTCAAGAAATGAGCTCTGGAAAAAAGGGGAGACGAGTGGAAACTTTCAAAGACTACACGAATTAAGATTAGACTGCGATAACGATACATTATTAGCCCTAATCGAACAAACTGGAGTAGCTTGTCACACAGGTGTGAGGAGTTGTTTTTTTAAATCATTACATGATGTAAAAAATGACTAACGAAAATAACCCAGGATCATTTGGAAGTTCTAGAGGTTTATCACAAAAACTTAAAAAAGATAAAAACAGAAAATCTTCAAGTACTCGTTGGATAGGAAGACAATTAAATGATCCATACGTTTTAGAAACTCAAAAAAGAGGGTATAAGTCACGAGCCGCTTTTAAACTTTTACAAATTAACGAAAAATACAAATTTTTAGCCCCTGGATTATCAGTTATTGATTTAGGTTGCGCTCCAGGAGGGTGGCTTCAAATAGCTTCGCAAAAAGTTTCTTCAATTGTTGGGGAAGAAAAAGTAGTAGGCGTTGATCTTTTGCCTACGCAAGAAATACCTGGAAGTATTTCTATTATAGGTGATATTAGTGATAAAGTAGTTGGTAAAAAGTTATTAAAAATTCTTGGTTCTAACCCAAATATTATTATGTCAGATATGGCTGCAAATACTACAGGACATCGTCAAACTGATCATATAAGAACCACTTATCTATTAGAAACCGCACTAGATTTTGCTCTAGAAAACTTAAAAAAAAATGGAGTTTTTTTAGCTAAATGTTTTAAAGGTGGCACTGAAATAGAGGCTTTATCTCTAATGAAGAAACATTTTTCAAGAGTGCATCATATTAAACCTGATGCTAGTAGAAAAGAGTCAGTTGAAGGATACGTAATTGCTTTAGGCTATAAAACATAAAACTTATATTAATTAACCTTTGCAAATTAAGATCAGGAGTTTATAAAATTTACACTAATAATATTAATTATATCATTATTCAAATAACCCTTTAGTTGGAAAATATGAATATAGAAGAAGCTTACACTTTTGACGATGTCTTATTACAACCTGCACATAGTAAATTCGGTCCAGCTGATGCAGATGTTAAAACTTTTATTACTAAAGATATAAAGTTAAATATTCCCTTATTGTCAGCGGCAATGGACACTGTTACTGAACACAGGTTGGCAATTACTATGGCTCAATTAGGAGGAATGGGTGTTCTTCACAAAAACTTTTCAATAAAAGAACAAGTTTCAGAAGTTAAAAAAGTAAAAAAATTTGAATCTGGCATGGTTGTTAATCCAGTAACAATAAAACCTGATCAGACACTTGGTGATGCTTTTAAACTGATGGAAAAATACAAAATTAGCGGAATACCAGTTGTAGAAGGCTTGAATAACAAATTGGTTGGAATTTTAACAAATAGAGATGTTAGATTTGCAAATGATCTTAATCAATCTGTTTCTGCACTTATGACAAAAAATGTCATAACTGTTAAAGAAACTGTTACTGCAGAAGATGCTAGAAAACTTTTACATAAACACCGTATTGAAAAATTAGTTGTTGTAGACATGGATGATTTTTGTGTTGGATTGATAACGGTTAAAGACATGGAAAAGGCACAAAATCATCCAGACTCTTGTAAAGATGAACAAGGAAGATTAAGAGTTGCAGCAGCTACTGGTGTAGGAAAGGATGGAATTAAAAGGGCAGAAGCTCTAATTAATGCAGGAGTTGATGTTCTAATAGTTGATACAGCTCATGGACATAGTGAAATGGTACTAGAAACTGTTAGAGCAATTTCAAAATTATCAAGTCAAATAGCTTTAATTGGAGGAAATGTTGCAACCGGAGATGCAACAAGGGCATTAATAGATGCAGGTGCAAATGGTATCAAAGTTGGTATTGGCCCTGGATCAATTTGTACCACAAGAATGGTGGCTGGAGTAGGAGTGCCTCAATTAACAGCAATAACTGATTGTGCCAAAGTCGCCAAAAAAAACTCCATTCCTGTAATAGCTGATGGTGGAATAAAATATTCTGGAGATATTGCTAAAGCTATAGCAGGTGGAGCAAGTGCAGTTATGGTTGGTTCTATACTTGCAGGAACTGATGAAACTCCTGGAGAAGTTTTTTTGTTTCAAGGAAGATCTTATAAATCTTACAGAGGCATGGGTTCATTAGGAGCAATGGCTAGAGGCTCTGCTGATAGATACTTTCAAGCAGAGATAGAAACATTAAAACTTGTGCCCGAGGGTATTGAAGGTCAAGTTCCTTACAAAGGTCCTGTACAGAATGTAATTCACCAATTAGTAGGTGGTTTAAAATCAGCTATGGGTTATACTGGTAATATAAATATTAATGAAATGCAGAAAAAATGTATTTTTAAGAGGATAAGTAATGCTGGTCTAAAAGAAAGTCACGTTCATGACGTTACTATTACTAGAGAAGCCCCTAATTATCGTCCTTCTTAATGCTTGATCAAGAACGAATTTTTTCTGTTTTAGAATTATTAAATTTACTTAACCAAAGCAACAAAATTGCTCGTAAGTTATTACAAAGTTATTTTAGATCAAAAAAATATATAGGCTCTAAAGATAGAAAGTTCATTTCTAACAGTTTTTGGAATATTTTAAGACATCGGTATAAGATCCATTGGCATCTTGATTATTTAAATCTTGAAGTAACTTTTGAAAAAGAAATGATGTTAGAATTGTTTTTTTTAAATAAAGATTATTGTAACAATTCATTTAAAATTAGACAGTTATTTATTTTAAAATACAAGGAAATAAAAATATTTCATGATGTTGATTTGGATATTTTAAAACACTTAAATTATAAAGAATTTTATAATAAAGAAATGCCAGAACATATTTTTTATGAATTGCCAAAATATCTACTCAAGAGCCTCAAAAATAGTTTTAAAAATGAATGGAGAGACGTTGCATTATCACTAAATCAAGAAGGTTTTTTTGATATTAGAGTAAACATGCTTCAAGGAAAATCTCGAGATGAAATATATCATTTATTAGAGGACATTAAAGTACCTCTTCAACTAACTAAATACTCAACATTAGGTATAAGGCTTTCGAAAAGGTTTCCAATAGAAGGCCATAAACTTTTTAAGAAAGGGTTTTTAGAAATACAAGGAGAGGCTTCACAATTAGTTTCTATATTACTTGATGTAAAACCTGGAATGCAAGTTGCAGATATTTGTTCTGGTGCAGGTGGGAAATCTCTTATACTAGCAGATATTATGAAAAATAAGGGAAGAATATTATCATTAGATACTAATAAAAAAAAGTTGTCAAATGCAGGTTTAAGGCTAAAGAGAGCAGGTGTACACAATGTTGAGAGACGATTGGTAAAGCCAAATTGGAATGTAACAGGATTAGAAAAAAAATTTGATTTGGTATTGATTGATGCACCCTGTTCAGGAATTGGAACATGGTCAAGAAGTCCTGATTCAAAATTTAGTTTTAGTCCAAAAAAACTTCAAGAATTAATAAATATACAAGCAGAACTTCTTTTAAAAGGGTCTTTGATGGTTGCACCTGGTGGTAAACTAGCATATGTAGTTTGTTCTTTTTTGCCAGAAGAGGGAGTAGATCAAATTAAAAAATTTAAGAAAGAAGTCAAACCTGATTTTTCTGAAATAAGTTTAACTAACATATGGCAAGACACAATTTTTTTACAAAATAACCGTGAATATCCTTTTCAGAATGTAAATAAAAGCATAACAATAAATCCGGCAGTCCATAAGATGGACGGCTTCTTTATTTCAATCTTTCAAAGAAAGAGATAATGTTTAATTATTTTTAATAGAAAGTAAGTTGATGAAACATAATCTAGTGTTAATTATTGACTTTGGAAGTCAGGTTACCCAACTGATTGCCAGGCGCTTAAGAGAATTAAAAGTTTATTGTGAGATTCATCCCTTTAATAAAATTAATGATGAGTTTATAAAAGCTATTGGTCCAAAGGCTATTATTTTATCTGGAAGTCCAGCAAGTGTATTAGATGACAACCCACCTACACCACCATCAATAATATTTGATATTGGGGTTCCAATTTTAGGTATTTGTTATGGTCAACAAATAATGATGAAAATGCTAGGTGGCAATGTCATTCGTGGCTCGGGCACCTCGGAGTTTGGGAAATCGTTTGTCAAAAAGAAAAATAAAAGTATTAGTTTATTAAAAGATTTTTTTAAAGATAATAATGAACAAGTATGGATGTCTCATGGTGACCATGTTTCAAGCATTCCATCAAATTTTGAAGTTTATGGTGAGTCTGAAAATGCACCATTTGCTATTATTGGTGATATAAAAAAACACTTTTATGCAGTCCAATTTCATCCAGAAGTTGTACATACTTTGAGTGGAAAAAATTTAATTAAAAACTTTCTTCAGTTAGCTAATGTTTCATTTGATTGGAATATGAAAGCTTATCTTGAACAAGCTGTTCACATGATAAAAGAGAAAGTTGGTGATAAAAAAGTAATTTGTGCATTATCTGGCGGGGTTGATAGTTCAGTGACTGCAATACTTATTCATAAAGCTATTGGAGATCAGTTAACATGTGTTTATGTAGATAATGGTTTAATGAGAAAAAACGAAAGTGAAGAAGTAATTAAGTTATATACTGATCATTTTAAACTCAACTTGATAGAGGCTAACGAACAACAACTTTTTCTTTCAAACTTATTAGGTGTAACAGATCCCGAAGAGAAAAGAAAAATAATTGGAAAATTATTTATTGATGTTTTTCAGAAATATGCATTAGAAATTGAAGAAGTTGATTTT
Source organism: uncultured SAR116 cluster alpha proteobacterium (assembly GCA_902548635.1). GTDB lineage: Bacteria > Pseudomonadota > Alphaproteobacteria > Puniceispirillales > Marisalimonadaceae > Marisalimonas. The sequence continues at coordinate 20,945 of CACCSH010000016.1, forward strand.
CTTGCACAAGGTACATTGTATCCCGACGTTATAGAAAGTGTAAGTTTTTCTGGTGCACCATCGGTTACTATTAAGTCTCATCATAATGTTGGTGGATTGCCAAAAAAAATGAATTTAGCTCTAATAGAGCCATTAAAAGAGCTATTTAAAGATGAGGTAAGGATACTTGGAAAAGAACTTGGTGTTCCTAATAAATTTATAGAACGACACCCATTTCCAGGACCTGGTTTAGCAATAAGATGTCCTGGTGAAATTACTGACGAGAAATTAAATATTTTAAGAAATGCAGATGAGATTTATATTAACCAAATAAAAAAACATGGGCTTTATAATGAAATTTGGCAAGCTTTTACAGTAATTTTACCAGTTAAAACAGTTGGTGTAATGGGAGATGCTCGGACTTATGATTACGTATGTGTATTAAGAGCTGTAACTTCAATTGACGGTATGACTGCTGATTATTATCAATTTGATCATGAGTTTCTGAGTGAAACAGCTACTAAAATCATAAATAATGTAGTTGGAATAAATCGAGTAACGTATGATATTACTTCTAAACCACCTGGTACTATTGAGTGGGAATGACACACGAAAAATAAATCCAATTAAATCAATGACTTAAAAGAAAATACTTGTTACCAAGTAGTTTCCAAGTTATAGTAATTTCAATGACTTAATTATTGGAGTTACCAAGTTTGTTACCAACTACATGGACGATTGAGTACAATGACACATTAAAAAGTCATTTGTTGCATAATAAGGATTACAAGAAAATAAACTGTTACCAAGCACTTGGTAACAACTTGGTAACAAATCAATTCGTTTTGTTGGTTATGGCTCTCTTCGTTATAAACCAACAAGCCTGTTATTGAGGTTGTAATGGTAGAAAGAAAAAAACATCAAAAAGATAAAAAAGGTTTTAAGACACAATCTAATGCCTTTCTAAATCAAGTGCCTATTCTTGGTGGTAAAGGTGTGATTTATACTACACCAGAATCAAATGGAAACTTTTACTTTAGAACATGGATACCTGAAGAAAAAAGATATGTAAGAAGAGGATTAAGAACCAAAGATGTAGATGTTGCTCTTAAAATGGGTGAAAATGAAATGCTTGGTATTCTGACAAAGATAAATCAAGGACACAAAATCTTTGGTGTTACTTTTGGTGAAATGTGTGAATCATTTCTAAAGCACACACAAGAAAGAGTTAATACTAATCGTATTACACAAGGTAGATATTCTACAATTAACACACAAGTGCAAAGATGGATTATTCCATTCATAGGCAAGAGAGAAACAGTAGCATCATTAGATAGAAACTCTTTTGTAGATTATGGAATGTATAGACGTAAAAAGACAGACAACATTGTTGAAGATGTAACAATAAGAAATGAATATACAACTGTTAATGCTTTGGCAAAGTATGCTTATAGAATGGGTATGATTCCATTTGAGAAGTTTATACCAGAAGAAATCAAAATAAGAGAGATGCCAAGAAGAGATACTTTTACTCCAGAGGAGTATAAAGTCTTTTATACAAGATTAAGAAAATGGGTTGCTGATTCTATTGACCCACATGAAACTTATTACAGAAGTTTAATTCAAGATTTCATTTTACTAAAATCAAATACGTTTATGAGGTTTGGAGAAATGAGATTAATTAAATGGCATATGTGTGAAATCTTTACTCACGATAAACAAAGATTAGTAAGGATAAATCTTCCTGCTCATATTTGTAAAAATAGAAAAGACAGAACTGTAGTAGCAAGAGGTGGCAGATACCTTGAGAGAATGAGAGAGAGGTCAAGATTTACTGACCCAGATGATTATGTTTTTTCTAATGTTGAGCAGAGAAGTGTATTAGCAAAAACTACCTTTTACAAATACTGGAGTCAGTTAATGAATGTAACACAAATGCCAGAACTGACAGGTAAGAAATTAACTTATTACTCATTAAGACACTTTGGTATTACAGCAAGATTAATGGCAAAAGTTCCACACTATCAAGTTGCAAAGTTTGCCGGAACAGATGTAAGACACATTGAAACTCATTATGAACATTTAGACATGGGCAAGATGATTGAAAGTGCAACTCAAACTTTTACATTTGATGAGAATGGATTTGTAATTACAGATTAGATAACTCTAATCAGAGTCAAGTTTTGTTGGTTTGCAGCCTATTCATTATAGACCAACAAGCCTATTTCTCTTTGGATTCCTTATCCCATTCTATGTCATGGAAATCTGATTCTAATAACTCTTTACTAACTTGTTCTTCTCTTTTCTTCTCTCTTTCAAGTTGAGCAAGAGTAGGGAACTTCTTTCTAAACATTCTATAGTATTCTATGAACTTGGTTATTCTCATTCTTCCACTCATTAAACTTCAATAACCTTATATACAGTTCCAACTCCAATGTTTAGTTCTTTAGCAATCTTCTTAATCCCCATACCTTTTTCTCTCATAAACTGTATTGAAGTTTTAAGAGCATCATTTATCTGTGATGGTCTTCCAATAGTCTTACCTTCTGCTCTTGCTCTTGCATGAGATGCTAGAACTCTTTCTTTCAACATTGACCTTTCAAATGAAGCAAAAACTCCTGCCATTTGTATCATTGCAAGACCGGAGGGGGTAGTTGTATCTATTGCTTGTTGATGAAAATACATTCCTACTTCTTTGGAATGTAATTCGTCCATCATCTGAACAAGATGAGTAAGATTTCTTGATGCTCTATCTACTGCCCAGAACATTACTAAATCAAACTCTTTCCTCATGGCAGACTTTAACATGGCATCAAACTCTGGTCTTTTATCACGACCTTTAACACCACTAATACCTTTGTCACAATACTCTTTAACAATTGTCCAACCAAAACGATTAGCAACTTGTTTTAGTTCATTGATTTGATTATCTGGGTTGGAATCTGAATGACTCGTTCTTGAATAAAGGCAAACCTTTTTCATGTATTTCTCCATTACAAATGAGGGGAGTAACAATCATTTTATATTGTGGAAAATAGAAGACTAAAAATGCACCAACTATAATTCCAAATACAAATCTCATTACCCTTAAATTGTATCAAAAATCGGTTTGTTGGTCAAGATTAATATCATCACAAGCCCACAAAACGAAACCCACAAAAGATTATATTTTATGGGTTTCATTGGAAGTGAAATGTGATGCGTATAAGACTATTTATATCTTTAGTTGTCATTGTAAGGAAATATAGTTGAACACCCTTTAGAACTCAAATATGGGGTCTTATTATGCTATTTGGAGTTGATATAATCCTTGTTAGGATTGCTGACAAAGTATCCATCACAAACTGAAAGTATTGCAATTTTTGCTGGTAGAATTAAATCTCTCATTGCTCTGCCAGGAGAACCAGTCCATGAATATGCATATTCCTTAAAATCTATGTTGCCCATTCCGTATTGTGTTTTTCTGAATACTTCAGACAATAGCATTTCATCATCTTGTAGAGTTGTAGTCAGTTGTAATATGAGGGCATTATATCTATTGATTAATGTATTGATATTTGGTGTTCCAAGCACTTGATAGTCAGCAGTAGAAACAGGTCTTCTTTCAGTTGGTTGTTTCATTATCTCTCTACGAAAATCTGCAATAATATCATTTACTCTTCTACGATTATCAATGCGATAATAACTATAGTTTTGAGTATTAGTATTGACCCATTCACTCTTATCTTTTAGATGCTTGATACTTGAGTCTGGGTAAAACAATTGTTTATGTGCTGACACATTCTTTCTGCTATTTCCATTCCACCAATCATCAAATGCAGTAGTAGGGATTGTGTCTATATCAAACTCTGCATATAACTTACGATTCACTTTTACATTTTTAGTTTGGGGTTTCATAACTGAATGTCTTAACTTGCCCCAAGCATCTTTGGTTGGTTTTTTTAAAGGAACAGATTGCATCTTTGTTACAATCTTAACTTTCTTCTCTTCAAGTTCTAATGCTAATTGGAGAAACCTATACCACATTCTATAAACTTGAATTGGTTTATCTAATATCTTTCCATCTATTGCTGTCCATACTGACCTATCTCTAGATGCCTTAAAGTCAGCAAGAGATTTGTTAGACTTACCAGTTCTAATAAGTTTGTTGTATTGATGAGTAAGTTTAATATTTTCTGGTAAAGTATGTGCCATAATTATTGTTAGCATGAATCGTTTAGTTGGTCAATACAAGCCACAAAACCTCACCCACACTCAACAAACCGACATTGTGTTATATTAATAAAGTAAGTCAGTTAAAGTAAATGAGTTACTCTAATCAGAGTCTTACATGGTTCTAAAAAACGAGGTTTAATATGACAGAATCAAAATTACAGTCCTCTTGGTTAAATGGACTTGAAACCAAGAATATTATTGTCGGTCTGATGAAAAAGACTGGTTCAGCACAACTTGAAGTTGCTCACAAGATTTTAGATGTAAAAACTAAAATGGACGAGTTACTTAAGAACTTTGAAAAGTCTGATGAGTTTAAGACAAAGGGTTCTTTTGAAGAATTGCTAAAAAAGGAATATAATACGTTCCTTGAATCATTACCTTTTGGTAAGAAAGTAGCACAGAAGTTTATCCTGATTGCAAAAGACCCAATGATTAATAAATTCATTGAAGATGCACCTCTTGCTTATAATACTCTTTATGACAAGTGTAAGGGTCTTACTGAAGACACTTGGGTGTTTATGAAAGATAAGGGTCTTAATCCTTTTACTACTGCTAATGTAATTATGGAGTGGAAGTTAGAGTATCAGCAGAAGACTGCTAAACCAGATGTTCCAGAAACTACTGAAGAAGAAGTTAATGATGCAGTAGATGATGCTAAATCAATCTCTGGTGAAGATAAGACAGTAGCAGATACTTCCGATTTTAAAGTTGAAGAAGAAACTACTGAAGAAGTAATTGATACTACTTCTGAAGAAGTTACTGAAGAAACTGCTTGTAATACTTGTGGTGAAGTTGAGTGCGTATGTGATGAAGATGAAACTATCTCTGATATTGAAACAGTAGCATTTATCAATGCAACTCCTAATGTATCGGAAGATAAGTTAGAGGTTTTGAATATCTTACTTGAAGAAGTTATTGCCGAGTTCGTAAATGAGAATGGGTTATCTTCTGATGATGTAGTAGTTTCAATGAATCCTTTTGTACTGTCGGACAATCCAAACTACAACATTGAATTTGATGTTGCTGCCTAAAATTGATTTCATAATCTAAAAACTGTAACCCCTTTGTTCGCATTGGGGTTTTGTTTTATACGCAACAGGCTTGTTGGTTTATAGCCTATTCGGTATTTACCAACAAACCTAATAAGATGATGCGTAAAAGTCAAAATTCAAGGAATTATAAATATATGTGAGGAATATAAAAAGGAATGTGAAAAAGAAAGGTGGTGCGTTGTGAATAGAGATAGTTATATATCGTTTGAAAAATACCAAGCATTGAAGAATAGTAACGAATTGAGCAAACTTGCTCTTCATAAAGAACACATCCAACAAAGTTGTACCAGATATGCTCTGGTGGATGACCTAGTAGAATCATTTGAATGGCAATACTGGGTAGTCATAACATTTGGTTACAACCCTCAAAAACATAAAGTAGATGAAGTGCTTTATAATTCTCACCATAGATTTGACAGGTGGTTATTGACTAATCGGAAACTCCAAAGAATGAGTATCAATGAAAGAAGTCGGTGGGTCTGCTTACCGGAAAAGGGTAAGGAAGGACATTTACATTATAACTGTTTTCTACAACTCAATATTATGCCTGAAGTAAAGACATATAATGATGAGTGGAATGCTGTAAGGAATGGATTAAAGACTACATTCAAATCATTAGAGAAAGCATATAAAGGCATCAGTATTAGTTTTAGTTTGCATAATAGAAGGAGTAAAAAGAACGCATTAAAACTTGCAATGTATTCAACTAAAGAAATGAGAACTGAATATATTAAGGAACAGTCTAGTATTGAAAGACAAATTGGAGCAGACCATTTTGCCAATTTCATTAGAAGTTGGAAAGATTGGAATGTCCAACCTTTGAATAAAAGGACACCAAAAAAGATAATACCAAAACCTAAACCAAGTGGAATATTAGAACAGTTTATGAATTAGATTGTTATTCTATGTGTCATTCGTTTTGTTGGCTCATACAGAAATGATGTTCAACCAACAAACCTGTAATGAAGATGATGGGCATTCTCTGGAACAAGGGAATAATAAAACTCAAATATAAACCCAAAGTCTATTACCCTTCTGGGGTGGTTAAGTAGCAAAAGAGTTTGAGATAATGCACTTAACTTACAATCCTTCAATTTGGTTTAGTACCAACTATGCTTAATTCAATTAGGTGTTGTTGGTGTAACTTTGTCTAATACAAAGACAGACTCTAATCAGAGTAATCATATCTTATAAATATAACAGTAGTAGAGTGGTTGGGATTACAAATCTCCATTTGCATATAGTTTCTGCTCTACTACCTTTTAAGGAAATCATACATGACAACAATAGTATCATTAGACGTATCAAGAAGAGCAAAAGAACTATCAGAGTTAAAACAAATCCAGAAATATGAAATGAGTTTTAACCAGATAGAAAATGAAAAAGATAATTACAATAAATCAACATCAGCATCAAAAGACAATTATATGATTGAAGCATTGAATAGAGTTAGGCAATCAGATGTAACTTTCAATAATGATTATACTGACATGAATGGTAGTGGATTATTTAATCCAAAAGTAAAACCAAAACAGCAAATGATTAAAAGAAAGAAAGTAACAAAAGATTCGGTTAGTGGGTTAAGACAGAAGCCCATAGAAACCAACAAAACTAAAAAGAGAATTGAAGAAGAAAAGATAGTTCCATATGACTGGAGTGAAATGTGTAAGCAACTTGGGAAACCAAGATTGAGAGAAGAGGTTTCATATTTTGGAAGTTTAAGAAGAAGTTTGAAAACAAAAAGAAAAGGAAGATTAACTTATGAATATTAGAGAACCACAAAGAAAACCAATATATGCACATTTAACAGTAGATGCCAAGAATGGATTAGACCAACTTGCATCATACCATAGAACCACTTTAACTAATCTATTAGAAGAAGGGGCACACATGGTTATAAGAAGTCATCTTAAACAGATACAATCTAGGCAATATGACAATCAACAATTAGCAGATACACAATCATCTTGGTAATCGTTTTGTTGGTTTGTACAAGCCTTTAATATCCACCCACACTCAACAAACCTTAATAATGTTATATTGATAATATAAACAGTTAAGGAAATACTATGAAAAAGAAATACAAATATAATGTCCATATCTCAAGGTATGGAGGAGAACATACAATAGGAACTATCCCTCTAAAAGTTGCAAAGTGGTGGTTAGAGAATAAGACTGCTGATGAGTTTGAGGATTATATTATTTCATTTTGTTGGTCGGATAAAGAAGAGCAGAATAAATCAATTCCGGAAGAGTTCCAGATTGATGAATATTGGCATGATTTAGATGACATTGAACATATTAATGGAGCAGAGTATGCATCATCTAATTATGTTTATGTGCATGAGGATAAAGGTGAATCTGCTCAAGCAGAATTAGTTGGTGAGTTTCCTATTGAAGATGTGCCTATTGAAACAACATTTGACCCAGTTGATTTTGCCACTGATGAAGATGGTATGATGTTGAATGATGTTAAAAATGATGAGGTTATTGTTTATGGTCAATCATTTGAAAAGGGTGGTTGGGATTATGAACAAATTGAAACAGATGACCCTTTTGATATTTCAAAATTGTCAGTAGGTATAACTATCTGGGATAATCTAAAGATAATAACTTCTCTCTATTATGAAGATAAATGTTATGGCAACATAGGTGGAGATACTATGGGTAAGTCAATGGCATTTTGGATAGATGATTAACAAACTCTAATTAGAGCAATAGACGAGTAGGGCAGTCTTTACTGCCCTTTTTTTATGGGTTCAGAAAGTGTCTTGAAAACACCCCTCTGAAACCCTTGATTTCCCTACACATAGATTCAGTAAAGTAGGGGGTTCAACTTCTTTCATTTTCTGAACCATTCGTTCTGTTGGTTTGTACAAGCCCTTATCATTCACCCACACTCAACAAACCGACATTGTGTTATATTAATAATATAACAAATAAAGAGGAATAGTTATGATTAAGAAAATATACACAATTCCAATCATGCAAGTGATAAGGGCAGAAATTGAAATTGCAGCATATTCAGAAGATGAAGCATTAGATTTGTATTATGAAATGGACGAGGCAGAAATGGGTTACCCATTTGATTGGTCAGTTCCACACATTGAAGTAGATGAATCAAAATCAATAGGATTCATAGTAGTTGGTGGATTAGAGCAAAATAATGAGGAGAAGAATAATGTCTAAAGTACCAAATAAAAAAGAGATGGATAAGATGATTGAAGATAAGGGTAAAATAAACCCAAAGTTATACAAGTCATCTCCAAAGGTTAATAAGGCAATAGCATATGCAAATGCATTTTATGAGCAGTTCCTTCAAGACTGTTTGAAGATGAACAAATTAGAGTTGTATGCATTATCAAAATCAGATTTCGAGTTTGTAGATATTGATATTGTACTGCCTATTATTCAGCATTGTGAAATCATTCTTCAAAAGATGGAAGATAAATCCCTAACACAATTTATGAAAGGAGATGACATCTAAAGACTCTGATTAGAGCATATAAGTTTCTTTTAATAGTTACCCCATGTTTTCTCCTTTGACATGGGGGTTTCTTTTTCTTCATTTCGTTTTGTTGGTTTATGAGAGCCACTACTCTGTTCCCACAATCAACAAAACGACTTTTTGATATACTGATTAGGTATTGAGAAAAAAGGAGAATCACACAATGCCTAAAGAATTAAAAAAGTTAATGAAGAAAAACCATTTTACAATATCACGCATGAAGAATCATGTTGTTTGGAAACATATCTCTGGTGCAATTGTTACTACTTCAAAAACACCTTCATGTAAGCACGCATTAAAGAATATTATGAAAGACATTAAAAAGGAAGTTGGTGTTTGTTATGCATAACGAATTGAAGACTGCTGACTTTGTTAATTCAATTGTTCATACCGGAAAGTATCTTGGTGAGCATGAAGACTTTGACAAAGTTTATTCAATCTTCCTTGTAGTTAAGTCACTTGCAAAATACCCAGACATAGTTCCATATCTTCAAACATTTAACTTTGCTGTATCAAAGTTGAATTGGAAGAAAGGACATTATGATGCTTTGTTTCATGCTGTGCCAAAAAGAAAAAGAAAAGGTTATACTGCTACCAAAAAGAAATCTGAATTTACTAAAGATGAAATTCAAGCAGTAAAAACCTATTTTGGATATTCTAATGTTAAAGCAATGTCTGCTTTGAAAACATTAACTCCATATCAATTATATAAGATTATAGAATCCACTAACACAGGTGGAAAGTATTAAGTAGCATACCCCCCTTGAATCGTAACGCATTTGATAGACTACAAATGCAATTAAAGTTTCTAAACAAATAATACCCCCCCCTTAAAACTGATAGAAATTGATTTCAACTTCCCTATGTATTAAAGTAGATTGTTGATAGTCAATATTCTGGTGATAAAAAATGAAAAGACTTTCTACTTTGATATTTTATGGAATAATATTCCTCTTTCTTTCGTCTTGTCTATCCACAAGATTTTCAACTGAAAATATAATGAAAGTTAAAACTCATATGAGTTCTGATGAAATTATTAAGATGTTTGGGCAACCAGAAGATGTAAGGTCAGCAATTTGTGGTGGTAAAACTGAAAAGTGGAGTTGCACATTTTGGGAGTATGGTGAATATGGTTCAGGCAATGCAACTTTTACTTTTTATGATAAAGATGGAAAACTTTATTTGAACTCTTATGACATTGATAGGTAGTATTAATAAACAAGATGTACTAATGTAATTTGGTAAAATATAAGTCCTTGATTATGCTCATTAAAATGTCCTTGTTACCAAGTTGTTACCAAGTAAAAATAAAACTGTTTATTATCAATGACTTACAGGGTATGGACGATTGAGTGGGAGTAAATAGAAATAATATCAATTGCTAGCAATTCAAATGCTATTAAATGAAAAAAAGGTTGATTTAAATTGTTAGGAATTTTTTAAATGCGATTTTGGAACTATAAATCCGAAGAATTTTATAATTTATATACCAAAATATTTGATAGTAATTTTCCATTGGAAAAAAAGAGAGTAATGCTTAAATCTCTTTTTTCTGGTGAATATTGTTTAATGCGTATTACTAGTATTTCAAAGTTATGTTATGAAGAATACAAAAAAAACAACTTTAAAAAAGTAACTAAATTTAAAAGAGCTAATAAAAGATTTGTTAGACATCAATTTATAACATTTGGTGAAACTTTAACTGAAATTCTTAATAAGAAGATTCCTATGAAAGATTTTTGGAAGAATATTGATGAAAATGAAAAAACACACCTTATTACCAGAAGTGAAAGAGATAAAAAGGAATATTTATATATAAATATTCCTATCGAGGGAGGATATTTTTTAAATAAAACTGTTGGTTTTGAATATGGAAAGAAAGAAGAGTTATATTTAAGATATATAAGTCAATCTAGAATTAGATGGAAAAAAAAGAAACTTTCATCCGAGAAAAAAGAAATTGAAACTGAGGATAATAATGAATAATATTTAGATATGGTAAAAAAATTAATCATTTTTATATTAATTCATAAAGAGTAATTTACTTTGAAACTTGAAGGTACAGAATTTCAAATTAAGGTTTGGAAAGAAATTTTAAAAATCCCAAAGGGGTTTACTAAAACCTATAAAGAAATTGCTTGTGATTTAAATAAACCTAAATGTGCAAGAGCTGTAGCTAATGCTTGTGGTAAAAACCCGTATGTTCCAATAATTCCATGTCATAGAGTTATTCGATCAGATGGTCATTTGGGAGGTTACAGTGGAAAAGGTGGAATTGAAATGAAAAAAAAAATGTTAATAAGTGAGGGATTTTTCAATTTCAAAGATAATAATATTAAATGAATTATTTATTAAGTCGTAAGATTTCACAACTAATATATTAAAAGCTGGTTTAAAAAATGAATGAAAGTTTAGATTTAAGAAATAGAATATTGAAGATGAGAGAAAGTAACAATGTTGTCTTAGATCAAGCTAAATCAGAAATTAAAACACCCGAAACTTCCACTGAAATCCCTCCTCAAAAGACCCAAAACGATGAGATCAGTAGAGAAGTAAATTTTGAAACAAAATTAGAAAAAGAAATTTCTCCTTTAGAGAATAAAAAAATAGAAAACTCAAATATTAAAAATGTTCGAAATCCAATTAAACAGGCATCGGACGATTTACCTTATGTTAACGAAGCTCAATTTCGTATGGTTGCAAAAAAATTCAATGAGGCGGTTGAGGTAATACTAGAGCTTTCTGATAAAGTAAAAAACCTTGAAGAAACTATTAACAGTTTGTCAGTTAAGTCTAGTAAAAATAAGAAAAATCACTCTTTTTTTAATTTAAAAACTTATGTTTTTATTACTATAACAACTCTAATTATATTAGTTTTGTTTACCTTCCCAATTAATCTAACTTTGATCCAATTAATTATAAAAGATGTAATTTCATCTATATAAAAATACCTACTCTAAATCTATATCAAGTATAGTCATATTAAAATGATAGCAAGTTTCACCGTCTTCATTATCCTCAAAAACTACTCCAAGAAATTCACCATTATGAGTTATGTCGGCTGAATCTATTTTGTTTTCTCTGCCCTCAACTTTTATATGCTTTGATCCTAATGATTTTCTTAAATAATTTTGAATTTTACTAATTGTATTTCTGTCCATTCTAATTCCTCAACTTAATAATGCAATTGACTAATAACATAACTGTATGATTGAAAATATATATTACATCATAAATATTTTCTTATACTTAATTTTTTTTCAAATTTTGATAAGATAGTAGATATTTCAGTACTTTTGTTAATAATTTCAGAATCCTTTGTAATAAAAAAATCAGGCATATTTCGAAAGCCTTTAAAACTTTTTTTTGATTATTTGATAAATAGGTTTATCGTGTGAATGTTTATATATTGAAAAAATGGCTATGTTTGCTTTACTATCTAAAGCATAGTCTTTCCAAAATCCTTTAGAAACTTGTTTGCTATATAAATTTAAGATAGAAGTTAATTCGTATTTTGAAAAAAAAATGAAATTTTTATTATTTTTATTAATAAAGCTGGCAGTATTACTTAAGTTCGATTTTTTTTCATTAAGCTTGATAATAGTCATAAATATTTCCCATTTAATAATAGTCTATAATTGAAACTATATAATTGTCTAATTATAAAGATATTCATTTGATCTTTTTTTGATATAAGTCTAATAATATTGAAATTTATGATAATTTACTCATTTGCGGATTTATATATGGCAGATATTTTTGACGAGGTCTCTGAAGAACTTAAACAGGATCGATTAGTCCAAATTTGGAAAAAAAATTCAAAATACATAATTTCATTTTTTTTAATTGCAGTTGTTTTAATCATTTCTTTTCAACTCTTCTTAAACTGGAGTGAAAAAAAATTAGAGTTAAGTTCACAACAATTTTTTAATGCATTACAAAAACTAGAAGAAAAAAAATATGAAGAAAGTTTTAAGATATTTTTGAAAAGTTCTACGGAAGAAAATGAAGGTTACAGAGTTTTGTCTCTTTTTGGTCTTGCAGAAACTAATTACAAAAAAGGTAATATTAAAGAAATGTCATTAAATTACAAAAATATATATGAAGATACTAACATAGACTTATATTATAGAAATTTGTCTCGTATATTAAGTGTAATGAAAGACGATATTAGTACGTTTGATCAGCAAATAAATATCTTAAAACCAATATTAAATAGCCCTAGTAAATTACAATTGTTGGCAGCTGAATTAGAAATTATGTTGTATGTAAGATCTGAAAATATGAATGATGCTTATACTAAAATTAAAAATTTACTTAAAAGACAAGATATTAGTTTAGAACAAAAAAGTAGGCTAGAACTTTTAAATAAAATTTATATATCTAATGCTAAATAAAAATTTATTAATTATAACATTTACACTTTTTTTAGGGTGCTCCTCTGACAAAGATCCTAAACTACAAAATGCTGTAAATATATTTAATGATGACAATAAATTGTCATCTTTTATTAACCAAAAACAGGATGCTAAACTTGATGTTGTTAGAAATATCAAAAATATATCCAACGCAAAATCCTACAATTTAACTAACTCCTATATAAAATTTCCTTTAAGTAAAAGCTGGCAAGTTAATACTAACCAAATGATAGACGATAAAAACCCTTACTTACCGGATCCAATATATTTGTCACAAAACTTATTTTTGTTAAATAATTATGGAACTTTATATAAAATTGAAGCTAATAATGGCAAAATTATTTGGAAAAAATCAATTTTTAAAAATCTAGAAAACACAATCATAGGAACCCCTGCTCTCTCTGGTAAATTATCAAGTGATGGTAAAGTAACTATATATGCCCACAACGGTAATAATGAAATTCGGGCTCTTAATGGCGATAATGGAAAGCTTATATGGAAAAAAAACCATTATCTACCTATTAGAGGGGGAATAACTTCTTATAAAAGTTCAATATTAATCAGTGATTTTGACGGAAATATTTTATCAATTAATAATGAAAATGGATCAACCAATTGGAGTGTGTTTCTAGGAAGTGAATACAATTCAGTTTATACAAGCGCCAGGCCTATTGTAGCTAAAAATAAAATTATAGTACCCGGAACGGGAGGTGCATTTTTTATTCTTTCAGGTGACAAAGGACAAGTTTTGTGGAATGAAAATATTTCTTCAAACAAACAATTACCTAAAATCTTTCATTCTGGAGATATAATTGCTAATCCAATTTATCATGAAGGCGTAGTATATATAGTTTCACAGTCAGGTTTTACTTCAGCGTTTGACATAGATACATCGGAAGAGCTTTGGAACATACCTGTGGGTGGAATTGAAACTCCTACACTTTCTGGTGAAACTATTTTTGTTAATGGAAATATGGGACTTTTAGCTGCTATTGATATCTCATCTGGTAAACTTAGGTGGAAAAAAAAATATCCTTCCTATGTTAATGAAAACTCTTTATTTTCAGATAAAAAGGTTGCTATATATAAAGGCCCAACATTAGCAGGCTCTAAAATTCTACTTTCTAATTTAGAAGGAAAAATTATCATTATAGATGCTAATAATGGGAATGTAGTTAATACACTAGATATTAATGAGTTGGCACTCGCTCCTATTCCAGTTGATAAAAAGATCTTTTTCCTCACAAAAAAAGGAAAATTATTAGCTTACAAATAATGCCAATTATGAAATCTTTAAGGTCATTAAAATGTTGAAGATTGTACTAGTAGGAAGACCTAATGTTGGCAAATCAACTTTATTTAATCGTTTGGTGCGTTCAGATAAAGCCATAGTTAACAACCAACCTGGTGTGACGAGAGATAGAAAGTACGGCCAAGGCACTTTAGTTGACCTAAATTTTACTTTGATTGACACTGCTGGGATAAATGATGAATTCAAAGAGAAAGTTCAAAATGAAAGTAAAGCTCAGACTTTATTAGCTCTTGAAGACTCTGACATAGTTATTTTCGTTATAGATGGTAGAGTTGGGGTTTTACCAGTCGAAAAAATGTATGCTAAAAGCTTAATAAAAGCTGACAAACCAACAATTATTTTAGTTAATAAAAGTGAAGGAACTAGAGGAGGACCGGGTTTAAGTGAAAGTGTTTCACTTGGCTTTGAAGATGTTATTCCTTTTTCTGCAGAACATGGAGAGGGTTTATCTGATTTATATGATTGTTTAAAAGAAAAGATAGAATATCAAAATAAAAAAAATGATGAGAATAATGGCCTCAATATTCATGAAAAAAAATCATCAATAAGAATTGGAATTATCGGCCGTCCAAATACTGGAAAATCTACATTAATAAATAAAATCATAGGTCAAAAAAGATTAGTCACTGGTATTCAGGCAGGAATTACTCGAGACGCTATTGAAGTTTTATGGAAATATAATAATGAATTAATATCTATTATTGACACTGCAGGATTAAGGAAGAAGTCACAAGTTATAAACATATTAGAAAAAGATATGGTTAATGATACTTTAAGAACTATAAAATACAGTGATATTTGTATTTTGCTCATTGATGCTTCAAAAGGTATTGATAAACAAGATTTAACTATTGCGCGTATGATTATTGGAGAAGGGAGAGGTTTAATTATTGGTGCAAATATGTGGGATAAAGTATTAGATAAAAACATAATTAAAGATGAAATAATTAATAAGTTAAAAATTTCTTTATCTCAAATTAAAAAAATATCCATTGTTTTTATATCTGGTCTGCAAAATCAAGGTATAGAAAAATTATTTGAAATGGTTTTAGATATTAAAAAAAGATTGAATATTAGAATTTCAACTGGAAAACTAAATAGATGGTTAGCTCCCATTATTGAAAATAATCCTCCCCCTTTGTTTAAGGGTAAAAAAAATAATATTAGATATATTACACAAGTTAATATTAAACCTCCTACCTTTGCGGTATTTATGTCAAGTCCTGATAATCTTCAAAATAGTTATAAACGTTTTTTAGCCGCATCAATTATGGAGGACTTTAATTTATATGGATTGCCTGTAAGAATTATGTATAGAAAAGGAAATAATCCATATATAGAACAATAACAAACTCTTAATTGATAGAAACGGTATCTTGGGTGGGACTTAAATTCTGGTTAATAGTTGAGACACCATCGAGGTTGACTGTTTCATTATTTTGATTTTCAGTTATTAAGGCCTCAGTTTGTATACGTAATTGATTTTCATTCTCAATTTTACTTTTTTCTAATTTCAATCTCTTACTTATTATTTTAAGAAAGTCTGCATCATCCCTTTCAACAGGTTTAAAAAAACTACCAAGTATTTTTTTTCTCTTCATTAAACCAATAATCTTAATTTCTTTTGTGCATCTTTCTAAATTTAAATCTATTTTTTTTGTTGCTACTCCGGCAATACGTTGATCAATAAATTCTTTTTCCACAGCAGCTCGAATTCTTAAGCCTGTATTAGTTTTGATTTTAACTAAACGTGATATAACAGCATTCGTTCTTCTAACTACGTCATCACCAAGTTCTTCTAATTGCATTCGTGAAGGCTTAGGAACTCTGATATGAATAAATTGAGATCCTTCTTCATTCTTAGCAGGAAAACCATTATTCTTTATAAATTCCAACACCTCTTCAATATGCTCTTTATTATAGATCATTAATTGAATTTTCATGGGATCATCAGGTGATTCTACATTACCTAAATCACCTATTCTTCTTTTACGACCAGTCATTATTATTTGAAGACTTCGAAAAACTGCAATATTTGCATCCTCTGGTTTAATAACTAGCAGGGATTCAGCAAATTCTTCAACTGCTCCATCTAAATTTGCTATTGCTTCTGGGGAATAACCTTCATCAGGTAGTTTGGTGATTAAATTTGAGTCATCCATTGTTAGTTTCCAATAAGTCTAATTTTTATATTAACTATATCAATATTTAATTTCAATTTCAATTCTTCGATTTTTTTCTCTTCCTTCTCTTGTGTCATTTTGTTCTAGTGGTTTTGTCTCACCAAAACTAATTGCCTTCAATTTTTCAGAAGGAATTGTTTTAGCCTTAGATAACTCCTGAACTACACTAGAAGCTCTTGCAGCAGCTAAATCCCAATTATCTCTGAACTGACCTCCAAAAATCAAAGGCACATCATCCGTATGTCCAGAAACATTAACTTGACCTGCTCCTTTACCACTAACTTTAGCAATTTTTTGCATTATAGCTCTTGCTTGTTTTGTTAACTTTGCTGAGCCAGAACTAAATGCACCAGCAGACCCTACTGTAACAACTACTCTGTCTTTCTCTCTTTGAACTTCAGCTAAACCCTTGCCAATTTCTTGTTTTAGTGCAACTCTTAGCTGATCTTCACTAAATTCTGCTTTTTGTTTTTTTTCTTGAATTACTTTTTCACTTTCAGAATTTTGTTTTTCTAGGTTGCTGACTTGATTTTTGAGAGACTGATTTTCAATAGTTGCTGAGGCCATAGATTTAATATTTTGATCGATACCTCCTATAAGGACATCTGTATCAGTTGCTCCTGAATTCTCCCTCGCTGTTTCTACTGCATCAACTGTATCTTTAATTAATTCTGAAATTTCTTCTGATGATTTGTTTTCAGTATTAACACTTACTAAAACTTTATCATTTATTGTTTCAACTGTTACATTATCAGATTGAATTTGGTCAATTATTTCTTTACTTAATTTTTCAGCTTCTAATTCTTCTTTAGAATTGCTTTTAGCACTATCGCCTTCATCTATTTCTGACTTAAGATCTAAGTTCTTTTGCTCAGAATCTGATGTCTGCTGTCTTAAATTCTTAGTAACAGAAGGTGCTGGAGACGGACTGAAATTTAGAGATAGAACTGTAGTACCTTTTGGTTGTTCTACAACTGGAACAATTCTTTGAATTCCAAATGCATTTTTTAAGCTACCACTTATTTGTTTAAATTTAGGAACGTTAAATTCAGCAAAAGATAAAATTAAAACAAAAAAGGCCATCAACAGAGTTGCCATATCTGCAAATGTTGCCATCCAAGCAGGAGCTCCTTTCGGAGGGCATTTAGGACATTCTTCTTCTTCTACTTCTTCAACTTGAGCTTCAGCCATAATATAATCCTATTTAGTCTAAACTTTTAAGCCGCTTCTTCAATTTGAGCTTGAATTTTTGGTGGTAAATTTGCAACTAGTTGATCTGTAATATTTCTTGGACTTTCACCTCTTGATATAAATTTCAACCCCATAACTACCATTTCTCTATATAAAAGTTCATGAGCAGAATATCCTTCTAACTTAGTCACAATAGGCATAAAAATACAGTTTGCAATCATAGCACCATATAAAGTCGTTAATAATGCAACAGCCATAGCGGGTCCAATTGCTTTAGGGTCTGCCATGTTACCCAACATTGCAACTAATCCAATTAAGGTTCCAATCATTCCCATCGCAGGAGCTAGATCAACCCAAGCCTGAAAAACACCTGTACTATTTTCATGTCTAGTCTTCATGGCTTTAAGTTCTCTATTTAATTGATCAGTTAATTTTGTTTCATCTGCTCCATCAACAAGCATTTGCAAACCTTTTTCAAAAAATTTATCAGGAACTTCTTGACCTTCCAATGCCATCATTCCATCTTTTCTTGCTATTCCTGCTAATTCAGTTAAACGTGTAATTAATTCATCATGTTTTTTTACGCCTGGCATAAAAACTTTAACTAAGGTCCCAAAAGATGATAAAAATGTTGGTAAAGTTGATCTATACATAACAGCAAAAAAGGTTCCGCCAAAAACAATTAACATAGATGGGGTATCAACAAACATTCCTAAACCACCAGATGAGATCATCGCCCCAGCTATCATACCTAGAGTTCCTATTAGACCAATTAGAGAAGCTATATCCATTTTTTTGCCTTTTTAAATATAAAATAATGATATTAGGCACAAATTCTGCAAGAATGAGACCAAACTGTTGTTGAAATAAAAAAAATTTTCAGAGGCTTTCATGTTATTCATTAAAACATCATTCTACAAGCTAAGTGCATTCTTTATAATATTCTTAATAAGCTTAAATATCAATACTGTATGGGCTAATAATTTTATTTCAAGAGGATATTATGTTATCGACCTAAGTCAAAAGTTAGAATGGTTGACTTGTCCAGTTGGAATGGTTTGGGAAAATAAAACATGTGTTGGAACCCCTGTAAAACTCAAATTTAGTGAAATTGAAACAGCTATATTTCAAGCTAACGAACAACTCAAAGGTAAGTGGAGATTGCCTAATAGAGCAGAATTAGAAAAAATAATTTGTACAAAATGTAAGAAAGTTAAAATTAATAAAGAAATATTCCCCAATACCCCACCAGAGTCTTTTTGGACTAGTGAAAAAAATCCATGGCAACCAAAATTTCTGTGGACTGTAAATTTTTATACTGGCCATACTTTTGGAAGATTTCCAGGTTTTATTCCTAACTATGTTAGGCTAGTTCGTGATCGGTAATGGATCAATTTTGTTTCTTTTCTAAAAAGTATTTTGTTAATTTTATAAAGAACATTATTAAACCTAAAGATATTATCGAAATGGCTGCATTTATTGGTGTAACAAAGTTTAAATAATGTAACTTATCACTTTGAATTAAAGCTATTATAATTATGAAAGCAACACTAAGCAAAAAAATACGAATTATTTGACAATTTTGACAT
>CACCSH010000017.1:0-35726 GCA_902548635.1 uncultured SAR116 cluster alpha proteobacterium
TGAAGTTGAAAGACAGTTAAATATTTTACCAACTGCTGAAATTGCAAAAGAATCATGGAAAGAATATGGACAAGTTATCGTTTGTGATAATATTGAAGAAATGGTTCAAGTTGCTGATGATTTAGCTTTTGAGCATGTCCAAGTAATGACAGAAGATCCTGATTATTTCCATAAAAATATGACTAATTATGGTGCTTTATTTTTGGGGCAGAGAACAAATGTAGCTTTTGGTGATAAAGTAATAGGAACAAATCATACTTTACCAACTAAAACAGCTGCAAGATATACTGGTGGTCTTTGGGTAGGTAAATTTTTAAAAACTTGTACATATCAAAAAGTTTTAACTGATGAAGCATCAGCTCTTGTTGGTGAATATTGTTCTAGATTATGCGCGCTAGAAGGTTTTTCTGGTCACGGCGAACAGGCTAATGTTAGAGTAAGAAGATATGGGGGCAGAAATATTCAACCATATGCAGCAGCTGAATAGGAGTTTATATGAATTATCCTCAAACACCGAGCTTTAGGCTTGATGGTAAAAGAGCCTTAATTACTGGAGCTGGTCGGGGAATCGGAGTGGGCGCTTCTATTGCCTTGGCAGAATCTGGAGCAGATGTTACTTTGGTTTCAAGAACAGAAACCGAATTACAAGATTTAACAAAACATGTTAATAACCAAGGCTATAAAGCTTCCTATGAAGTATTAGATGTAAGTATGGAAGACGAAGTATCAAATTTTATAAATAATAGTGCTCCATTTGACATTCTCATTAATAACGCTGGCACTAACAGGCCTGCAAAATTAATTGATACCAAAATTGAAGATTTCGTTTACGTCATGTCTTTAAATGTTAGATCAGTAATTAACCTTACAAGATTAGTGGTTAAAAAAATGTTAGATAGTAATATTAAAGGTTCTATAATTAACGTTTCTTCTCAGATGGGACACGTAGGCGGTCCTAGCAGAACTACATATTGCACAAGTAAGTTTGCTATTGAGGGATTTACGAAGTCTCTAGCAATTGAATTAGGTCCAGAGGGAATAAGGGTGAATACTATTTGTCCAACCTTCATAAAAACTCCAATGACAGAACCTTTCTTAAAAGATGATGATTTTAAAAAAGCAACAATTGGAATGATACCATTAGGAAGACTTGGAGAAGTGAAAGATCTAATGGGACCATTTGTTTTTCTGGCATCTGATGCATCATCATTAATGACAGGTTCAAGTGTTTTAGTAGATGGTGGTTGGACAGCAAGATAATTTTTTTTGAAAGTATGTAAATGAAAGCTGTAACACTTGGAAGTGACGGAGTTGAAATTAAAGAATTAGCAGAACCCAAACCTTCTCAAAATCAAGTTTTAGTTAAAGTGAAATCATGCGGGTTAAATAGATCAGACTTGCTGGAAACACAGGGACAATCCTTTGGTCACACGGGTGGAGATACCAAAATAATCGGAGGAGAGTTTGCTGGAGAAGTTGTGGAATTAGGTGAAGGAGTGACTGATCTCCAGGTTGGAGATAATATTATGTGTAGAGGTGGCTCTGGATGGGCAGATTATGCAGTTGCTAGTTCAAAAAGATCTATTAAATTCAATCTAGAACAAATTTCATGGGAACAAGCAGCTTCAATTCAGGGCAATCTTCAAACCATGCATGATGCAATAGTTACCAATGGGAAATTTATCTCTGGGCAAACTGTTTTCATTCAAGGAGCCAGTAGTGGGGTTGGCATTATTGGTCTTCAGATTGCCAAAGCATTAGGAGCTTCTAAAGTTTTAGGATCATCTACAAATCACAATAAATTGTCTAAGTTATCAAGCTATGGTGCTGATGTGTTAATAGATACATCACAAGAAGATTGGTTGGATTCAGTACTAGATTCTACTGACGGAGAGGGTACTGATGTTCTTATAGACATGCTTTCTGGTGATTTTGTTAATAAAAATATGGAAGCTACAAAAATTAATGGTTATTTAATAAATATTGGTAGACTTGCTGGCATGAATGGTAATTTTAACTATGATTTACATGCTAAAAGACGACTTCATTATGTAGGGACCACAGGTAGAACCAGATCTATCGAAGAAAATTTAAAAGTAGCTAAAGTTGCAAATAATGAACTTTGGAATTATGTCATTGATGGACAAATTCGTCATGTTATTTTTAAAACATTTTCTTTGGATGATGCGAATTCTGCATTAAATTTAATGAATGAAAACAAGCACTTTGGTAAATTAATTTTGTTAACAAATCAATAAAAAGTAAATTATAATATGGCTAAAATTAAATGTAACTTAAACATAAATGGAAACATTAAAACCGTAAATATCCATGAAGACAAGCCTTTGATATTTGTTATTAGAGATGAATTGGGATTAATTGGGACAAAGTTAGGATGTGGTTTAGGACAATGTGGAAGTTGTGCTGTTTTAATAGATGGTGAGAAAATAAACTCCTGTAATGTTTTAGCTAAAGATTATCAAAATTGTAAAATAACTACTATTGAGGGCTTAAAAACTGACAAAGGTTTAAATATAGTGCAACAAGCTTTTAAACAATATAATGCCGCCCAATGTGGTTATTGCACAAGTGGAATAATTATATCGCTTTCATCAGTTTTTCTTAAAAAATCTGATCCAACGAATGAAGAAATTCTAAAATCTCTGGACGGTCAATTATGCCGATGTGGATCTCATGCTTCAGTAATGAAGGCTATAGATGAATTAAAAGCGAGTTAATATTTAAAATGGATAGTTTTCATTCAGGTCCAAGTATAAAATTATATGGAAAATTAAGAAATTGGTTTAATTTTGATAAAGATAATGTTTTACAAGTTTATTCAGGTAAAATTGATATTGGTCAGCATATTAGTTCAACACTTGCATTAATTTCTTCAAAAATAACTGGTATCGATTATGATCAAGTTGAAATAATAAAGTTAGACACAGATATATCTCCAAATGAAGGTAAGACTGCAAGCAGTTTATCTGTTCCAGATTCAGGTTCTGCCATCAAGGCTGCATCTTTTAGCTTAAGAAAAGCTTTTATAAAATACGCCCTAAAAACTTTGGACGTAAATTTTGAAGATATAGTATTTGATAATGGAATTATTAAAGATATTAAATCTAATAGAAGCATTTCTTATTGGGATTTTGGAAAGACTAATGAATTTAATGAATTAACTATTCCTGAAAAGTTTGATGAAAAAGAAATTAGAGAATTTAAATATAAAAATAATCTTAAAGTAGAAATCAAAACGATTAATGACATAGTTACTGGAAAATATGAATATGTTCACGATATGGTATTTTCAAACATGCTTCATGCTAGAATTATAAGGCCACCAAATTACTTTTCTAAATTTATAAAATTTACAAATAATATAGATCAAAAAATTAACAAATTGGATATTAAGATTATAGTTAAAAATTCGTTTTTAGCTATTTTATCAACTGATGAATATTTAGTTGTTAAGTACTTAGATATTATTAAACAAAACATAGTTTGGGAGGAAGTTAAAAAACTTTCTGAAGATACTGTCTACAACTCTCTGAAAAATAACGATAAAGAAAGTCTTTTGGTCAAATCAGGTGGTGAAGCTTTTTATGAAAATATTCCTTCTATAAAAAAATTTAAAGATAAGAAACATACAACTCTTACTAGTGAATATAAAAAAGGCTATCTTATGCACGGTCCCATCGGCCCTTCTGCCGCTTGTGCAGTTTTTATTAATGAAAGGTTTACTATTTACTCACATAGTCAAGCCTTATATGACCTAAAATTATCTTGTAGTGAATATTTTAAAATAGATCCAAATAATATCACACTAAAATTTAGACCTGGCTCAGGCTGCTATGGACATAACGGAGCAGATGATGTTGCATTTGAGGCAGCTATATTGTCTAAAGAATTTCCTGATATTCATATTCTACTTAAATGGACACGTGAAGACGAACATTGTTGGGAACCTTATGGAAGTGCCTCTTTAAACAAGCTAACAGGAGTAATAGACAATGAAGGTAAAATAGTTTATTGGTCCAATGAGGCATTTTCAGATACTTATATGACGAGGCCTTCAAATACAGAGCTGCATAACTTTATTAGTTATAATTTCATTAATAATAATTTCATGAAACATAAATCCAACCCAAAAACTAAAGCTCATATGGGTATTCATAGAAACTTAGATCCTCTTTATGATTTTGGAGAAAATAGACTTGTTAAAAATTTGGTTCATAATTTACCACTTCGCACTTCAGCACTTAGAACACTAGGTGCATTTTCAAATGTAATAGCATTAGAGTGTTTTTTGAATGAGTTAGCTAAAAGTAAAAATATTGATCCATTTGAAATTAGAATTAATCACTTAAGAGATGAAAGAGCTATAAACATTATAAAAAATCTAAAAGATCAAATGACAAAAGATATTCAAAACGATGGTTTGTATCGAGGAATAGGATTTTCAAGATATAAAAATTCTGCAGCTTTTTGTGCTGTTGGTGTGGAATTAAAAGTTAATGATGATTTAAACATAAAATTAATTAATGCTTGGATTTCAGTTGATGCTGGAGAAGTAGCCTACGAAGATGGTATTAAAGCTCAAGTAGAGGGTGGTTTTATACAAGCCGCAAGTTGGTGTTTATATGAAGAAGTTAAATTTGACACGAAAGAGATAATTTCAAAAGATTGGGACACTTATAAAATAATTGAATTTGATAATATACCAAATATAAAAACAAGTGTTATAGATAAAGAAGGGATGCCTTATTTAGGAGTAGGAGAGGTTGTTGCTGGACCAACTGGAGCAGCCATTTCAAATGCAATAAGTGAAGCTTTGGGGCAAACAATTAAAACCATGCCATTTACGAAAGAAATTATTACTAGAGAATTACTAGAAAACTAGGAGGCAATTGTTTTGAATAATAAAAAACAAATAGGTTTAGCTATTGTTGGATGTGGAACAATTGGAAGAATTAGAGCTTTAATGGCTAGAGACTATCCAGGAATAGGCTGGATAGGTTTATGTGACATTAATAGTGATCTAGGTAATAAATTATTTGATGATTGCAAAGCAGATTTTTTTACTAAAGATTATAACGAATTATTAAAAAGAGATGAGGTTGATGCTGTTATAATAGCTACTGACGAAAATCATCATTTTGGACCTACTATGGCCGCAATAGAGGCAAATGCATCTTTATTTATAGAAAAACCTCTTGCAACAGATTTAATTGAATCAAGACAAGTTTTAGATGCAATTAATGCTGCTAAAATTGATGCCGTTTTAGGATACACTCAAAGATTTAGAAGAAGATTTCTAGCTGTAAAACAGAAAATAAATGACAATAATATAGGAGATGTCACTTCTGTTGTAACAAGAGCTTTCATGAATAGTATGGTACCAATTGCAACTGTCAGACGAACAAATGAGCGAAAGAATTTAACACCAATGGTGGTTTCTGGTACTCATAGCTTAGATATGTCTTTGTGGTTATTAGAAGGAAAAAATCCAAAAACTATTTTTGCTCAATCTGTAGATAAAAAACTACAAAGTCATGGAACTAAAGATGCTACCTTTGGTATTTTCACTATGGACGATGGAACAATTTTTAGTATGAACATTAGTTGGGCTCTTCCAACAGTTTGGCCTGGATCAGTATACGGACTAGAAATTGGAATAGTTGGAACTGAAGGAGTTATTGATATTGAAGATACCCATAGGGATTTAGTACTTGCGAGCACCAAACCACAAGGTCATGGATATAATCCTTCTGGTTTTGAACCTACTGTAGCTAGGCACGTAGATTTTTTAACATCATATCCTCCCGGCGATATGTACAACAATCAATTATGGGGACCGATGAGAGAAGAAACTAATTCCTGGTTTCAAAGACTTTATGTTAGTTCCGACACCCCACACGCAACAGCAAATGATGGCCATAAAAATCTAGTTATGACAATGGCAATGGATGCTTCAAGTAAAATTGGAGAAAAAATTGAAATATCAGACGATATAGAAAAAGAAATATTAAAAATTCAAGATATTTAATCTATAGGTATATAAACTTGAAAGCTCTAATTTTAAAAGAACCCAACGAACCATTTATATTTGAAGATGTTTCTGATCCAGTTCCCCAAAGTGGAGAAGCTGTTGCTAAGGTTTTAGCCTGTGGTTCTGGTTTAACAATTCAACATGTCAAAGCAGGAAGAACTAAAGTAGATTTCCCAATCATTATAGGCCATGAAATTACTGCAGAGATTGTTGAATTAAGAGGAGATTGTGGTGAATTGAAAGTTGGTATGCCTGTGACTGCTTATTTTTACCTTACTTGTGGTCATTGTAAATGGTGCAAAATAAATAGAGAAACTTTATGTGATAATTTCAAAGGTTACATTGGTAGGCAGATCAATGGTGGTTATGCAGAATACATTTCTCTTCCAGCTAAAAACTTTATACCTATTCCTTTATCTATTAATTATAAAGAAAATCCAATAGAAACTGGGATAATTTCTGACGCGATTGCAACGCCTCTTAAAGTTATGAAAAAAGCAAGAATTGACATAACCGATAAGGTAGGAGTAATTGGAGCAGGAGGTGGATTAGGTATCCACATGCTTAGAATGTTAAATTTATATAATATTGAGACTATTGCTATTGAGACAAAACAGATTAAAGAAAAATCTTGTCGTGACTCAGGAGCTACTGAATTTATTAATCCTAATTCAAATTCTAAAAAAGAAGTCATCGAAGATTTTACTAACAATTTTGGCCTTGATGTTGTAATAGATTTTGTTTCCAGTAAAAGCTCATTAGAAACAGGAACTGAATTATTAGGAAACGGAGGTCGTCTTGTAACTTTAGGAGGAAGTGGAGATTTTTTTAATATTGATTCAGGGAATATTTTGTTAAAAGAAATTGAAATTATTGGAAGCAGATATTGCTCAAAACAAGAGGTAATAGATAGCTTAAATCTTGTATCACGTGGTTTAATAACACCACTTGTTACTGAAAA
This sequence comes from uncultured SAR116 cluster alpha proteobacterium, assembly GCA_902548635.1. GTDB lineage: Bacteria > Pseudomonadota > Alphaproteobacteria > Puniceispirillales > Marisalimonadaceae > Marisalimonas. Next base: position 7,014 of record CACCSH010000017.1, read on the forward strand.
AGTTAGCCCTTATCAAGCTAATGATTTGCACGAAAGAATAGAAAAAGGGAACGTAATTGGGAGAGCTGGAATTATTTTTTAATTCCAAGCTTTTCATAAATTTCCTTCTTTTTAATTACCCAACCAATAGATTTTGAAATAATTTTAAGTGCTGAAACATGTTGATCTTTTCCTCGCATACTGCCAACACAATCTTCTACTATTATTGGTTTATAACCTCTATTACTGGCGCCAAAAGTTGTTCCATAAACACAAGTATCAGTATTAACACCACATATTAAAATATTTTCTATGCCTAGTATTCGGCTAATCAATTGATGGAGTTCTGTTTCATGAAAAGAATCAAAGTTCCTCTTACTTGTTACATGAATATCTTGCTCTCCTATAAGACATTCTGGTAACAAAGAAGACATAGTTCCTTCTACTCTTTCGGGTTTTTTTCTTGCTTGTGCTTGTATATTTTGAGATAAATTATTTGACTGACTTACATCAATATATGGGCTTATAAAAAAATTTTTTTTAATTTCCTCTTTTCTTCTAACAACATAGCAATGGATAATTGGCACATTATTTTTTCTCATGTTCGCCAAAAATTCTGTAGTACTTTCAATAATATTTTTAATATCATCCGAAGCCAGAGGAGAGGTGCCATAATGTTTATCTAAGTATTCGTTTTGCATGTCTACAGTTAATACACATAAATTAGAAAAACTAAGATTAAGTAGTGAATTCATTTTATTTTGGTAACTTTTAATATTATTTTGTTCCATTAATGTTCTCCATAGATATGAATTGTTAAAAATTATCATATCACCTATGATTAGTAGATTAACAAATTATTATAAAAAATGAAAAAATCATCTTTCGAAAAAAATATTGGTATTATAGGTTTAGGAGTTTTAGGCTCTGCAATAGCAAAAAAGTTTATAGATAAAAATATATCTATTAGCGGATATGATATAAATGAAAAAGTATTTGAGGGACTTAAAAGTAATAAAATTAAAGCCTATGATTCAATCGATGAAATTAGTGATAAGTGTAAAATTTTAATCACCTCCTTACCTTCTGAGACCAGTTTAATAAATGTTGCTAAGTCATTGTCTAAAAGTGATAAATTGATCATTATTGAAACCTCTACTTTGCCGTTAGATTGTAAGTTAGAAGCAAAAAATATTTTGCTGGAAAAGAAAATAACAATTTTTGATGCTCCTTTATCAGGCAATAGGATAGCAGCTTTAGAGGGAAAGCTATCTGCATATTTGAGTGGCTATGATAAAAATAAAAAGGAAATTCAAAAAATTTTAGAAATTTTTTGTCAAAAAGTCACTGATGTTGGTGATTTTGGTAATGGGACAATTATGAAGTTGATTGGTAATATATTAAATTTAGTACATAATGCAGTTTCAGCAGAGGTTATAGGATTGGGTATTAAATCTGGTCTAGATCCTAAAATAATTCACGATGCAATATCAGGCACGTTCTCATCATCGGGAGTTTTTGAAAATAGAGGTAAATTAATGGTTGAAGAGGATTACAACAGAGAAGGCATGAACTTTTCAACTCCAATTAAAGATTCTGCTTTCATTACTGATTTATCTAAAAAATTCATGATGCCATTACCAATCTATCAAGTAGCACTTCAATATTACTATGCTGCAATTTCTCAAGGACATTTTAATAAAGATGCTGCATCTGTATTAAAAGCAATTGAGAACAACGCTAATATCAAAAGAAATTAAGTTATTTTTTTATATTATTTTGCCACAATTTATACAATTCTGTGAAATCGTGGTTATCATAATTTTTGTTGAAGTTTTTTAAAAGTTTATTTGTTAGTTGAATATAATTATTACTGTTTTTACTTTTATTTGAAATTGATTCAATCATATCTAAGTCTTTTTTTAAATTTTTCAAATATGAATTTCCATCGAATTTATTGTTAAGAATATGATTTGGAAATCTATGTTCGCTTATAAAACTTCTTGCGTTTGAAACATTAAAAGTTTCAATTAAATCGTTTAATTTAATACCCATTTCCTTGCCTAAATGTCCTATTTCACACATCATAAGAAATATTCCATGACATACTGAGTTATGGAGAAGTTTCATTGAATGACCAGAACCAACTTTGCCATAGAAAAATATATTTTGTGAAATTTTATCAAGGACGGATTTATATTTATTTAATTGGGTTTCTCTTGCTCCAACCATTAAAGTTAATGTTCCATTGTTTGCACCATTTGCACCGCCAGACATTGCAGCATCAAAATATTCAACATTTTTTTTACTAAGATATTTTTTAATTTTAATAGTTTGATCAGGCATAGATGTTGTTAAATCTAAAAAAACACTATTTTTTTTAAGTTTATATTTATTAATTATATCAAAAATTTCATCATTTGATGGTACTACAAATAGAACTAAGTCAGATAATTCTAAAAGTTTTTCAATTTCTAAGAAATTTACATAAGTATTATTTTTTATAATTCTAGAGTTATTGTCATAACCATAAAGTATAATATTTTCATGACATAATCTTTTATAAATACCTAAGCCCATTTTACCAAGGCCTACTACTGATATAATTGGATTATTCATTATTATAAAATTTTAAAGTTTTAATTTAGGATCCAACCAATCTCTTAAAGAATCACCTAGTAAATTAAATGAAAACACTGCAACGCTTACTGCTAATCCTGGATAAATAATCATCCATGCAGCAGTTCTATAGTAATCACTGTTAACTCCTGATAACATTAGGCCCCACGAAGGAGTGGGTTCTACAACACCAAGTCCTAAATAGGAAAGACTTGCTTCCAATAAGATGGCCTGGCCAATAAAAGCAGTTAACATAATTAGAAAAGGGGCTGAAACATTGGGTAAAATATGTCTAAAAATTATTCTTGATGCACTGTAACCACTTGCTTTAGCAGCATCAATATAAGGTAATGTAACTATAGTTAAAGCTTGAGCTCTAATTACTCTAGCTACCTTAGGGGTAAATGGTATTGCTATTGCAATTATAACGTTTATATCTATACCAACTACAACTGTTTTAGGGAAAATTGCTATAACTACAATAGCCAATACAACAATTGGAAAAGATAACATTAAATCTATAAATCTTTGAATTAGAAGATCTACTTTACCACCATAAAAAGCTGAAGTAGTGCCAATAATTGCACCAACTGTGCAACCTAACATTGCAGATAAAAAACCAATAGATAATGCAGTTCTAGCACCATAAATTAATCTAGATAGTATATCTCTTCCAAACGCGTCAGCACCTAAAAGATGTTCCCAAGAAGGTTGACCGCCACCTAAAGCAGGTGATGCTTCAAAATCAACATCTTCTGGATTGAATGGAGCAACATGGGGTGCAAAAATCGCAGCAGTAAACATTATAATAATCATAATTAATCCAATGAACCCTAGGGGTTGTTGAATTATAAAATCCAAAACAGTTCTTCTTTTTTGAATATTTAATGGTACTTCACTCATGACTGATACCTTATTCTTGGATCTAATGCAGCGTAAAATAAATCAATTATTAAGTTAATTACAACAAATGAAGTAGCAACAGTTAATACTAGTCCTTGTAGTAAATTTAAATCATTTCTAACTACACTATCTACAAATAATTTACCGATGCCATTTAAATTAAAGACAGATTCTGTTACAACTAATCCACCTAATAAAAAGGCAAACTCTAAACCGATAACTGTTATAGTAGGTAATAGGGCGTTTCTCATACCATGCTTAACAATAACAATTTTTTCATATAGGCCTTTTGCTCTAGCAGTTCTAATATAGTCTTCTGATAAAACTTCAAGAATTGAAGATCTTAACATTCTAGAAACAACCGATGTGTATCTATAACCAACTGATATTGCTGGCCAAATCATCTGATTAAAGTTTGTAAGAGGGTCTACAAACAGACTTACTGTCCCTAGAGGTGGAAGTTTTCCAAAACTAAGAACTAACATTATTAAAAGCATACCTAACCAAAATGAAGGAACTGCAATTCCTCCGATTGTAATAATTCTTATAACATAATCAATAAATGTCCCTCTAAATAAAGCCGAAAGAGTACCTAAAGGAAAGGCTATTATAACAGCTAGAAATGTAGATAGAAGAGCTAATTCAAAGGATAAGCCTATTCTTGCAAAAATTTCTTCTGATACAGGTTCTTCTGTCCACAAAGATATACCTAAGTCACCTCTTGGAAGACCAGACATATATTTTACAAATTGAATATGAAGAGGATCATTTAATCCTAATCTAGTTTTTTCAGCCTCAATTTGTTCTAGGGAAACTTCACCACCTTCAGCAGTAAGTTTTAATTCTACAATATCACCAGGAACAACCCTTAAAACGAGAAAAACCAATACAGCAACTGCAAGTAAAGTAGGTATCATTAAAAGAATTCTTTTGATGGCGTATTTCAACATTTTTTTGGAAACCTTAAGAAAAAAGATCAATATTTAAGGGCAAAGAAATTAATCTTTGCCCTTAAAATAATTATTAGTCTAAATAAACTCCACGCCAAGTGTTATTTAGGATGTGTGAGTTTGCAATAACATATCCTTTAACTTTACTATTTAAGGCTATAACCCTATCAGTATATGTTACTGGAAGTACCCAAGCATTTTCCAATGCTTTCTTTTCAAATTGATGAACAATAGATTTTCTTTTTTCTACGTCTGTTTCACCAGCTTGAGCATCAAATAACTTATCTAAGTCTCTATCAATATTTTTAGAATAATTAGATGCAGTTCTATCAGCTGAAATATATTTAAAATGCATTAGTGTAGGATCAGGTAAAAATGATGGTGCCCAGTCAATTGTAGCGTCAAAACCACCTTCTCTTCTAATTTTTACAAATTTAGAAGTTGGGTTAGTTATCATTTTAGGTTTTAAACCACACTTTTTCCACTCTGACATCAACCAAATAGCAATATGGTCATATGGGTGTGAAACAGCTCTGTTACTATATGTAAATTCTAAACCTTCAGCTCCTGCTTCCTTAAGCATGGCCATAGCTTTTTTTCTACTTGCATCTATGTCTTTAGTAAAACCTGGGATTTTATATAATTCTTCATCTGGTAATGCGTATGTAGAATTATATAATAAATATCCTGAAGGTCTAGGTGCGGTAAAAGTTATTTTAGCTAATTTTTTTAGACCAGCATGTCTATCAATGCACATATTTATAGCTTGTCTAACTTTTTTATTCTTGAATGCTTCAGTTTTACTATTTAATGATACTACCCAAAGTGTCATAAGTGTTTTAGCTTGAAATGAAACATCGTCACCCATTTCTTTTTTTAGCATAACTCTTTCAGGAGGAGAAGTTCCTCTCCATTCAGCCATGATTTGACCACCAATTAAAGGCTCACCCAATTTTTTGATTCTGTAACCTTCAGTACCATCTAAACAGTTATCACCATGATGAAAACCATCGTATTTAGCAGCTTTCCAGCTTTCACCTTTTGAATGACTGGTAAATTTGTAAGGACCTGTACCATTAACATTTTTTAAATGCCACTTTGGGTCTTTCGCAATATCTTTAGCTGAATAAATAGCGTTAAAAGGTGATGCAAAACCATCCATCATAAATGCGTCTGGTTTACTTAAATTAAACACAACAGTGTTATCATCAGGTGTTTCAATTGACGAAATAGATGAAAAAAGAGCTTTTCTTACGGAAATCACACCTTTTGGTGGATTTCTAAGTCTATCATAGGTCGCCTTTACGTCAGCAGAAGTTAAAGCTGTTCCATCATGAAACTTTATACCTTTTTTAAGCTTAAAAGTATATTTAAGACCGTCTGCAGATTGATTCCAAGTATCTGCAACATCACCTTCCAATTTTGGAAATTTATTCCAATCAAAAGTTAAAAGTGTTGAGTAATGTTGTGCCACAAAGTGCATAACTGCATAGGAATTCGTTCCATGCATGTCATAAGTTGGCGGTTCAGCTTTTACGCCAAACTTCATTATACCACCTGTTTTAGGACACGATGCAGCTAAAGCAGCGTTTCCAGTAAAGGTGAAAGCAGCCAGAGTTAAAACTCCAACTATGCTTTTTTTAAAATTAAGCATTATTTCCTCCTAGTTAAATTAAAAATTTATTAAAAACCCCATTAATAAATCAATTGATTACTATAATTAATAGCATTATTTTATAGTAAAATAAGTTAAATAAAAGTTAAATTATAATATTGCATATTGACTATCATAATTAATGATATGTTAAATAGTTTTTTACTAATAAAACATTAATTATATGGCTTAATAAAATGACCTTCTTCAATTTTAATCAAATCAATTTTTTCAGGTTCATAACCTATTGGCTTAACCAAGCTAGGTATTTCGTCAGTCATTAAATTTAATTCTTTTTTTCGTAATTTAGGATCAGCAATTGGAACAGCTTTCATTAACTTTTTGGTATATGGATGTTTTGGGTTTTCAAAAACTTGACCTCTAGTTCCTAATTCTACAATCTCTCCTAAATACATTACAGCAACTCTATGGCACACCCTTTCAATCACAGCCATGTCGTGGCTAATGAACAAATATGACAATCCAAATTCTTCTTGTAATTCCATCATTAAGTTTACAACTTGAGCTTGTATTGATACGTCTAAAGCAGAAACTGCCTCATCAGCAATTATTAAATTAGGTTCATGCGCCAATGCACGAGCAATACCAATTCTTTGTCTTTGTCCACCTGATAGTTCATGAGGATATCTTGATGCATAATCAGCAGTTAAACCAACTTTTTTTAAAATTTCAACCGACTTTTCTGATGCACCATTCTTATCAGTTATACCATGAACAACCATAGGTTCAGCAATAGTTTCTCCTACTGTCATTCTTGGATTAAGTGAAGCAAATGGATCTTGGAAAATCATTTGCATTTGTCTTCGGAAAGGTCTTAGTTCGTTAGGATTTAAAGATGTTAAATCCTGACCTTGATACAAAATGTTACCTCGGTGAGGTTCGACTAATCTTAAAATACTTCTGCCTGTTGTAGATTTTCCACAACCACTTTCACCAACTAAGCCAAAAGTTTCTCCTTGTTGAAGAGAAAAATTTATACCTTCTACAGCATGTACTTGCCCTTTAGTTGCCCCTATACCTGATTTAATTAAAAATCTTGTAGTTAAATTCTTAACTTCTAATAATGGTACATCTGAAATTTTTACATTATCTTTGATTTCAATTAATTCACTTTTCTTAGAATTAGTAACATTATCACCTTCGGATCTTTTTATATCTATATTTGAAAATTTTGCCGGCAGAGATCTTCCTTTCATACTTCCTAATTGAGGCACTGCAGCCAGTAAAGCTTTTGTATATGGATGTTGAGGGTTATGAAAAATTTCATTTGCAGTACCTTCTTCTACTTTTTTACCTTTTAACATAACAACCACTCTATCAGCCATTTCAGCAACAACACCCATGTCATGTGTTATAAAGACCACTGACATTCCAATATCAGTTTGAAGTTTTTTAATTAAGTCTAATATTTGTGCTTGTATAGTAACATCTAGAGCTGTAGTGGGCTCATCGGCTATTAATAGTGTAGGTTTGCAACTCAAAGCCATAGCAATCATAACACGTTGTCTCATTCCTCCAGATAGTTGATGAGGGTACTGCGAAAGTTGTTTTTCTGGTTCTGGAATTCTTACTAATTTTAGCATATCTAATGATATGTCATATGCTTCTTGTTCAGTTTTACCTTGATGCTTAATAATAGCTTCTGAAATTTGCATTCCAATTGTGAATACAGGATTAAGAGAAGTCATTGGCTCTTGAAAAATCATAGAAATATCGTTGCCACGTATATTTCTCATATCGTTTTGATCTAATTTAGAAAGGTCTGATTTTTCTCCACTTTTTTTTATAAATTTCATTGATCCAGAATTTATTTTACCTCCTGAATAATCTGTAAGTCTCATAAGTGACATAGCTGTAACAGATTTTCCTGAGCCAGACTCTCCTACTATGGCAAGAGTTTCTCCTTTATTTACATGCCAAGAAACTCCGTCAACAGCTCTAACAGTTTCATGTTTTAAAGGAAAATGAACCTCTAGGTCTTCAATATCCACTAATCTTTCTTCCATAGTTTTCCCCTTTGATTAACATCAAACTATAACAAGTTTTAAATACCCTATAACATCTGAACTCTAAATCAATTCAAAAAATTAATTTTGAATAATGTATTTTTTTGCCTTACTCATGTCTATTTCTGTTCCTAATCCAATTGTTTCCTTTATATGCACTTTTCCATCTTTAATGTTCAATGGCTCCAAAACTGGATCTTCAACTAAATACTGATTAGTAATACTCAAGTCCCACTTCATTTGAGGAATAGAGGTGGCAATATTAGCTATAGCATAGCTAGATATACTAGTTTCAGCTACTTTGCCCGCTAAGTTAACAGAAATATTATTTTCATTTGCAAAAATAGCACAATTCAGTACATCGACTATACCTCCTAACTTAATGGTTTTTAGGCTTACTCCATTAGATGTACGATTATTTATTATATCATCTATATCTTTTTTAGAATGAACTCCTTCATCAGAACAAATTGGAACAGAACTTTTTGTAGTAATAATGTTCATAAAATCTAAATCTTTCGATGGAATTGGTTGTTCAAAAAATTTAAGACCACAATTTTTAGCTTCTAAAGCAAAATTGAGGGCGTCTTCATTAGTGTAACCTTCATTAGCATCTGCTGAAAATTTACAAGAACTATCTACTGACGAAATAATTTTAGTACACCTTTCCAAATCATATTTATAATTATTTGAAGATCCAATTTTAATCTTAAAACAATTAAATCCATTAGAAATTGCTTGTTTAACATTTAGAATTTCTTCATCTAAATCTGAACCAGCTACCATCTGGATAATAGGAATATCATTTCTTTCTCTTAGTCCAAAAAATTTTTGAAATGAAGTTTTTTCTTCTTTTAAAATTAAATCTATCAAAGCCATTTCGAAGGCGGATAAAGTACCTTTATTTTCATAAATAGGAAGTTTCTTTAAAGCATTGATATCAAATAGTTTTTTGATTTTCATCCCAATCAACTGATTTTTAATAAATTTACCAGCAGCATGCATACCTTCAACAAACTCACCTGTCATTGTTGGTGCAGAGGATGCTTCACCCCATCCATATAAATTATTATTTGAAGTAATTTTTACAATAATATTTTCAGCATTTTGCACGGTGATACCAGACATTTTAATGGGTTTTTTAAGTGGAATGTTTAATGAAAAGACTTCTATATTTTTAATTTCAAAATCATTTCTAATAACTTTATCTCTAATTTCTTCCATCTTTGGTTACTCCGTTATTACAAAGCTCTAAAAATTCTTCATCACTTATTTTAATTTCATTTTTTAAGATCTCATATGAATGCTCACCTAATAAAGGCGGAGACAATGGCGACCTTAATCCTCTTTTTTTATTTATTGTCATTGGCGTATTTAATGTTTCAAACATTCCGCCTTTAGGATGTTTAATGCTTTGAACCATGCCATTTTCTCTAGTTTGAGGGTGTTTAAGTGCCTCACTGACGCTTCTTACAATTGCTGAAGGAATTTTTTCTTTGATAAATAAATTATACCAGTATTCAGAATTATTTTGCTTTAGTGATTTTTCAATTATGCTTTCAAGTTCTAACCTGTTAATTACTCTATTTTCATTTGTTTTAAACTTATCATTGGACGACCATTCAGGTTTTTTAATTAAGACTGAAAATTTTTCAAATTGTTTATCGTTACCCACACTTAAAGCGATCTCTCCATCTTTAGTTTCAAAAAGATTATAAGGCACAATATTAGGATGGCCGTTTCCAAATCTTTCAGATTCTTTATTAGATATTAGATTATTTGACGCTACGTTTGCTAATAAAAAAATACCCGTATTATATAAATTTACTTCTGTTAAAGTACTTTTATTTATATTTAATTTTTTATTCTTAATAATTAAACCGCTTAATATAGAAATAACTGCATTTAAGCCAGTTACTATATCAACTATTGCAACACCTAATTTCATAGGTTGACCGCTTTGATCACCTGTAATTTTCATAAGACCTGATTCAGCTTGCAATAAGAAATCATAACCAGGAAGACCTCCTTGAGGACCAGTATCTCCATAACCTGAAATACAATTTCTAACTATATTTTTAGTATTTTTATTAAACCATTCATCAGTTAATCCAACCTTATCCCAAAATCCAGGCTTAAAATTATCTATAACAACATCAGATTTTTTTATAAGTTTTGTAAGAATTTGAAAACCTTCTTTTGATTTAAAATCAAGTGCCAAACTTTTTTTATTTCTATTAACACCCAAAAAATAAGCGGAAATATCTTGAGAAAAGGGAGGTCCCCATGCTCTAGTGTCATCTCCACCTTGAGGATTTTCTATTTTAATAATTTCAGCTCCCAGATCCCCTAGATATTGCGTGCATAGGGGACCCGCAAGAACCCTTGTTAGGTCCAGTACTTTTACTCCAGTTAATGGATGATTTCTATTTGCACTCATATTATTTTTTAAATAGGTTTGACGTTGTCGTCATTATCAAGTCCAGTTAAATAATCTTTAACAATTTGAGCATTCTTTTCTCTGAATTTAAAAAAGTTTGGTTTTCTTTTTTCTATAAATGCATTCATTCCTTCCATACATTCATCAGATCCCCAAACATGAGCAAGTAATTCCATACCATGTTGCCATGATGCATATAACTCGTCAGATTCTGAATTTAATGATTTTTTAGTTTGCCTAATAGTTTGACCACTATAAGTGTTAATTTGTTTTACCCAGTTCATAGTTTCGTCAAGTAGTTTATCTTGACTTACGCATTTATTAGCTAAACCAACATCAACAGCTTCTTTTCCAGTAAAAGTTCTACATAGAAAAATCATTTCTCTAGCTATTCTTTCTCCTACAATTCTTGGTAAATACTGAGTTGCTCCTACAGTTGGGCAAGCTCCGACTCTAGCTCCAGTTTGTCCTAATACGGCTGTGTCAGAACAAATTACAAGGTCACACCACAAGGCTAACTCATGACCTCCGCCCATACAAAATCCATTAACCATAGCTATTACAGGTATTGGGACACCTCTGATTGCCATTGCTAGCCCAAGCATTCTATCATTCCAATGAGCTGCATTAGACCAATTTAATCTTTTCATGGCATAAAAATCACCACCAGCGGAAAAAGCTTCTTTTCCAGCTCCAGAAAATACTATGCATGTTATTGTAGTGTCATTTCTTGTTTCAAGAACAGCCTCACGCATTTCATCTAAAGTTTGTTCTCTAAACGCATTTCTAACCTCAGGTCGATTAATAGTTATCCAAACAGCATTTTCTTTTCTTTCAACTATTATTTCATTGTAATCAGTTTTCATTTTAATCTCCTTTTTAATGTTTTGAAATAATTTCTATTAAGGTATTCATCATTTTTTTGGGATGTAAAAAAAATAATAATTTTCCATGATAACCCTCTGATGGCTTACCTATTGGGTTTAATTCTAAATTTTCAGCAATTTCATATGTTTTATCAATATTATTAACTTCAAGCCCTAAATGATGCAAACCACCAAGAGGATTTTTTGATAAAAAGCCATTAATAGGGCTTTCTTGATCTAAAGGTTCAATAAGTTCTAATTTAATATTTTTAAATTTTAATAAACTGATTTTTACTTTTTGTTTTTTTGATATTTTGATTTCACCTCGTTCAACATTAAAATTCTTTTCATAATGTTTAATGGCTTGTTCAATACTTGGAACCACTATTCCAACGTGATCTATATTTTCAACTTCTATTTTTTGTTTCAATTAAAAGCCCCTAAATTAATTTATTCGTAAGCATTGAATGACAAAGTCGCTCCAAGAATTATTAAGCAACTATATGTAACTGGTCTAAAAATCTTTTCAGGCAAAATTTTGAATAATAACTGTCCTGTTTTTAATCCAACTGCTAAAGGTAAAGACATTAACAAACCCAAAACCAAATAATCTTCTTCATAACCATTTATAAAATAAAAATAAGAAAAAAATGCCGCCACAGTTAAAATTACAGTACATTGTATATTTGCTTGGATTATTTTGATACTTTCATTTTGAGATAAAAAGAATAAACCTGTCAACGGCCCTGTTGGAACACCAAAAAATCCAGCAAAAAAACCAATTCCACTTCCAAAAGAAACAGACGTTAAAGAATTAATTTTTCCTTTATATTTCCAGCCAGCAATAAGAATAATAGTTGCAACAATTATAAAAATTCCCATAAAAAAAGTAATATCGGGAATTTCTCTTTTGAAAAGAAAGTATAAACCGACATATACACCTATAAAAATACCTAAACCATAAAGTGACACTATTTTTTTTTGGGCATTTCTAATTGCATTTGGAAGTATAAGTAATTGTCCTATCATTCCAGATATAACTACTACATTTAATGCAGGCAAAGGTCCCATAATTAAAACAAAACCCGGTAAAAGCAAAAGGGCTCCTGCAAAACCAGTATATCCTCTTATTAAACCACCAAGAAAGGCTACCATCAAAGTAAGGATAAACTGAATAGGGGTAAAACTAGGAAGTAATTCATATATTTCTAATAAAAAACTATTAATCACTTAAGAATTCCAGAAAAATTAATAATAAAATATTAAAATATATAATAAAAAAACTTAAATGATTTTAATCAATAATTTAAATCAGGAAAATTGATTTACATAATTTACTAAATCTTTTTTATCAATTTTTTTGATTTAAATTATTTGTTTTTATCATTTAAAGTTTTATTTCTAATCAACTATCTTTAGATATTATTTACTATTTTTGAGGTTAAAATGACTATTAGAGATTGTATAGCACCAGATAGAAATCCAAATGTTCCTAATATAGTACTTCCCAATGGATCTATAGATACTCATGTACATATATTTGAAAAAGAATATCCTTTATTTGAAGGACGCGGATATAATCCACCCGATTCTACTTTGAATGATTTGAAACATCTTCATAAACAATTAGGTGTTAGTAGGGTGGTTTACACACAACCTTCACCATATGGTGTTGATAATTCTGCAATTTTAAAAGGCATAAAAGCAATGAATGATGAAACACCTGGAAGAGCAAAAGGTGTATGTGCCATAACAATGGATGTTACCGATAAATTCTTAGAAGAATTAAATGATCAAGGAATAACTGGTGTAAGACTAAATATGGATAACATTGGTGGGATGCCAATAGGATTGGATCAAATTCCAGAACTTGAAGCTAGAATTAAAGGTCTTGGTTGGCATATGGAATATTTATTTCCTGGTAAAGATATAGTTGATTTGGCTCCAATATTTAAAAAATCAACTATTCCTGTATCAATAGCGCATTTTGCTTATCAACCAGCGGCGAATGGCATTGACTCGGAGGGTTTCAAAACTTTATTAAACCTTGTCAAAGATGGTAATACTTGGATAAAAATTTCAGGAGCTAATAGAGTTAGCAAAACTGACTTACCTCCTTATGATGATGTTATGCCTATGGCACGAGCTCTTGTCGAAGCAAACCCTGAAAATATCATGTGGGGAACTGATTGGCCTCATCCTAATAAATACGAAGTGAATCCAAATGATGGAGACTTAGTTAATGCTTTTGGTGAATGGATAACTGACGAAGAGATGAGAAAAAAAATATTAGTAACAAACCCTGAAAAATTTTATTCATTTTAGAAAGTTTTTTGATATGAAAATTGCTTTGGTTACTGGTGGCGGAACCGGAATAGGTAGAGCTGCTGCTATTGAATTAAACAAAATTGATTTTGAGGTGTATGTAATAGGTAGGAGAGAAAAAGAATTAAAAGAAACATCTTCTTTAAGAACAAATAAGAACTTTGATATTGTACCAGTTACAGTTGACATAACTAAAAGCGATCAAGTTAAATCACTTTTTAAAAAAATTAAAGAAAGAAACGGTCGAATTGATTTGTTATTCAACAATGCAGGCATGGGCGCACCTAGAGTACCCATAGAGGATCTTAGCGAGAATGATTGGAGAAAAACAGTTGATGTTAATTTAACAGGTTCTTTTTTATGTGCACAACAAGCTATAAAATTAATGAAAACACAAAAACCTCAGGGAGGTAGAATTATTAATAATGGATCTGTTTCAGCTCATTCTCCAAGACCTGACACAATTGCTTATACCGCAACTAAGCACGCAGTTAATGGTTTGACTAAATCAATTGCTCTTGACGGAAGAAATTTTAATATTTCATGTTCACAATTAGATATTGGAAATGCTGATACAGCTATTGGGTCTCGATTTAAAACTGGGGTCCCACAAGCTAATGGTCAAAATATGATAGAGCCAGTTTTTGAAGCTAAAGACTGTGGTAAAGCTGTTGCTTATATCGCATCTTTGCCTTTAGGTACTAATATTCTTAATATGACTATCATGGCTACTAATATGCCTTTTGTTGGACGAGGTTAATTATGACGAATAACGAAGATGGAATGAAAAAAAACCTTACTAATTATGGTGATAAAGGTTTTTCTATCTTTTTAAGAAAGGCATTTATAAAAGGTCTTGGTTATTCAGATGAAATGTTAGACAAGAAAATTATAGGTATAACGAATACATTTAGTGACTATAACCCTTGTCACGGAAACGTTCCTGACCTAATAAAAAGTGTAAAAACAGGTATTTTATCTAATGGAGCTATTCCCTTAGAATTTCCAACCATAACTATCCATGAATCTTTTGCAAATCCAACTTCAATGTATCTAAGAAATTTAATGTCAATAGATACAGAAGAAATGTTAAGAGCCCAACCTATGGACGCTTGCGTGCTTATTGGAGGTTGTGACAAAACGGTACCGGCTCAAATTATGGGCGGATTAAGTGCTGATATTCCTATTATACAGTTAGTAACTGGACCTATGCTTACTGGTTCATTTAGAGGTGAAAGGGTTGGTGCTTGCACAGATTGTAGAAGATTTTGGGCAAGCTACCGAGCTGAAGTGTTAAATGATGATGATATTGATGAAGTTAATAATCAGTTAGTACCTACTGTAGGCACATGTGGTGTTATGGGTACTGCAAGTACTATGGCAATTACCACTGAAGCTCTAGGATTAATGATACCTAATAGTGCTTGTGCACCAGCAGTTTCAGCTGATAGAAAAAGAATCGCAGAAAATACTGGAAAAACCGCAGTTAAAATTGCAAATGAAAATCTAAAACCATCTATTTTTTTAACAGAAAAAAATTTTTTAAATGCTTTAATGGTATTATCATCTATTGGAGGTTCTACAAATGGTTTAGTTCATTTAACTGCAATGGCTGGAAGATTAGGAATAAAAATTGATTTAGGTCATTTTGACGAAATTACAAAAAGTTTACCCATGATTGTAGACTTAAAACCGTCTGGAACAGGTTATATGGAAGATCTTTATAAAGCAGGGGGATCTCAGAGAATTTTTTATGAATTAAGAGACTTTCTATATTTAGATGCCAAGAGTGTAAATGGAACTTCTCTAGGAGAAGAGATTAAAAACTCGGCAAAATGGTCGCAAAATATAATAACTGATAAAAGCAATCCAGTATTTAATGCTGGAAGCATAGCCGTATTAAAGGGTTCTTTGGCCCCTAACTCTGCTATAATAAAGCAATCTGCAGCAACTAAAAGTTTATTAATTCATCAAGGTAGAGCAGTTGTATTTGAAGGGCTAGAAGATCTTGCTAATAGAATAGATAGAGATGATTTAGATGTAACAAAAGATGATGTTTTAGTCTTAAAAAGTATTGGCCCAAAAGGTGGGCCAGGTATGCCTGAGGCAGGATTAATTCCAATACCTAAAAAATTAGCACGTCAAGGTGTGAAAGATATGGTTCGGATTTCTGATGGTAGAATGAGTGGTACTGCATCAGGCACTATTATTCTTCATGTAACACCAGAATCTTATGAAAATGGTCCTCTTGCTATTGTACAAAATGGAGACATAATAAAATTAGATGTTCCAAACAGAAAAATTGATTTGTTGATTTCTGAAAAAGAAATAGCTGAACGAATTAAGAAAAAATTAAAAAAGAATATAAAAAGAAGAGGTTATAACAAAATCTATATGGAGCACGTTACTCAAGCAGATAAAGGTGTGGACTTTGATTTTCTAATATAAACAAGGAGTTACAATGAAATACGAAGATATAAGTAAAGATGGTTATCCTTTAGGTTTTTTAATTAATAAAGGTTCTACTACTAATTCTAATGATTTAAATAAGACCTTTGTATCTCATACTCGTCAAATGGCCCTAATGCAAAAAGAAACTATTGGTTATGAAGGTGATTTAAATTCTCATTCTTGGAGATTAACTTCAGATGAAGGCAAACACTTGAATGGGACTGATCTTGCACCATTTCCACTTGGATTTTTTAATGCTTCAATTCATGGAGATATTGTGGGTCAAATTTTGAAAACTGCAGCTGTGGAAAACTTATTAATAGACGAAATTAAATGTGTAGTTAAAAATTCTTATTATTTGACTGGTTCTTTTGTAAAAGGTGATGGAGTAGGTCATGCTGAACCAACTGAAATCAACTTAGATATAAAATCTTCAGAAGATCAATCTAGAATTAAGAATTTAGTAAATAAATGTTCTAAATTATCTCCAGTTTTAACTGCTTTGCGAACACCTCTAAAAAACACATTTTCATTAATTGCTAATGGAAGAAGAAAAAACCTTTCAAGTCTAAATGAAAGTTCCTTAGCTAATCCTGAAGATCCATATAATTATTATAAAAAACAACCTTCACCAAGTGAAAATGATTTTTTTAGCGACAGAATGATTGTAAAAACAGGTGAAGTGTCAAGTGGAATAGTTGAACCTGTAGACGGTTATAACATTTCAAAAAATTCGAAGAATGTTTCCGAAAATAGTAATTTTAATAAAATTATAAGAACTATAGTTGGTAAAAGCACTACAAAACCATCAGATGATATTATAGAGGTAGATACCGTTTTAGGACTGCCTGGAATGACACATTTTGTAATAAGTATGGATTTAAATGGTATAATTGCTCCTTCACCAGTGAACACAATGGGAGCCGCTATTTCCTTTTGCTTTTTAACGCAAACACACAGATATATCCATCACCAAAAATTTAACATAGAAGGACTAAGAATGTCACAATATGCGACATTCAAAGAAAATTCTAACGGATCAATTCAAATGTTACCCTTAGACACTCATCTATTTATGAATGGATCAGCAAGTGATGAACATAATGAAAAGTTAATAGATATGTCAGAGAAGACTTGTTATCTTCATGCTACATTAAGTAAAGCATTAGAACCTAATATAAACATCAATTTTAATTAAGGAGTTATTTATTATGAGAACTAAAAGAGATAACCAGCAATGGATGTTAGATTTAGCCCTTAATATGAGAGGTAGGGTTCAAAATTTTGAAAGGGACGATCCCGAAACTCCAACAAGAGCTCATAATTATAGAATGCTTCCAAAAATGTGGAGAAAAAAAGCTGAACACGATGAAGCTTTAGCCAAAACTGCTGAAAAAAATGGTTTTAAAGCAACTGCTTTAGAACATTATGATCACGCTGTTGAATCATACAGAATGGCACAACATCCAATTTATTTTGATAATAATCCCGTTAAAATCTACTTAAGTAATAAACTAAAAGAAATGGTAGATAGAAGATCTGCATTAGCTCCTTATCCAATTGAACGAGTTGAAGTACCTTTTGATGACGGTAAGACTATTTCGTGTTTGTTGCACCTATTACCTGACAGAAGAAAGGCACCTTGTGTTATATACGTACCTGGAATGGATCAAACTAAAGAATATTTTCCAAGGGTAATGAATAGTCTTGGGGTAAGTAGAGGAATGCATGTAATATCAATGGACGGTCCTGGTCAAGGTAATTCAAACATTCAAAAAATTAGAGCTGTTGCTGATAATTATGAAAGAGCAGGAGCAGCCGTTATAGATTATTTAGAAACAAGAGAAGAAGTTGATTCTAAAAAAATTGGTATTTATGGCGTCAGCATGGGTAGTTATTGGTCTCTTAGACTAGCAAGTTATGATAACAGGCCAGCCGCGTTAGCTAGTGGAGTAGCTACATTTAACCCAAATAACACAATATTTTCAGTTTCTTCTCCAAGATTTAAACAAATGTTTATGTATATGGCAGGCATGGATGATGAAGAAGAGTTTGATAAAATGGCTGAAAAAATGACTGTTAAAGGATATGCTGATAAAGTTAAATGCCCAACTTTACTAGCAACCGGTGAATTTGATCCACTTTGCCCATTAGAAGACGCTGTTGAAGTTTACGAAGATTTAACTTGTAAAAAAGAATTATGGGTAATTGAAGATCAATTTCATCCATTATGGGGTATTCCTAATTTAGGAAAGTTAGATTGTCATCATTATATAATGGATTGGCTGCAAAAAGCATTATTAGAAGGTAAGACTAACGATAAAAGAATTGCTTATGTTAGCAACAAAGGTGATGGACCTTTTGGTAATTGTGAATGGGATCCAACAATAAAGCCAGGGGAAGCATACTTTTAAATTTCTTTGTTAAAGTTCATTTTAGGAAATTGCAAAAAGAAATTATTATGAAATGGTTTCACTTTTTTTAGAAAATTATTTTTTTCATTTATAGTCATTTCATAAATTTGAACATTTTCTTTTTTTATCATATCAATTAGTTTGTAATCATCTTCTTCTGCTAACATATATTGATAATTAATAGTCTCTTTTGCTGCTTCTAAAATCATTTTTTGTTCTTGATTTTGAAGTTTATTATAGAAATCATGATTGATGACAAACAGGCAAAAGCCAAAAAGATGAGAGGACAAAGTCAAGTATTTTTGAGAATATTGGACCCCAAAATTCCAAAAATTAGTTAAAGGATTTTCTTGAGCATCTATTTCACCATTTGATAAAGCTTTTTTAAAGTCTCTAACATCTAATGGACAAGATATAAAACCTACTTTATTAAAAATATTTATATGTAATTGGCTAGGAGTTGTTCTAATTTTTAGATTAAAGCAGGAACTTTCATCAGTTATAAACGAACGATTTGTACTAATATGTCTGGCGCCATTATCCCAAAAGCCTAGTAATTTTAAATTTAAATTATTTTCTAACTTTTCCGAAACAAATTTATTAAATTTAGTATCAATTAAAGTTTTTACTTCTTTTTTATTTTGGAAATAAAAAGGTAAATCCAAGAGTTGTATTTCTGGTAATAGTTTTTCATAATAACTAGACCATAGATATGATATTTGTATATTATTGTTTCTCGTTAGTTCAATTAAAGAAGAGGCCTTTTTTCCGGATAATGTTATATCTTTTTCGTATTCAAAATTAAAAGTTTTTGACAATTTATTAATAAAGAAATCTATTGACCTTGTATGGACAGATGCCTTTCCTTGATAACCTGCAACTTTAACAACTTTTTTCATTAATGATCCCTAAAATATGTTAAAGATTACTTTTACATTAAAACTTTTTGGAGAACAAATTGAACAATACAATAATTGATCTTTCTGTTGAAATATATCAAAAATGTCCAACACTTCCCAATCATCCACCTATGGTTTTATCAGAATATCAAACACATCAAACTATACGTGAAGCAGAAGGTGTAAAGTTTTCATGTGCATCAATGTATATGTCTATGGGAGAGCATACTGGAACTCATGTTGATGCTTTTTCTCATTTTGATCCAGATCCACATGCAAAATCCATTGATCAAATGCCATTAGAAAATTTTTATACAGATGGTATTTGTTTAGATTTATCACATAAACCACTAAAGTCTAATATAACAGTAGATGATTTGGAAAAAGCTCTAAAAAAAGATAAACTAAGTATTAATCCAAAAGATACAGTATTATTATACATGGCACATTATGATAGGACTTATGGTACTAATAAATTTTTAACTGATTTTCCTGGTTTGACTAGAAATTCAGCTGAATGGCTTGGAAAAAAAAGGGTTACAAGCTTTGGAGTTGAAGCTGTAAGCCCAGGTACTCCAGGTAAGAATAATTTTGATGTTCACAATGTTTGTAAAGAAATGGGTTTCACTCACATAGAAGGATTGACAAACTTAGATAAACTGATTGGGAAAGGTAGATTTAAATTTATCGGACTACCTCTCAAAATTAGGGGAGGTACGGGTAGCCCAATTAGAGCAATCGCAGTTTTCTAAAATTATCATTAAAAACAGTTTCGCAATCAATATTTATAAACAATTCATTCAATTGTTTCTTGGCAAAATTATAGGTTCACCAGTTTCAGCAGATAAATCTGCTGCTATATATAATTCCATAACCATTTTAGCCTCTTCTGGTTTTACCAAGACTGGTTTACCTAAAGCAACAGCATTAACAAAATGATTTGTTTCTTCGTGCATAGGGCCTGCGTGTGTATGTTCGACAGGCTCACCAGGCATTGAAGACATTGGGTATCTGATACCATCCTTAACAGTATTTAATTGAACATCTTTATGACTATCATCAATAAATAGTGATCCATCAGTACCTATAACTTCAATCCAAGTATGGGAATAATTTGGGTAACCTAAGGGTAAAATCCAACCACCACCTACACTTATAGTCATTCCATCATCTAATGTTACAAGAATCCATTGATGATCAGGAGTATTACTATTCTTTGAGAATAATTTACCAGAAGTTTGGCTATATACTTTTACAGGTTTTCTTGGTTGTAGACACCACAATAAAAAATCAAGATCATGAGTTGATTCCATTGCTGCTGGAGAAAGGGCAGTTCTTCCTGAAATTTTTTCACCTAATTCCCTTGTAACATGCCTACTAACAAGACAAGTAACAGGTTCTCCAATTAAATTATCTTTTAGAGATTTTTTTACATAAGCATATTTAGAATTAAATCTTTGAGAATAACCGATTGTAAATTTTACATTATTTTTAATTGATACTTCTATTAATTCTTCAGCTTCTTTTAGTGAAGTAGCTATTGGCTTTTCTAAGAAAACATTTTTTCCAGCTTTTAATGCCGCTAATGCCATTGGAAAGTGAGTTGTTTCTGGTGTTGCAGAAATAATTATTGTATCTATATTTTTATTATCAATTAATTTATTCCAATTATCAGTAGCATTTTCTAATTTAAGAGATTTTTTTAACTCTTGTAATCTATTTTTATTATTTTCAGCAATATATAACTTATCTACAAGAGGGTTGTCAGCACAAGCGTTAGCTCTTATGCCACCACACCATCCAGTTCCAATAATACCAACATTAATTTGATTAATCATGATCATCCCTTGAATTTATTATAGTTAACTAACACCTAATAATTTGGCAGCATTTATACCTGTTATCTTTTTTATATCTTCTTCATTTAGACCAGGAGTGCCCAATACATGACCTATAGGGTCATCTTCTGCCATGTCATAAGGATAGTCAGTTCCCATAACAATTTTGTCAGCACCAAATACATCTACCAGATATTTTAATTGATCATAAGTAAAGACAATTGTATCAAAATACATTTTCTTTAAATAATAACTAGGGGGGTGCTTTAGATCATTACCTCTACAATCAGGTCTAGCCCCCCATGCATGATCTATTCTTCCAGCATAAGAAGGTAAGTAACCACCTCCATGTGATGCTAAAATTTTAAGGTTTGGAAATTTTTCCAGTGTTCCATCAAAAATAAGATGATGTAGAGCAACAGTTGTATCTAAAGGATTACCAATAACGTTGTTGAAATAATGATTTTTTAAACGATCACCTTGAGGATATCCATTTGGATGAATAAAAATAAGTGTATCTAATTTTTGAGCAGTCTCCCACACTGCATCTAGTGAAGGATCAGATAACTCGTGACCATCAACAGTTCCTAAAACCTGAAAACCTTTTAAATTTAGCTCTTTAACACCTCTTTCCATTTCTTTAACTGCAGCTTCGGTATCCTGTAATGGAAGATGACCTAAAGATAAAAATCTGTCTGGTCTATCTGCGGCCACTTTTGATAGAGTATTGTTAATAATTTCTATTGATTTATGACCACGTTTATTTCTAACTGAATAATATGCTTGAAAGGGGACAGGTATTAAAATTTGCATATCAACACCTTGTCTGTCCATATCTTTAAGTCTTTGATCAATATTTGTAAGATTAATTGACCTGTCTTTACCTTGTTGTTTATTTTGTATGGATGATTTCTCGTTAGTATATCTAAAAGCTGGAACAAAGTTTGGATCAAATAAATCAGCAATTAAATCTGCTGCCTCTTGAACATGCAAGTGACAATGAGCGTCTACAGTTAAGTTAGAGTTATATCTTTCTTTTCTTTCAAAATGCTCTCTTGCAGCGGTAGCACCATATGGTTTGAGTTCCAAAACACACTCCTCAATAATAATTATTTATTAATAAGTAAATTATCATAAAATATTAAATTATAAAAAAATATATATATAATCAGATAATTTGATTTTAGTTTTCATCAATTAAGTTTAAAATAAATTTCTTGCATGAGGTGTTTTATGAAATTCGGATTATTTGGTAGTGCTAAGCTTAAAAAAATTAACAATGATATAGACAGTTCCCTTAGTTATAATGAATGGATCGATTATAATATAGAAGCAGAAAGATTAGGTTTTGAAAGTACATTTACTGTAGAACATCATTTTACAGGTTTGGGTCAAGTATCTGCATCATTAAATTTATTAACTTATCTAGCTGCAAAAACTTCTAAAATTAAACTAGGCACAGCTGTTCTTACTTTACCTTGGCATAATCCAGTTCTATTAGCTGAACAAGTTGCAACAATGGATTTATTATCTAATGGACGAATTCAGTTAGGAGTGGGAAAAGGATATAGATACAATGAATTTAAAGGCTTTAAAATAGATATGAATGAAGCTAATGAAAGATTTGATGAATCAGTAGATATAATGGTTAAATCTTGGGAAAACAAAAAAAAATGGAGCTATACAGGAAAATTTTGGTCATTTAATGATATCATTGTTGAACCTTCATGTCATCAATCACCTTACCCAACCCTTTGGATGGCCGCTGGTAATCATGAAGCTATAAAAAATGTTGCAAAAAAAAATGCAAATTTATTACTTGATCAATTTTCACCTTTAGACGAAGTAATAAAAAGAGTTCAAGTATATAAATCTGAATTGAATAAAAACAAATTAAATGACGACACATATAATAGAATAGCCCTAGCAAGGGCTTTATATATAGCTAAAGATGAAAAAGAAAAAATGGAAGTTATAGAAAAAAGAATGATTGCTAGATCAAAAGTTGATCATTTGTCAGAAAGGCCAGATGGTAAAAATGTGTCAAGTATAATGACATTTAAGGGACCTGATGAAGCCCTAAATGGCGCTTTAATTGGAACGGAAGAGGAAATACATGAACGTCTAAATAAATTAAAAGATAATGGAGTAGGGTATTTGCTATTAGTGGACGCAGGTGGAGGAATAAAACACCTAAGGACGTTTGCAAAAAAAATCATGCCTACTTATCATTAATAAAGATTTTTTAAGTAAAAATTTACTTTATTTTAAACAACTTACAGGCATTTCCTCCAGTAATAAGAGAAATATCATTTTCAGTTAAGCCTTCTGTGCCAATAACATGTTCAATCGGGTCATCTTCCGCCATATCATACGGATAGTCAGTTCCCATAATAATGTGATCAGCTCCATATTTATCAATAAGATATTTTAGTTGATCAAATGAAAAAACAACTGTGTCAAAATACATTCTTTTTAAATAGTCAGACGGTTTATATTTTAAGTTATAACCACTGCAGTCTGGTCTTGCTCCCCAAGCATGGTCTATTCTTGCTGAATAGGCTGGGAGATATCCACCACCATGAGCCACAAATATTTTTAAATTAGGATTTTTTTCCATTGTTCCATCAAAGATTAAATGGTGAAGAGCAGCAGTAGTGTCCATAGGATTACCAATAATATTGATAAAATAATGATCCTTTAACCTTTCGCCTTCAGGATATCCATTTGGATGAAGAAAAATAGGTACATCTAACTTACAAGCAGTTTCCCAAATGCCATCATATGAGGGATGTGATAATTCTTTTCCATCTTGAAATGTAATTATTTGAAATCCTCTTATATCAAGATCATTAATACATCGATTCATCTCCTTTACAGCAAGATCACCGTTTTGCATTGGAAGAGTTCCTAATGCCACAAACCTGTCTTTTCTGGAGTTAGCCGTCTCAGATAGTTTATTATTTATTGTTTCTATAGCTTTAAATGCAGAATCACTTTTAATATTGCAGTAATGTTGAAAGGGAACAGGTATGAGTGCTTGAGTGTCTATACCTTGTGAGTCCATTTTTTTTAATCGAGTTTCAACATTAGTTAAATCCATAAATCTATCTTTAACCTGTTGAATATTTTGATTAGTTGTAACTTGATTTGCATGTCTAAAAGCAGGGATATCTTGTTGATCAAATAAGCCTTGCACAATGTCAGCTGCCTCTTGAACATGAAGGTGACAGTGAGCATCCACTGTTTTATTTGAAGGACGTACCTTATAACCTGGTTCACCGTGGCTTCGTCCAGCTGTACTTCCATAAGGCTTTATAGACATTTTAATCTCCAAAATAAATTAATTTTGAAATATTTTATTATTTAAACTTAACCTTTAGCAAATGTTATTTATTGTATATATAAATAATTAAGTTTTTAAAAAGATCTTGTTTAATATGTTAACTAATTTTATATATATATATATATATATATAAATTTTTTAGCGTATGTAATAATGAAGGTTTTTATATGTAAAATTATTGGCTACGCGATCAAGAATATTTTTTCTGTTAAAAATGCTTTCAATCTTATTTTGTCTTTTTTTATATTTTCTTCATTAGTACTATCGTCCAATTCATTCGCTAACAATGCACCCGTTGTAACTGCAAATGATACAGATATGAGTATTTCTTATTATAAAACTCTGAATGAATTTATATCATACACTGATGCTAATGGAGACGCTGCAGTCAAGTATCAAATACAGGCTGATACTGGAACTCAAAACTTTTGGACGAACTCTACAACGTATACAGGTCCGATTGATATGTCAGGTGGTAATTATGAATTTGCGGCCGACAAATTAGAGGCCATTGTCATAAGAGGGAATAAATATGGTGAAGCTAATTCAGAAACTTTTAAAATAAGGGCTTATGATGGAACTGACTGGAGTAGTTGGGCTAGCTTTACTACATCCAACATGGCAAATTTAAAAAAACCAACTCTTTCAGTAAATAATATAACAATTGGAACCGGACAAACCAAACGTCTATTTGAAGATTTCTTGGGTACATATGACCATCTAAATGATACTAGTCACGAGAATGTTAAAACAATAGATAACCATAAAATAGCCATGAAATACGAAGTTAAAGATACTACTGGTTTTCAAAATTTTTATTATAACGGTAGTCAGGTAGATGCTTCATCTGGATACATTTTTTATCCAAAATTTAATAGTGGATATATTCAAATAAAAGCAGATGCAAGTGCATCTAGTCAAACAATGCAGATACGAGCATCAGATGGTAAAGATTGGGGCGACTGGACTAATTTTACTTTTAGATCATTAGCCTCCAACAGTGCTCCTACTTTAAGCGCTACAAGTGTTGAGATGTCTGGTAAATCGTGGTTTAAACCAGTAGATTATCTAACATATAATGATGCTGACGGAGATGCAGTAACTAAATACAAAATAAAGCAGTATGTAGGAGCTTTAAATTTTAGACAAGACAAACACCAGATAAATATTTTTGATGTATCAAGTTCTGATGTTGAAATGTCAGCGAAAGATTTTGGTAATTTAATCATTCGGGGTAATCGTCTTGGCGAGCCTGTTGTTAGAGTGTTTGAATTTGCAGCCTATGATGGTAAAGCATGGAGTGATTGGACAAATCTTAATATATCTAATATGCAAAACTATAAACCTTCTGTAAATGTAAATAATATTAATCTTAATGGAGCAACTAAGAAAAGGTTATTTAAAGATTTTCTTTGCACATACGAACATTTAACGGACACCTTGCCCAATGGCACTCAGGAGAACGCATATACTTGCCAAGGTACTAATAAACGTTTGGCACTCCAATATGAAATAAAAGATAATGTAGGAAATCATAATTTTGAACTAAATGGGTCCTTAATTGACACTTCAAGTGGATATCCAATTAATGGAAAAGTAATATCTGATAATGCCAATTATAACTTATATATTAAAGCTGATAATAGTAACACCACACAATCTATTCAAATACGAGCCACTGACGGAAAAGATTGGAGTGATTGGAAGAGCTTTACTTTAGCAACAATACAAGCAAACAGACCACCTGTGGTGAATGTTGCAAACCAAACTATGTATAAAAATGTAATTAAGAATTTGTCTAGTGAAATTAGCGTTAGTGATGCTGACGGGGACACAATTACAAATTTCAAAATAAGAGACGTCTCTGGCATCAATAATTTTAGCGATAATCAAAAGGGCACTAATGTAATATGGTCACCTCATGTTAAAGGAAGTAATGGCTATATTTGGGGTAGTTCAGACTTAAGCTCACTATATTTAAAAGGTGATGCATCAACACCTACTTCACAAACACTTCAGATTGCTGCCTATGATGGTTCTGATTGGGGAGATTGGACTAATTTCACATTAAACACAGTTAATCGTGCTCCAGTAGTTAGAGATAGTGCTACAAGTGCTTATAGAGGAGAAATACTAAATTTTGTAAATTTAGGTTCAAGTGATGCAGATATGCCAATTGATAAACTTACGAAATGGAGAGTAAGGGATACTGAAGGTATTAATAATATCTATTTAAATAATAATGTAATAGATGCTTCTGGGGCAGATGGATATGAAATAAATCCATCTGATATGGGTTTGGATGAAAATGGTAAAACAAATCTAACAATTAAAGGTGATCCAACACCTTCCATTCAAAAAATACAAGTAGCAGCATATGATGGGGATTGGAGCAATTGGGCTAATTTAACTTTTACAACCTTGAATAAATTCCCAGTGGTTGGTGGTTTGTCTAGCGAGTATACTGTAAGGATTGGATCAACAAAAAATATTGGAAGCTTAGTTTCAGTTACGGATGGTGACGGTGACAATATAATTAAATATAAAATAAAAGATACCACTGGAAACTTGAAACATTTCATGGTCAATGGAAACATAGTTAATGCAAACAATTTAGGATATGAATTTAATGCTTCGCTTCTGAATACATTAACTCTTGTTCCTGACAGTATTGCAAGAACAGTTAATGTTCAAATAGCCGCTTATGACGGTTATGGATGGGGTGATTGGTTTAACATTAAGCTCATTACACATTACAACCACAAACCGTCTTTAATATTACCGAAACCTCCTTTTTTGACTGAAAATAAATGGTATAAAGTAGGCAGTGGAGGTTTTGAATTCAGAATTCAGGATGCAGATGGAGATAAAGCTTCTAAATATGAAATAAAAACTTCTTCTGCCGGTTATACTTTTAAAACAGATAATTTAGGAGAGTTTACTCCAAATGGAAGCGTTGAAATATCTTCTAATGAATGGAACTCTTTACATATTAAAGGGTATAGTTCTAATTTTACTCAAACAATTCAATTTCGTGTTTATGATGGAAGAGAATGGTCTCCATTTTATTCCCGCTCTATAAGCACACCTAATAACGGACCCGTAATTAGTCCAATTGATAAACAATCAATGAAACATAATTTTATTAAAAACATTTCAACTTTAATAAAAGCTACTGATAGTGACGGCGATACAATAACTAAGTACAGAGTAAGAAACAGAATAGGTAGTATGGCAAATGCTTTTTTGGTGAATAATAGCAAAGTTAATGCATCTGGTGTAAGTGGTTACGAATTTAATTCTTCTGCTTTAAATACATTGAGTATTCAAGCTAATTCTGGAGATAACACACAAACGTTAGAAATTGCAGCCTATGATGGGAAAGATTGGGGTAGTTGGACTAGTTTTATATTTGAAAGTATTTTTAATGATATACCAGTTGTCGTTATTTCTGATCAAAAAGTTGAGGCTGCTAAGATAAAAAACATTTCAAGCGCTGTAAGTGTTAATGACGTTGACACAATCTTAAGTTATAAAATTAATGACAGAAATGGTTTTAACGGTGTTAAGAGTGGTTCTAAAAGTAATTTTTTGGTTAATGGTCAACAAATTTTAGAAAATGTCGATGAATCTGGTTACTCATTTGAAGCTTCTGCGTTAAGTTCTTTGAGTATTAAAGGAGATGACAGTCCAGGGACACAGACGCTACAAATAGCAGCTTATGATGGTACTAGGTGGGGTGACTGGACAAATTTTATGTTAACAACAGAAGCTTCATCCAACAATCCTCCAATTGTTAGTATTGCTAATCAATCTATTAAGAAAAACACAATTAAGAATATATCAAGTGCTGTCAGCGTGAATGACCCTGATAATGATACAATAACTAAGTATAAGGTTAAGGATACAACTGGTAGTGTAAACAACTTTTTAGTTAATGGTTCACAGGTAGATGCAACTGATACAAATGGCTATGAGTTTAGTGCTAATCTATTAAGTACA
>CACCSH010000018.1:0-35131 GCA_902548635.1 uncultured SAR116 cluster alpha proteobacterium
AGTATTGCGGTACTTAGAGAAATTGGTGTTGATACTGGTGGATCAAATGTACAATTTGCGCTTAATCCAATTGATGGAAGATTAATTGTAATCGAAATGAATCCAAGAGTTAGTAGATCATCTGCCTTAGCTTCAAAAGCGACTGGTTTTCCTATAGCTAAAGTTGCTGCCAAACTTGCCATTGGATATAATTTAGACGAATTACAAAATGATATTACAAAATCTACACCTGCAAGTTTTGAGCCTACTATTGACTATGTGGTTACAAAAATACCTCGTTTTACATTTGAAAAGTTTCCTGGAAGTAATAATTTTTTGTCAACTTCCATGAAATCTGTAGGAGAGGCAATGGCCATTGGAAGATCATTTCAAGAATCTCTTCAAAAAGCTCTTAGATCTCTAGAAACAGATTTATCTGGTTTAAATGATGTACCTTTTCCATCTCAAAATGAAGCATTAAATGACAAAGACAATATATCTGGCTGGTTAGCTGAACAAGTTCCTGAAAGAATTTTAAGAATATCAACAGCATTAAGATATAAAGTCTCAATTGAAGATATTTCAAAAATTACTGGATGGGATAAATGGTTTTTAGAACAAATAGCCGGTATAATAAATGTTGAGGAAAAATTAAAAGAAAATTTATTTCCTCTAGAGGAAATATTTCTAAGAAACATAAAGTCTATGGGTTTTTCTGATAAACGTATATCAGAATTAACTAACTTAAGCGTCCAGAAAATATCTGAGCTTCGTTATAAACTTAAAATTTTTCCATCTTACAAGAGAGTTGATACATGTGCTGCCGAATTTTTTTCTGAAACAGCTTACCTGTATAGTTCTTATGAGCAAAATAATATTAATGAATGCGAGGTTTACCCTTCCACAAAAAATAAAGTTATTATTCTTGGAGGAGGTCCAAATAGAATAGGTCAGGGTATAGAGTTTGACTATTGTTGTGTTCACGCAGCGTACAGTTTAACAGAAGCAAGCTACGAGACTATTATGATCAATTGTAACCCTGAAACAGTTTCTACTGATTATGATACGTCCGATAAGCTATATTTTGAACCTTTAACTCATGAAGATGTTCTTTCTATTATTGAAAAAGAAAATAAAAATGGAAAGGTAATTGGAGCAATAGTGCAATTAGGAGGACAAACACCTCTAAAAATTTCATCCGGTCTAGAAAAAGCAGGAATAAAAATTTTAGGAACATCTGTAAAAGCAATAGACTTAGCTGAAGATAGAAAGAGCTTTAAAGAACTACTACAAACATTAGAACTTAATCAGCCACTAAATGATGTTGCAAGTAGTAAAAACGAGGCTATTGAAATAGCTAATAAAATTGGTTTTCCAGTAGTGATAAGACCTAGTTATGTTCTTGGTGGTCGTGCTATGGAAATAGTATATAATAATGACCAGTTGCGAATATATATAAATGACGCTGTAAAGGTATCTGGAAATAATCCTGTACTTATAGATAGTTTTTTAAAAAACGCAATTGAAGTTGATGTTGATGCTATATCTGATGGAGAAGAAACATTTATTGCAGGCATTATGGAACATATAGAAGAAGCAGGTATACATTCTGGTGATTCAGCTTGTGCTCTTCCGCCTCAAACCCTTGATAAACTAATTATTAACGAAATAATTTTACAAACTAAAAAACTTGCTAAAGGATTAAAGGTCATCGGTTTTATTAATATACAATTCGCAATTCAAAGTAATAAAATTTTTATACTAGAGGTAAATCCCAGAGGTAGCAGAACCATCCCCTTCGTTGCTAAATCAACTGGTATTCCTCTTGTAAAAATAGCATCTCAAATTATGACAGGAAAAAAATTATCAGAATTTAAACTTACCCAAAATAAAATGAAACACATATCTGTAAAAGAAGCTGTTTTTCCTTTTGCAAGGTTCCCAGGAACAGATGTAATTCTGGGACCAGAAATGAAGTCTACTGGTGAAGTCATGGGAATAGGATCAACTTTTGGTGAAGCTTTTGCAAAAAGTCAGCTTGGTGCAAACATTAATTTACCCCTAAAAGGTCAAGTTTTTATTTCCATCAAGGATGATGATAAAAAGAATATTGTTGCGATTGCAAAGGACTTTGAAAATTTAGGTTTCAAAATATGCGCTACAAGTGGAACAGCTAAGAAATTAAATGATAATAATGTTGATACTAAATATATTAAAAAAGTAATTGAGGGTAGACCAAATGCAGTTGATTCAATGTTATCTAAAGAAATACAGCTTGTTATTAATACTGCAGAAGGAACAAATTCAATTAAAGACAGTTTCTCTCTAAGACAAACTGCACTTATAAATAAAATACCTTATTATACTACTCTTCAAGGTGCAAAAGCAGCTGCATTAGCTATAAAATCCATAAAAAGTAAACATTTAAAAATCAAATCCCTTCAATCATACTTTGAATAGTGTATAATTTGTATTATAAGTTTAGAAAATGATTTATTTTTTTTGGGAAATTTAATATGGACAAAATACCATTTACTTTATCTGGGCTTGAAAAGATTAAATCTGAACTTAGTGATTTAAAAAAATCTGAACGACCTAAGGTAATACAGGCAATTGCCGTAGCCAGAGAACACGGTGATCTTAAAGAAAATGCTGAATACCACGCTGCAAAAGATAAACAATCATTTATCGAAGGAAGAATTACAGAACTCGAGGATGTAATTAGTAGAGCCGAAGTAATAAATCTTAGTAAATTATCAGGTGAAACTGTAACTTTTGGGACTAAAGTCAAAATCTTAGATGAAGAGAATAATCAAGAAATAGATTATCAAATAGTGGGACCATATGAAGCTAATCTGGAGTTGAAACTCATATCAACAGCTTCACCAATAGCTAAAGCATTAATAGGCAAAGAAGAAGGTGCATCCGTTGTTGTTTCCACTCCTGGTGGAACTAAACATTATGAAATATTGTCAATTGAAGTTATTCCGACATAATTTCAAATGGAATTTCAGGTAAACTTTTAATACTTCTTATATTTAATGAAGTTTTAACATTGCTAACTTTAGGAGCTTGGGTAAGATTTTTTGTTAAGAATGTTTGAAAATGATCCCAATCTTTAGCAACAATTTTTAAGAGGAAATCAACTTCTCCAACAAGCATATAACACTCTCTTACTTCAGGAAAAAGAGAGATATAATTTTCAAAAATTTTTAGATCAGTTTCAGCTTGACTTTCAAGTCCTACATGAGCAAATACTGTTACTTTAAAACCTAAGAGTTCTGGGTTTAAAATAGCGTTATAACCTCGAATGAAATTGCTGTTCTCTAAAGATTTAACTCGTCTTAAACATGATGGGGGAGAAATGTTAACTATTTGAGCTAGTTCTACATTACTGATTTTACCATTTTTTTGTAATTCGCTTAGTATCATAAGATCAATACTATCCAACTTAGTTTTTTCGTTTTTCATTTTATTAATATTTCTTTATAGTATTTAGTAAATAAATTGTAATAATATTACTATAATGAGTACATATATACAATTTTATTTCAGAAAATAATTTAATTATAGAATATAATAAATTTTAATGAGTTAGACGTTGAAAAAGTCAACAAAAATCGATGCTTGGGTAATAAGCGATGGAACAAAAGGAATGGAAAATCAGTCCCTAGCACTTGCCAAATTATTGAATGTTAATTTTGAATTAGTTAAATATAATCCACCTTATTTTTTAAAAAAGTTTCCATTAATCAGAAAATTATTTATTTCTTCTGTTAAAGACCATTTACTAAAAAATAAATCTCCGCCTTCTTTTATAATTACAACCGGCAAAAGAATGGCTGGAGTTTCAATTGCTTTAAAATTTATTCTGAAAGATAGAGTTAAAAATATTCATATTCAAAACCCAAAATTACCTTTTGAATATTTTGATTTATTACTTATTCCAGAACACGACAACATAACTGCCAAAAATGTTATACAAACAAAAGGAGCACTTACTTTCTTTAATTTTAATGAATTGAATAAATTTCAAGAAAGAGAAATAAATCTGATCAAAAGAAGTAAAAAAAATCTTGTTCTTTTAATGATTGGCGGGAATAGTAAAAGATATAAACCAAAGAATTTTGATTATTATCATTTAAGCATGAAAGTACTTGAAGCGACAAAAAATCTTAACTGTAAGTTACTTGTTTTGCTTTCTAGACGTACACCTTTAAAGGCTGCTAAAATTTTAAATTATTCATTTATAAAACATGATGAAAATTTTCAAATAGTTACTTCAACTGAACAAAATCCTTATCCAGAAATTTTGCAAATAGCTGATTATATTATAGTAACCAGCGATAGTGTTAATATGGTTTCAGAAACTGCAACATTGCCTATACCATTATTTGTATCAAAGTTTTCAAAAGAAACTGGTAAAATTTCTAATTTTTTAAATAATCTTGAGGACCTAGGAATTTTAAAAAAATTTGAAGGGCAATTATTTCATTATTACAAAAATACATTGAAAACCAATCAGGAAACTATTTTAAAAGTTAACAAGCTTTTGGGACTCTAATGAGTTACCTAATTTTCTGACTTTACTAATTTTTTTCTTTAATAATTTCCAATTATTATTTTTATTAATTTCCTCCCATATTTGCTCCACTTCATCTATGAGCATATTTTCTCTATTATTATTTATTAATTTTCTTTTTTCTAAAGCTCCTTTAGATGATTGACTGTCTTTAAGAATATCTGTAATTTTCAAAAATCCTTCAACCTTGTATTTATTTCCATAATTAGTCTTCAAACAGTCTATTACTGCTTCTTTACCACCGAAGAAATCATAGAAAAAGGATGCAAATTCTATTTTATGTTTTTCACTTTCGTTTAACAAAACATTCATAATCTCACTTAGACTTTTAGCATCTATATCCTTTATTCCAATTCTCCAACAAAAATGTCTTTTGAGAGATAAGTGAAAAGTTGTGGAAAATTCGTTTAATATTTCAATAATTCTTTTTTCATTAATTAACTTATTGAAACTTTTACCTAACTGAGTTAAAGCCCACAATGCTGCTTCTGGCTGCCTGCCAAATGAATACCTGCCATTATAATCAAAATAAGCCGCAGTAAAATTTTGATTTGCATATTGTATAAATCTCCATGGACCAAAATCAAAAACTTCACCAGTCACATTAAAATTATCCGTATTCAAGACGCCATGTACAAAACCTGAAATTATAATTTTACCCATTGAGTTAGCAATATTTTTTACACACTCTAAAAAAATTGTCTCTATAAAAACATCACGATTACTACTTTTATTAATATGAGTAAAATAGTTATCTCTTAAATAATCTATTAATATTTCGAGATTATCCTGTTGATTTAAATAGGCTAATCTTTGAAAAGTACCAATTCTTATATGACCATTACTTCTCCTGACTAAAACTGCAGATCTAGTCGGAGATGGCTCGTCATTTCTTTGAAGTTTCTCTTCTGTTTCAATTATAGATAAAGTTTGGCTAGTTGCCACACCTAAGGCAGATAAAAATTCTGTAGCTAATAATTCACGAATTGCTCCTTTCAATGTTAGTCTTCCATCCCCTCCTCTACTATATTTTGTCTGTCCAGATCCTTTTGTTCCTAGATCCCATAAATTTTTATTCTTATCTAAAAATTGTGCCAATAGAAAACCCCTTCCATCGCCTAATTCAGAATTGTAATGTCCAAATTGATGACCATGATATTTTAAAGCCAAGGGATCATGATTCACTCCAGGATATTTAGAAAATTTCCCAAAATAATTTATCCATTCATCATCTGACAGGTCATCAAAACCAATTAGTTTAGCAGCCCTGTTATTTCTAAACCTTAAAATATGATTGGGGAATAGAGCTGGTTTAGCAATGTCATAAAATGCATTACCTAAATTAAAATGATTATTCATAACTTTAGAATTATTTTTCATAAACAGATTTACATACGTTTATCTAAAAAGATTATTCTGCAAATTTTTCTCTAATTTATTATACATGGAAGCAACGTAATCGCCATATCCATTATAAATAACCGTGGGTATCCTTCCATCAACTCCTAATTGTTGCTCAGACTTTTGTGACCATCTAGGATGTGGTATATTTGGATTAACATTAGCCCAAAATCCATATTCTTTAGGTGCAAGTTTTTCCCACAAACCTATAGGTCTTTTATTTACAAAACTAATTTTTACAATTGATTTTATAGATTTAAAACCATATTTCCATGGAAGAATTAAGCGAAATGGAGCACCATTCTGATTAGGTAATTCTTTGCCATAAATACCTGTGGCAATAAAACTTAAATCATTTTTTGCTTCTTCAACAGTTATACCCTCTTGATAAGGCCATGGATACCACTTTTGTTTTTGTCCTGGCGCAATATCTGGGTTAAAAAAAGTTTCAAACTTTACAAATTTAGCATCAGTCTTTGGTTCAACAAGTGATATGATTTTATTAACAGGAAAACCAGCCCACGGCACAGTCATTGACCATGCTTCCACACATCTAAATCTATAAACTCTTTCTTCAATTCCACCAATTTTTTTTAGTAAATCGTTAACATCTATAGTTAATGGTTTATTTACTAATCCATCAATTGTTAATATCCAAGGATCTGTTTTAAGCTGTGCAGCTCTTCTCCAAATATTTTTGCTTGAGCCAAATTCATAAAAGTTTGTATAGGTAGTTGCCAGGCTTTCTTTTGTAAGACCTCTGTCAACTTTATAGAAATTGTTATTTTTTGGAGGATAAAATGAACTAAATGCTGTAAAAGGAATTAATGACGCACTAGGAACAATTAAGGAGCCTATAGCTAAATTTTTAATAGTTTTTCGTCGTGAATTAAAAATACTTTCGCTTGTAATACTGCTTTCTTTTAAATTCCAAACCTTATTTTTTTTAAGAAACACATTCCACTCCATAATTTTTAAGATAAGCTTAATACTGCTTTTTCAATCCTATTCATCGCTTCTTTTAACAAGTCTAAACTTGTTGCATATGAAATTCTAAAGAAAGGTTCTAATCCAAAAGCTACTCCAGGTACGGCTGCTACTTCTGCTGTTTCTAAGAGCCATTCAACAATATCTGTATCATTCTTTAATATTATGCCTTCGTTTGTTTTTTTTCCTACTAAGCCAGAAACATTTGGATAAGCATAAAAGGCTCCTTTAGGTAACAAACAACTTATACCTTGAATATTATTGAGTTTACTTACGACAAAACGTCTCCTCTCATCAAAAGCTTTTAAACAAGGTTTTAAAAAGTCATTACTTCCACTTATTCCTGCCAAAGCAGCATACTGTGAAATGGATGAGGCATTGGAAGTTGATTGTCCTTGAATTTTAATCATCGCTTTGATTAATATTTCAGGACCAACTGCATATCCAATTCGCCAACCCGTCATACAATGACTTTTTGAAACACCATTTACAGTTAACACTCTATCTTTTAAATCAGGAGCAACTTGAGCAAATGTAAAGAATTCAAAATTGTCATAAACTATATATTCATATATGTCATCTGTCATAACATATAAATTTTTATGTTTTCTCACAACGTCAGCAATTTCTTCAAGCTCTTTTCTAGAATAACAAGATCCAGTTGGATTAGACGGACTATTTAATATCAACCACTTACTTTTTTTAGTTATAACTTGTCCTAATTCTTTAGCTGTAAGTTTAAAGTCTGTTTCTTGAGTACAACTTATAATAACAGGCTTACCTCCAGCTAACAAAGTCATATCAGGATATGATACCCAGTATGGAGCTGGAATTATCACTTCATCATCTTTATTTATAGAACCAACCAGTGCGTTGAATAAAATTTGTTTCCCACCAGTACCTACAATCACGTCGTTTATTGAATAACTCAAACCATTATCCTTTTTAAACTTATCAATTATGGCTTGCCTAAGTTCTGGTATGCCCTCTACGTTCGTGTACTTTGTATATCCTTTGTTAATTGCATCTATAGCAGCTACCTTTACATGATCTGGTGTATCAAAGTCAGGTTCACCAGCCGATAATCCAATAACTTTTTTTCCTTCTCTTTTTAATTGAGCTGCTTTGGCTGTTATGACCATTGTTGCAGAAGGTTTTATTCTATTCAAACTGTCAGAAATAAAAGTCATATTTAAACTCCAAAAAAAGAAACTTAGTTATTATTAAGATCTACTACAAAATATAGTTGTTAAAAATCTTTTTTATTAATTAATAGGTAATTTTTTGATATAAAGCTTTTAATGCCAAATTAATTACGTATTTAATAAAAATGAACAACATTGAAAAATTAAATTATAATATTTCAAATTCTTTGAAATCTAATTTTAATCTAAAATCTGACTTTATTCCTACTGGAGACCAACCACAAGCAATAGACGAGTTAATCTCGGGTGTTAATAATAATGAAAAAGATCAAGTTTTACTTGGTGTTACAGGTTCAGGTAAAACTTTTACTATGGCCCATGTCATTAATTCACTAAATAGACCAGCATTGGTAATGGCTCCTAATAAGACACTTGCAGCGCAACTTTATGGAGAAATGAAAGATTTTTTCCCTGAAAATGCTGTTGAATATTTTGTGTCATACTATGACTATTATCAACCAGAGGCATATGTACCTCGTTCAGACACATATATAGAAAAAGAATCAAGTATTAATGATCAAATTGATAGAATGCGCCATTCTGCAACAAGAGCTTTACTTGAAAGAAAAGACGTTATTATTGTCGCATCGGTATCTTGTATTTACGGTATTGGATCAGTAGAAACATACTCAAAAATGACAATGACTTTAGAAGAAGGACAAGATTTTCCACGACAAAAATTATTAAGACAATTTACTGAACTTCAATACACTAGAAATGATATGTCCTTTGTAAGAGGTACATTTAGAGTAAGAGGAGATATAATAGAGATATTTCCAGCACACCTAGAAACTGTTGCTTGGAGAATAACTTTATTCGGTGATGAAATTGAAAATTTATTTGAGGTAGACGCTTTAACAGGGCAGAAACTGTCAAAATTAAGTTCGATTAAAATTTATGCTAACTCTCATTATGTCACACCGAGACCAACTTTAAATGAAGCTATAAAGTCTATAAAAGAGGAGTTAAAACATCATTTAGATTTCTTATACAAAAGCAATAAATTAGTTGAAGCACAAAGACTTGAGCAACGAACTAATTTTGATCTTGAGATGATGCTTGCTGCTGGGACATGCCCAGGAATAGAAAATTACAGTAGATACCTGTCGGGTAGAAATCCTGGTGAACCCCCACCTACTCTTTTTGAGTATTTACCTGACGACGCGCTTGTGTTTACAGATGAAAGCCATATAACAGTAAGTCAAATAGGTGCGATGTATAAAGGTGATTTTAGAAGAAAATCTACTTTATCAGAATATGGTTTTAGATTACCTTCTTGCTTAGATAACCGACCTCTAAAATTTGAAGAATGGGAGGCTTTTAGACCTCATACTATTCACGTTTCAGCCACTCCTGGAGAGTGGGAACTAAATAAAACTAATGGTATATTTATTGAACAATCAGTCAGACCAACTGGTCTTATAGATCCTAAAATAACTATAAGACCTACTAAAACTCAAGTTGATGATTTAATTCATGAAACAAAGTTGCAATCTAAAAAAGGAAATAGAGTTTTAATTACCACACTAACCAAGAAAATGGCTGAAGCTTTGAGTGAGTATATGTTTGAGGCTGGTTTAAAAGTAAGGTACATTCACTCAGACGTAGACACACTTGAACGTATTG
This sequence comes from uncultured SAR116 cluster alpha proteobacterium, assembly GCA_902548635.1. GTDB lineage: Bacteria > Pseudomonadota > Alphaproteobacteria > Puniceispirillales > Marisalimonadaceae > Marisalimonas. The sequence goes on from CACCSH010000018.1 coordinate 9,781, forward strand.
AAATAATAAGAGATTTGAGATTAGGAATTTTTGATGCGCTAATAGGAATTAATCTTTTAAGAGAAGGTTTAGATATTCCAGAGTGCGCACTAGTTGCTATATTAGATGCTGATAAAGAGGGATACCTTAGATCAAAAACATCACTTATTCAGACTATAGGACGTGCAGCAAGACATGTTGAAGGTAATGTCATATTATATGCTGATACAATAACTGGATCAATGCAGTACGCTATTGATGAAACAAACAGAAGAAGAAAAAAACAAATTGATTATAATATAAAGAATAAAATAACCCCAAAAACAGTTATTAGTAAAATTTCTAATATATTAGAAAATCTTAGTGAAGAAGGTGAAGAGAATAAAAGTTCTAAACATGTTGGAAAAAGTATAAAACAATCAATTCATGAACTTCAGTCAGATATGGAGAAAGCAGCAAGCAACCTTGAATTTGAAGAGGCTGCAAAAATTAGAGATAAAATAAAAATCTTGCAACAAAAAGAACTAGGATTGATGGTTGCTCCTAAAGAAAATTACAGAAGTAAATTTAGTAAAAAGAACTAAACAAACTATTTATTAAAATTAATTTAAGGTGCAAAATTTGCTATATGAAAAAAAAGACTAAACCTTCTCTTAGTAATGGGATTGAGGTTATAAAAAATGAATTAAGAACAATTCCTGACAAATCTGGAATTTATCAGATGTTGGGAGAAAACGAAGAGTATTTATATATTGGTAAAGCAAAAAATCTAAAAAATAGAGTTGGTTTTTACACTCAGCCAAAAAGACTTAACTCAAGACTAACATACATGGTCTCAAGTACAGTTAAAATGGAGATCATTATTACGTCTTCTGAGGTTGAAGCTCTATTATTAGAGTCGAATTTAATTAAAAAGTTCGAACCAATTTACAATATACTACTTAAGGATGACAAAAGTTTTAGTTCTATATTATTTAATTTGTCACACCCATTTCCACAAATATCTTCGCATCGAGGATCAAGAACTATTAGAGGAGAATACTTTGGACCATTTGTATCTAAAAGAACGATTTACAAAACAATTGAAACATTGCAAAAGGCATTTTTACTGAGAACTTGCAATGATAATATATTCAAATCAAGAACTAGACCTTGTCTACAATATCAAATAAAAAGATGTAGCGCTCCTTGTGTCAATTTTATATCTGAAGAAAATTATAAAAAAACTATAATTGAGGCCAAAGACTTTCTAAATGGGAATTCAAAAAAAATAAAACAAAATTTAATAGAAAAAATGTATGATGCGTCTAATCAACAAAATTTTGAAGCTGCAGCAATTTTTAGAAATAGAGTTAAAGCTCTAACAGAAGTAAATGCAAGTCAAAACATTAATATACCAAACGTTAAAAATATTGATTTTTTAGTAATAAAAAAAATTGATAATAAAGTCGTAATTCAAATGACTATCATTAGGAATGGTTGTAACTACGGATCTAAATCTTATTTCCCTAATCCTGGAAGAAATGGGACTGATGTTAATGAAAATGAAATCATGCACGCATTTATATGCCAATTCTACGAAAAAAATATTCCAGCAGAAAGTATACTTGTTAATGAGTATCCTAAAGATAAATATCTCATTGAAGAATTTTTGAGAGCAAAACATGCATTTAAAGTTGAAATTGAGTCTCCTCAAAGAGGTAAAAAATTAGAACTTATTAATTCTACCCTGAAAAATGCTGAAGAAAACCTTAATAGAAAAATCTATGAAAAATCATCAAATCAAAAAAATTTATTAAAACTTCAAGATGCCTTCCATTTTAGAGAGAAAATAAAAAAAATAGAAGTGTATGACAATTCTCACCATCAAGGTAAATCACCCGTCGGTGCAATGATAGCTTTTAATGAGGATGGTTTTTTGAAATCATTATACAGAAAGTATAATATAAATTCTGAGTGGAGAAACAAAAATTCATCAAAAAATACTGAAACTCTGAATAATAATGATTATTTAATGATGAAAGAAGTCATTGAAAGAAGGTTTACTGGAAAAGCTTCCTCAAATTATCCTGATCTATTGATAATTGACGGAGGGAAAGGTCATTTAAATAGTGTTTTATCCGTACTTAAAAAAATGAAAATTGAAAACATTGAAGTATTAGCAGTTTCTAAAGGTATAAAAAGAGATGCAGGAAGAGAAAGCTTTTATACCAAGTATAACAATAAAATTATATTTGAAAAAGATGACACAATTTTATTTTTTCTTCAAAAATTAAGGGATGAAGTTCACAGATACGCCATTACTGGTCATAGACTTAAAAGTAAAAAAAGATTATTTCAAAACCCATTAGATGAAATAGACGGTATAGGTGCTCAAAGAAAGAAATCATTGCTTGAAGAATTCGGTTCAGCAAAAGCTGTTGGAACAGCCAGCTTAAAGGATTTATTAAAAGTTGAAGGAATTAACAAGTCAACAGCACAAAAAGTATTTAACTTTTTTAATTAATAATAATTGCTTAACTATAATAGATTTTACCTTTATTGTAATAGCAAAATAGATGTCAAGTAAGGCTGTAAATGTTAAAAGAAAGTTTAATTAAAAGCACAATACCTAATGGTTTAACTTTGTTCAGATGTATAACAGCATTATTACTTCCTTTAATTGTTATCTATGGCGGTGAAATTGGTGCAATAGTTGCTACTCCTTTGTTAATTTTAGCTGGTATGACTGACTATTTTGATGGTTTTTATGCCAGAAAATATAAAGTTATATCCAATTTTGGAAAAATTCTAGATCCAATTGCTGATAAACTTTTGGTAATTGGATTAATTTTTGCTTTAGCTTCAGAGCATATGTTCGAATATAATTACGCTTTTATACCTGCACTTATAATCGTTTTGAGAGAAATTTTAATTAGCGGTATAAGAGAAAATATTGCTGGTTATGATATTACCTTAGAAGTAACCTTTCTTTCAAAATGGAAGACCACAATACAACTGATTGCCTGTGGCAGTTTTTTAGTTTGGCGAACAAATAATTTTTCCTATAATATCGAAGCGTTAGGCATTATTTCATATACTTTTCTATGGGTTGCAGCCATAATTACCTTTGTAACTGGAATTCAATATATTATGAAATTAGTTTTATTTTTTAAAAATAATAAAAATGAGAGTGAGTAATGGTTATAAAATACTTTTCTTGGATTAGAGAACATATTGGTAAATCAGAAGAACTTATTGAACTACCTGATAATGTAAAAAACATAAGTGAACTTATTAATTACTTAAATAATTTAAACGATAATTACAAAAAAGTTTTTGTAAAAAAAGATTTAATTAAAATTGCTGTAAACAGAACATATTGCTCTGTTGAAACAAAAATAAGTAATAATGACGAAATAGCTTTTTTTCCCCCTGTGACAGGAGGATAGATGGATAAAAAAACAACGATTCCAGTCAAAATCAAAATACAGAATAAAGATTTTGATGTTTCAGAAGAGACTAAAATTTTACGTGAAAATCAAACAGGTGCAATTGTAAATTTTGTTGGTGTTGTGAGAGGTTTTGATGAAAGAAACAATAGTTTAATAGATTCAATGACACTTGAGCATTATCCTGAAATGACTGAATTAGAAATTGAAAAAATTGTTAAACAAAGCTGTGAAAGATGGAATGTTACTGGAGTAACTGTAATACATAGAGTTGGTAAATTATTGCCCTCAGATCAAATTGTTTTTGTTGGTGTGTCTGCAAAACATAGACAAAACGCTTTTGACAGTTGTAATTTTATAATGGATTGGCTAAAAACAAAAGCTCCTTTTTGGAAAGTTGAAGAAAATAACAAACAAAAAAAATGGGTTGATTATAATTTATCTGACGACGAAGCAACAAAAAAATGGTTTATTTAGAATTTTTTCTAACTACCATTAACCAAATCTGAATAAGCTTTTGTCAATTTTAAACAAAATTCAGCTGGTTTAAACTTGTAATCTCCAATTGATTGAACTGGAGTAACTTCTGCAGCTGTACCTGTCAAAAAACATTCTTTAGCCTCAGCCATTTCTTCTGGCATAATTTTTCGTTCAATAATCTCAATACCATTTTCTTCAGCAAGTTTCATCACTGTTCTTCTTGTAATTCCATCAAGAAAACAATCAGCTAATGGCGTATGGAGTTTTCCATCTGGCATTCTAAAAAAAACATTAGCGCCTGTTGCCTCAGCAACTTGGCCTCTATAATCTAACATTATTGCATCACTATAACCTTTTGCTTCTGCTTCATGTTTGGAGAGTGTACAAATCATGTATAAACCAGCAGCTTTAGCGTGAACGGGTCCACATTCAGGACTTGGACGTCTCCACTTAGCAATATCAAGTTTGATCCCTTGCATTTTTTGATCTGGATCGAAATAACTTGGCCATTCCCAAACAGCAATAGCTACATTTATTTTAGTTGATTGTGCAGAAACAGCCATCATTTCACTACCTCTCCAAACCACTGGTCTTACATAAGCATCTGACAATGAATTTTTTTCAAGCAAAAGATCTTTTGCTTTTTCTATTTCATTTTTTGAATAAGGTATTTCCATATCAAGTGAATGAGCGGAGTTAAACAACCGTTCAGTATGTTTCTTTGTTTCAAAAATTTTACCTTTATATGCTCTTTCACCTTCAAAAACACAACTAGCATAATGTAAACCATGATTTAATACATGAATATTAGCTGTTTTCCATTCAACTAAATTTCCATTATGCCATATATAGCCATCACGATTATCAAATGAAAAGTTATCCAAGAAAAATCCCTCCTAATTTACATATAATTCATAATCCACATTATAGTTAAATAATCAAATATTAAGAAATAAGTTTTGTAATTAATTAAGTATTTTAGTATTTTTATCTTTTTTAAGATTTATTGCTGAGTAAATATAATTAATTCAATGTGAACTGACCTGTTTTTGTAAAATGTATAATCAAGATCTAAAAAAATTAAGTTTTCATATTTTAATAATTGATGATGATCAAAAAATTAGACAATTACTAAAAATATTTTTAGAAAATAATAGTTTTAGAGTTTCCGACGCTGAAAATACCCAGCAAGCTAAAAAAATTATGGAAACTTTAATTTTTGACTTGTTAGTCATCGATATAATGATGCCAGGGCAAAATGGTCTGGAATTTTTAAAAGAAATAAGACAAACGAATTCAATACCAACTCTTATGTTAACTGCTATGTCAAATCCTGAGGATAGACTTGATGGTCTCGAGTATGGGGCAGATGATTACATGACCAAACCATTTGAACCAAGAGAATTATTGCTAAGAATACAAAATATACTTAAAAGACGTCCTGAAAATCTTAAGAAAACTAATATTGAAGATAATACTAGATTTGGCCCATTTTCTTTTAATCAAAAATCTTTAAACTTATATAAAAATGATTTACCTGTTCATTTAACTACATCTGAGCAGAAATTGTTAAATTGTTTTTGTAAATTTCCAAATAAAGCTTTTTCTAGAGATGATATTAATGACTCACTTGGTGGTAATATGGAAACTCGATCTATTGACGTGGCAATTGCAAGAATAAGGCGTAAAATTGAAGATGATCAAAGATACCCCATCTATCTGCAAACAGTTAGAGGGATAGGCTGGATGCTACATACGCACGATGACAGAATTAATAATGATTAAAAAAAAGTATAGATAATGAGATTACGCAACATAACACCAAAAAGTTTATTTGGAAGAATGTTAGCTATTATACTTGTTCCAATAATTCTTGTTCAAATTATTTCCGTGTCAATTTTCTATGAAAGACATTGGGATTGGGTATCTAGACATATGTCAAAAAATTTAGCAAAAGATTTAGGTCTATTAATTGATGAGCTTGGAAACGAGCCCTCTAAGAATCAAAGGGCTTTATCAGCTGTAAGAGCAAGACAATACTTTGATATTATTTTCTACTGGTTGGATGGGGGTATATTAAAGCCCAATCAATCATTTAATGCTAAATTTAAAAATTTTCGATCCTCTTTGGAATCTAGAATAAAGGAACCTTTCTATTTATCTACAATTGAGAATTCAAGACAATTTTATGTAGATATACAACTAGCAAATGGAATAGTAAGAATGCATATAGATAATAAAAGGTTATTTGTTCCTACGGGTATTACTTTTATTATGTGGTCAGTAGGTGCATCAGTGATACTTTTTTCTGTGGCAATTATTTTTCTAAGAAAACAAGTAAGCCCAATATTAAGACTTGCAAAAGCAGCACGTCAAATTGGTTTTGGAAGGGAAGTAGAAAACTATAATATTGAGGGTGCAACAGAAGTAAGAATAGCTGGAAGAGCATTTCAAGCGATGAGACATCGAATAAATAAACAAATTTCTGAGAAAACATCACTTTTAGCTGGAGTAAGTCATGACCTAAAAACTCCATTAACCAGAATGAGACTTCAATTAGCAGTTATGGATAATAATAAAGAGATTAGAGAAGATTTTGAAAAAGAGCTAATAGAATTAGAAAAAATGATAGATGGCTATTTAGATTTTGCAAGGAATGAACGAGAAGAGGAAATGGTTGATGCAAGTTTATTTAAGTTACTACAACAAGCCGCTAAGACGTCTGATCCTAAGGGAGAAAAAATAAATATTGCTGTACCACCAGATAATATTCCAATTTTTCCAATTCAAGTTCAATCAATAAGAAGAGCTCTGATAAATTTATTTACCAATGCAATTAGATACGCAGGTAAAGCAAATGCCCAAATTCAAATTTTTGATGATCATAGTGAAGTTATAATTGATGATAATGGCCCAGGAATACCCAGAGATAAAAGAGACGAGGTAGTATTACCGTTTACAAGATTGGATAATTCTAGAAATAATAAAACTGGTGGTACTGGACTAGGTTTATCAATTGCCAAGAATTCAGCACTTAATCATGGTGGAGAACTTATTTTGGAAGATAGTCCTTTAGGCGGGTTAAGAGTCAGGTTATTACTACCTTTGTAGTTACTTTTTAATAATACCAGTAAAAAAACCAACATCCTCAATATCTTTTAGATATTTATCTAAATATCTCAGAGTTGAGTCTAGGTTGTTGTTTTCATCTTTTAAAAAAACTTCCATTCCTTTTATAAATACAATATTCAAAGCTACAGACTTAATTGTTTTTAAACCACAATTTTGTTTGTTTTCAACTATTTCCAAAAGGTTAAACATAAAAGAATAATTTTGTTGTAAAAGTTTAAAAAAGATTTCAGCTTTACGATCTAATCCTGCACTAAAGATTTTTAAAGCTGATCTATACTCTAAAAGCTTTTCAAACCTTAAAGTTATGCCTTCTAAAATTTTGTCATAAGTAGTTGATATTGAATCTTCAAATACATCAGCTTTAAATTCTTCTAAAGCTTCATCATCTAGCTTAGTAACAAGTATTTTTAAAAAAAAAAATGGGTTATGAACAAAATCTTTAGGTATTATTTTTCTTGCTTCCTCATAGGAGACTTTACTTTTTGAACAGATCTCCTCTAGAGTTATTGAGTTTTTGTTTCCAGCGTTTAAAATTGAAAAATATGTATCGCATAATTTCCATTTTAAAGCTTGATCTTTATTTTTCATGTAACTGTTTAGCCATTAGAATTTAAATCTTTAGCCCTTTTTTTTGCCGCACTAACTGTTTTATACAATAAATTATATAATCCATAATCCTCAGATGCAAGTATTTCTAAACCTGCTTCTGTGGTCCCACCAGGACTAGTTACGTTTTCTTTTAGTATCTTGGGATTAATATTTGACATTTCTAACAATTTTGCCGAACCTATTATAGTTTGTATAGCTAATGCATTTGCATTTTTTTTTGATAAACCCTGATTCAGACCTATTTTAGATAATACCTCTGCAAAATAAAAAACATAAGCTGGACCAGACCCAGATATAGCAGTTACAACATCAATAAAAGATTCAGTCTCTAAGTAAACTGCTTTTCCAAAAGCGCTTAATAAATCTTGTACATCAAGTAATTCTATCTTATCTACATTATTAGTTTTGCAATAACCAGTTACCCCAAAACCTACTGAAGCTGGTAAATTTGGCATTGCTCTAACAAGTTTTATATCTTTTTTAAGATTTGACTGAAACCAATCAAAAGAAAGACCCGCAGCGATTGAAATAAATAATATTTTAGAAAAATTAAGTCTAGAAAAAACCTTAATTGCTTCACTCATTTGTTGTGGCTTAACAGCAAGAAAAATTATATCAATGGTTTCTTCATCAACAAATTTTAACAATTGCTCAAAATTTTCATATGATTTTATACCAACATTAACGGCAGTACTTCTTAAAGAGGATTCTTTTTCAACAACAAAGAAATTAAAATTTAAACTTTTGAGTATCCATCCCTTTAAAATGGATGATCCCATTTTTCCAAATCCAAATAAAACTACATTCTTCATATTTTACCTAACATATTGTAACAATTATTTTTTAAGCATAATTAGATCTAGGCGTATCCTTCGACTTCCATAAACATTAATTCAATATAATTCTGATCTGTTTTTTCTGCGTACATTAAATTGTGTGTTGCCAGTGTAAAATTACGAAATAAATAATTCGTTAAATTTAAATTTTCTTCAATAACATCTTCTATAGTTTTATTTTTTAATTTTACAAAATACTGTTTGATTATGTGGAACTTAACTTTGTCGACTTCCAGATCATAAATGAAAAATCCATTTTTAGTTTTTTGATTAACAAAGTCTATCAACTTTTGTAATTCATTTATTTTGTCTCTAGGAACTTCTATATCTAAGGTATAATCAAACTGTATATAATTATAATTATAACTTACTACTAAATAATAATCAGCAATTTCACCTTGATAATTAAAATGAAAATTTTTATCAGAATTTGAAGAAATTAACCAATGATATTTTTGGAAAATATTGGATATTTTATGAGTAAAAATTATGTTCTTCAATGCATCATTCATAATATCCACATATACTATATATTGATAAATATAAAGAATAATATACTACATGCTGATTATACAACAAAATTTACTTTTTGTTTTTTACAATTGTCTTTTTATTTTCTAATTTTGCTTTTAAAAGATTAAATTCAGAATTTAATTTTTCATGTCTGTCAACAAGAGCTTCAAAATCTTCTCTACTAACAATACCTTGAGAATTAATAAATTTTTCAAACCTACTTTTAATAATATTATCCACTTCATTTTTTAAATCTGAAAATGTTGAAAGAGCTCCTGTAATAACAGACGCAGTATCTTTTAAAAAAAAATAATTCTTTTTCATAAATTTGCCTTAAACGAATGGATTTTATAATACTATATTTTAATTATCGTAACATATATACTTTAAATTATTAATTAATTTAATTAAATGTTGTTATATATGTTTGATTTTCCAAATATTAACCCTGTAGCTATAGACTTAGGCATAATCAAAATCAGTTGGTACGCTATTTCTTACATATGCGGGATTGTTTTAAGCTGGTTTTTAATATTGAAAATTATAAAATTTAAAAATATCAAAATCCGCAATAAAAGTATAAGCGATTTAATTAGTAATTGTATTATTGGAATTATCTTAGGAGGTAGATTAGGTTATGTAATATTTTATAATCCTGAGTATTATTTTAATAACATATTAGAAATTTTAAAAATTTGGAATGGTGGGATGTCATTTCACGGTGGATTTATAGGTGTTGTAATTGCTGTAATTTATTCAAGTAAATCAAGCAAAATACCTTTAATGATTTTGTCTGATTTAATCTCTATAGTTTCCCCAATTGGGATACTTTTTGGAAGAATAGCAAACTTTATCAATGGTGAACTATACGGTAAAATAACAAATCACAAATTTGGGATGATATTTCCAAAAGGAGGGAATTTACCAAGGCATCCTAGTCAACTTTATGAGGCCTTTTTTGAAGGTTTGATCTTGTTTATTATATTATGGTTGCTGATGAATATGACTAATTTTTTTAAAATCAAAGGATTAATGACAGGATGCTTTATATTTTTATATGGAATTTTTCGCTTTTTTGTAGAATTTTTTAGGGAGCCAGATATTCAAATTGGATACTTATACCTTGATTTTTCAATGGGACAACTTTTATCATTACCAATGATTATAATTGGCTTATGCTTTATCATTATAATTTATAAAAACAATAAGAATTTAATTTAAATTAATTTTATACTGCAGTTAAAAAGTAAACTAATTCATGCCGATACAAAAAATACAGCATATAAATTTAGAAAATAAATGTTTAAGCTATGGTTTTTTTACAAGAAATGGAGGAGTTTCTGAATATCCATTTAATTCACTTAATTGTAGTTTTAATGTTAATGACAATAAAAATAATGTAAAAGAAAATCTAAGATTAGTTAGTCATGAACTTAGATTAAAAAAAATAATAAAATTAAATCAGATACATTCATCTAACGTTTTGATTATTAACAATCAGAATAAACTAGGAAATTCTCTAAATGCTGATGGTTTGGTGACTAACTTAACAGGTATAGGTTTATCAATTCTTGGTGCTGACTGTGCACCTATTTTATTTTATGATGATCAATCAAAAACTATAGGCGCTTGTCACGCGGGTTGGCGAGGTGCAATAGATAACATTATTGAGGCTACAATAATAAGTATGGAAAAAATTGGGGCAAGTAGAAAAAATATAATAGCTGTAATTGGTCCAACCATACAAAAACAGTCATATGAAATAAAAGATGATGTAGCAAATATAGTTAAACAAACCTTAAGCTTTAAAAGAAATGATTCTATTTTATCTCAAATGAATAATAATAAATACTTATTTGATTTACCTTTATTATTAAAGGAGAGTTTAAAAATATCTAAAATCAATAAAATTTGTGATATTAATATAAATACATATGGTAATAATTTATTTTTCAGTCATAGACATTCTTCTCACCAAAATTCGTCAAAAAAAGGCATGACAGGTCGTCATATCTCTGTGATTGGAATTTTAAAATAGGACTAAGATGCCACACTTGATAATTTTTTTTATGTTAATGATTTTTGGATTATTTATTTTAATGTTCATATAAAATAAAGGAATAATTTATTAAATTTATCTTGCTATAACTTTGTTGAGACTGCTATTAAATTAATGGAATTATCTTGGGATAACACTAAATGAAAATACTGTCTTGCAACTCTAATATAAATTTAGCAGAGAGTATTTCTAAGGCACTTAATTCTCAACTTGTTAAAGTAGACGTAAAAAGATTTTCTGATATGGAAGTTTTTGTTGAAGTGCAAGAAAATGTTAGAGGTGAAGATATGTTCATTATACAGTCAACTTCTTATCCTGCGAATGATAATTTAATGGAATTACTTGTATCATTAGATGCTCTTAGAAGAGCAAGTGCAAGAAGAATTACAGCGGTAATTCCTTACTATGGGTATGCAAGACAAGATAGGAAATCCGGGCCAAGAACACCCATTTCTGCCAAATTGGTTGCAAACCTAATAACTAAAGCTGGCGCAGACAGAATTTTAACCATGGATTTACATGCAGGTCAGATACAAGGTTTTTTTGATATACCTACTGATAATTTGTTTGCAGCTCCAGTGTTTGTAAAAGATATTGAAGGTAGATATAAAAACAAACCTGTAGTTATTGTCTCTCCAGATGTAGGTGGTGTTGTAAGGGCCAGGGCTATCGCAAGAAGAATAAATGCTAATTTAGCAATAATTGACAAAAGAAGAGAAAAAGCAGGTTTATCAGAAGTCATGAATATCATTGGTGATGTTTCAAATCATCACTGTATAATAGTTGATGATATTATTGATTCTGGAGGAACAATATGTAAAGCGGCTCAGGCTTTAATTGACGTAGGCGCATTAAGTGTTGATGCTTATGTTACTCATGGAGTATTGTCTGGATCAGCTGTAAGTAATATTAGTAATTCCCCTTTAACCTCACTTGTTACTACTGACTCTATAAAAGCAACAGATGCTGTACGCATATCTAGTAATATAAGACAAATTTCTATTGCACCGATTATTGGTGAAGCTATTCGTAGAGTCCACACAGAACAATCTGTATCAAGCCTTTTTGAATAATTTTTATATTATTTACTTTATATTTTTTAATTAAAACGCTATGAATGCTTTATTCTTTTACACCCCTGGAGGTAGAAGACTTTTAGAAGGAGATAACTAATGGAAACTATTGATATTAAAGCTGAAGCTCGTAGTCAGGTTGGTAAGGGGTCTGCCAGAGCTGCAAGACGTGCAGGATTAGTTCCTGCAGTTATTTATGGAAACAAACAATCTGCTTTACCCATAACTTTAGATGCCAATAAATGGCGTAAATTAATGCATAAACCTGGTATTTTTAGCCAACTTATGAATATTGAAGTTAATAATGAAAAACATTTTGTATTACCACGCGATATCCAACAACACCCTGTTTCAGAAGAGGCAGAACATGTTGATTTTTTAAGGGTTACTAAAAATGCAACTGTAGCTGTTGGTATTAACGTAGAATTCTTAAATGAAGATAAATGTACAGGATTAAAAATGGGTGGTGTTCTTAATATAGTAAGAGCACAAGTAGAACTTAATTGCCCTGCTATTTCAATACCTGAAAAAATAACAGTTGATTTAGAAGGTCTTAACGTTGGTCACACAATACATATAAGTTCAATAAGTCTGCCAGAAGGTTGTACCCCTACAATTACAGACAGAGATTTTACAGTAGCAACAATAGCTGCACCAAGAGGTGGTTTAGGTGATGCAGAAGAAGATGAAGACAAAGATAAAGAAGAAACTGCCGAAGATACTGAAGAAAACAAGAGTGATAGTTAGAAATAACTATCACATGTTAATGAATAGTAAACTTTAAAATGTTTCTCATAGTTGGCTTAGGGAACCCTGGAAAACAATATAATAATAATAGGCACAATATAGGTTTTAAAGTTGTAGATGCAATAAAAGACATTTATAACTTTCCCAAATTTATTAAAAGATTTAATTCTGAATTTTCAAAATCCGAAATAGATGGGAATATAATTTTCTTAATTAAACCAACAACCTTCATGAATAATTCTGGCATAGCTGTTAAAGAATTTAAAAATTTCTATAATTTCGATATAAATAAAATATATGTCATACACGACGAAATTGATCTAGATCAAGGTCGTATAAAAACTAAAATTGGCGGGGGTCATAATGGACACAACGGTCTTAAAAGCATAGATAAGTTAGTTGGCAAGGATTATAATAGGGTCAGAGTAGGAGTTTCTAGGCCATCAAAAATATTTGAAAATAAAACAAATGAAAACATTTCAAGTTGGGTGCTTTCTGACTTTTCTTCGGACGAAAAAATTAAATGGGTTGACGACACAATTAATAAAATTTCAAAAAATATATCTTTATTAATAAATGATAAAGATTGTTTTTAAAACAAAAACTTTAGGGATAGCTTAATGGGATTTAAATGTGGAATTATTGGTTTGCCAAATGTTGGAAAATCAACTTTATTTAATGCTCTTACGGAGACAGCAACAGCTGAAGCTGCGAATTATCCTTTTTGTACTATTGAACCTAATACTGGTATAGTAGCAGTTCCTGATAGTAGATTAAAATTACTATCTGAATTAGCTAAATCTCAAAAGGTAATCCCAGCACAAATGCAATTTGTAGATATAGCTGGACTTGTAAGTGGAGCTAGTAAGGGTGAAGGTTTAGGGAATAAATTTTTATCTCACATAAGAGAAGTTGATGCTTTAGTTCATGTATTAAGATGCTTTGAAGATGCAGATATTACGCATGTTGCAAACAGTATAGATCCTCTTAGAGATGCTGAGATTATTGAAACAGAATTAATGTTAGCTGACTTGGAAAGTCTTGATCGCCAAATTCAAAATTTATCTAAGAAAGTTAAATCTAATGATGTTGATGCAAAAAATGACCTGCTTCTAATGAAGGAATTGTCAGTTTTTTTATCGGATGGTAAACCAATAAGATTAGCTGATTTAACTCTTGATAAAATAAAAAGAATTAAAAATTTTAATTTATTAACATCAAAACCAGTATTATATGCTTGCAATGTAAATGAAAATGATGCCGCCAAAGGAAATAACTTCACAAAAACTATTTTTGACAAAGCTGGCGTTGAAAATTGTGACGCAGTCATAATATCAGGATCAATAGAAGCTGAAATAGCTATGTTAGATGATAACGAGAAAAATGAATTTCTTAAAGATTTAAATTTAAAAGAATCTGGTCTGTCCAGACTTATTAAAACTGGTTTTAGATTACTAGATCTAATAACCTTTTTTACAATCGGTCCAAAGGAGTCTAGAGCCTGGACTTTAAAGAATAATTCCACCGCACCAGAGGCAGCCGGTATAATACATACAGATTTTCAAAAAGGATTTATAAGGGCTGAAACAATATCGTGTGACGATTATTTAAATTTAAAAAGTGAACAAGCTGCAAAGGATGCAGGACGAATGAGGGTTGAAGGGGCAGATTATGTTGTAAAAGATGGAGATGTTTTCCATTTTAGATTTAATGTTTAATAGGAGTAAAAGAATGGGTGAGTTATTAGAACTTAAAGCAGAAGATAATCATATTTTTTCAGCATATATTTCTCAACCTTCAGAAAAACCAATAGCAGGAATTGTGATATTACAAGAAATATTTGGGGTTAATAAACACATTAAAGAAGTGACTGATTTATACGCAAGTAAAGGTTATCTTTCAATAGCCCCTGCATTATTTGATAGAATAGAAAATAGTGTTGAACTTGAATATAATGAAAATGGTGTAAATAAGGGAAGAAAATTAAAAGAATTATGTGACAAAAATGCTCTCAAGGATATTGATGCTGCTATTTCAGTCGTGTCTTCTGCGGGTAAAGTTGGTATAATAGGTTATTGTTGGGGTGGATCTCTTTCATGGAGAATGGCTTGCCAATCAAATAATTTGTCGGCATCTGTATGCTATTATGGCGGTGACATTCCTAAACTTCAAAACCTTGAACCTAAATGTGGAGTTTTGACACATTTTGGTGAATTAGATCAAGGAATACCAATAGAAAGTGTTGAAGTTTTTAAATCAGTCAAACCAGAGGTTATTACATATACGTATCCAGCAGACCATGGATTTAATTGTGATCATAGGAAGCAGTATTGTCGAGTTAGTACTAAAGTAGCTTTAGACAGAACATTAAAATTTTTAAGGGTTAATTTATAATAATTTATCTGTTTTTTATAGGAGCCCAAATTTGCTTCATTGCTAAATACGATAAGATGGTAAGCACTAGTAAAAATAAAATAACTGAAATACCAAGTCTTTTCCTGTCTTCCATTTCAGGTTCTGCTGCCCATGCTAAAAATGCTGTTACATCTTTGGCCATTTGATCTGCTGTGGCCTTAGTTCCATCTGCATATTCAACGCCGTCTTCGTATAAGGGTTGTGGCATACCTATAAGTTTTCCTGGATAATATTTATTATAATACATTCCATCTGGAATTTTTTGTTCATCAGGAGCGTCTACATAACCAGTTAATAAAGCGTGCAAATAATTAGCACCGTCAGACCTTGCCTTAACTATTAATGATAAGTCTGGTGGATAAGCTCCTCCGTTAGCTACACGTGCAGCTTGCTCATTGGGATATGGGGAAACAAATTTATCACTTGGTCTAGCTTCTCTTTCAACCACCTCTCCATCATCATTGAGAGTATTAACACTATTTTCAGAGGCAAAGGCCTTAATTTCATCATCATTATAGCCAATTGCTTTTAAATTTCTGTAAGCTAAAAGTCTCATACCATGACAACCAGCACATACTTCTTTATATACTTGAAGTCCTCTTTGCTGAGACGCACGATCAAAAGTTCCTGTGATACCTGAAAAAGACCAATCGAGCTTGGGGAAGGTTATTTTCTCTCCAGCAGCAAAACATATTTGAGAAGAAAAAAATAAGGATAAAATAGTACAAGATTGAATTATAAACCTTTTAATTTTAAACCAATAAGGTTTTGCGTTCATCTATTTCTTCTCCCTAAAGGCAAAAGCTGAAGCTGGAGACGAACCACTCAAAACTGGCTCGGATATTGATATCGGTAGAGGTTTCGTTTTTTCAATGTAAGGTAATAATGGGAATAAAATTAAAAAGTGAAAGAAATAATAAGCGGTAGCTATTCTAGATAATATAACATAAATACCTTCTGCAGGCATTGCCCCTAAATATCCTAGTAATACGCAATCTGCTAAAAGAATCCAAAAGAAGATCTTAAAAATTGGTCTAAACTGGGAAGACCTTACCGAAGATCTGTCTAGCCAGGGGATTACAAATAATACAGCTATAGAACCAAACATAAATAGAACACCTCCTAATTTATCAGGAATTGCTCTAAGGATTGCATAAAAAGGTAGGAAATACCATTCAGGCACAATGTGGGCAGGGGTCACCATGGGGTTGGCTTCAATGTAATTATCAGGGTGCCCCATAAAATTTGGAAAAAAGAAAACAGCCGCCGCAAATATCGTTAAAAACACACCTAGTCCAAATAAATCTTTAATAGTGTAATAAGGATTAAATGGCAGTGTATCTTGAGTACCTTTTACATCAATTCCTATAGGATTATTCGACCCAAATCTATGCAAAGCAACAAGGTGAAGTATTACAACGCCAACAATTACAAAAGGTAAAACGAAGTGAAGCGAAAAGAAACGGTTAAGGGTTGAATTGTCAACTGAAAATCCTCCCCACAACCATGTTACTATACTTTCTCCAACTAATGGGATAGCTGAAAATAAATTAGTTATAACTGTAGCGCCCCAAAAGCTCATTTGTCCCCATGGTAAAACGTAACCCATAAAGGCTGTAGCCATCATTAGTAAAAGAATTAGCACACCCAAAATCCATAAAAGCTCTCTAGGCGCTTTATAAGAGCCATAATAAAGCCCACGAAAAATATGTATGTAAACAACTATAAAAAAGAAGCTTGCACCATTCATATGTATATATCTAATAAGCCATCCATGATTAACATCTCTCATTATTCGTTCGACAGAATCAAATGCATAATCTACATGAGCTGTATAATTCATTGATAAAACAATTCCAGTAATGATCATTGTCACTAGAGCAATACCTGCTAGAGAGCCAAAATTCCAAAAATAGTTTAGATTTTTTGGGGTTGGATAGTGGTTTAACTCATGATCCATAAAAGAAAATATTGGCAACCTATGGTCAATCCATTTAACAACAGGGTTTTTAAATTTAGCCTTCGACATTAATTACTCCTAATAACAAAAAAATTAACCAATTTTAATTAAAGTGTCTGATAAGAATTCATATGAAGGTACTGCCAAATTTGTAGGGGCTGGGCCTTTTCTAATTCTACCAGAATGGTCATAGTGAGAGCCATGACAAGGACAAAACCAACCCCCATATTGTCCTTTAACATCGCCTGATTTTTGACCGAGTGGAACACAGCCTAAATGTGTGCACACACCAACTAATACTATATATTTTTCATTTGTAACACGATCTGAGTCTTTTTCTGGGTCTCTCATGTCATCTATTGAAGCTTCTTGAGCATTCTTAATTTCTTCTGCAGTTCTATGACGTACAAAAACAGGTTTGCCTCTCCACTTAACTGTAATGGCCTGACCTTCTTCTAGAGAAGATAAATCAATTTCAGTAGACGCAAGGGCTAAAGTGTCAGCAGCGGGATTCATTTGATCAATTAATGGCCATGCAAATGAAGCGGCCCCAATTCCAGCCATTGCATAAGTTGACACAACTAAAAAATCCCTTTTACCTTCATCTTTGTGGTTTTTTGTTTTTGATTTAGTAGACATATATCTCCCTGTCGCTTATTGGTATTTATATAAACATTCTTTTAAAAAATTTCTAGTCTTTTTCTTTATGAAAAATATTTTTTTTAACGAAATTTTCTCTAATGAAAAATTTGAACATTAATTATTTGTATATATCTAAATCCAAGAGACTTTTGGAGGCAAACTCATTAGAACTGCTTCTGTATTCCCTCCAGTTCTCAATCCAAAAATTGTACCTCTGTCATATAAAAGATTAAACTCAACATACCTTCCTCTTTTTATTAATTGAGCTTCCCTATCTTTTTTACTAAATTTTTTTTCAAGTTTATTTTTTATTATTTTTGAATACGAAGATAGAAATGTTTTGCCAACATCTTTAATAAATAAAAAATCCTTTTCCCAGTTATCATTATTGAGATAATCAAAAAAAATACCCCCAACACCCCTAGCCTCCTCTCTATGCGGTAAAAAGAAGTACTCATCACACCAGTTTTTAAATTTTGGATAATATGAGTTATCATATCTGTCACAACTAATTTTCAAATCTTGATGGAATAATTTCGTAACTTCAAAATCCTCAAAGGTTGGAGTTAAATCTCCACCTCCCCCAAACCAAATCTTTTTATTATCACCTTCACCAGTAACTAATAGTCTGGTATTCATGTGTGCTGCAGGAATATGCGGGTTAGTCATATGTGAAACGACTGAGATGCCAGAAGCCCAAAAAGTCCCATTTTCTTCTGCACCTGGAATTTGTCCTCTAAATTCCTTAGAAAAATTCCCATAAACTGTTGAAATATTTACACCAACTTTTTCAAAAATTTTACCTTTCATAATCGAAATTATTCCACCACCTCCACCTTCTCTTTGCCACTTTTTTTGAACAAAGTTAATTTTTGTATTTTTATTTAATTGATTATTTTCAATTTCTTCAAAAGATTTACAAATTTCATCACGAAGGCTGGCAAACCAAATGGTTGCCGTCTCTTTTTTATCTTTAAGTAAGTTTGCATTATCAAGACATTTTTGTTCTTGTAATTTAGCTAACATATCCAGTTTAGTTGTCATATCTAATTTCTTTATCTAAGTGACTCTCTAAAAAAATTAAAATATTTTCAGGAGAACTATTAAAATTGTTATTAACCCAAAAATCTTCAGCTTTAAATATTAAATCATCAATGTTTTTGAAGTAAGTTTTATCTTGTAAATTTTGTATCTTTTTCCTTGTTAAGGTCAATATTGGCCATTCCAAATTAAATAAATCAATTTGTTTAATAATTTCAATAGGAAGTACATGTAATAGTCCAAATTTATACCAATTGAATGGTATCCTGTCTTTCATAAAAAAACCTTTATTAACCTTATTAATTTTACATCTATATTTCCAAATAAGCTTTAATATATATAATTCTATTTCCTTAGAAGTAAATTTTTTCATAATATTTTGATTTACTCTAAGATCATTGTTTTTCAATTGTTTAATAAAATTAAGAAATTTAATTTTTCTTTTGTTTAATTCAAACCTTTTAATAATTACGTCACAATTTTCTAAATTATATAAGTGCGGCATCACTGTAGATATTAAATCAAGCTTTTCACAATTTATCATATTCAATCCATGTGCTTTGATGTAATTTACTATCTTGAAATCTTTCGTTATAAAACCTCTATGTTTATATATTTTGTTACTTTTGTTAAATTTTTTTAGAATGTATTTATCCAATTCTAATTCAACTAACATTGACAAACAAAGTTCAAAATTTTTAGCCATAAGAATTTTATATAACTCATTTCTAATTCTCATGTTGCTTAATATTGAAATCTTCTTAGCCTTTTTTATAATTTTTTCTTTTAAATTTTTATCAATATCAATAATAGGAAATGATCCACAAAAACGGCAAAATCTTAAGATTCTTAAGTGGTCTTCATCTATTCTACAAATTGGATCCCCAATAAATCTTAATTTTTTATTAACTATGTCTTTATATCCACCAAATGGGTCAATTAAGTTCCCTTTTTCATCTAAGTATAATGCATTAATTGTAAAATCTCTTCTTTTTGCGTCTTCATACAAAGTATGAGTAAAGTCAACAAACGCACTCCTTCCAAAACTTATCAAATCTTTTCTAAAGCTTGTAATTTGATATTCTTTGTTATTTAAAATAATTGAGATTGTCTTATATTTTATATTTGTAGCGTTGATCTTAATATTCTTTTTATTAATATTTTCTAAGAATAGATTGATATCAATATTTATTACAAAATCTATATCATAAATTTCCTGGTTAATAAGATAATCTCTTATCGCACCACCAACAATCCATGCTTTAGCATTAGCACTTTTTACGATATTAAATATAACTTGAATATTTTTATCTTCATTCATAAGATTTTTTAAATCTTGATAAATAATCTAACAGCCTTTTATTTTCTATTTAGAAAAGTTACCATCTTTAACTTTTCCATCTATGATTGATGGGGGATTATACGAATAACTTGGATTGAAAACATTTCCTTCCAAATATAAAAAGGAAAATAAAATAAACATACAAAATCCTATAATACTTACTAAAGTTGAAACAAATATTGTGTTATTTTTTGTAAGTTTTTTCAAAATATAATTAGTTAAGAAAAAAAGAGCTATTGAAAAAAGTATAGCTAAAAAAATAATTAAATATCGTCGCATGGTGGAAACTCCCTCAAACCTAATCCTGCAGAAATGGTAACTAGAACTCTTGCTGTCAATCCCCAAATATTTTCATCATTATAATTTATTTTCCAAGTCATAGTCATGCTTGAATTCACAGGAGGTTTTTCTCTCATATGAAATTTAGGTGATAATAGATGATAAGATTTAGGATAAAAAATTTTTTCAACTTCATTTAAGTTTGGACTGATTAAACTTTCCCATTCTGAATTTTGTTTCATAATAGCAAGAAATGGTGTAACTACATATCCTGTCCCAGTATAGAATTTTGGTAATTTTCCAATAATATCATAATTATCTTTAGGGATATTTACTTCTTCTTCAGTTTCTCTTTGGACAGTATCTTTTAAATCTTTATCTTCTCTTTCTTTCCTTCCTCCAGGAAATGCTATTTGTCCAGCATGTTTTCTAAGATTATTTTTTCTTTTAGTCATTAAAATTAGACTATTATTTTCTACATAATTGTTCACAAATAATACTAGTATACTTGCTTCAGAGTAATTGACAATTGAACGATCTTTATCCCCTGCATTCTTCACATTAGTTATACAACTAACAACATCATTTTTTGATATAGTCTTTATCATTAATTTTACTCTAAATAATTATTTTTAAAATATAAATAATGTATTATCATACATGAACAAATAATTATGAAAATTTTATGTATATATATTTACCTATAGCTGAACAACCAATTCACTCTTTAGCAATTTTAGGTGTGGGGACATTTCTTGGGCTTATAATGGGTTTAGTTGGTGTGGGTGGTGGTTTCTTATTAACGCCCATTATGATGTTTTTAGGAATTCCGCCTCCAGTTGCAGTAGCATCTGTCGCAAATCAATTAGTTGCACCTTCAGTTTCTGGAGTATTGTCACATTGGAAAAGAGGTAATGTTGATTTCAAAATGGGTACAGTCTTACTTTTAGGTGGTGGTGTTGGCTCTTCTATAGGAGTTGTGATTTTTAATTTTTTAGGCAAAATCGGACAGCTGGATCTCGTTATTAAATCTTCTTATGTAGTTTTCCTGACTTTAATAGGAAGCTTAATGTTGTCAGAATCGTTGAATTTAATTTTACGAAAAAGAAAAGGGAAAGTTACTAGAGGAAAACTTCATCAACATAATTGGCTTCATGGACTTCCTTTTAAAACAAGATTTAGAAAATCAAAATTATACATTTCAGTCTTATTACCTATTTTTATAGGCATTATAGTGGGTATTCTTGCAGCATTAATGGGTATTGGTGGAGGATTTATTATTGTACCTGCAATGATATACCTTTTGGGAATGCCCACTTCTTTAGTGGTCGGTACGTCTCTTTTTCAAATTATATTTGTTGCTGCAAATACAACAATTCTACAAGCTTCTCAAAATCAAACAGTTGATATTGTTTTAGCGTCAATCTTGTTATTAGGGTCAGTAGTAGGAGTCCAAGTTGGTTCTAGGTTCACCAATATTCTAAAAGGAGAGTATTTGAGATTCATTTTGTCTACCCTCATAATTTTAGTGAGCCTAAAGCTTTTAACAGATTTAATTACAATTCCTTCAGACATTTTTTCAGTAATTATAAGCAGGTAAATCAAAAGTGAAATTTTTAACATCTCTTCACATATTAGTTTTAGCTTTTATTATCTCATACGATGTAAAAGCCAAAAATCAAATTGTGGCAGATCTTTCTCAAGAAAATGTTAAAATTACTACAGATTTTTTAGGTGCTAAAATACTTTTATTTGGAGCATATGATGGTCAAAAAGGTGACGATATTATTGTAGTTGTGACTGGTCCAAAAGGACTAGTTACAGTTCAAAAAAAGGAAAAAGTTTTTGGTATTTGGGTGAATACTAAATCAGTGAATTATATAAACACTCCAAAATATTTAAATATATCATCTAATAGGGATATTAATAAAATACTCAATCAAAAAACTCAAAAAATTTCAGAAATTGGGTTAAATAATCTAAAAATTAGACTTCAACCTGGTAAAAAAGTTCAAAAAGAAAAAGAATGGAGAGAAGCTCTTACAAGAAATATGTTAAAATCAAAATTGTGGAGCTTGAACGAAAATTCTGTCAGTTTAAATAAAAATGCCCTATTTAGGTCTTATTTAAACCTTCCATCTAATGTCATTACAGGTCAATTTGAAGTTAAAATATTGCATTATCGAAACAGTAAACTTATATCAAAAGAATTAAGTACAATTAACGTTTCAAAGTCAGGTGTCAGCGCAGAAATATATAATATAGCTCAAAATTACTCAACCTTGTATGGCATTTTTGCGGTTTTACTTGCTGTTTTAGTAGGTTGGGGTACCAATTTAATTTTTAGGAAAGTTTAACGAGGAAGTGATGGCAAAAAAAATAAATGTTAAAACTAAATCTAAAACCCTAAAACCAAGTAATCGTTTATTTTTAGTTGTTGCTGACGATAGTAAGGAATTGCACCAAGCTTTATACTATGCAGCAAGGAGAGCAGCTACTGCTGGAGGCGAAATTGCACTTTTCCGATGCATAGAACCTATTGAAGGGCAATTGTGGGGCGGCGTTACTGAAATTATGGAATCTGAAGCTGAACAATCAAGTAAAAAATTGCTTAATGAACTCAGCGAATATTGTGAAAAGTTAGGAGCACCTAAACCACGAACATTTGTTAGAAAAGGAATTGCGCACGAAGAATTATTTAATTTAATTGACAAAGAAGAAGCCATTAGAGTTTTAGTTTTAGGAGTTTCTACTGAACATGGTAACCCTGGTCCGTTAATAAATTATATTATTAATAAGGGCAGTAACCAGTGCAGAGTTCCTATAACTATTGTTCCAGGCAACTTAACCGACGAACAAATCGACGCGCTTGTATAAAAAGATGTTGATTTTAAATAATCTAGCCTTATACATTACTCAACAAAGTGAGTGAATTATGTTTAAAAAATTAATTATTATTTTATTAGGGGTAATGTGTGTAACAATGGTTAAGCCAACAAAAAAAGCTTCAGCAAATTCAAGTAAATTTATAACTATTGAAACATCTCAAGGTAAAGTTGTCGTTGAAACACTACCGAAAATTGCCCCTAATCACGTCAAAAGGATAAAAGAATTAGTAAAAGATGGATTTTATGA
Source organism: uncultured SAR116 cluster alpha proteobacterium (assembly GCA_902548635.1). Classification (GTDB taxonomy): domain Bacteria; phylum Pseudomonadota; class Alphaproteobacteria; order Puniceispirillales; family Marisalimonadaceae; genus Marisalimonas. Next base: position 33,454 of record CACCSH010000018.1, read on the forward strand.
TGGTATAATTTTTCATAGAGTTATAAAAGGATTTATGGCTCAAACTGGTGACCCTGACGGTATTGGTACAGGTGGCTCGGGTCAGAATTTGAAGGCTGAATTTTCTGATTACGAGTATAAATACGGGACAGTTGGAATGGCCAGATCTATGAGTCCTGACAGCGGTGACAGTCAATTTTTTATTTGTTTTGACGGTTGTAGTCATTTGACTGGTCAATATACTGTTTGGGGGCAAGTTATTTCTGGAATGGACGCTGTTGAGAAACTTTCAATAGGAGAGCCACCAAGTAATCCTGACAAAATGATATCAGTAAGACTTGGCAAAAAATAATTGATTAAATATCAACCACTCTTATTGAATTAGTAGAACCGGAAACGCCGAAAGGCATACCTGCAACAACAACTATCGCATCACCTTTTTTGGCTAGTTTTTCAATTTTAATTATCTCTCTTGCCTCTTTTATTGCTGCCTCATATCCCTGAACTTTACTAAAAAATGAATAAGCTCCCCAGAGAAGAGATAACTTTCTCTTTACTTTTACTTCTGGAGTCATAACTACTAGGAGTAAGTTTGGTCGCTCTCTAGCCATTCTGAAGGCAGTGTTTCCAGATGCCGTAAAAGCTACTACAGCCTTAGCGTTTACAGCCTCTGCTAAACTAACTGCAGAACGAGAAACTGCGTTATAAACATAATTTTCTACTTTTAAATTTTGTGGACCATCACCTGGATGCATTTTTATATGGTTTTCAGCTGAAAATATTATTCTGTCCATTATGTTAACTGTCTCTATCGGAAACGAGCCTATAGCCGTTTCCGCACTAAGCATAACTGCATCTGCACCATCAAATACTGCAGTAGCAACATCTGAAGCTTCTGCTCTAGTTGGAGAAGGTGATTCAATCATAGACTCTAACATTTGCGTGGCTACGATGACAGGTTTTCCAGCCTGTCTACACTTAAGAATTATATCTTTTTGTATTCCAGGAACCTCCTCTGGAGGTAGTTCCACACCTAGATCACCCCTGGCAACCATTATACCATCACAAGCTCCAATTATTTTGTTTAATTCTTTCAGCGCTAGTGGCTTTTCTATTTTAGCAATAATAGATGCTTTATCTTCAATATATTTTTTTACCTCCTCTACATCTCTTAATTTCTGAACAAATGAAAGAGCTATCCAATCAATTTCTTGATATAAAATGAACTTAAGATCTTCAATATCTTTAGAAGTTAGTGGGCTTGTATTTAACACTACATCAGGTAAGTTTACTCCTTTATTACTTTTAATATATCCTCCAACAATAACTTCTGTTTTTATTATATTTTTAGAAATATCTTTAACTCTAAATTGAAGTTTCCCATCATCCATAAGGATATTTGAGCCAATTGATAAACTCGCATATATTTCATTATGAGATAAATTTACTCTACTAAAATCTCCAATCTCAGTTTTCTTATCAAAGTTATAAGTACTTCCTTTTATTACTTTAATATCTTCTTTAACTTTACCTATTCTAAATTTTGGACCTTGAAGGTCTGCCAAGATTGCAACATTACAACCAAGTTCATTTTCAGCTGAACGTATATAAGTAATTCTTTTAAGGTGATCCCCATGATTACCATGACTAAAGTTCAGACGAAAAACATTTACCCCAGCTTTAATTAATGATTTAATTT
>CACCSH010000019.1:0-31655 GCA_902548635.1 uncultured SAR116 cluster alpha proteobacterium
TACCGTATAGTATCATATTGATATTTTAATTATTAATTAATGTTGTCTTAATGGAGTTTTTATTGCGACATTCTTTTTTAAAAAGCTTATTTATAATTTTACCAAGTTTGTTAATTTTTGGAAATGCATTTGCAACTAATACTTCCACAGGTACTAATGCACTTGGTTCGTTGACAACCGGTACTTATAATACAGCAAATGGTTATCAATCTCTTTATTCTAATACTGAAGGATATAGAAACACTGCAGTTGGATATCAAAGTTTATACTCAAATACATCAGGTTCTAGTAATACGGCAATTGGTTACCAAAGTTTATATTCTAATACTACAGGTACACATAATACGGCCATAGGTGAAGATAGTTTAAAATCTAATACTACTGGTTATTTAAATACTGCTGTAGGTTGGTGGTCTTTGGAAAAAAATACTACTGGAAATGAGAATACAGCAGTTGGCAGAGCTTCTTTGCAGTATAATACTACTGGATATAAAAACACAGCTATAGGTCACACTGCGCTTAGAGAAAATACTACAGGTTATGATAATACAGCAATTGGTGAAGCATCTTTAGATAATAATACTACGGGCTATGAAAATACAGCTGTTGGACAAAGGAGCCTTGCAAAAAATACAACTGGTTATAAAAATGTTGCTATTGGTCAGGCTTCCCTTGAAGAAAATACAACAGGCTATCAAAATACAGCAATCGGTCGAGATGCATTAAATGCAAACACAACTGGTTACGAAAACTCAGCAATGGGTTTCGAGAGTCTACAAAGTAATACTACGGGATTTAAAAATGTTGCAGTTGGTGATGGTACTTTACGATTAAACACAACCGGATACAGAAATGCTGGAGTTGGATTTAATGCTTTAAATCAAAACACAACTGGATACAGAAACACTGCATTTGGTAATAATGCTTTATCACAAAATACTACTGGTTACTACAACACATCAATTGGAGATAATAGTCTTTATAATAATACGACTGGCTATAATAATATAGCAATTGGTAAAAAGACTTTGCATAGCAATACTTCAGGATATTGGAATACGGCAATAGGTAATGATGCACTTGAAGAAAATACAACAGGATATGGAAATACCGCTATTGGTGAGGACGCTCTTGAAGCCAATACAACTGGTAATCAAAACGTGGCTATAGGCGCATTTTCCCTACAAACTAATACTACAGGGTACAGAAACACATCTATTGGTCGAAATGCTATGGAATATAATACTACTGGTTATGGTAATTCAGCCACTGGTGCTTACGCTCTCCGGTTTAACACTACTGGAATAGACAATACCGCTGAAGGATTTGCATCTATGTACGTTAACACCACAGGTTCACATAATACAGCTTTAGGCAGAGGATCCTTAAGTGAAAATACCACTGGTTCATATAATACAGCAATTGGGAAACGGGCTTTAGATTTAAATGTATCTGGAAATTCAAACACTGCCTTAGGTTATAACTCTGGATTTAGTAATTCAAGTGGAAGTGGTAATGTTTTTATAGGCTATGAGGCTGGTTATAATGAAACTGGATCCAACAAACTATATATTGACAATTCTAATACTAGTACACCTCTTATACATGGTGATTTTGAAACAAATAAAGTGAATATAAATGGTGACATGACTGTAACGGGCTCTCTAAAAGCAAATACGTTTACAGATAGTGATGGCAATCCATTAATGGCAAAAAATTTACAAACTGGAGAAGTTATACTTACAACTACAACGATACAAGATACAACGGGTTCAAGATATGTAAGAAAAGATACTAGCACAGGATCAATACATATTGGTGAAAATTCAATGGTTTTTGATGACGCTGCTGGTGCTATTGGTAATGGATCAGATATAATGTCATCAAGTGTTGGTAGAATTCAAATTGGGAAAAATGATACAGATACAACTACCTTTGTTGGTAAAGTTAATGTCCCAAATCCTACAAACTCCTCTAATGCAGTCAATAAGAGATATACAGATACAATTGGAGCTATGAGTATGGCTATGGCGTCTTCGACTGTAACCAATAAAGGCGATGGGACATATGTTGGTTTTGGAACTGCTGTTGTTGACGGAGAAGGGGCAGTCGCTGCAGGGCTAGGAATACAAAAAGATAAAAAATATATAAATTTTTCAGTCAGTTATCATCATTTGATGGATACACCTGCGATATCATCTGGCATCGGTTGGAAGTTTTAGATGAAAAGTTTACTTCTCTTAATTTGTATTTGTTTCATGTCTACTACAGTTTTAAATAAAATGAGTTTTGCTGGATCAAATGTACAATTTTTTAGTGGTGCAAAACTTCTAACACTATGTAAAGATACAAATGCTGCTAATCAATCTGCTTGTGAGGGGTATATTTTAGGTATTCAAGATGCAATAAATTCTGGCTATTTATCGCAATTTTTTAATTTATGTATCCCAGATGGTATAACTCCAAATGATTTAAGATTACAACTAATTAATTTTATAGAATTAAATCCTCAAACAATAAATTTTGGAGGTGAAAGTGTTGTTGCTAAATCTTTAGAATTAAACTTTAAATGTAAAAAATAATTATTTAAAATTTTTAAAAATCAAATGGTGGAAGTTTTTTAATACTTTTTTTGAGAGATTCTCCCCATCCACTTGAAATTTTCTGAAAATATGGGTCATTCTTTTTAATTCTAATTTGTTTGTTAATTTGATATTCGTCTTTTTTTATTGTGCATATATCTATTGGCATTCCAACTGAAACATTAGCTTTCATAGTACTATCAAAAGATACCAATAAAAGTTTTATAGAGTCACCAAAAGTTGCATCTTGTTCTAATGCTCGTACTAAAATAGGTTTCCCATATTTAGTTTCTCCAATTTGGAAAAAAGGTTGATCTTCAGATGCTTCAATAAAATTACCTTCAGGATAAATCAAAAATAACTTATGGGTTTGTCCCTTAAATTGTCCGCCAAGTATAAACGTAGACGAATAGGGATTTTCACCAGCTTGTCCGTCAGATGCGTATTCACTTGAAATATTTCTTAAAATTTTACCTATAATTCTTGCTACTTGAAACATCGAATTTGCTTTTAGAATGTTATTTTCATTATTTTCGTTGTCTTGAATACCTTCATTGATTAGATTAATAGTAGCTTGAGACGTTGCTAAATTTCCAGATGTAAGTAAAACAATGCATTTCTCGTTAACTTCATGCCAATTAAACATCTTTTTATTAGTATTTATATTATCTATACCCGCATTAGTTAGAGTATCTGAAATAAAAACTAAGCCACGATTTAATTTTAGTCCTACACAGTAAGTCATTTTTTATCCAACTTATTGATCCAATTTTTCAATACTTAACTCTAAATTTTGATTTTCAACGAATACACCATTAATAACACCTCTAACTGGTGCAATATTATTATAATCAAAACCTTTAGCTATAACAACGTAACTATCATCAGGAGAAACTCCGTTGGATACATCAAAACCTATCCATCCTAAATCTTCAACAAAAACCTCAGCCCATGCGTGCATAGCAAGATTTTGACTTTTATTTTTTGGTAGAAAAAAACCACTTACATATCTGCATGGTAAGTTATTTAGTCGAAGGATAGATAAAAATATATGAGTGTGATCTTGACAAACACCTACTTTATTCCTGAATGCTTCTTCAGCATTGGTTTTATAATCAGTTTTTCCACTTTTATATTTTATACTTGATTTAATTTTATTAGATAAAACATGAAGACTTCTAATTAAATCATTATAATCAATAGGATTTTTTTTATAAAAGCTAATTATATTATTACCTGGCTTCGTAAGTTTAGTGTCAGATGTATAACACCAAAGTGGTAAGTCTTGTTTGAATGTTTTAGTAATTCCACTAGTATTCTTAGTCTCAATCTCTCCAACAACATCATATTTAATTTTTGTAGAATTACTTTCTATGCTCACTAAATCGACCAAGTTACCAAAATGATCAGAGGAACTAAGTTCCTTTACACCTCCTTCAATACTAATATCCCAAGATCTAATTGTTTGATTGTCGTCATTTTGTGGAGTTAGAATTAACTTGTTATAGCCAAAATTAACTATACCATTAATATCATAATTTATTTTTTGCTTAATTTTTAAAATCATAATTTTTAGTGAAAATTAAATTCTTCCTCTATTTCATTGGCTAATTTCATATTTAATTCTATTAAATCATTTAAAAATGAATAATAATTAGAAAACATCCTTCTTGATTTTATTTTTTTTTGAATATTTTGGGCTGTTTTATAGCATTTGCTCTTATAAATATTCCTATTAAGTATGACTTTAATACATCTTATAGTTTCTTGAATAGAAAACATTAATGACCTTGGCATATCTTTATCCGATATTAGAAAATTTGATACTTTTCTAGAGTTTATTGTGTTTTGATTTTTCCACATAAATGACCTATATGATGAAATAGATCTTAAAATCATTTCTAATTGAAAATTATTGTAATTTTCCAATCCATATAACTTTTCTTCAACTAGCAAATATTGTCTTGTATTCAATATTCTTGCAGTATTATTAAATTTTTCGATATATGTGCCTAAACTACAAAAACTCAAGATTTCGTCTTTCAACATAGTTTTCTGTAAAAAACCATAAATAAGAGCAATTTTTTCTCTGATATTTTTTATAATAGTTTGGACTTTGTTTTCAGTTACATTTTTTTTAGTCTGTTCCTTTAAGTATAGCCAGCAAGTATTGATTGACTCCCAAACTTCAAGAGTAATTGCAACTCTAGATCTTCTTGCATTTTCTCTAGCTTTTGAAATTAACAGATAAATATTATTAAAGTTTTTTTCATCTTTAAACATAAAGTTTATAATTTTTAGACTGTCTAGTTGTGTGTTATTTTTTGCAAAAAATTGTCTAATTGAACTAGTTTTAAGAATTGCATCCCACTCGTTTTTTAAATTTTTTGAAGAAATGAGATGTAGTTGAAAACCACTTTCTATTAAACAAAGAATATTCTCAGCCCTTTCAATATACCTAAACATCCAAAACAAAGAATCTGCAGTACTACCTAACATTATCCACCCAATACCCAAGTATCTTTAGTACCACCACCTTGGCTGGAATTAACTACTAAAGAATTTTTTTTTAGCGCTACTCTTGTAAGGCCTCCATTTGTTACAGACACACCGTCGTTTGATAATAAAGCAAATGGTCTCAAATCAACATGTCTCGGGGATAAGCCTTTTTTTGTAAAGATTGGGCAGGTAGACAAAGATAGCGTTGGTTGTGCAATATAATTATTTGGATTTTTTAAAATTTTATTTTTAAATTCCGAAATTTCACTTTTATTGGATAACGGACCAATCAACATACCATATCCACCAGATCCATGTACCTCTTTTACTACTAAATCATCTATAAAATCTAATACGTATTTTAAATCATTTTGATCACTGCATTTAAAAGTTTTCACATTTTTTAATATAGCTTTTTCACCAAGGTAAAAATTTATAATTTCTGGAATATAAGAATATATAGCTTTATCGTCAGCTATTCCTGTTCCTGGTGCATTTGCTATTGTTATATTTTTGTTTCTATAGACTTCCATTAAACCAGGCACACCTAGAAAACTATCTTCTTTGAATGTTAGAGGATCTAAATATTCGTCATCAACTCTTCTGTATAAAATATCAATTTTTTCCCATCCTCTTATAGTTTTCATTTTTACGTATTTATCAAGAACTCTTAAATCTTTACCTTCAACTAATTCTGCGCCCAATTGATCAGCTAAAAAGGCATGCTCAAAAAAAGCAGAATTATGAACGCCTGGTGTAAGAATAGCAATGTTAGGTTCTTTTTTTCGACTCAAAGGTGAACAATTTTTTAAAATTTTGGATAATTTATTAGGATAATCTCTATTATCAGTTACAGCGTATTTAGAAAATAAATCAGGAAACAATTTCATCATAGTATCTCTATTAACATCACCAGAAGAAACTAACTTACTTCGAGCTAGTACTATTATTGAAACTAAAGTGAGTACAATCATTGTAAAAAGAGTTATACCGAGAATAAAAGTGTCCATTTATTTAAATCCTTAAAGTTTAACACCAGAAAAACACATAAAAGCCATAGCCATCAATCCAGCAGTAATGAATGTGATACCCAAACCTTGTAGACCATCTGGAATATCACTATATTTTAGCTTTTCTCTAACGCCCGCCATTGTAGCTATAGCTAAAGCCCAACCAAAACCAGATGCTATGCCATAGGTTGTAGCTTCAGAAAAATTATAATCTCTTTCAACCATAAATAATGAACCACCTAAAATCGCGCAATTAACCGTTATTAATGGTAAAAAAATACCTAAAGCGTTATACAAAGGTGGAAAATATTTGTCTAAAATCATCTCTAAAATTTGAACTAATGCTGCAATAACACCAATATAAGATATCAAGCCTAAAAATGTCAAATCAACATCAGGAAAACCTGCCCACGCTAAAGCCCCAGGCTTTAGCAAATATGATAATATAATATTATTAGCTGGAACAGTTATAGATTGCACTATCATTACTGAAATGCCTAAACCAATAGCTGTAGAAATTTTTTTAGATACAGCAATAAATGTACACATTCCAAGAAAAAAGGAAAGTGCAAGATTTTCAACAAATATTGCTTTTACAGCTAATGAAATTAAGGCTTCCATTAATGGACCTCTAAAGATTGTATTTTATACTCACGAGCTTCGACTTGTGATTTCTTCCAGGAACGCACACCCCAAATTAAAAAACCAATTATAAAAAACGCAGATGGCGGCAACAATAATAAACCATTTGGAACATACCATCCACCATTGTTAACTGGGTCTAAAATGGTTATTCCAAATAATGTACCTGAACCAAAAAGTTCTCGTACTACCCCTACGCACATTAATAACAAGCTGTAACCTAATCCATTCCCAACTCCATCCACAAAAGAATTGAAAGGAGTGTTTTTCATAGCAAAAGCTTCTGCCCTTCCCATAACAATACAGTTTGTTATTATTAATCCAACAAACACAGATAAGGTTTTCGATATTTCATAAGCATAAGCTTTTATTATTTGATCAACAAGGATAACAAGAGAAGCTATTATAACCATCTGGACAATTATTCTTATGGAATTTGGAATATAATTTCTAAGAAAGGATATAAATAAGGAGGAAAATCCTGTAACAGCAATAACAGCTAAAGACATGACAAAAGCTACATTCAAAGAAGATGTTACTGCTAAAGCTGAGCAAATACCCAAGACCTGAAGGGTTATAGGATTATTATCAACTAGAGGATCGACTAGTAATTGTTTTCTAGTCTGTGACATTAAGCAGCTCCATTTTTTAAATTATAAAGAAATTTTTGAAAGCCATCTTTACCCATCCAAAACTTTACAAGATTATCTACACCATTAGAAGTAAGTGTGGCCCCTGCTAATGCATCAATATGATGATCTTTATATTTTTGAGTTTTAGCAACTTGTATCATTAATTCGCCATTTTCATTATTTAATTTTTTACCTTTCCACTGAGATTTCCATTTAGGATTATCAACTTCAGCACCTAAACCAGGTGTTTCAGCATGTTGGTAAAATTGAAGACCAAAAATATCATTAAGATTATCTTCTAATGCAATAAAGCCATATAATGTAGACCATAAACCATATCCATGGATAGGTAAAATAACTTTATCTAAAGATCCATCATCTTTCTTTAAGAGATAAATAGTAGCATAGTTAGTTCTTCTTCCAATAGATGCAGGGTCATTTTCAAGAGATATACTTAGCAATGGATCCTGAGCTGCTTTTTTATCATCAAAAATGGATGGGTCAAATTTATCAGTAAACTTACCACTGTTAAGATCAACGACCAATGGTTGGAATGAAGAAAATGTTTTATTTACGTCAATACCCTCATGATAAACACCCGCTACTTGCAGAATATTTTTTTGCTTATCAATTGCTTTATTTACTTCCTGTATAGACTTAAGGTTTACAGCAGCAAAAGAAACAACCATAGAACAAACAAAGCATAAAGCAGTTGCAACTATAACTGTTTTGACAATACCATCGACAGGCATATTTTTAAATTTTGTAAATATATTGTTTGAATCAGACACTTAATTTAGCCCTTCTTTTGATGTTCGCCATTACTACAAAATGATCTATCAATGGAGCAAAAATATTACCAAATAAAATCGCTAACATCATTCCTTCTGGAAATGCTGGGTTTAAAACTCTTATCATCACAACCATGAAACCAATCAAAGCTCCATATATATAACGACCCATATTAGTGTGGCTAGCAGAAACTGGCTCTGTGACCATAAATACTAAACCAAAAGCGTAACTACCAATTACTAAATGCCAATACCACGGCATGCTAAACATAGGGTTGGTATCAGAACCAATCCAATTTAAAAAAGAAGAAAAGACTATCATACCTAATAAACACCCAACTATCATTCTGTAGTTGGCTATCTTTGTCATCAAAAGAAAAACTAACCCCATACCTATGGCCAGCGTTGAAGTTTCGCCTAATGATCCTTGAATGTTACCTAAGAATGCGTCTAGCCAAGTTATTCCATAATTGCTAAGACTTTCATAACCTTCAGAAGCGGAGATACCTAAGGAAGTGGCAGCAGAGTAACCGTCAACTGGTGTCCAAATTGAATCACCTGACATGTAAGCTGGATAAGCAAAATATAAAAAGGCACGACCTGTAAGGGCAGGATTAAGGAAGTTTTTGCCAGTCCCCCCAAATACCTCTTTTCCAACAACAACTCCAAAGGCTATGCCGAGAGCAACTTGCCATAATGGAGTAGATGCGGGTAAAGTCAGCGCAAAAAGCATAGAAGAAACTAAGAAACCTTCATTAACCTCATGCCCTCTTATTGTAGCAAACGTGACTTCACATATACCACCTGCAATTAGAGTTGTCAGATAAATAGGAAGAAAATATAATAAACCATGCGAAATATTTGATAATAGGCTTTCTGGATCAAGTCCAAGTCCTATTAATTTTAAAAGAGCAATCCTCCAACCTATTTCACCATTTGAACCAACTGAAGCTAAAGCTGTGTTTGTTTGAAAACCAGTATTATATAAAGCCCAAAGTATGCAGGGTATGGTTGATATAACAACATAAGTCATTACTCTCTTCATATCAACAAAACTTCTAGCGTGAGGAGCTACTTTTGTTACAGTATTACTAGTAAAAAATATTGTTTCAACCATTTCAAAGATCGGATAATATTTTTCATATTTTCCACCTCTTTCAAAATGAGGTTCAATAGAATTGAAATAACTACGTAATGACATTAATTAACCTTCTTTCTCAATTTTTTGAAGACTTTCTCTTAAAGCTACACCATATTCATATTTGGCAGGACAAGCAAAAGTGCATAAAGCTACGTCTTCTTCGTCTAATTCTAAAGCACCTAAAGACTGAGCAACGTCAGTATCCATAACTAACAATGATCTTAATAATTGGGTAGGTAAAAGGTCTTGTGGCATTAAAGTTTCAAAGACACCTGTAGGTACCATTGCCCTTCTACCACCATTTAAATTTGATGTTAAATTAAATAACTTAAAAAAACTAAACGCTGATAGTAAAACTGGCATTACAGAAAATTTGCTAGGTTGTGGTTTAATCCAACCAAAAAAATGTTTTTCTTTGTCTTCTTTTATGATTGTTATTTGACGAGAATACTTTCCTAAAAAAGCCAAATCATCAACAGCATGAAACCCAGACAAGACGGAACCTGAAATTACTCTGCAATTTTCAGTTTTTGGGTATTCACCTTCAAGTATATCATCTAAAGATGCACCTAAAACTGTTTTAACTAATCTTGGGTTGTTGGCAAGAGGTCCTGCAATTGATACAATGCGATCTATATTAATAAAGCCTGTTGAAAATAATTTACCTATAGCTATAACATCTTGATAGCCAATTGACCATACAGTTTTGTCAGAGTTTGGAGGATCAAGAAAGTGCATGTGCGTTCCTGGCAAACCAGCGGGGTGTGGACCTGCAAATTCGTATGTTTCAAATTCACTAAATTTAATACTGCTATTTTCTTTTTTACAAATGAAAACCTTACCATCTGTAAGAAAAGAAATCTTTTTGACGCCTTCATTAAAAGCTTTTAAATCATTATTAATAATTAATTCTGCGTCTGGGCATAGCGGCTCAGTGTCCATGGCCGTAACAAAAATTGAAGAAGGTTTTGAATCACTTGCTGGAACCTTTGAATAAGGCCTTGTTAGGAATGAAGTCCATAAACCACTATCAAACAAGCAATTTTTAATAAATTCAGTCTTATTTTTAATCTTTGAATGTAATTTTGTTATTGCTATTCCTTTATGATCAAAATCATCAACTTCTATTACAACGCTTAAAAGAACTCTTTTTTCACCTCTGTTAATTTCTGATACTTTTCCTTTACAGGGAGACACGTACAAAATTTCTTGGTGGTCTTTATGGCAAAAAAGTGGAGTACCTCTAACAACATTGTCACCAACATTGATAAGCATTTTAGGTTTAAGACCATTGTATTCAGGTCCTAATACAGCAACTGATCTAGGATGTTCAATATCATTAATAACTTGCTTCGGAATTCCCAATATCGGTAAGTCTAAACCTTTTTTTAATTTGAATTTTTTCATTAAAAATTATTTAGCCTTTGAAATTTTGAAATGAGGATTATGTATGCATGCAATAATTAGGATTTATATATAATATATTAAAAAAAAAACAAGGTTATATATAGATTTTTTTTAGTTTTTTTTAAATTTTGAAATATTAAATTAATATGCTTTAAAAATGGACAATTTACACTAACAATCATTCAATTTATAATGTATTAGTTTATGATAATTTTATGAAATAGTAATTACTCGTAATGTCATACTTAAATTTTTTTATCTATATAATTTTTTATTTGTTATTTTCATCATGTGCTGAAAATAAAAGTCATAATATTGACCTTAAAGGCAATACTATGGGTACTTATTATTTAATAAGTTTAGTGGACATTCCAAAAACTATAACGAAAAAAAAATTACAATTAGAGATTAAAGATGCTTTGTCTAAAGCTAATAAAATTTTATCTAATTGGGATGAAACTTCAGAAATTAGCCAGTTAAATAACAATAGAACTATAGAACCAATCAATATATCTAATGATTTAATAAATGTTTTAAAAAAGGCAATTATTATAAATGATAAAAGTAATGGATATTTTGATTTAACATTAGATCCATTGATAGAATTATGGGGGTTTGGTTATTCAAAAAACAACATTATTGAGAGAATTCCAAGTAAGGATAAAATAAAAGACACTCTAACCTTAGTTAATCAAAATAAACTGCTACATATTAATTCCAAAAATCAATTACTTAAAAACAATGTAGATATTAAACTAAATTTATCAGCTATAGGTAAAGGTTATGGAATAGATATTATTGCTAAAACATTAGATGATCTAAATATAAAAAATTATATCATTGATATTGGAGGGGATATATTTGCAAAAGGGCATAATAAAAATAATACAGATTGGGTAATTGGTATAGAAAATCCAAAATTAGATCAGAAGTTGATCAAAGAGATTATTACTGTATCAAATAAAGGAGTAGCTACTTCAGGCGATTATAAAAATTATTTTTCAAAAAATGGAATAAAATATTCACATATTATTAATCCTAAAAATGGAATGCCGATTACACACTCAACAAAATCAGTTACGGTAGTAGATAAAAATGCAATGAGTGCCGACGGATGGGCAACCGCACTGCTTGCAATGGGCAGTAAAGTAGGTTTAAAGGTTGCAGAAAATGAAAAAATTGCTGTTATGTTTGTGAATGAAGTAGATAATAAATTATTGAAAATTAAAAGTAGCCAGTTTAAAAATTTATATAAGTAAAAATTGAATTTAATCTCAAAATAATGTATCAAAGCTAAATGGAAATTTTTTTTATAACATTTATACTCCTTTCTATAATCATAATATTAATGTCACTTGGTGTAATGTTAATGGGTAAAAACATTAAAGGCAGTTGTGGTGGTCTTAATGCAATTTCTGGATCAGACAAATGCTCAATATGTAATAAGGATATAGATCCTAATAATCCTCTTATTGACCAACTAAATTGCAAAAGAAATAACTAACTTTTTATCCTTTCATTGGTATAAGTGCTAATATTAAAAAAGATAAAGAAGAAATTAATCCAAAGAACCAAGATTTGTAAATCCAATTTTTGCCTTTTTTTATCCAATTCTCTCTAAAAGCTCGACCAGAAAAAATAAGTGCAACCAATAAAATTAAACCTTGCATAGAGCTATATGATAAATCTAAAAACATGAATTATAACCAGTCAATAAAATTAATAATAAGTTTTTCTAATCTATGTACTTAATTAACCTGATCTCTCTTTTTTTCAAACATATAAATTCCTAAGAAAATTAAAATTAAAGAAATTAAGTGATACAATTTAAATAACTCACCAAGAAGAAGAACAGCTAAAATAGAGGCAAAAACAGGTACTAGGTTAGTATAAAGGCCTGATCTTGCTGGCCCAATTTTTTCAACTCCTTTCATAAAAAATATTTGCGCCAAAAAAGATGGAAAAATAATTATAATACTTAAAATAATTATACCTTTTATACCTGGCAAAACTAAATTGCTGGTAAAAGTTTCATAAAATAATCCAGGTAAAGATCCAATAAATGCTACATACGAAAAGAAAGTAAGTAAAACTAAAGCTCCAATATTTGGTTTTTTTCTAAGACCTACAGCATAAACAGCATATAATGTACAAGCAAATATCATTACAATATCACCTTTGTTTAACTGAAGTTTCATAAGTGCATAAAGATTTCCAGAGCTTACAACCAACAAAACAGCAACAAAAGTAATGATTACGCCTAGTAGTTGGGGTATATTTATTTTTTCTTTTAACCACATTCTAGATATAATAATTATGAAAGCAGGCATAGTACCTTGAACTAATCCCAGATTTATAGCTATAGTATCATGTGCGGCAATATAATAAAAAGAGTTGAAACTAGTAAAACCAAACAAGCCCATAATTACTAACCATTTGAGCCTATATTTTAAAACTTTCCAAGTTTCAAACAACTCTTTTCTACATAAAAAAGTTAATAAGATTGATACAAAAAACCATCTAATACTTACGACAAGCAATGGTGAAACTTCGCCTACTGCTGCCCTACCTGCAATTGTATTAAAAGCCCAAAACAAGGAAGTTAAAGTTAATAAAAAATGTGCGTTAGTAAATATTTTCATGTAGAAATAGTGTTTAAAAGGAACTTAAATATTGAATAAGAAGTATTTAATTGTTATTTATTAATACAAGTCTTTTATCACATATACAAATTTATAATATTGGGAGTAAAAATGTCAGATACTCAATACTTAGCAGCCTCCACAATTGAAGAAGCTGTTAATGCTCATTCAAAAGCAAATGGTTCGGCTAGATTTTTAGCTGGAGGTACAGATTTATTAGTTCAAATTAAGAGTGGGATTAGAAAACCTAACTTAGTTATAGATGTAAAAAAAATAGTTGAATTAAACTCGATAGAGGAAATATCAGAAAATGAATTTGTAGTTGGTGCCTCTGTGTCAGGTGCTAACTTAAATAGAAATAAGAAGTTTTCTAAACTATGGCCAGGTGTTCTTGAAGCATTTAGACTTATTGGTTCTGAACAAATACAAGGAAGAGCTTCGTTAGGTGGGAATATTTGTAATGGCTCTCCAGCAGGTGACAGCGTGCCAGCATTGATTGCTGCTGGATGTTTAGCTTTAATAGCTGGCCCAAATGGTAAAAGAGAGATACCAATTGAAGAATTTCATATTGGTCCTGGAAAAACTGTATTGGATAATGGAGAAATGTTAGTAAGCCTAAAATTTCCAAAACGTGAAATAAACTCTTCTGACACCTATTTGAGAATGACACCAAGAACGGAAATGGATATTGCTGTTGTAGGTTGTGGAGTTAACATTACTTTTGAAAACAACGTTTGTACTGCCGCCAGGGTTTCTTTAGGCGCAGTTGCTCCAACACCTCTTCTTATAAAAGAAGCTTCAAAATTAATGGTCGGCTCAGATCTTAACTCTGAAATTTTGGATAAAGTTTCAAAGATATGCATGGATTTATGTGACCCTATTGACGACAAAAGAGGAACTATAGATTACAGAACTAAAGTTGCTGGTGTTTTATTTAAAAGAGCAACATTAACAACAATTGATAGAATTAAAGGAAATTAACTTATGGCTAAAATTCAAGTGTCAACAAAAATTAATAATGAAAGTGTCGATTATCTATGTGAACCTCATGACACTATGTTAGACGTTTTAAGAAAACAATTGGAGTTAACAGGTTCCAAAGAAAGTTGTGGCTCAGGTGATTGTGGTTCCTGCAGTATTATTTTAGATGGTGAACTTGTCTGCTCATGCTTAATGTTAGCCGCTGAAGCCGAAGGTAGTAAATTAGAAACGATTGAAGGTATGTCAGAAGGTGGAAAACTTCATGCCTTACAACAAAAGTTTTTAGAAAAAGCAGCGTTACAATGCGGTATTTGTACACCTGGTTTTCTGATGGCATCAAAAGCTCTGCTAGATCATAATCCATCACCAACTGAAACTGAAGTAAGGTTTTGGTTAGCTGGAAATTTATGTAGATGTACTGGTTATGATAAAATTGTAAAAGCGGTTCTTGAAGTTGCTGAAGATATGAAGGAGAGTGCTTAATGAATGAAATTAGTAACAAATGGATCGGGAAAAACACTGTTAGACCTGATGGTGCAGAAAAAGTAACTGGTAGAGCTCAATATTCTTCAGATACTACAATGCCTGGAATGATATGGGGACATGTACTAAGAAGCCCTCACCCTCATGCTAAGATCCAATCTATTAACACAAAAAAAGCTGAAGCTCTCGACGGTGTTAAAGCTGTAATTACTTCTAAGGATATTGTTGATTTTCCTTTAGATAAACCTGTAATTCTTGGTATACAAGATATGCGCTGGATGTGTAGAAATGTTATGGCTAGAGACAAAGTATTGTTTCATGGTCATCCACTAGCAGCAGTGGCTGCTACCACAGAAGCAATAGCAGAGGAAGCATGTAATCTTATTGAAGTAGATTATGAAATTTTACCTTGGGCAATTGACATTGAAGACGCAATTAAACCAGATGCTCCAATTTTACACGATCATATTAAATTTAATGATAAACCGTCTAACATAGCGGGTACTCTAGAGCATAAAAAAGGTGATATAGAAGAAGGTTTTGCAAAAGCCGATGTTATTATAGAACGCGATTTCAAAACAGAGGCCGTCCACCAAGGTTATTTAGAAACTCATTCATGTCTTGTAAGTGTAGCGGCCGATGGTAGAGCTACTATTTGGAGCTCTAGTCAAGGTCAATTTATGGTAAGGGCCATGACATCTTTTCTTACAGGTATTCCTCAAAGTAATATAAGAGCTATACCAGCAGAAATTGGTGGAGGTTTTGGGGGTAAAACAATTGTTTATCTTGAACCTCTAGCAACAGTTTTGTCCCAAAAAACAGGTCGTCCTGTTAAAATTGTTATGAATAGAGAAGATACGATGAGGGCTTCTGGACCTACTTCAGGCTCAAAAAGTAAAATTAAAATCGGAGCTACTAAAGATGGAAAGATTGTAGCTGCTCAAGGTACATATTATCTTCAGGCTGGTGCATTTCCTGGATCTCCTATTAGAGGTGCAGTTGGATGTTCATTAGCGCCTTATGATATTCCTAATGCGCATACATTTGGATATGATGTTGTATCGAATAGATGTAAGGTTGCAGCATATAGAGCGCCTGGGGCTCCAATTGGCGCTTACGGCGTTGAATGCGTCTTAGATGAAATTGCAGAAGCTTTAAAAATTTGTCCGCTCGAGTTAAGAAAATTAAATGCTGCAAAAGAAGGCACAAAAGCTGTACATGGGCCAACGTATCCAACAATGGGTTACATGGAAACACTAGATGCTGCAATAAACCATCCACATTACAAATCCCAACTAGGGAAGCATCAAGGAAGAGGTGTTGCAAGTGGATTTTGGTTTAATGCAGGCGGAGAATCTAGTGCACAACTTAATATTACAGAAGATGGTAATGTAGTTGTTACTACTGGTCACCCTGATATTGGGGGGTCTAGAGCTTCTATAGCAAATATTACCGCAGAACTTTTAGGTATCCATCATGATAGAGTTTCTGTGTTAATAGGTGACACAGCAACCATTGGATATAGTAATTTGACTGGAGGAAGTAGAGTCTTATTTGCATCTGCAATGGTTGTAACTGAGTCCGCTAAAATAGTAATTAAGCAACTTAAACAAAGAGCCGCTAAAATTTGGGGGATTGATGTAGAAGCTATTGAATGGGAAAATGGTGAAGCTCGTCCAGCTGGAGACAATGCTGGTAATTTTGATCCATTATCTTTAGCAGAATTGGCTGGTAAAGCTACTGCTACTGGAGGACCTATTGGTGCAGGTTATCAAGTGAACACTGAAGGAGCTGAAGGCGGATTTGCAACTCATATTTGTGATGTTGAAGTTGATATGGACTTAGGCATAGTAAGAGTAAAAAAATATACTTCTATACAGGACGTGGGAAAGGCTATTCATCCTGATTATGTTGAAGGTCAACTGCAAGGTGGGTGTGCGCAAGGAATTGGATGGGCCTTGAGTGAAGAGTATATTTATAACAAACAAGGTCATTTGGATAACACAGGGTTCCTTGATTATAGAATGCCAGTTTGTTCTGATTTACCTATGCTAGATACAGTTTTAATTGAAGTTCCTAACCCAAAACATCCGCAAGGTGTTAGAGGGGTTGGTGAAGTTCCACTGGTTCCACCTTTGGCCGCCATTTCAAATGCTGTATATCAAGCTATTGGAAAAAGATCTTATAGTTTACCGATGTCACCACCAAAGGTATTGAAAATTATCGAAGGTAACTAGTTTTAAAGTTTTGATTTTTGTTTTAATTTTATGACGCAAAGTAATAAAACAATTATCATATTAGCTTATTTAGCTGCTTTTTTAGGTGTATGTGGGCATGCTAGTTCAGAATTTTTTGTAAAACTATCTGGTATAACTGGTGTTGAGGTCTCTGTTTGGAGATTTGGATTAGGAGGATTTGCACTCTTAATTCTATGCATGTTAAATCCTACTTCTAGAAAATTAATTAAACCACTAAAGGAAAATGCTTATCCTATTGTAATTCTTTCTGTTTTAGGAATGGCTTTCGGTCAATTTTTATTTCACTGGGCTTTAGATTTTGCATCTGTTGTACAAGTTGCCACTATGGTAACAATAATGCCGATAGGTGTGGTTTTTGTGGATGGATTGGGATAACTATATTATTTGGAACTTCAATTCTAATACCTGTTTCAGATGCAACAGCTTTGATATTTATCAACCCAATTTTTACAATGATTTTTGCTATACCATTATTAGGAGAGACTGTTAAAACTACAAAATGGTTTGCGGTGGCTATTACCTTTATTGGAGCAATTGTTTTAATTAGGCCAGAGAATAATCTTCTAGAAATACAATTTGTCTATATATTATTGATTTTTGGAGCTTTAGCTTTAGGACTAGAGTCTATTTTTATAAAAATTCTTACAATAGAAGAAAAACCTAAACAAATATTGCTAATAAATAATGGAATTGGACTAATGATTTCATCGATACCGATATATTTCATCTGGATTTCACCAAACATAAAACAAATTTTAGCTTTGTTTTTTGTTGGCGCACTAATGCTTTGCGCACAAATATGTTTTATTCAAGCAATGAAAAGAAGTGAAGCTCATTTTGTAGCACCCTTTTTTTATTTCACTTTGATTTTTGTATGTATTTATGATTTCTTTATTTTTCAAATTTTACCTGACAAAATCAGTATTATTGGAACGACTTTAATAATTGTTGGAGGAATAATTCTATATGTAAGTCAAACAAAATCTAAGTTAAGTTAAATCTAATAGTAAACAATATTTTATATTGTTATAAAAAAATAATTTTTAAATAAAAAGGGTAATAGATAGTATGAATATTGCACTTATTGGACTTGGTTCAATGGGCTATAATTTAGCTAAAAATATGGTTTCTAAAAATTATCAAGTAAATGCATATGAAAAAAATAAATTAATTGTTGAAAGCATAAATAATGACAATATCAAAAATTTATGTTTATTAAATTCCACTAAAGAGCTAATTGATAAGACCCCCTCACCAAGAATAATATTGCTAAGCCTTCCAGCAAATAAAATTGATGAGTGTATAAGTGATTTAATAAATTATTTAAACCCAAAAGATATAATTGCAGATCTAGGAAACTCATTATATTTACATTCGATTGAAAGAGAAAAACTTTTAAAGGATCATAATATTAGTTTTTTAGGAATTGGTATTTCAGGCGGGCCTAGAGGAGCTAAGGACGGCCCTGCTATAATGGTTGGAGGCTCAAAAAGCGCATGGGAAAATGTAAGGTGTATATTTGAAGATATAAGCGCTAAAATTGATAATAAAAGTGCCTGCTGTTATTTTGGAAGCGCGGGATCCGGTCACTTTGTAAAATTAATTCATAACGGGATTGAATATGCACTTATGCAAGGATTAGCAGAAATAAGTAATATTTTAGAACACGCTTATAATATGGATAATGATTTACGAGCTAAAAAATTCGAAGAAATATTAAAAACTCAGTCCTCTTCTTTTCTTTTAAAGATTACCTCGGAAATTATAAGTGCTCAAAATAATAATAACCAATATTTCATTGACGAAGTAGATAACAAAATAGAGCAAAATGGAACAGGAATTTGGGCCATAAAGGCAGCTTTAGAACTTGGAGTAAGTATTCCATCAATTTATGAAGCTGTTTCTACAAGGTCTCTTTCAAATAATTTTAAGCAAAAATCAAAAGTTAATAATAATGACCAAATACTCTCTGAAAAAATTGACAATGTTGAAATAGCCCTCGAAGAAATCATATTTTTTAATTTTGCCTGCTCCCTATATCAAGGCCTTAATCTTATAAAAAAATCTAATATTTGGGATTTTTTTGATTATAACATTGAGGATATTTTTCAGGCATGGAGTGCAGGATGTATATTACAGGGCGATTACATTAATTCTATATCTCAAAAATATAAAAATTACAAAAACTTAAATTTTGAATTTCTACATAGTTTAATTGAAGAAAAATGTTCAAAAAAATTCAAATTAATAAGGGAATTTAATTCAAACGGAATAAGATCTGGCCTCCCTTGTCCTGTCTTATCTTCAAATCTTGCGTATTACGATTTAATTTTTTCAAATCATAAAATTGGAGAAACTATCCAATTACAAAGAAGTTTTTTTGGACTTCATACTATAAAGAATAAAAAGGATGACAAAAAGATAAAACCTTATTGGACTAAATTATGAATAAAAAATTTGTTACTTTTTTGATTATGGGTGTTGCTGGTTCAGGAAAAACAACAATAGCAGAAAAACTTTGTCAAAAAATAAATGCTTTTCTAATAGAAGGAGACGACTATCACAGTAAAAATAATATAAAAAAAATGAGTTCGGGCATCCCCTTAAATGACGAGGATAGACATGATTGGCTTATTAAAATTAGAGAAGAAATTATTAAAAGGGAAAAAAAAGAAAATCTTGTTGTCACTTGCTCAGCTCTCAAAGAAAAATATAGGTCAATACTTAATGTTAAGAATTATTATTTAGTTTATTTAAAGGTTAAAAAAGAAACAGCTCGAAAAAGGATAAGTAATAGGCAAAATCATTTTATGCCCAACAGCTTGGTTGAAAGCCAATTTTCAATTTTAGAAGAGCCTGAAAAAGCCATAACTTTAGATGAACCCCTAGAACCAGATAAAATGGTCAATCAATTAATGTCAATTTTTAAAAATAGCACGCTTTAGTATGGAAAATAAAATAAATAAAAACAGTAATTTATCTAATATAATTGAACTCGAGCATGAATTCAAAGATATTTTTAATAAGATGGAATATTCTAATCAAAATATTTTTATTACTGGTAAAGCTGGGACTGGTAAAACAACATTATTAGAATACTTTCGTATCAATTCCAAAAAAAAATTTGTTATACTTGCTTCAACAGGAATATCTGCGATTAAAGCCAAAGGTAAAACCATACATTCCTTTTTCTTATTCCCACCCAGAATATTAATAAATGAAAAAATTAAAAAATTAAGAAGCAATTTAATTAAAAACGTTGATACTATTTTGATTGATGAATGTTCTATGATTAGATGTGACGTTCTTGACGCAATAGATCAGTCACTTAGACTTAATAGAAATAATGATGAAATTTTTGGTGGAGTTCAAATTATACTTTTAGGTGACATTCATCAACTTCCACCAGTAATAAGAGAAAATGAAAGAGATATCTTTGATAATTTTTATCCGAATGGACATTATTTTTTTCATGCTAATTGTTATGAAAATAGCAATATAAGCACATATGAACTCACAAAAATATATAGACAAAAAGATACCGAGTTTATTGAGATACTTAATAAGATTAGATCCGGAAATATAACTGACACAGATCTCATACCCTTAAATAACAAAGTAATTAATCAAGGATCTAATGATTTATATGAGTCTATAATATTATCACCCACTAATCGTAAGGTTGACGCTATTAATAGTGCAAATCTTAAAAGTATAAGCAATGAAACATTTTCATATCAATCGTCAGAGACAGGTGACTTTAAAGAAAAACCCGCTGACGAAGTTCTTGAATTAAAAGTTGGTGCTCAAGTAATGTTAATTAAAAATGATATTAAATCTCCTAAGAGATGGGTCAACGGTTCTATTGGGATAGTTACTGATTTAACGCATGATAGCATTCATTTGAAAATAAAAAATAAGATTCATAAAATAACACAAGATACTTGGGAGAAATTTGATTATTTAATAAAAGATGGTCAAGTTTTACACGAAGTTGTGGCAACTTTTACCCAATACCCAATCAAGTTAGCGTGGGCAGTAACAATTCATAAAAGCCAAGGACAAACTTTTGAAAAAGTTATAATTGATTTAGATAGAGGTTCTTTTGCACCTGGACAAACCTACGTGGCTTTGAGTAGAGTAACATCTTTAGAAGGCTTATTTTTAACTAGGCCAATAAATATCTCAGATATACTTTTTAATAATAACCTAAGTTTGTCTTTTCCTAATTAGACTTTAACTTTCTTTGCTCACGAAAAGCTATTAAAATACCAGAAAAAGCTATAAAGAACATACCAATTAAATTCAAAAGAGTTGGCCACACTCCAAAAAATATCTTTCCCCAAATAGCTGCAAAAACTAAATAAGAATAATCCATTGGTGCCAACCAACTGCTCTCTGCTGTCTGGTATGCTTTTGCCAATAGTATATTACCTGAAATATTAAGAATTGAACACGAAAGGCAAAATACAAAAACAATTAGAGTTAAAGATGGCCAACCTATAAAAACAAATGGACTATTCCCTCTAAGAAAATTATTTTGAAATATTAATTCAAAGAACAATATTCCTAGCAATGCTGAAATAAAAAACATTACCCCTACAGCTAAAGTAAGAGACATAACAGACTCTTGCCTACAGTGCTTCCTTATTAATATAATATTACAAGCAAAGAAAAAACCGGCCATGACAGGTAAAATTTGTAAAAATTTAAAATTTTCAGACCATGGTTCCAAAATAAGCAAAGCTCCAAAACTTCCTAATATTAGGGCAAAAAATCTCCATAAACCTATTCTTTCCTTAAGAAATATAATTGCTAATAAAGATACAAAGATTGGGAATGTATAAAGACCTGCTGCCATTTGAGCAAAACTTAATTGTGGCGACGCTGCAAAAAAACAAAACATGCAGGTAGTCATTGTTAATGCTCTCAAATATACCGGTTTCCATTTAAGTGGAAATAGAATGTCAATCCCATTAGTTATCTTAGCAATACCAAATAACAAAATAATATTTCCGATTGAACGTATAAATTGAAGTTGCCAAAAGCTTGTTTCACTAGCCATGTATTTAATTAGACTATCTTGTAAAGATAAAATTATAACACCTATGATTAACATAGTAAGGGAGGAAACAGGATTATCAGTTACCTGTGGGTTAAAAAAATTAAATTTCAATACCTTAAAACCATATCAAACCTTAAAAATAGGATTTTTTATATAAGCTCTCTATTTCATCTTTGTAAAAAGCTTCAATCACACGCCTTTTCATTTTAAGAGTTGGCGTTAATTGACTATTCTCAATACTAAAAAGTTTGTCAGACAAAATAAATTTTCTAATTTTTTTGTTTTGCGATAACTGCTTATTTACATTGTTAATAATATTTTGGAAATCTATTTTCATTTTTTGAACATTGCTTCTATTTGTCTTTAACAATGTTTCACTTGGGATAAGTACAGATATTAGAAAAGGTCTGTTATGTCCACAAACAAGAGCTTGTTCAATTTCATCGTAAGACATTAAGAGATTTTCGATTGGTACAGGCGCAATGTTTTCTCCACCTGAGTTTACAATCATCTCATTTATTCGGCCAGATATATATAGGTATCCATCTTCATCTATCGAACCCAAATCTCCAGTATGTAGCCAACCATCTATTATTGTATTATTAGTGTTTTTTTTATCCTTCCAATATCCTTTCATGAGAGAATTGCCTTTAACAAGTATCTCATTCTGTTTAGATAATTTAATATCAATACCTTTTATAACTGGACCAACAGACTTGATTTTTATGTTATTAATTGGATTACATGATATGAGTGGTGAGCATTCGGTTTGTCCATAGCCTTGCAAAATATTAATACCAAGAGATTGAAAAAACAAACCAATCTGTTCATTTAAGGCAGCTCCACCTGAAATAAAAGCTTTTAAATTACCACCAAATTTTTTTTGAATTTTTTTTCTTACTAATTTATCTAAAGCAAAATCTTGAAGTTTTTCTATAAAAAGTAATTCACGTTTTTCAAATTTTTTTGTTCCTAATTCAATAGTTTTAGAAAACAGTTTTTGAGTGATCTTACTTTGATTTGATAACTGATTGTTTATTTTTTTATGCAATACCTCATAGAGCCTAGGTACAGCAGTCATTAAAGAAGGTTTGACACTCAGTAAATCATTAACAATTTGATCACGATTTTCGTTGAAAAAAATTTCTGCTCCAATCAGAATAGGAAGGTAAAAGCCAGCAGTGTGTTCATATGCATGTGAAAGTGGAATTATAGATAAAAACTTATGGTCTTTAACTTCTAAATCTTTAACTAATTCATTTGCACCTAAGATATTTGATATAATAGACTTGTGAGTAAGCATTACACCTTTAGGTTTACTGCTTGTGCCAGACGTATATATAATAGAAACCACATCATCTTCTTTGACTTTGTGAAGAAAGTCTTCTTTGAAGCTAGATTTACTTAAACTTTTAGACCCCTTATCAATGAGATTATCGAAACTATTAATAGTCTTATTTAATTTTGTACTCTTAACTTCATCAATGCATACTATATGTTTTATTTTATCTAATTTTGGCAAAATATTTCCTATAGTTGATATTAATTTTGAGTTCAAAAAAACAACAGAGGCTTCAGAGTGAGATAAGAGATAAAATATCTCATCTTCGTTGCTTGTGGTATAACCAGGAACAGTAATGGCACCTAAAGATATTATAGCTAAATCAACCACACACCATCTATAAGAATTTTCAGCTATAATTGATATCTTATCATTTTTTCTAACACCTATTTCATGTAAACCGACACTTAAGTCTTTAACAAGATCACTAGCTTCGTTCCAAGAAATATAACTCCATTCACCATCTTTTTTGAAACCAAACAATGTTTTATTTTGATACAATAATGAGTTCTCAAAAAAAAGTTGTGTTAATGTGTTCATTTAAATTAACCTAAATAATATTAAGTTATTCTTAATCATATTTTTAATTAAATAAACAATAGTTTTTTTTAATATAGCAATGTTTTTTTAATTGTCATAATTAGAATATTTTATAATTTTGAAAGGTGTTTCAGTCATTAAAAACAAATTTATATTTTTCTTAGTCGCTTTATTTTTTTTGTAACACTTATTTTCACTATGCATAAAAATAACATAAGTTTTAAAAGTAGTTTTAATATCAACTTGATTGGAAATGACTTAGACCAATATTTAGAAAACAAAGAAAGTCAATTTTCTGATCTAAAAAAAGATGTTCAAAAAAAAATAATATGGTTTAGAAAGAAAAATACTAAAACTAATATTTCAATTGTATATATACATGGCTTCTCTGCTTCATTAGAAGAAGTACGTCCCCTTCCTGATTTAATTGGGAAACACATAAAAGCAAATATATTTTATACTAGGTTAACAGGCCACGGAAGAAGTTCTGATGCAATGGGTTTGTCATCTATATCAAATTGGGTTAATGACCTACATGAAGCAATTGAAATTGGAAGTAGAATTGGTCAAAAAGTAATTTTAATTTCCACTTCAACTGGTGGCACATTGAGTGCTATTTCAGCATTAAATGAAAATCTTTCAAAAACAATATTAGGATATATATTTATTTCACCTAATTTTGGTATAAATCATAAATTAGCCAATTTGATTTCATGGCCTTATTCTGAATATTGGTTGCATTTATTTATAGGAAAAACAAGAACTATAAAACCTAGAAACGAATTAGACAAAAAGTTTTGGACATTATCATATCCAACAAAGTCTCTTATACCTATGGCTAGATTGGTCAAAAAAATTAATAATGAAGACTTTAGTAATGTAAATAATCCTGCTTTATTTTACTTTTCAATGGATGACAAAGTTGTTGAACCTAAAAAAACTGTCAAATTTAGTAAAAATTGGGGAGGTAAAACGAAAACCATAAAGGTAAAAATGTCAGAGTTTGACGATAAATATTCACATGTAATTGCAGGTGATATTTTATCACCTAAACAAACATTGCCCGAAAAAAAATGGTAAAATGGATAAAAAGTTTGCCTAATTAAGATTCAGTTAAGTTTTTGATAATATTTCTTCTACAAGTTTTTGTACTCTAAAAGCCTCATGAATCGTTGCTAAACTATTAGGTTTATTGTTAATTTTAAGAACTAAGTTGTCAAGTTGCGCTTTTAAGCTTACTGCCCTTGGATCTTTAGGTTCTTCTCTAAGAGGAATAAAATTGTTACCACTAGATACTGAGTCTTTGTAGAACTCAGATACTTTTCTACTATTTTTAGACCCTTTAATTGTAAGTTCCTGTCTGTCTGGTTGCATACCACCGACACTTGCAAAAATATTAACGGGCAAACCATTTTCATTTTCTAATTTAGCAAATATAGAAGTTTCACATAGCGTTATGTCAGTAGGGTAAGAAGATTTTGCCCATATTAATTTAAGAGGGCCTATAACTCGTTCAGTGAAAAAAATAAAATGAGATATAACCTCTCTTGTCATACCACCCTCTTTTTTAAACCTAAGCCAATCAGCTTCTTTTTGCCACTGGCGAGGCCAAGATGAATATGTAACTATTATGTCAACACCTAACATTTCTCCCATTTCGTCATTATTTTTGCTTTTTAATATATCAGCTAGAGCAACACCTGCAGCTTGAGTAAAATTCACAGCTATTGGAACATCATAATTTTGGAGTTTTTTTATAAAATTTTTACTATCTTGAATTTTAATACCGAATGGTTTTTCTAAGAAAAGAGCTTTACCCATTTGAACAGTTT
This sequence comes from uncultured SAR116 cluster alpha proteobacterium, assembly GCA_902548635.1. Taxonomy (GTDB): domain Bacteria; phylum Pseudomonadota; class Alphaproteobacteria; order Puniceispirillales; family Marisalimonadaceae; genus Marisalimonas. Next base: position 25,848 of record CACCSH010000019.1, read on the forward strand.
TCATAGCATACTTTTCTCTTACAGAAGGAGGGCATGCTAAATAAACTAAATCAGCATTCTCTATTGCTTCACCTGCATTTTTCATTATTAAAGATTTACTGTCATGTTTGACAGCATTTGCACATGCAATAGGGTTTGGATCCCATAAATAATCCGGGCTAAATTTTTCGTGTAACCTCATATGCTTCATCATACGAGTACCCATTATACCCAAACCAATAATAGCCACACTGGTTGTCATTTAAGTTCCTTTTTAATTATTTAATTACAGTTATTTAAGCGGAAATGTTGAAGTGGCATGGCATAAAATATCATCTTTATTATTTTCTGAATATACTTTTGTCTCACCAATTGCGATAGTACTTCCAAATCTTTGAACCACACTTTCAATAATAAAATAATCTCCGAATGCAGGACGTATAAAGTTATTATTTTGTGAAAGTGTCCCTCTCTGTGATTTTAAAGATGTATTCATGGCAATTGACATAGTTGTATCTATAACAGACATTATCACCTGTCCAGAAAGAGCTCCAGTGACAAACTGATATTCTTTTGAGTTTTCTAACCTAGCTACTACCCTTCCCTCTTCTATTTTTAAAAAAGATAATTTAAGTTGTTTTACATAAGGAGCGAAGATGAAGTCATATATTCTTTCAATATTATCAATAGTAATGGTTTCTGTTGGTAATTCATTTTTCATGGGTTAATCCTTGAATCGAAATATAATAAAATTGTAGCAAAAATTTATTCATTATGTCTCAGAAAAGATTCAGTTACACCAATACCAGCAGCATCATAGGCATCATAAATTTCGTCTGCTCCAGAGGATTTTAATAAATCTGGATTACCCTGAGATCTTGTAGGTACTATTATTCTTCCTTTAAAACCATATCTTCTAGCCTGTTTTACCGACCAATTTTGAGCGTGAAATTCAGGTAAAGCAAGGATAATAGTTGTTAATTTACCAAACCTTAATTTAGACCAAAAACCTGGGTCCTCGGCATCTGCAAAGGATACTCTTTTTCCTTGTTTCAAAAGATCTAGTGAAAGGTCAGTATTAGCATCAAAACCAACCACTTTAATGTTATTTTTAGATAAATTTTCAAATATTGCATTACCAATACGGCCCATACCGACAATCATAACTTGAGCTTCACCACAAGTGTGAGGTTGTTCGTCAGGATGATGTTTTTCTCTTTCAAACTTCACTAAATATTTTTCCAAGATTACATAAATCTCATGAATATATTTATTTAAAATAGACCCAATGATAAAACTTAAACTGACAGAACAAACTAAAACTGCAAATAAGCTATCATCAACTATCCCAATTTTAAGCCAGTGTGCTAACAAAATTAAGGAAAATTCAGAATATGTTAAAAGTGAAATTGAAATGAGAAAGGAGGAGTAAGCTCTTAAATTTACAAAAATTAATAAGAAAAAAAGCACAACTAATTTAATAATTAGAAACATTATTATAATTAATGACTCTGAAACTATTTCAAAACTTAAATTCAACTTCATTCCTAGTGAAATAAAAAAAGCCAATAATAAAATCTCTCTTAAACTCCAGATTTTTTCAGCTAAATTTTGTGACCTTTTATAATTAGAGAGTAACATCCCTAAAATAAGGGCTCCTATTTCACCAGTTAAACCTAATTTTTCAAAAAGATAACCTCCTAATAATAACGCGATTAATACTGAAGCTAATAATTCTAATTCCTCGCTTGTTTCTAATTTAATTAAAAACTTTTTTAAAATAGGGATAATTAAAGGAATAAAAAATAAGTATAGTGTATTAAATGATAAATTATTACTACTAGTGTATAGTAATAAAGTTAATGCTAAAATATCTTGAAATATAAGTATTAATATAGAAATTCTACCATGAAATGAATTAATTTCTTGTCTATCTTCTAATGATTTAGATGCAATAATTGTACTTGAAAAAGTTAAAGCTATACATAACAAAACCTTAACTTCTAAGTTAACGTTTAAGTTAATTAAAAAGAAATAAACAAAACTTACTACTGCCGCGTGAATGAAGAAGACTTTTAAAAAGGTAAAGTTTAAAAAAGCCGAAGGTTTAACCTTGAGACCAATAGAAAACAATAGTAACTCAACGCCAATTTTTGAAGGAAAATCAAGTAAACCATTAACATCTGCAAGATTAAAATATTTGAATAAAAAACCAGAGAAGATAAAACCAATTAAAATTGGTAAAGATAAAATTTTAAAAACTTGTCCGCAAATTAATGCGCCACCCATCCAAAATAAAAACATTTCCATGATATTTATATATAAAACTGTTAAAAATAATTAAATCATAACAAAAAATTAGATAATTATTTTATCATAAAGATAAATTTGAGCTTAATTATTGGGCATTATTTTAAAAATTACTAAGATTTATAATTAAATACAAAACTTTGATTTTTAGTTATTATTTAAATGAAAGTAATATAAAATTCTCAGATTTAAATTATAAAGACTATCTACATGGTCTACAAAATTAAAAATATAGATGAAGCTTTTATTAGTGATGACTCAGTTAGAACAAATTATAGAAAGTATTATAATTGGTTTAACAACCAAAACTTTTCTAATTTAGCAAAAAAAAATTCAGAAGCTTTTAAATTTTTTAAAGATACCGGAATTACATTCAAAGTCTATTCTGAGAACAATGATGACGAAAATCTCATACCATTCGATATTGTACCTAGAATAATAAATAGAAGAGAATGGGAAAAAATTGTTAAGGGCATAACTCAAAGAGTTATCGCAATTAACTTGTTTCTAAATGATATATATTCAAATCAAGAAATAGTTAATTCAGGTATAATACCTATAAGTTTATTGAAAAATAATTCTGCATTTTTTCCTGAAATGATGGGTCTTACTCCTCCTAATAAAATATACAATCATATATCTGGAATTGACTTAATAAAAACTGAGAAAAATGATTTTTATGTTTTAGAAGATAATGTGAGAGTTCCCTCAGGTGTTTCTTAGGAGTTTCTTTATTTATTTTTGTGTAATTATTGTAATTCACGGCATAACCGTCCATGGAAGATACATCATATTTTGGATTGTCTATATTACTTACAACTGGTTTTGACAAACATCTGCCTAAGGCATTTTGGATAAAAACATCCTCAGAGCTAATTTTATCAAAACTTAATTTAATTTTTTTAATAGCTTCGTCTAATGATAACAAATTAGACTTTTGCATTAAACTCTCCGGATTTTCCACCCGATTTATGAATAAGTTTTATGTCAGATATAACCATTTCTCGGTCAATACTTTTACACATATCATAAATAGTTAGTGCAGCAACTGAAACCGCTGTAAAAGCCTCCATTTCAACACCAGTTTTGCCAATTAAGGCTGCTTCAGCTTTTATATTTACACATGATTCTTTTATTTCAGGTTTCAAATCAACATTAACATAGGATAAAGGTATCGTATGACATAACGGTATCAATTGGTCAGTTCTCTTTGCGGCCATTATTCCTGCAATTTTAGCAATATTTAGTACGTCTCCTTTTTTTATTTTTATATCTAGTATTTTTTGAAGAGTTTCTGTTTGCATTGTTATCTTTCCAAATGCAATTGCAACTCTTTCTGTCATTTCTTTTTTGTTGATATTAACCATAGATGGATTTCCATCGTCATCTAAATGGGTTAATTTATTTTTACTCAATTCATTAACCCCAATATTTTTTTTGTTGCCAAAGTTAAATCTTCTTCTTTCATTAAGCTCTCTCCAATCAAAAAGTTTTGTATTCCGTTTTCTTTGAGTAATTGTAAATCTAAATTATTTTTAAGACCACTTTCGGCTACAATAATTTTATCAGGGTTAATAAAACTTTTTAATTTTAAAGTATTATTTATATCAACTTCCATAGTTTTAAGATTTCTATTATTTATACCGACTAATAAGGTATCAAGCTTATTAGCCATTTCTATTTCTTCCTTTGTATGAGTTTCTACTAACACATCCATTCCAAAATTTTTTGCTTCTTGTTCTAACATAATCGCCTCATTTAAGGTTAAAGCTGCCATTATTAACAATATACAGTCTGCTCCTAGTGATCTTGACTCTTTTATTTGCCAAGGGTCGACTATAAAATCTTTTCTTAAGATCGGTAAATCAACTTCTCTTTTTATAATGTTTATGTATTTATTATTTCCTTGAAAGTATTTTTCATCAGTTAAAACAGATAGGCACGAAGCACTACCATCTCTATAACATTTCGCTAAATGTAAAGGATCAAAATCATTTCTAATAAGTCCTTTACTTGGAGATGCTTTTTTAATTTCTGCAATTAAATTTAATTTCTTTGGATCATTAAGTTTATTAATAAAGCCTCTTGGTTTTTTTTGTTTGTCTATTATTGAATGCAATTCAAGATCTGTTATCTGACTTTTTCTAAAAGAAAACTCTTCTTTTTTGTAGTTTATAATTTCTTGTAATTTTGTAATCATCAGTGTCTTTAAACCTTAACTGTTTGTCATTTCAATTAACTCATTTAATTTGTTTAAAGCCTTTCCATTATCCAACGAATTAATAGACATACTTGCACCTTCTTCCAGGGACTTGGTATGTCCTGTTGCAACCAAAGCTGAAGCTGAATTTAACACAACTACATTTCTAAATGTACTTTTTTTACCATTAAATAATTCAATTATTTCCTTTGCATTTTCTGTTGGTTCTCCTCCAATAATTTCATTGATGTTAGCAATAGGAATATCTATGTCAGATGGATTAATCGTGAACTCTCTAATTGAACCATTTTTTAATTCTGCACAATGAGTTTTACCTGTAATAGTTACCTCATCTAATCCATCACTTCCGTGAACTATCCACGCATGTGTTGACCCAAGCCTTTTTAAAGATTCTGCAAACGGTAAAATTAATGATTTATCATATACACCTAATAATTGTCTTTTCACTAAAGCTGGGTTAGACAATGGACCAAGTAAATTGAATATAGTCCTAATTCCAATTTCTTGTCTTATTTTGCCAACATATTTCATTGCAGAATGATGTTTTGGTGCTAACAAAAAACAAATACCAATATTATTTAAGCATTTTTCTACTATATCTATTCCACAGTCTATATTAACTGATAAAGATTTTAGAACATTAGCGGCACCTGACTTAGAAGTTGCGGAATAATTGCCATGTTTTGCAACTGGTACGCCTGTTCCAGCTAATACGAAAGATACTGCAGTAGAAATATTCAACGTCCCTAAATTATCACCACCAGTTCCAACTACATCTATCGTATCCTCTTTTGACGGAACTTTTAAACATTTTTCTCTAAGTATTTCTGCACCTGCAGCGATAACGATTGGGTTATGACTTTGCATTTTTATAGCAGTTAAAAAAGATGAAATTTGAGCGTCAGTAGCTTCTCCGGACATTATTATCTCAAAAGCTAACTTACTTTGTGTGGTATTTAATTCATTTCCATCTGTAATATTTTTCAAAATATTTTTGAATTTACCATCATTATCCATAAAAAAACTCTTTGTCTTATTAGTTAAAAATTAATTAAATATCATAAAAATTAAATATAATGTTTTTTATTGATTTAATCTAGGACTCTTTGCTCACATTTTTAATGTGGTATTATAATACTCATCTTTTTAAGCTGTTGAAAATAATAAATAATAATTAAAATTTTTGATTGACTGATAAAATTAAAAGGGTTAGTTCTTCTTTGTTTAATTAAATGTACTCAAACTTTTTCAAAGGAAATAAAATGGCTTTAAAAGGTACTTATTCGGCTAAGCCTAAA
>CACCSH010000020.1:0-25013 GCA_902548635.1 uncultured SAR116 cluster alpha proteobacterium
TTTATCACAAATTTCTAATGAAGAAATTAGAAGTGAGATTAATAAAGTTGATTGGTTAAAAAGTGCAAAAGATCTTACTCTATATGGAACAGGTGGAAGTTTTAGAGCTTTAGGTTCAGCATATATTAAAAATTACAACTATCCTCTTACTTTGTTGCATGGGTTAAATTTAAATAAAGAAAAAGCAACGATCCTATTAGATCGAATAACAGATGAAAATCTGGACGTATTAGGCATACCGCCTGTCAGAAAAGATACTATTTCTACTGCAGCTAATATAATCCTTAACTTAATTATCAAATCTGAAGTTCAGAATATTATAATAAGTGGAACTAGTATAAGAGATGGATTGATTGCAGAACTTAATAAAGAAAATAGAATAAATCCTGATAAGGTAGCTTATTATAAAGTACTTGCTAAAAATCAAAGATTTACTGGCATGCAAACTAAAATTAAAAAAATATTTAACCCTATTTTCAAAAAAATAGCAGACAAAGATCTTGAGAGAGTATTTAAAATTAGTACTAATTTGTCTGATATTTCATGGGATGAACAACCTGACTTGAGGGGATATATTGCAGCAAATAAAATCTTATCACTACCTATTAGAGATTTGACGCATGTTGAAAGAGTATGGATGGCTAAAGTTGTTTATCATAGATATGTAGGCATGAAAGAGAAAAAACAAATTGAAAAATCAATTATAAACTTACTAACAGAAGAACAAAAAGCGTCTTCTTTTGCAGTTGGCTTGGGTCTGCGATTTGTTTATATTTTTTGTGGTGGATACCCAAAAAACCTAGAAAAAATAAAACTAAAAATCAAAAAAAATAAACTCATATGTAAGATAAAGCCAGAGGCAAAGTCTCTTATGGATAAAGAAGTCGAGAGAAGATTAAAGGATTTTGCTAACGCTTCTAATTTAAATTATGAGATAGTTTAAATTAAGTATTATTAATAAATAATTTTTTAAACTAATAATCATAATTTAGGAAAAACATTATAGAAACCTTCATTATAATTGCAGTTCTATTTGCTGCATTCTTGCACGCGCTTTGGAACTTTATATTAAGGGGTTCTGAAGATAAATTATTAAGTATGACTTCAGTCGTTCTAGGTCATATCCCGTTTGCCTTAATTGGAATTTTAGTTTTTGGCCTTCCTAATTTAAATGGTTTAAGTTACATATTAGCTAGTGCGTTGCTCCATTTTTTTTATCAAATATTTCTTCTAAGTGCATATAAATTTGGTGAATTGTCATAAATTTATCCAATTGCAAGGGGGTTGTCTCCTCTATTAATTATTACTATCAGTTTTGTTCTTTGAAGAAAATATATATTCTCACGAAGTGGTAGGAATATTTCTTATTTCACTTTCTTTGATAATTTATGGATTAAAACAATTCCTAAGCCGTGATTCCAGTGTAAAGGGTTTCAGCTTAGCTATTATAACAGGTTGCTTTATTGCTAGTTATTCAATTGTAGATGGTTATGGCGCAAGAGTAACACAAAATCCAATTGGTTTTTATAGTACGATGACTTTGATTAATGGTTTAATATTTTACTTTTATGCTAAATGGAAAGATAGAGACATAATAAAAAGAATTTTCATTAGTGGAAAACGCTCATTTTTTATTGGTGGAACTGCATCGTATGCAGCTTATGGTATTGTTGTTTGGGCATGCTTGTTTCTGCCCATTGCTGTTGTGTCTTCCATCAGGGAAACTTCAATTTTATTAGGTTTTTTTTTAAAAGAGAAGATCAATTTAATAAAATCATTTTTGATTGTAGGTTTATTTTTGGGTCTTTTATTTTTGAGAGTTGGATAAACAGTACTCAAATCAAAAAAGTTAAATATAGTTAAATATAATCAAATATACATGTTAGATTATAAATTCTTTAAGTTTCATGGAAGTTTAAGTTTTGGATATTTTAAATAACGGTAATGAAATTTCCATCATAGTTGCTATTGCATTTTTTTTAGCTGGGGTTGTAAAAGGAGTAATTGGAATTGGTCTCCCTACTACTGCTATAACAATAATGACGTTTTTCATTTCACCATTAATGGCTTTAGGACTTAATCTTATACCTATGACCGTTACCAATATTTGGCAATTCAGTAAGGCGGATAATCCTAAAAAAATAGTTGCCAACTATAAATATTTTGCAATTACACTGGTTATTTGCATTTTGATCACTTCATTTTATGCAAACCAAATCGGCGATAATATTGTAAGAATAATTTTTGCATGTGCGGTTTTGTTGTTCGTAAGTGTAAATTTCTTTGGATTTAACTTTAAAATGAACCCAAAACATGATGTGTTTTGGCAAAGTAGCTTAGGAACCTTAGGTGGAATATTTGGAGGGGCTGCATCAATTTGGGCTGTTCCTGTGACAATGTATCTTTTGATGAAAAATGTTAAACCCAAACATTTTGTTGATGTTAGTGGTTTTTTAATCACGATTGGATGTATTCCTGTTTCTGTTGGTTATATTGCCACAGGTGTATTTCAACCAAATATGTTTATTCATGGAGCACTTGGTTCTGTAACAGCTGTGATAGGTTTCCAGATTGGTGAAAAGTTAAGAAATAAAATAAATGCAAAAACATTTAAAAACTTATTACTTATATTTTTTAGTATTGCAGCTTTAAAAATGATAATTCAATCTCTCGTAGAATTTGAAGTATTTATTTAGAATAGCATTATTAGATAATTTTAATTTCAACCTCAGATAAATTGCCCACTCTATAAATAATATGATCTCCTCTTTGTGGTGCTCGTGTTTTAATCACACTGCCAGTAATTATAACACTACCTTTAGGAATTGTCCGTCCATGAGAGAGTAGTAAATTAGCAACCCAAGACAATGATTCTAAGGGATTTGCGTCTTTAATCATTGCATTTTGTGGAGGCTCATCATTCCAAAGTAGTTGAGATTTAATAATATCAAGATCTAAATTTTCCCAATTTGGAAGCTCTTTACCCAAAACTATTCCTGAACACCAGGCATTGTCTGTAATCATGGTCAAAGCGTTTATGTTGGAGTAATTGGCATTCCTGTCTATTATAAGTTCAAATGCAGGCGAAAGTGACTTGATATATTGCCTTATATTATTATTATCTAATGAACCCATTTCAGGCTTTAAATCTTCGGATAAAGTAACAGCTATTTCAAACTCTAATCCTAACCCGTGAAAATCACTTAGTTCAAATGTAGAAGGACTACTCTTTATTTCATTTGCAAAAATTCCGCCAGCTATAGGATGATCTATTCTGCATAATTCTTGTTGGATCTTAGAAGCCAAAGCTATTTTAAACCCTCCTAATTCTCCTCGACCAGAGTTTTTTTGAAAAACTTGTTGTACCTTATAGGCTTCATCAAAACCTTTCGGCATCAACGTTTCAGGTAAGTTTTGAAAGGTTTGTTTTGAGTTATGTTGATCCAACATAAATTGTGCTATTTGTTCTAATCTATCCATAAAGCATCCCTTAAGATGTAAAAATATTTATTTTATAATAATATCCTATAAAAAATTTCTGTTCTTAGAAAGTTTTGTTTGATAAAATAGACATATCTTTTTCTATTTTCTTGGAGTTTTTGTTGTTAGACAGTCATATCGTTAACGTTCGAAATGAAGTAGATAATTGGCTTTTAAGTTTTAACGAAGCTATATCTGATAAAGATAATAAAAAAGATTCTATTGAAAATCTTAATAAATTGTTTTTTGAGAATTGCCATTGGAGAGACATATTGGCGCTGACTTGGCAGATCCAAACAACATCTGGCAAACAGCATATAATTCCTAAACTTTATGACAAGGTTTTAGATGTTGCCGCTAGAGACTTTACTATCGACCCTCAAAGAACTCAACCTAGGGAAGTTATTAGAGCTGGTAAAAATGTAATAGAAGTAATTTTAAAATTTAAAACAAAATTTGGACATTGTGAGGGTGTGGTAAGATTATACGAAGACCTTAAGGTTCCAAGAATGTTTAAAGCATGGAGTTTTCTTACAGCCTTAAGTGACCTCAATTCTTCATTTAACAAGAAAGATGACGAATATGAAAACACCTTAGAGGGCCCTAATTGGTTAGATGTCAGAACAGAAAATAGGTTATATAAAGATAGAGACCCTGAAGTCTTAGTTGTTGGGAGTGGACAAGCAGGCTTATCAATTGCTGCAAGATTAAAGCAACAAAATATCGACACCCTTGTTATAGATAAAAATGAAAGGGTAGGGGATAACTGGAGAAATAGGTATCACTCTCTAAAATTGCATAATCAGACACATGTAAATCACCTTCCTTACATGCCATTTCCACCTACCTGGCCAACATATATTCCCAAAGACAAATTAGCAGGATGGTTTGAGTATTATGCTGAAAGTATGGAGTTAAATGTTTGGACAAAAACGACTTTTATTAGTGCAGAATATGATGAAGCCGAAAAAAATTGGAAAGTTATACTTAGATTATCTGATGGTAATGAAAGGATATTGAAGCCTAAGCATATAGTAATGGCTGTAGGTGTAAGCTCAGTTCCTAATCGCAATAAAATTCCTGGAATGGAAGGATACAAGGGTAAGGTAATACACTCTACAGACTACAGTAGCGGTAGAGATTATAAAGGTAAAAATGTATTGGTTTATGGAACAGGTACTAGTGCCCATGATGTTGCACAAGATTTATATGTCCATGGTGCAAATGTTAAAATAGTCCAGAGATCACCATCTATGGTTGTTAATGTTGAGCCGAGCGCACAACTACCTTATCAGTTATATAAAGAAGGTCCGAATACGGATGATTGTGATTTAATTACTATTTCAACTCCTCTTGATGTTCTGAAAAAAACACATCAACTTCTCACACAAAAAACAAAAGAGATTGATAAGCCTTTATTGGATAAATTAGAAGAAGTTGGGTTTAGATTAGAATACGGTGAAGAAAATACTGGATGGCAATTTAAATATTTAACTAGGGGTGGTGGTTATTATTTTAATGTAGGAGCGTCTGATTTAATAGCTAATGAAAAGATTAAAGTAATACAATTTTCAGATATCTCTAATTTTAATCCTTCAGGAATAGAGATGAAATCAGGCGAAAATTTTGAAATTGATTTGATGGTCACCGCAACCGGTTATAAAGGTCAAGAATATGTGGTTGAAAAGTTTTTTGGAAAATCAGTTGTTGAAAAGATCGGACCTATTTGGGGGTTTGATAACAATAGACAAGAATTAAGAAATATGTGGATGCAGACTAAACAACCTGGATTATGGTTTCACGCAGGAAGTTTAGCTCAATGCAGAATTTTTTCAAAATTCTTAGCTTTACAAATTAAAGCAATCAAAGAGGGTATACTGAATTAATTGGATAAATCTTAAGGTCTAATTTTAGCACCAGAGAGTTTTTCGTACGTAAGAGCAACGTTGCTCATATCAGCTTCTTCACCAAATTCATCTATTGTAGTTTTTAAAAGCTCTTGAGATAATTGTCCTAGTGGAATTTTAACTTGATTAGCGTCAGCAATTTTAGTTGCAACACCAGCATCCTTTTTCATCAAACCAGTACTGAAACCTTGGATCATTTTTCCAGAAAGAATATTGTCCGGAAGTGTGATTTCTGTTGCATAGTTTCTTCCAGAACTTTTCTGGATAATATTAACTGCTTTTTCAGGCTCAACACCGTCTTTTACAAGCATGGAGATAACTTCGAATGTAGCCATTCTACATATTAAATTGAGTAAGTTGTTACCCGCTTTGATTGAATGTCCTGATCCAATCTCTCCTGCATAGAATATATTTGAACTTATATCGTCCATTATAGGTTTAATGGTAGAAAATTGATCTTCAGTTCCACCTACCATTATAGCTATATTGCCTTGGTTAGCTCCTTTGGGCCCTCCACTTACTGGAGCATCTATAAAATTAATATCTTTTTGTTTAAGAGCAATAGAAATTTTTCTGGTAATTTCTGGCTCTCCTGTTGTCATGTCAATAATATATGTATCCTTCTTAGCAGATTTTATTAATCCATTATCTCCATTTATAACTTTTTCTACAATAGTACTGGTTGGTAAACATAAAAAAATTCGTGAAGTTTGCGAGGCTAATTCAGAAGGATTAGAACAAGCCGATGCTCCTTTATCAGTAAAGTATTTAATATTATTTTCATCAAGGTCATGAACAAAAAGCTGGTATTTTTTAAGCAATCTTTCAGCAAGGGGGGCACCCATGTTACCTAAGCCAATAAATCCTATTTTTTCCATGAGAATCTCCTGAGGCAGGTACTCATTAATTTAGGAAAAAGTACCAAAAATATTTTTATTAAAACAGTCTCGTTTACTTATTTTATCATACCAAAGTTTTAAATTTGTTAAATTAGGACGCTCTATTGGCAAAGAATTATACCTATAGGAAGCAACACCCATAATAATATCTGACATACCAAAACTATTATTTAAAATATACTCCCGGTCGCTCAAAAAATTATCAAAGATTTCAAATTTTTTATTCAATAAAACAACATTCCTATCAATAAGCTCTTGATCCCGATCTTCAGGAGGGTTTCTTACTAATCCCCAGAATATTGGTGTCATATTCAATTGTAAGTCAGTTGCTTGAAATTCCATCCACTGCTCAGCAATTGCTATATCTTCTGCTTTTGATATTTCGTAAACATCAGTATATTTTCTATAAAGATATCTTACAATGCTGTTCGATTGATTAATTATAGTACCATTATGATCTAAAGTAGGAACAATCAGTTGAGGGTTTAATTTATCATAGTTTTCTACATTTACAGTTCCAAACTTTCCATGCTCATCATGCCACTTAAATTCAATACTTAATTCGCAAAGAGCCCACGAAACTTTCTGAACATTAATAGAGTTTCGTCTTCCGTATAATTGTATCAAGAAATTGTCCTTTTTATTTCATTACAGATAGGGGAGTAGAACTTAAGTTTTGAACAAGTATAGAATTTCTATCTACAAGTTTTGCGACTGTAGGAGCAATGTTTTCTAACCACTCTTTGCTTTCATAAACATCTTTATAAAGCTTTACTTTTTCCTCCTGATTTTCAAATCTTCTGATCCAAACATAGGTATTACCCTTTTCTTCAGAATTCATAACGCGTTCGCCATTTTCCAAAGCAAATTGATCGGAACTATCCATCACAAAACTGCCATGAATAACCATACCTTTTTCCACTTGAAAAGGCATGATAGTTTTTTCCATATATGATACCCATTCATCCATTTTTCCTGGAGAAATTTGATAAATTCTTAATTCAAAAAACGCACTCATTACAACACTCCATTAAAGTAATTAAACATAAACATTATATAATTAAATTTAATTATTCAAATTTTCATTTATATTAATCCTATTAGTTTTTGAGGAGGTGAGTAATGAATTATACAGCAGGATGTTTTGTTGGAAGAATTTGGAACAGCGCACAAGGTGGCCCTTGTTTAGTGACTATAAAAGACAACTATGTATACGACATAACATCTAAAGAAATTCCCACTATAAGAGATTTACTTGAGCTAAAGGATATCAAAGAATATATAGACCGTTGTGAGAGTACTAAACTAGTTTCTACTGAGATTCTATTTCAATCCAGCATGAAAAAAAACTCAGATATATCTTTGCTCGCTCCCTGTGATTTCCAATCAGTTAAAGCGTGTGGTGTTACGTTTGCTAAGTCTATGGTTGAAAGAGTTATTGAAGAAAGAGCAGCAGGTGATCCCAAGAAAGCAGAAAGTCTGAGAAATCATATTGGAGGATTAATTGGCGATAGCTTGCAAAATATCATTCCTGGTTCACAAAAAGCTAATGAAGTGAAAAAAGCGCTTATTAGCGAAGGCTTATGGTCACAATATTTAGAGGTTGGAATAGGTAAAGATGCGGAAGTTTTTACTAAGGCCCAAACTTTATCATCTGTTGGTTTTGGAGCAGAAGTTGGGTTAAATCCAATTTCTAATTGGAATAATCCTGAGCCTGAAATTGTTTTAGCAGTTAATAGTAAAGGAGTAATTAAAGGAGCTACTCTTGGTAATGATGTTAATTTAAGAGATGTAGAAGGGCGTTCTGCTCTCCTTTTAGGCAAAGCAAAAGATAATAATGCCTCTTGTTCAATAGGACCATTTATAAGAATTTTTGATGAAAGCTACACCCTTAATGACATGAAATCAGCCCATATATCTCTCAAAGTCGAGGGTAAAGATGATTATGTGCTAAATGGTTCAAGCTCTATGTCTGAAATAAGCAGGGATCCAGAAGATCTTGTAAGTCAAACTATAGGTAGACATCATCAATATCCAGACGGATTTATGTTGTTTTTGGGTACTTTATTCGCCCCTACAGAAGATAGAGATGTTGTTGGTGAGGGCTTTACTCATAAAATTGGAGACAAGGTTACAATTTCAGAACCAAATTTGGGAGAATTAATAAATTATGTAAACTTATCCACAGCTTGTCCACAGTGGGATTTTGGAATAGCTTCAATGATAAAGAATTTAAGTCAAAGAAATCTTTTATAAATAATAAGGATTTTAAAATGAATGACGCAATAAAAGGTTCTCTCGCAGGTGTTAAAGTTATCGACTTTTCTACTCTTTTACCGGGACCGCTTGCAAGTTTGTTTTTAGCTGAAACTGGTGCAGAAGTTATTAAAATTGAAAGACCCGAGATTGGTGACGAGATAAGGTTATCTCAGCCTAAATGGAATGATCAAAGTGTATCTTTTTCAATGCTTAATAGAGGAAAGAAAAGTCTATCATTAGATCTCAAAGATCCAAAAAATTTAAAAATTTTGGAGCCTATAATTAGAGAGACTGATATAATAATTGAACAATTTAGACCGGGCGTTATGAAGAGGCTTGGTTTAGATTATGAAACTTTAAAAAAAATTAATAAGAAAATAATTTATGTTTCTATAACTGGCTATGGACAAAAAGGTCCTAAAAGTATGGTAGCTGGTCATGATCTAAATTACATTGGAAACACTGGGTTGTTAAGCTTAAGTATGGGAAGTAGTGACAAGACAGTGGTCCCTCCAGGATTAATCGCTGATATAGCAGGTGGATCATATCCGGCCGTAATAAATATTTTGTTGGCCCTCAGAAAAAGAGATATAAACCAGGAAGGATCGTACATTGATATTTCAATGACAGACAATCTATTCCCATTTATGTTTTGGGGGTTAGGATCCGGCTTTTCAAAAAACACTTGGCCCGGTAACTCTGACTCAACTTTATCTGGGGGATCTCCTAGATATAATATTTATGAGACAAAAGATGGTGGTTATCTGGCGGCTGCACCTTTAGAGGACAGGTTTTGGAATAAGTTTTGTAAGGCAATAGATTTACCTTACAAATATATAAATATGGATGATAATCCAAAGAAAGTTA
Source organism: uncultured SAR116 cluster alpha proteobacterium (assembly GCA_902548635.1). Lineage (GTDB taxonomy): Bacteria > Pseudomonadota > Alphaproteobacteria > Puniceispirillales > Marisalimonadaceae > Marisalimonas. Next base: position 9,413 of record CACCSH010000020.1, read on the forward strand.
TTCAGAGAATCAGAGATATAATTAAATTAAAAAATAAAGATCATTGGTTTGATGTTTTTGAAAAAGCTGATTGTTGTTGTTCTATAGTTAAATCATTGGAAGAAGCTATAAATGACAACCATTTTAAAGTAAGGGAGATTTTTTCAAGAAAAATTTTAAGTGAAGAAGGACACGAAATACCTGCCTTACCTGTTCCTATAGATAATCAATTTAGAAAAGGTAAGATAAGTGAAAAAGCACCAAAACTTGGTATTCACAATAATTTATTTTTTTAGCAAAATAATCATTAACTTGACCTAGTCAATTCATCTTGTCACAGTAATGGAATAAGAAGCCAGTTTTCTTTTGGTTAAGCTTTTGGAGATGTATTATGAAAAGATTGAACGACTTTGAATCTTATTGGATGCCATTTACTGCCAATAGGGATTTCAAAAAAGACCCTAGGATGGTTGTTTCAGCTGATGGCATGTATTACAAAAGTGAAACTGGTAAAGATATTTTAGACAGTGCTGCTGGATTATGGTGTGTCAATGCAGGACATAATAGACCAGAGATTACATCAGCAATTTCTCAACAAGCGGCCACTTTAGATTTTGCCCCAAGTTTTCAATATGGACATCCGAAAGCTTTTGAATTAGCAAGTCGTGTTGCTGACTTATTTCCTAAAGGGTTAGATCATGTCTTTTTTACAAATTCTGGTTCAGAGGCTGTAGACAGTGCGCTAAAAATTGCTTTAGCTTACCATAGGGCTAGAGGAAAAGGGACAAAGACGAGATTAATTGGTCGTGAAAGAGGATATCATGGTGTAGGTTTTGGGGGGATCTCTGTTGGAGGTATGCCACGAAATAGACAGTATTTTGGAACACTACTCTCTGGCGTTGATCATATATCTCACACTCACCTGCCAGATAAAAATAAATTTTCTAAAGGGTCTCCTGAACATGGTGATTATTTGGCTGACACCTTAGAAAACATTGTAGCTCTTCACGATGCATCCACTATTGCTTCAGTAATTGTTGAGCCAATAGCAGGATCAACAGGGGTTCTCCCACCACCTAAAAATTACTTAAAAAGATTAAGAGAAATTTGTGATAAGCATGATATTTTATTAATTTTTGATGAAGTGATAACTGGTTTTGGTCGCTTAGGAAAAGCCACCGCTTCAGAACATTTTGGAATTACACCTGATATAATTTCATGTGCTAAGGCAATTACCAATGGTATAATTCCAATGGGAGCGGCTGTAGTATCCAAAGAAATATATGATACTATGATGGATGAAGCCGATATGCCAATAGAGCTTTTTCATGGATATACGTATTCTGGACACCCAATTGCCTCAGCAGCAGGTCTTGCTACCTTGGACATCTATAGAGACGAAGATTTATTCAATAAAGCAGGTAAAACAGCAAAGTATTTGGAAAGTGTAATTCATCAACTTAAAAATGATAAAAATGTCATTGATATCAGAAATTTAGGCTTGGTCGCTGCCATAGAGATTGCTCCAAGGCCAGGAGCAGTTGGTGCTCGTGGTTATGAAGCTATGAAAAAAGCTTGGCACAAAGGTCTGATGTTAAGAGTTACAGGAGATACTCTAGCTTTTTCACCGCCGTTAATAGCAGAAAAACATGACATTGATAAAATTTTTGAAATTGTTCAATCTGTTCTTAAAGATTTAGACTAAATTTTTTATACTATTGATAGGAACCTTTATATAAACACTACCATTGTGTTCTGGTGGTGGTAGGTTACCGGCTCTCATGTTCACTTGAATTGAAGGAATAATAAGTTTTGGCATGTTCAGTGTTTTATCTCTAGCTTCTCTGATTTTAACAAACTCATCTTCTAAAATTGATGTTTTAACATGAACATTTTTTTCTTTTTGTTCACCAACTGTTGTTGACCATTTAACCTCTCTTGAAGAAGGTGGGTAATCGTGACAAACAAAAATTCTTGTTTCATCAGGATAACTTAATATTTTCTGTATCGATCTATAAAGCTGGCGGGCGTCTCCACCTGGAAAGTCTGCTCTTGCACTACCTAAGTCAGGCATAAATAATGTGTCACCTACAAAAATAGAGTTTCCAATAACATGAGCCGTACACGCAGGGGTATGGCCTGGTGTATTAATAACTTTACAATTTATATTTCCAATTTTGTACTCATCATTATCTTTAAATAGTTTATCAAATTGACTACCATCTCTTTGAAACTCAGTACCAGCATTAAACGTTTTCCCAAAAATATTTTGAATATCTGAAATTTTTTCAGATATCCCTATCTTACCTCCAAGTTTTTTTTGAATATAAGGAGAAGCAGATAAGTGATCTGCGTGGACGTGAGTCTCAATAAGCCATTCTACATTTAATTTATTTTGATCAACATAAGATATTATTTTATCTGCATTTACATAATCTATGTCACCAGAAGAATAATCAAAATCTAAGACACTATCAATAACAGCACATTTTTTTTCTATATTGTCATGAACCACGTAGCTTATCGTAGATGTTTGATCATCAAAGAACCCTTTAATATGGTGGTTTTCGTCTGTTTTTATTTCGTTCATCTTTAAACCTTATTAAATTATTTTATTAATGGTATAGGTCTTTTAGTTTTTTCATTTGTCATTAAAATTGTTTCTAAGCTTTTCGCAATTTCTGATAACTCTACATCTCTACCAGCAGGAGCAATTAATTGGATGCCGAAAGGCATTTGTTTATGATCTAACCCACATGGTAATGCCCAAACGCATGGAATTGCCATTGTTGATGCATAACTCAGTGATAACCAGCGCATGTAAGTTGGCAATTTTTCGCCATTAATATTATCTACAAATAATTGCTCGTGTGGATAAGGCGATACTGATGCAGCAGGGCAGATTAAGACATCATAATCATTAAAAAAATTTCGAAAGTTTTTATATATTTTTGTTTGCATGACATGAGCTGATGAAACGTCAGCAAGACTATACTTTAATCCTCTCTCAACATTATCAATTACATTTGGTCCCAATAAATCTTTATACTCATCAAGTTTGTCTTTATGCGAAGCAACATAGTTAAAACCTCTAATAACCTCAAAGCAACTGTGAATATCTAAAAAATCTGGTTCACCTTGATCGGCTGTTAAGAAATTATTTTTGAAAGTATCAATCTTTTTTAAAAATGTTGATTTTATATCGTTATCAACTGGAGCGCATCCAAGATCAGACGAAAAAGCCATTTTAATCCCCGATAAATCTGCACCTAATAATTCATCGGGCATCGACAAACTATCTAGGCTAGAAAATGGATCTGTTCTGTTTAAATTAACTTGAGCTTGAAGTAGTAGGTAAGTATCTGAAACATTTCTTCCCATAGGACCTTGAACTGAAAAAGGGTTTAAGCCAACAGAGGCTTCGGTTGCTGGGACAAGTCCAGGCGAAGGTCTAAAACCAGTAACACCACAAAAACCTGCTGGAGTTCTAAGGCTCCCTCCGTAATCACTTCCATTTGCTAATGGCATCATGTTTATTGCTAATGCAGCTGCACTTCCACCCGAGGAGCCTGCTGGAGTTTTAGTAATATCAAATGGATTAGAAGTGGTGCCATAAACTCTATTTTTAGTGTTTCCTCCAGCCCCAAATTCTGGAGTGTTGGTTTTACAAAATATAATTGCACCTTCGTTTCTAATATCTTCAACTATAGTATCATCGCTTTTAGATATTCTATCTTCATAAATTTTGGATCCAGCAGTTGAGCGTAAATTCTTTACTATATTTAAATCTTTAATTCCAACTGGGAGACCATGTAGCATGCCAAGTTCTGATCCTGACATAACGTCGTCTTCAGCCTTTTTGGCCTGTTTTAATACGTCATTTTTGTCAATTGCTACAACCGCGTTTATTGAAGGATTGTGTTTTTCTATCTGTTCAATACAACTTGTAGTTAATTCAACGGGTGAAAGTTGCTTATTACCAATTAACTTTCTTGCTTCAGCAGCGTTTAGATCACATGGTCTTGTCATTTATTTTCCTATCAAAAAGAAGATTACATTTTATTATAGTTTCGTAAAGTGAGAAACAACAAACTTGACATTATTTAAATATAATAATATTTCATTATTGAGAACGATTATCAAATAGTATATAATTTAAGTTATGAATAATAAAGAAAAATTAAGAAATGCAGGACTTAGACCTACTAAACAAAGGATGATAGTCGCTGATATACTATTAAATGGTTTTAATCGACATTTTACCGCTGAAAATCTCCAAGATGAAATTAATTCATCTGGTAATTCTATGTCTATAGCCACTGTATATAACTGCTTAAAAAAATTTAAAAATTGTGGACTTATAAAACAAGTTGAAACTTCTAAAGATACAGCAATATTTGATACAAATACGGATTATCATCACCATTTCTTAAACGAAGAGACTGGTGAGTTAATAGATATTGAAAACGAAGAGATAAGTTTGCATAAGCTACCTGAAATCCCTCAAGGGTATTTAAACAACGGTATTGAAGTTATAATAAAATTAAAGAGACATAATTAAATTTTTTACTTTAAAACCGTTCTAAACTACTTGACATATATCTACACAATTCATATTTTTAAAACAACAAATTCAATATATCTCTTGAGAAAGGATTCCTTATGGATGACATAGGTAAATGCCCAGTAATGCATGGTTCAGCCACTACAAATAGTGGTGTAAGTACGTCAAATCGTGATTGGTGGCCCAATCAATTAAATCTAAGTATACTTCATCAAAATGATAAAAGATCAAACCCTATGAGTTTGGACTTTGATTATAGAGAAGAGTTTAAAAAACTTGACTATAAAGCACTGAAAAAAGATTTAAATGATTTAATGACTGACTCACAAGAATGGTGGCCAGCAGACTACGGTCATTATGGTCCTTTTTTCATTCGTATGACTTGGCATGCTGCCGGAACATACAGAACAAGTGACGGCCGCGGCGGTGGTGGGACCGGAGATCAGCGTTTTGCACCACTCAACAGCTGGCCGGATAATGGTAATTTAGATAAAGCAAGACGATTATTATGGCCAATTAAACAAAAATATGGAAATAAAATTAGCTGGGCTGACTTGTTTATTTTGACCGGAAATGTCGCAATTGAATCTATGGGCGGTAAAACATTTGGTTTTAGTGGTGGACGTGCTGATATTTGGTCTCCACCTGAAGATATATATTGGGGCCAAGAAAATGAGTGGTTAGAAAATAAACGATATTCAGGTGATCGAGAATTAGAAATGCCTCTTGGTGCTGTTCAAATGGGATTAATTTATGTGAACCCTCAAGGTCCTGATGGTAATCCTGACCCATTAAAAAGTGCTAGAGATATTCGTGAAACTTTTGCAAGAATGGCTATGAATGATGAAGAGACAGTTGCTCTTACAGCAGGTGGTCATACTTTTGGTAAAGCTCATGGAGCATCTGATCCTGACAAATATGTTGGTGCAGAACCAGAGGGAGCTCCAATAGAGCAAATGGGATTTGGATGGCAAAACTCATTTGGTTCAGGTGTTGGAAGAGATACTATTACAAGTGGTATTGAAGGTGCGTGGACTGCTAATCCAACACAGTGGGACAATGGATATTTTGATCTTCTTTTGGGTTACGAATGGGAATTAGTTAAGAGCCCTGCAGGAGCTTATCAATGGCATCCTATTAACCCTAAACAAGAAGACTTAGCGCCAGATGCTCAAGATGGTTCTATAAAATTAACAACTATGATGACAACTGCTGATATGGCGATGAGAGAAGATCCTTCTTACAAGGTGATTTCTAAAAGATTCCATGAGAATCCTGACCAATTTCAAGATGCTTTTGCTAGAGCTTGGTTTAAATTATTACATCGTGATATGGGGCCAAAAACTCGTTATTTAGGACCTGAAGTTCCTGAAGAGGAGTTAATTTGGCAAGATCCAGTCCCAGCCGGCGATAAAAATTATGATATTGAGGCTGTTAAATCACTTATTTCAGCAAGTGGATTATCTACTAAAGAAATGGTTGAGACTGCTTGGGCAAGTGCTTCAACGTATAGAGGTACAGACATGCGTGGTGGAGCAAATGGAGCCCGCATACGTCTTGAGCCACAAAAAAGTTGGGAAGTAAATAAGCCAAATGAGCTATCTAAAATTTTAGACATTTATTCTGGTATCTCAGATAAGACAGGCGCATCAATTGCTGATATAATTGTTTTAGCTGGAAATGTAGGTATTGAAAAAGCTTCTGGACAAAGTCTTGAGTTTATTCCTGGAAGAGGTGATGCAACTCAGGAAAATACCGATGTTGAATCTTTTGCAGTTTTAGAGCCAGTAGTAGACGGTTTCAGAAACTTTCAAAAGGAAGATTATGGTGTTAGCCCTGAAGAAATGCTTTTAGATAGAGCTCAGATCATGGGTCTTACAGCTCCTGAAATGACAGTTCTAATTGGTGGCATGAGATCCCTAGGCATTACTACTAACGGCCAAGGTGTTTTTTCAGAGCCAACAGGTAAATTGTCAAATGACTTCTTCTTAAAACTTCTTGACATGGGTATTGAATGGAAGCCAGTTAACAGTAATACTTATCAAGGTGTGAATAGATCAACAGGCGAAAAAATCAGTTCTGCCACACGTGTAGATTTAGCATTTGGTTCAAATTCTCAATTAAGGGCTATAGCAGAAGTTTATGCATGTAGTGACTCACATGATAAATTTATCAGAGACTTCATATCTGCTTGGAATAAAGTTATGAACTCAGACAGATTTGATTTGGTATAATAATAATTAACTAAAAATTAAATTAGGCGGTTTAACCGCCTTTTTTTATGAGCGAGGGTGTATTGCTTTGTGTAACTTTAGTAATTCACTTTCATTGACATCAGTATATCTCTGAGTTGTCGAAAGACTTGAATGACCCAAAAGTTGTTGAATAGCTCTTAGATCTGCTCCACCAGACAGTAAATGAGTTGCAAATGCATGTCGAAGTGCATGGGGGGTAGTATGAGATGGTAAGCCTAATTCATATCTTAAATTTTCAACTCTCCTTTGAATAATTCTTGGAGAAAGTTCTCCACCTCTTTTTCCAAGGAACAGTGGTTCATCTTCTTTTACATCATATGGGCACAGGTCAAGGTATTCCTTAACACCCTCACAGATTATAGGTAACAAGGGTACATCTCTATACTTGTTACCTTTTCCTTTTACTCTCAACCAGTCACTTTTTGGAGCTTCTTTCTTTTTAAGAGATAATGCTTCACTTATTCTAAGACCTGAACCATATAATAATAACATTACAGCTCTATCTCGAAGGTTAATCCATTGGTCATTTTCATTATCCATTAGAGATACAAAAGCTTTAGCCACAAGATCCGAATCAATGGATTTAGGATAACTTCTTTTAAGTTTAGGACTTTTGAAAATAGATATATCAAGAGATAAAATAACTTTATCTTTCAATAAGAATTTAAAAAAATTTTTTAAACTAGATATTTTTCTTGCAACTGTCGGTCTTGATAATTCTCGTTCAGACAATACTGATAAGAATTCTCTTAGAATATACTTATCTGGAGATAAAAAGTCGTGATTTCTATCCGCACAAAATTTTAAAAATTCTATTACATCCCGTTTATAGGCATCAAGAGTATGCACCCCATACCCTCTAATATTTTCTAAATATTTAATCCAAGGTAAAACAACATTATTTTTTGTATTTAAGATATTATTTTGTTTTATAGTATCCATAAATCAACTTATAAAATTGATTGACCTGTTTTTTTCCAGTCAGATAAGAAATCTGCTAGTCCCTTATCGGTAAGTGGATGATTGTACATGGCTTTTAAAAACTTTGGTGGAATGGTTGCAACATCCGCACCTAACTTTGCTGAATCTATAATATCTTGGACACTTCTTATTGAGGCAGCTAGAACCTTTGTTTCAAATCCATGAATATCATAAATTTCAGTTATCTCTGAAATTAAGTTCATACCATCTGCACCTATATCATCTAGTCTTCCAATAAAAGGTGATATGAAAGAAGCACCTGCTTTTGCTGCTAAAAGTGCTTGAGCAGAACTGAAACATAAGGTTACATTTACCATAATACCGTCATCTGAAAATGCTTTGCATGCTCTAAGACCATCAAAAGTCAGAGGTACTTTGATGGCAACATTTTGAGCAATTGCGGATAGTTTTTTACCTTCCAATAGCATATTGTCAAAATCGGTTGCTGTAACTTCTGCACTTACGGGTCCTGACACCTCATTACAAATTTCTTCAATGGTTTCAATGATATTTCGTCCAGATTTAGTTATTAAAGAGGGATTTGTTGTAACTCCGTCAATTAATCCAGTAACATTTAATGATTTTATTTCATCAATTTCAGCAGTATCTATGAATAATTCCATCTTTCATCCTTTATGGGTTTTTATAATTAAAAAAAACTAATATTTCATTAAACATATTTTATAATACATTATGTAAATAATGATAACTATATTTAGCTTTAAAATAATTTCATAAAGATGATTAATGAAAAATATAAAATCAAATGAAGTTGCTGTTCTTGTAAGTGGTCCATTTAATAAACCGTTTGATTATTCAGTTGAAAGTAAAAAAGATGGTGTCTACGTAGGGCAAGTTGTATTAGTTCCTTTTGGAAAAAGAAAAAATGTTGGAATTATTGTTGGTGAGGGCACAAGAACTATACCTAAGGAAAAGTTAAAAAGAATTGAAGCAATATATGAAATAAATCCTATACCCCAACCTTCTATAGAGTTAATTAATTTTTTAGCAAATTGGTATTGTGCATATAAAGGATTAGTCCTTAAGATGGTTTTATCTCCTGTCGAGGCAATAACATCTACAGAATATAAAAAAGTATATAAAAGCAAGTTTCAAGATAGTGACGAAATAGAAGAAATTAACAAATATAAAATCACGTCTAAAAGGAAACTTATTTTAGATTTTTTATTTAAATCAAAACAAGCTGTATTCCAAGAGGATCTGATAGACAATACCGGTGTTTCTAAATCAATTTTAAAAGATATGACTAAAAAAAATCTTATTGTTGAAGAGTTGGTAAAAAAGCAAGCCTATTCAAACTTAAAAGTTCCTAATTATAACAAAATAAAATTTGAGATTAACAAATTATTGAACTCAGAACAAAAAAATGCAGTTGAAAAAATTAATGTCTCAATTAAGAAAAAGAAACCAGATTGTTTTTTGCTGGATGGTGTTCCAGGTTCTGGTAAGACTGAGACTTATTTTCAAACAGTTAAAACTTGTTTAGATGAAGGTAAGCAAATTTTAATTTTGCTTCCAGAAATATCTTTAACACCAGATTGGGAAAAAAGATTTCACCAAAGTTTTTCTTTTGCACCTTTAGTCTGGCATTCTGGAATAACAAAAACAAAAAAGAAACAAATTTGGTTATCCGCGTTAAATAGTTCAGCTGGGGTTATCGTAGGCGCAAGATCTGCATTAATGCTTCCTATTCTAAATCTAGGTTTAATTATTGTTGACGAAGAGCATGACCCAGCGTTTAAACAGGAAGAAGGCGTAAGATATAACGCTAGAGATATGGCAATCTATAAAGCTATCAGATCTTCTGTACCAATAGTTTTAGCATCTGCCACACCTTCATTAGAAACTTACCATAATATGAAAATAGGCAAATATATTCACTTAACCTTACCAAAGAGAGCAACTGGAGCCGCTTTACCTGATATAAAACTTATTGATTTAAAGGCTAATACTCCTGAGCGAGGTAAATGGATATCTTCAGTACTAACAAATGAAATAAAATCTAAATTAGATAATAGAGAACAAAGTTTACTATTTTTAAATAGAAGAGGTTATGCACCACTAACTATTTGCAACTCTTGTGGCAATAAAATTAAATGTGTTAATTGTGAAACATGGTTAGTAGAACACAGATCACAAAATACATTGGTTTGTCACCATTGTGGTTATACAAAAAGAATTTCTAATACTTGCGATATATGTGGTGCTGCAGGGCAAATAAAAGCATATGGACCAGGAGTTGAGCGCATTGAGGAAGAAATAAATCAATTATTTCCTGAAGCTAAATTAACAGTACTTTCAAGTGATACTATGAAAAGTCAAAAAACATTAGTAAAGACTCTTGAAAAGATAAAAAATAATAAAGTAGATATAATAATAGGTACTCAGATGATTGCCAAAGGGCATGATTTTCCAGATTTAAAATTAGTTGGAATCATCGACAGTGATGTTGGCTTATCTGGTGGTGATTTAAGGGCGTCAGAACGAAGTTTTCAACTTTTACAACAAGTATCAGGTAGATCTGGTAGACACTCAATAGATGAACAGGACAAAGGTGTTGTTTTTCTTCAAACCTACGATAATGAGAATCCAATAATTAGGGCAATCGCCAAAAATAATCGAGACGATTTCTTTGAAAAAGAGCTTTCATCAAGGAAAAACGCTAATATGCCTCCTTTTGGAAGATTGGCAGCTATAATTTTATCCTCTAAATATGAAAGAAAATTAGACGGTTTTGCATCGGAATTATTAAGGGTAGCGCCATTATTTAAAAATGTTAAGATTTTTGGGCCAGCTCCAGCTCCTTTATATTTTTTAAGGGGAAAATACAGACGAAGATTTTTAATCAAATCAGATAAAACAGTTAATATTCAAGATGTCCTTTTGAATTGGACAAATAAAATTAAAACTCCGCATTATGTTAAGTTGACTATAGATATTGACCCTTTTTCCTTTATGTAAAATTAATTTAATATGACTACCTTGTTGCTTGCATTGAGATCAATGCTGTGTTAGCAATCCTTATATTTTTATTTTAAATATAAGGAAATATTAAGATGAGCGGATCATCTGGATTATCAGGTAGATATGCTAAAGCTTTACATGAGTTAGCTACAGAAAAAAAAATTATATCTAGAATAGTTAAAGATTTTGTATCATTAAAAGGAATACTAAAAAGTAATGATTTATTTCACAATATGATTAAATCACCTGCTGTAACTAAGGCTAATAAACTATCGTCTATTGTTAAAATTTTAAAAAAAGCAAAGGCTGACAGTTTAACCATTAAATTTTGTGGTACTTTAGCTAATAATGGTCGTTTGATTTTAATACATGAAATAATAGATGTTTTCTTATCTGAAGTATCTAGAATCAATGGTGAAGTTCAGGCTGAAGTTACTTCATCTTTTGAATTAGATAAAGTACAACAAAGTAAAGTAGAATCAGCGATATCTGAAGCTACCGGGGTCAAAAAAATAGTTTTGTCAACAAAAGTTGATGAAACTCTAATTGGAGGACTTATAGTCAAAATTGGCTCAAAAATGATCGATAACTCGGTAAAAACTAAACTTAATAGACTTGAAATAGCCATGAGAGGTACAAATTAATGGATATTCGTGCAGCAGAAATATCAACAATATTAAAAGACCAAATTGAAAACTTTGGAGCAGAAGCTGAAGTGACAGAGGTAGGTAAAGTTTTATCTGTTGGTGACGGAATAGCAAGAGTTTATGGTCTAGATCAAGTTCAAGCAGGTGAAATGGTGGAGTTTCCTGGTGGCATTGCTGGAATGGCTTTGAACTTAGAAAGAGATAACGTGGGTGTTGTTATCTTCGGAAGTGATAAGACTATTAAAGAAGGTGATGTTGTAAAGCGAACAGGTTCTATTGTTGATGTTCCTATCGGTAAAGGACTTCTTGGGAGGGTGGTTGATGCATTAGGTAATCCCATTGATGGAAAAGGTGCATTAAAAAATGTTAAAAGGACAAGAGTTGAGTCAAAGGCCCCTGGTATTATGCCAAGAGTATCAGTCAGTGAACCAATGCAAACTGGACTTAAAGCTATAGATTCATTAATTCCTGTTGGTAGAGGACAAAGAGAACTTATTATTGGTGACAGACAAACTGGCAAGACGGCTATAGCTATAGATACCTTTTTAAATCAGAAAAGCACTAATGATAAGGCAGGTAAAGACGATACTAAAAAATTATTTTGTATATACGTAGCTGTTGGCCAAAAGAGATCAACTGTAGCTCAAATTGTTAAAACTTTAGAAGAAAGAGGAGCCCTAGAATATTCAATTGTGGTAGCAGCTACTGCTTCAGACCCTGCACCAATGCAATTTCTAGCACCTTATTCAGCAGCTGCTATGGGTGAGTTTTTTAGAGATAATGGAATGCATGCAGTCGTTGTGTACGATGATTTATCTAAACAAGCCGTTGCATATAGACAAATGTCACTTCTTTTAAGGAGACCTCCAGGAAGAGAAGCTTATCCTGGTGACGTATTTTATTTACACTCTCGTTTATTAGAAAGGGCTGCTAAGTTAAATGGAGATAATGGATCTGGTAGTTTAACAGCACTCCCAATAATAGAAACGCAGGGAGGAGATGTTTCCGCCTTTATACCAACTAATGTTATCTCAATTACAGATGGTCAAATATTTTTAGAAACTGAATTGTTTTATAAAGGTATTAGACCGGCTGTGAATGTAGGTTTATCAGTTTCCAGAGTTGGATCTGCTGCACAAATAAAAGCTATGAAACAAGTAGCAGGAACGATTAAGTTAGATCTTGCTCAATACAGAGAAATGGCTGCATTTGCTCAATTTGCTTCTGATATGGACGCTTCTACTAGACAACTTTTATCTAGAGGTGAAAGATTAACTGAATTATTAAAGCAATCACAATATTCACCAATGGAGGTTGAAGAGCAAGTAGCTGTGATATTTGCAGGTGTTAAGGGTTATTTAGATCAAATTCCTACACAAAAGATAGGTGAGTTCGAACAAGCACTTCTGCAAAAATTAAATACCAAAGGTTCTAAGGTTTTAGATTCAATTAGAAAAGATAAAGCAATTTCAGATGATACAGAAAAATCTCTTAAAGATACTCTAGATCAGTTAGTAAAGAATTTTTCTTAATTATCGTGTAATGCAAAAGGAATAGGTTAAAATGCCTTCTTTAAAAGACCTTAAAAATAGGATTGGTTCCGTAAAGTCCACGCAAAAAATAACATCTGCCATGAAAATGGTGGCAGCTGCAAAATTGAGGAAGGCTCAAGAACAAGCTTTAGCCTCCAGACCCTACACGTCTCTTATGGATAATATAGTTTCTAAAATTGCATCTAAGGCTTCCGGAAGTTCAATAGATCTTCTGGCCGGAAAACCAGAAAATAAAACTCATTTGTTAGTAGTCTTTTCTGCAGATAGAGGTTTATGTGGTGGTTTCAACGGCTCAATTACGAGAACTGTTAGATCTGAGGTAAAAAAATTAAAAGATGACGGAATAGAAGTTAAATTACTTATGGTTGGTAAAAAATCAGCTGATGCGCTTAATAGGGATTTTGGTAAACTCTTTGTTGAAAAAATAGATGGTAAATCAGCAAAACCAATTTACTCTGATGCTGAAGTTTTAGCAAAAAAAATCATAGATTTATTTGAGGATGGACAATTTGGAGTTTGTAAAGTTATTTATAACAAATTTGTTTCAGCCATCACACAAGAAGTTACTTTTAAATCTCTTATACCAGTTGAAGTTAAACAAAATGAGATAGAACAAGATAATTCTAGTTCTATTTACGATTTTGAACCAGGTGAGGAAGAGATTTTAAATGATTTATTACCTCGCAATTTAGCCACCCAGTTATTTAGCTCTCAGATAGAGAGTACAGCAAGTGAATTAGCTGCAAGAATGACAGCAATGGATAATGCGACTAGAAATGCAGGTGATATGATAGATAATCTTACACTTCAATACAATAGAACAAGACAAGCGGTCATTACGAAAGAACTAATAGAAATTATATCAGGCGCGGAAGCTTTATAATACAAAATAAATGGAGAAAAATTATGGCTAAAAAACCATCTGCCAAACAAAATGGAAAAATATCACAAGTTATTGGAGCTGTGGTAGACGTTGAGTTTGATTCTGATCTTCCTTTGATCTTAGACGCTTTACAAGTTGATAATAGTGGGCAAAAATTAATTTTGGAAGTTGCACAACATCTCGGAGAAAATGAGGTCAGGACTATTGCTATGGATAGTACAGACGGTTTGGTTCGTGGAATGGAAGTTATTCAAACTGGGGCACCTATAACAGTACCTGTTGGACCAGAAACCTTAGGAAGAATTCTTAATGTGATAGGTGATCCTGTAGATGACGGAAAACCGGTCAAATCAAAAACTTCTTTACCGATCCACAGAGACGCACCAGAGTATGTTGACCAGTCAACATCTGCAGATATTTTGGTTACAGGTATAAAAGTTGTGGACCTTTTAGCACCATACGCAAAAGGTGGAAAAATTGGTCTCTTTGGTGGAGCTGGTGTTGGTAAAACTGTTTTAATTATGGAGCTTATCAACAACGTAGCTAAGGCTCACGGTGGATACTCTGTTTTCGCGGGTGTTGGAGAAAGAACTAGAGAAGGTAACGACCTTTTTCACGAAATGGTAGAATCTGGTGTTATTGTTCCAGATGGTCCTGGATCAAAAGCCGCATTAGTTTATGGACAAATGAACGAGCCTCCAGGAGCTAGAGCAAGAGTAGCTTTAACAGGATTAACTTTAGCAGAATATTTTAGAGACCAAGAGGGTCAGGATGTTCTTTTCTTTGTTGATAATATTTTTAGATTTACTCAAGCTGGATCTGAAGTTTCTGCATTATTAGGTAGAATACCATCAGCTGTTGGATATCAACCAACATTAGCGACAGATATGGGTGCTTTACAAGAAAGAATTACAACGACAACAAAAGGATCTATAACTTCTGTACAAGCTATTTATGTTCCAGCAGATGATTTAACTGATCCAGCACCAGCTACATCGTTTGCACACTTGGACGCTACAACAGTTTTATCAAGGCAAATTGCTGAAATAGGGATTTATCCTGCAGTTGATCCACTTGACTCTACTTCTAGAATGTTAGATCCAAGAATTGTAGGTGATGAGCATTATGCTGTTGCAAGAAAAGTACAAGAAGTTCTCCAGCAATATAAGTCACTGCAAGATATTATTGCTATTTTAGGAATGGATGAATTATCTGAAGAAGATAAATTAGTTGTAAATAGAGCCAGAAAAATACAAAGATTCTTATCTCAACCATTTCATGTTGCAGAAGTATTTACCGGTTCACCAGGTGTATTAGTGTCTTTAGAAGATACCATAAAAGGTTTTAAAGGAATTGCTGATGGTGAGTATGATGACTTACCAGAGGCAGCTTTTTATATGGTAGGTACCATTGAGGAAGCAATGGAAAAAGCTAAGAAGTTAGCTAAAGACGCTGCTTAGTCCATTTTAATTATTTGAGATGAGGTTATAATGTCAGACACAACCAATTTAGAAATAGTAACTCCATCAATGGTACTTGTTTCTGAACCAGTTGATATGGTTGTCATACCAGGATCTGATGGCCAAATAGGTGCCCTACCAAGACATTCTAAAGTAATGTCCACTCTTGATAGGGGCGTTATAGATATTTATAATGACAGTAAAGTTACATCACGCATTATGATTGATGGAGGTATTGCTGAAATCAATGAAACATCAGTTGTTATACTTGCTGAAAGAGCTGAAAAAATTGAT
>CACCSH010000021.1:0-24156 GCA_902548635.1 uncultured SAR116 cluster alpha proteobacterium
TCTGTCTCTTATAGATTCTGTTTGTGAATTTAAATCTGCAAGCAAATTAGATTGATCAGTAACTTCTTTGTTAATTGTAGTTTCTCGTGTCGACAACTGCCCATCAGTTGTATCTAAAACATCTGTTAAGAAAGATGTTAATTTTTCAATTAAACTTTGACCGTAATAAATTGTAGCATTAGCACCTATACCAGAATACTTTACTTTAAGTCCTGCTGCATTTCCTGAAGAAATTGTAAATGTATTATTAGCTACATCAGCTATCATCGCCGCACTATCTAAGGTAGCTGATCCTGTAACACCTGTAGTTGTTATACCAGCTCCTGTGGTACCAACAGTGATAGATCCAGAAGAATTGGAGGATGGAGTAACTGACGTTACTGTTCTGAAAGTTTTAGATCCAAACACTGTTGTATTTGAAGTTGGACCTGTAATTACCTCAGTTTGTGCATTTCCAGACAGGTCTGTTCCAACAATAGTAAATGAATAACCACTTTCATTACCACTTTCACTTGTTATTGATAACCTTTTACCTGTATTGTCGGTAAATGAACCAGAATTAATTGAACTACCATTTAATGTTAATGCTGAAGAAGCCGTACCGGATTGTGAATTAGAAATAGAATCTGGGTCTGCTACTCCTGACATTTTTAAAAAACTATTAAGATTACTTCCGATGACATCTACTACAATTGAGGATGAAGCACCTATTGACCCTGAAGTGATTGAATAGGTCCCATTTGAGTGGTTTACAGCCACTGATTTGCCTGCAGCAGTTAGAGTACTGTCTCCATTTAAAGCTGTTTGAATTGCGGTAGCAAGGGCCGCTTCTGATGTATAGTGGGCAGCTGGAATACTAACTGATCCTGATTGGGTCCCATCAACTGTTACCTGAATGGCGTTGTTGGACGCAGTAACTTCAGGTGAAGCATCATTAGTACTTAGTCCTGTAAAAGCTCCAGAGACATACGCAGTCATAGCAAAGGCATATGATCCAGCTATAGGTGCTTTGACTGAGCCACCACTTGCTGTTAATAAACTGGATGATGAAGAATACATCGAATTAAAAATAGCATCTAAAGATGTAGGATTATTTTTCAACTCGTTTTCAAGTACAGTTGTATTTAAACTAAGAAGTCCATCTTTTTCAGTTCTTACACCAAGATTAGATAAATATACTCCATTTGCTCCAAATCCTGTCAATTGGGTAGATGTAAGTGAATTCAATTGCTTTTGGATGCTTTTAATAACTGGATCATCAGACAAGTCTCCAGCCTCATCATTAAGTGAGCCTCTAAAAGTTTTTTCATTAAGTAAACCTCTGGCATCATTAACAGCAGTTATAAAAGATTGTAGATTTGTAGTGGCAGAGCTTGTATCTACAGAACCTATTAAGTTTGCTGGTGTATCAGTCCCATTAACCGTTGTGGATGAAAGTAAATTTACGTTGTAACCTGTAAATAAGTCTGTTATGGAATTTGATGATCTTGTCAATGAGATTCCATCAACAGTAAAAGATGCATCTGTCCCAGCTAATTTTTGCTTTGAAGCATTCGTTGTTGTATTATCAATATTTGCTAAACCTGACCCAGATGGACTCTCAGTTGCTGTTATTCTTAAAGCATTTTCTTTTCCGTCTTGGGACTTTAATACAAGAGTAAAAGTACCATCACCTGCTCCTAGAACACTTGCCGTAACCCCATAATCTAATGCGTTAATTTTATCCTTCAAAGACTCTAATGTGTCAGTATTTAAAACAGTAAGTGATTTTGAACTTACTGTAGAACTCGCCACAAAACTACCCGAAGACCAATCCCCTCTTTCAAGTACAAGACTGCCCGCTCCAACAATGGATGTACTTGAAGTATAATTTTCAAAAGCTAATGTTTGTCCTTTTGCTAATGTTGATATACTAATTGATGAATTTATAGCAACAGCCGTTGACGGATCAGATATAGTTGCACTTATTGCAGAACTTGTTGAACTTACATTTAATGAAGTATTTCCAGTAAGTGATTTAATAGAAGTGGAAAGTTTTGATAACGCACTTTTTATTTCACCAATTGCAGAAATAGCAGTGTTTTTTGTATCAATTTTAGATTGAATTTGGTTTTCTTTTGGTGCCTGTTCAGCTTCAACAAGGCTGTCAACAATTTGAGTTACATTTAGACCACTTCCACCTTGATTGAGAGTACTTAAATAATCTATAGCCATTTAAAATCCTTAAAATTAATACGACTTTTAAATTGCAACTTTTATGCCTTTTATTAGATAATATTCTAAAATCTTACTTAAAGTATTTATTTAAATGACATTCTTATGAAAATATGTAGTAATTCGATCGGAGCTAATAATGTTTAAGAAAATAAACATCAAAGCGTTTGGAGAAAGTCTTTCATTATTATTAATTGCAACTATAATTGGGGCAATTATATCATTTGTTGCCCAACTTTTCATTATAGGCGCAAAAAATATTTATGAGTTTATCTTCAACAATAATGACTTTATACTTACATTTTATATAGGAGACACCTCTCTAAATTTAATACCTTTAATTGTTTGTGTACCAAGTTCAATCTTGGTAGGTCTTTTAATGTATTATCTAAAATTACCAAGGTGGTTTGGACCTGCAGATACAATTTATGCAGCTCATCACAAAGCTGGAATTCTTAACTTAAAAGGTGGATTTGGATCTACTTTAGCATCATTTATCTCAATAAGTGGTGGTGCGTCAGTTGGTATTTATGGTCCCCTTGTTCATTTTGGTGCGACTGTCTCATCATTTATTAGACGCCAAAAATATATTCCTAAAGTTCCACACGATATAATAATTGGTAGTGGTGTCGCTGCTGCTATTTCGGCTGGGTTTGGAGCTCCTCTTGCAGGAATTATATTTGCTCATGAAACTGTGTTGAGACATTTTTCTATGAAGGCTGTAGCAGCACTCGCCATTGCATCTATGGTAGCCAACTACTCGGCTACTGAAATAGGAATTGTAAACCCACCACTATTGTTAACAGCAATCCCATTTGAAATGAGTGATATTTTGACTAGCTTAGCCTTAATAGGTCCATTAGCTGCATTTGTTGCAATAGTTTTTATGAAATCAATGATCTATCTTGGTAGTATTCCATCAAAATTAAAAATACTAAGTTGGCAAGCTCCAATAATCGCCGGATTTGCTTGTGGTTTATGTGGAATGATGTTTAGTGAAATACTTGGTTTGGGTACTGAAACACTTATTTCAGTTATTACAAACGAACAAAACACAGTTTATTTGTTCGCCCTATTAGTTGGAAAACTTGTTCTGACTAGTATTTGTATTGGTTTTGGTTTCTTTGGTGGTACATTTTCACCAGCTCTTTTTTTAGGGGGTGTCCTAGGTGCTATAGTTTATCAATTACCAATGACATCGGTTAACCCTGATTTATTGTCAGTTCTAGCTGTTTCGGGCATGGCTGCTGTTTCCAGCTCTGTAATTGGAGCTCCAATAACTGCAATAATTTTGGTATTAGAACTTACAGGATCTTACGAATACGCAATAGCTGCAACATTGCCAATAGTGATCTGCTCATTTATTACAAGTAGGACATTTGGGAATAGTCTATTTGATAAACAACTAACGATAAGAGGTGTTGCCATTACAAAAGGTCGAGAACAAATACTTTTAAATGAAGTAAAAATAGAGAATTATGTAAATAAAAAATTTACTAAATTCACTTCAAAGACATCTATTGAAAACGCTTTTAAATTATTGACTAAGGAAAAAACAACTGAAGGATACATAGTATCAAAAGAAAATATATATATCGGTAAAATCACTCTATTAAGTCTAGTCAATAAAAATCACTCAAATATAGTTGACTACACAGAAATAAAACCTCTTATAATTGATCCAAATTCAAGTTTAATATTTGTAATAAAAAAACTGTCAAAGTTTGTTGGAGAAAGCATTCCTATTGTTAATAAAAAAACTTCTGAAATGATTGGTATTATTTCAGAAAATGATGTTTTAAAAGCATATTTAGATATTTCAGAAGAAATTAACCAAATAGAAAAACATTAATTTTAATAAATCCTAAACATAAAGATAAAGATACCGTACTTACTATTAGACACCCAATTAACCTATTAATCAGGGGATAAAAATGAACTATAATGCGTCTATGAAGCAGTATATTGATAATGAGATTTCTGCAAAAACATCTAATTTAAATCCTCATAAGATAATAGAAGAGGTTTTACAGGATTTAAAGAAGAATATGGAGACATTGGCCTATTCTTTAGATAACGAACCTGTGGTTTCATCTATAAAATCAAACAGTTTTTCAAAATCATTAACGGCAATTTATATTCTTCAATCTAGTCTTAATTTTGAAGAAGGTAAGGAAATTGCTGAAAACCTTTACAGTATTTATGAGTTTTGTAAAAATGGCATAATGAAGGGTTTTACAAAAAGAGATTCAAAATTAGTATACGATGCAATACCTCCTATTGATGAAATTTTAGACGGTTGGAAACAAATAAAATAAAATTACTATTGATTTAAAATTTAAAAAGTATATTTAATAAACGATATTTATTTGTAGGTGTTAGATTGTCAAAATACTGTCCTGAATGGATATTTGGTGTATTTTCTGCTCAGACCAGCAACGAGTTTTTATATTCTAACAATTCTATTGCAGCCGTCGCTAGAAAATATGCTAATGCTATTTCTGAGAGATACGACGAAGTTAGAACAGAAGAAATTATGGATGTAGCTGAGAAAATACTCCAGTTCTTATCTGAAATTAATGCGGGTGACCAAGCTGCTACTTATATAAATGACTACATTCATTACAGAGTTTGCTTTGAAGCTACTGGAAGCGAAAGAAAATTATCAGGAATTTTTTCATCTGCATTTAATCCAGAAAAAATTCAAGACTACAATTCAGATAAAAGTTTTAGAGTTTTTAAAGCAACCGTTTTCAGTATTAGAAACGACGCTTTGCCGAAAGCTACTCCTGGCTGGGCAATCACTGATGTTAAAGATATTGGCTGGATTGGTGAAGTATTTAACCAAGAATCTGATTTATTCTAATTATTAATTATCTTAAATAATCAAATAAATTTAATTGTGAGATTTTAACAAAAGACTGCTGACTAGCTTGCATTGATGTTAACATACTTTGTAAATTAGTTACTAAGGCCGCAAGGTCTGCATCTTTTAAATCACTAACGTCTTTTTCCACAGCCAATCTTCTTTGTGCTAAATGTTCAATGTGTCTATCAAGTGAATTATTTCTTGCCCCAATTTCACCTCTATTATTAGCGATGTGAACTTGTGCAGAAGCTATATTATCAATTTGCTTAGACGGTAACTGATTATTGTCATATAATTTTTGAACACTACCTATTTTGTTTCCAGTTCCATCAGTGGGTTGAACATTGAAAAAAGAGCCAGGAGTTTTTTGCGCAGAATTGATACCGTACACAGACAAATTTTTGATTTCCATAGGTCCATTTACTGAGTCAGTTAATTTTATTGTCTTACCGTTATCATTAATGGAGGCAGTAACGCCAGTAGAACTTAAATTAATTTGCTTTACAAATTCTGAAGGATCTTCTCCGGTAATTTCCGTTGTAATAGTTTCAGTTCCTAAATTTCCTGTAAGATCAAAGGTCCAGGTTCCAGGATTTTTATTTTCAAAGGTTAATTCGGCTACACCATTAGACTTAACTGAGTTAACTCCACCTGAAGCAGTTCTAATAGAAAAACTGATATCTTCTAACATTTGGAAAATTGATACATTTATTCCATCTGATCCCTTAACAGCTTCAAACAATGTGCCACCATCAAGAGTTGTTTCCATTACTCGAGATTCTGAAATAGAAAGGGATGAAATTCCCCTATCACCTTTGTAATTAATTTTACCAGCTAGATCTTTTACGAAAGGCATAGTATTAGTTTTATAACCACTGAACAAGTAACTACCATTACTGTCTTTGGCATTTGCTACACTCAAAATTTCTTCTTTCATTTCGTCAACTTCTAGAGCAATAGCGTCTCTATCAGAAGCACCAAGCACATCGCTAGATGCTTGTATAATTAATTCTTGAGTCCTTATCATAATATTAGTTAAATTTTCTAAGTTTTTGTCTAATAGATTTAATCTATCTGAAGCAGAATTTACATTTCTTTCATACTGTTCAATTTGTTTTTTAACCACATTTAACCCTGACAATTCAACTGAACCCACTGGATCATCTGAAGCACGTAAAATATTCTCTCCAGTAGCAATTTTATTTTGTAAATCTTGCAATTCTTCAGTTGTAGAGGAAAATTGTTTAAGTTGTTGTTGATTAAATAGTTTTGAACTTATTTTCATTTATTAGCCTATTATTTTTATACAACCTCAATAAGAGATTGAAACAATTCTTTAGCTGTTTGCAAAATACGTGCCGAAGCTTGGTAAGCTTGTTGAAATTCCAGTAAATGGGCAGCTTCTTCGTCTAAATTAACTCCAGCAAATTCGCTTTGACTTGCCTCTGCTGCTTCTAATATATTTGAAGCTGAATCAAGCGAAAGTTTACTAGCTTGTACATTTGAACCTATCTTAGCAACGGTTATATTGAAGGTTTTTTGAAAATTTCCTCTATTTTCTCCAGTTTTATCCTCGCCCTGTAAACTTAAGATATTAAGAATATTTCTATTATCTCCTTTACCGTCCAAATTGGTTGAAAATTCAAAACTATTACTCAAAACAGGTTCTTCAGAAAATTGAAATTTAGAATTATTTACTTCAAAAACTCTGTTTACATCTAAAATTCTAGATGCGATCGAATGACCAGATTTTTTATCAAAGATTTCTACTTTATTTCTGTTATTAGCATCAACCTTAATTGTTAATTCTGGATCAAAGTCACTCTTGACACTTTTATTTTCAGGAACTTTATCAAATTCAGCACTAATCTTTCTAGCACCTTTTCCCATTAATATGGTGATCAAGTCCTCTGGAGGCAGATCACTTATACTTACTTTTTCAGCAACCGAGTTTTGAATTGAGTTATTAGGTATATCAATCTTTACAGGTTCACCAGAAAACGAAGTAATTTTTAATCCGTCATTATCTACAGTTGCACGAATATCTTGTGTTTTAATTCCATAAAGTCGATTAGCGTTGGGACTGCCATCCATTTTAAAACTGACATCATCAATAGTATGACTAAGGGTTAGTCTTCCTACTTTTTGAGTTCCTACTTTAACTTTTAAGGCAGAAGCACTAGCAGGCGTTATAGACGTAATCTGAGAAAAAACTTTTTCACCTACAACTTTTGCTCCTGCTGCTTGGGCTGTTATTACTTCAGTTTGTGTGTTCCCAAACTGGTCTAACCCAACTATAGTATATTTTTCTCCAAGATCATTACCTGCAGGTGTAATAGTAACAACTTGAGGATCTATATTAACATGTGTAGCCTGAACACCAATCTCTATAGTGCCAGCTGTATTGTTAGATGCTGAAATAGATAAAACTTCACTAAAAGAGATACTACCTAGCGCTGTTCCTTCCCTAACACCTGCAATAGTTTCCGATCTGTAAACTCCTGAAGTGTCATATCCATTGACAACAAAGGAATTACCTGTTTCATTTCCATTACAAAGAACTGTGATCTTTCCATTCAGTGCCTTTGAGCCATTTAAAACCCCGTCTAAAGTTAACGCACCTGCTAACGGTGACTTACTTATCATCATTCCGTCAACATCTGTAGTAGAAAGAATACCATCTGTAATAATTGGTACACCTGCAGACATATTGTTATTAAATAAGGAAACATCATCTGTTATGCCGGAAGACTCACTCCACGATAAGGATATGCCGGATGGAGGAGAACCGCTTAAGGCTGATCCCTCACTATTAAAGAAAACTGGCACATTACTATCATTGAATTTAATTGAAAAATTATTTGTAACGTCATTGTCTGTTACCTCAATTGAAATAGCTGGATCAGATGCAGTTGGTTGTACAACAAAATTACCTATAAGAGACGCCTTAGCTTGCTTTAAACCAAATGACTCTGCATTCGTTGTATTTGCTGTATTTGATACTAATTCAAATTGTGCACCCTCAACTGTTCCTTCAACTGTTGCTATTAATTCAAAACCTGGGGCTGTTCCAATTTCTATATTTCCACTCGTGTTAATATTGGGAGTAATAGAAGTAATTGTCTTAAAAAGACCTAAAGATGTGACTGTATTGCCTTGCGTTGGACCACTAATAGTTTCTGTTTTACTTAGACCATCGGTGTCAGTACCGACTATAGTGAAAGTTTTATCACTTTCATTACTTGTGGATGTTATTGACAATCTAGTTCCAGATCCAAAACCAGGTGTTGCTCCCACATTTATGTCATCAGCATTATTATCAGTTGAAATTTGAGTAACAGTTTTAAAATATTTAGTTCCCGTCACACTATTATTGTTGATCCCGGTTATTGTTTCAGTCTGGGCATTTCCATCTATATCTGTTCCTGTAATTGTAAAAGTTGCAGAAGTATTATTAGTTGGGCTAGAAATTGTAATTCTTGAATTCAAAGATGAAGAAGCTAAACCTGACAAGTCACCAGTAATATCAAAGTTACCGTTATTTCCAACTGTTTGGTTAACAACTAATCCATCACTATCAACCACTGAATTTATTCCATTAAGACTCAAAGCATTAGAGGCTGTACCAGACTGGGCTGTTGCAATTGAATTAGTAATATTTTCTGATGTCCCATTAAACCGAGCCTTTATCCTATTTTCCTCAGGTCCTTCAACTAGTAATTCACCTGAAGTCATATTAAGTCTAAAAGTTTGACCTTCAAAACTTAAATCAACAGACTGCCCATCTTTTGGTAATGAGTTAAGAACTACTCCTTTAAGCTGCGATGTAGGAGTTTCTGATCTTAAGCTTGAAAGAATAGCTGTGGAAATTTCTTTTTCTGTTTCTGCATTAAGAGCATTTGCATCTATAGTAGTATTCCAATTTCCGTCAGCTGCTTTGGTGCCAATCCGAATGCTACCATTACTTGTTCCAGAACTATTTATTGAAGTTACTGTTTTAAATATATTAGTAGTTGTGACCACACCTCCATTTGATCCTGATATAGTCTCGCTTATCACTTTATTGTCCAAATCTGTACCACTGATGACAAAGCTTGTGCCAGTATTGTCTTGTCTACTTTTAATTTCTATTTGTGCACCAAGATAATTTGAAGTTGATAAAACTCCATCCATTGTCAAAGCACCAGATGAAAATGTTGTTAATTCAACTAAACTGTCATCGTCATTGATATCATTTCTACCTATTGTTCCTATATTTATATTTCCACTTGCAGTAGCAGACGAAACTATAGATGTTATGGTTGTAAACTTTTTAGATCCAATTGCAGTATTAGATGAAGCAACACCTGTAATTTCTTCTGATATAACTGCGCCACTTGCGTTGGTACCGGTAACAGTAAATTTATTTCCAGTTTCAGTCGCCGAACAATAAATTGTTACAACTGCATTTAAGTCATTAGCATCTTTTAGAGCACCATTTAGAGATATTGTTCCGGCTGCACCAGGATTATTTGAGGTGTATAAGCTATCATCGTCGTTTACAAATAATTTATAGTCTTTTTGATTAATGTCTAAACCGTATTTGGAAAGACCAACTACTGCTTTTTTACCGTCTGGTGCTCCTAAACTATTGTCTAGATCGTTAAAAACCTCAGGTGTAATTGTAATTTTTTCACCTGTTTTATTTCTATCAACTTTAATGTATCCATTGGTGAGTGAGTCTAAAGTTGCAGTCTTAACTACCCCTGTATTTATTTGTGTAGAAAAAGTCTTACTTGAAACAAATTTCAATTCACCCTTTATATTGGCCGCTGTTTTATTGTTATTACTTACATCTATTAATAACTTAGAATTTAGTTGTGTATTATTTTCAGTTAATTTTTGAAAATTTCCTCCAAATGTCTCAAGATAAAAGTCGGATGGAGCAGAAATATTTTTAAGATTTATATCATATCCATCTTTGGAATCAATTATTATTTTTTTAGAGTCACCTGTGACATTTGCTATCAAACCTGTTTGAGATGAATATTCATTAATTCTTTTAGCCAAAGCAGATATATCACTTGCTACAACACTCGCATTAATTGATACAGCGTTACTATTCTTTCCTTTTAGATCAAAAGTAAATGCTCCACTTGTGCCATCATCTAAAGGTCCTAGCATAACCTTAGTACTGGCGGAAACATTTACTCCTGATCCTGCTAAATCAGTTTTGAGTTTATTAGCAGAATAATACGCGTTTGTTCCTACAGGCACATTTATAGTTTTAACAATATTATCACTGTTTGTAATATTTAAAGAGTAGCCAACTGCTTCAGTTCCAATTGAAACTTTTCCTGCTGAGTTACCATCAATACTAATACTTCTAACTTTGCTAAATATTTTGCTTCCAGTTACAGTTGTTATATTGCCACCGGTAATTGTTTCAGTTTGATAAAGTCCATCTAAATCATATCCAGTAACTGTAAAGGTCCTACTTGATTCATCTTTTTTACAAGCAATTGAAATATATGAATTTAATTCTTTAGAGTATATTTTTTCACCATCAAGCGTTAATGAACCACTTGTCACAGTTTTGGCCGTAAGCAAACCATCCATGTCCGTGCTTTGCTCATTGTAACTTAAGTTTGAGCCAAAACTGCTCACATAATCTCCACTAGCAGTTTTCCTTGAAAAATTCATACCTCTATAATTATTATTTAAATAATCATTTCTATACTCAGCAGAATCTAAAAACCCATTCTCTTTTTTAATTAAAGAAGCTGCCTCAGAGGCATCTAAAGTTGTGCCAGAAACATGTCTTCCGTCTCGGGTAAATATTTGAATCTTACTAGGTATTGCAGCCAAAGAAGAAATATTTGAAATTGAAGCTGAAAAAGAATTACCTTTAGAAAATATTGAAGCGTTAGAAATATCAGATTCTGAGGATGCTATAGTAAGATATCCATTAGCACCAGAAGCAAATAACCCATACTTTCTAAAATCATGTTGACTTTTCCCATCCAACATCAAACCTGAATTTAATAAGTTTGCAAACTCTTCTACAGATTTTATTCCGTCTCCAGGATCGGTAGCGGCTGAACTTAAATTTACTTCATTTCCATTTGCAAGAGTAATTTTAAATGATGAAAAACCTTTGATATCGGCGTCTGAAACAGTAATCGTTCCAGACGATTGATTACCTATTGAAGATAAATTAATTGACTTTATTGACGGTTGTATAGTTGATATAGGTCCATCTTGCAAAAAAGACGTTGCTACTAAAGGATTATTACTTGAGGTAAAAACATCCTTGATTTGTGGAGGATGATCTATTTTTTGTTGTTGAATAGTACCAATTAAATTTAATTCAACTTTTCCTACATTAGCGGAGCTTTTAGTGATTAAATTTTTAGATGACGCAGCAAAATCTTTGGGATTTGTTAGATTAAATTGCATTGCACCAGATTTAGTCGTACTTGGAGATATTATAAAACCATCATTGTCTTCAGGCTCTCCTATAACTTCGATTTGATAACCATTAAAATTAAGTAAATTTCCTCTTGTAAAAGAAACACCAACCGAATCTCTTATTTTCCACTCATTATTAGTCTTATTGTAATTTACATGTATTTTTTCTTGTAAGATGTTGCTCGGATCACTTTCAACAATGTTGAAACTTAGAGAACTCTTATTATTGTAGTTAGCCTTTGGAGACATTGAGTTGACTGAAAATATTGCTTTTCCAGTCTGTCCGTTAAGATTAATACCAGAAGTTTGAATATTATTTATTTCATTTGAAAATTGTTCGGCAAGACTACTTATTTCACTTTGGACTAGTTTAACTAAACTATAAAATTGTGAAATTCCAGATAATATGCCAGAAGAGAATGTAGCACTTGATTTTATTCCCTGTTTATTAACAATAAATGATATATTATTTTCGTCTGAAGCTGATGTAAGTATCGCAGCATTATTTCTTTTTAGAATATTTACTCCGTTTCCTGAATCACCTAATCTAACTTCAGCTGCTCCAGTCTCATCGAAATTTACTGTGAAATTAAGTATTTTAGAAAGGTCTTTTAATAATTTATCTCTAGCATCTAAAACGTCATTAGAAGCATCTTTAATACCGCTAGTGGAAATTAAACTGTTAACTTTAGATAGTTGATCTAAATTTAAATTTACTTCAGTTAATTTAATATCAACTTGTTTAAGAACACTTGAATTAAAGTTTTTAAGTTGAGTATCATAATTATTAAAAGATGCGGCCAATGCTTTTCCTGCTTCTAAAGCAACAGTGCGAGCAGCAATACTATCAGGGTTACTTGCAACATCTTGTAGAGAGTCAAAAAATCTTCCAATGAAAATACCTAAATCACTTCCTGAAGGTAACAACATATCTTCTAAATTACTTAATTTTGAGACTAACTCATTTAGCATTTCATAGTCTGATTGTGATGACCTGGTCTTATCGGACAAGTATGCATCAAATGATCTTTTAACTCTTGCAACTCTTACCCCTAGACCAGCATTATCTGATACATTAGTTGGTCCTCCGGTGACGCCTGCAACTTCAGTAATATCTGCGCTTCTTTTATTATAACCTTCTGTATTAATATTAGCTATATTTTGACCGGTAACAGATAAAGCTTGTCTATAGGCTTGTACCCCAGTTTTTCCGATTTCAAATAAAGAAGCCATTTACTTTTCTTTCTTTAATTGAAAATGTGGTTGAAACTGTTTAATAAGTGCTTCTGCTATACCAAAATTATTTTTCTTGGATAAAATTTGTGAATATTCTATATCAAGCATATTATTAAATGTATCTTGAGCCTCAGAACTAAAAACCCCTTCAGCTAGCCTACTTTGTCTTGCTTGTTTTAACATTTGATGTACAAAAATAGACTCGAACTGCTCTGCTACATTTTTTAAATCTTGATTATTTTTTTCTTTTAAAGACAAAGAATTTTGATCTTGCGAAACCTTTGTTGCAAGAAAATTAATATGATCTGTTTTTGAAATAGAATTATCCATTAACTCTACCTTTAAATAATAATCATTTGTGCTCTAAGAGCACCAGCAGCTCGTAAAGCCTCTAAAATTGCAACTAAATCCGCACTAGTAGTACCTATTGCGTTAATTGCATCAACTACATCCGCCAAGGATGTTCCTGCGTCAAAAACAAAAGCTGACGCTTTATCTGCACCTGCCTCTATATCAGTGTCATTTTCAGTATTAGCAGCAGTCGTAGTTGTAACGTTACCTGCATCATCATATAAAACTTGGCCAGGAGTTGTATTAGTATCTTCATTAACTTTAACTGTTAGACTACCGTGACTTACAGCCGCTGGTGTAACTCTTACGTCACCTCCTATTACAATTGTTCCAGTTCTTGCATTTACAACTACCTTGGCAATTGGTGACGCTGGATCAACCTCTATATTTTCAAGTAAACTCATAAAACTAACTTTTTGAGATGGGTCTTTAGGTGCCCTTACTGAAACAGAGGTATGATCTAGAGCTTTGGCCACGTCTGGGCCAAATACTTTATTAATTTCTTCTGTAATACGATTAGCAGTTGTAAAATCTCCTTGATGAAGATTCATTACAAAATTATTTGAATTTATAAATGGTGCTTCAACCATCCTTTCTACGGTAGCTCCATTAGATATTGTACCAACAGTAGGAATATTAACAGACATTGAAGAACCATCAGCACCTTCTACACCAAAACCACCTACTGCTAAATTTCCTTGTGCAATTGCATAAGTTTTTCCATCAGCGCCTTTTAAAGGTGTCATTAAAAGAGTACCTCCTCTCAAGCTTTTTGCTTTACCCATTGAAGAAACCGTAACACCAATTTTTTGGCCAATTTTGACAAAAGGATCTAAATCGGCAGTAATCATCACTGCAGCAGAATTTTTTCCACTTAAACTGCCTGTATCAATATTCATCCCAAATTGAGATATAGTTGATTGCATACTTTGCAGAGTAACTCCTAGAGAAGAGTCACCAGTTCCGTCTAGGCCTACGACAATTCCATAACCCATTAATTGATTAGTTCTAATTCCTGCAAAACTAACCATATCTTTTAATCTATCTGCCATTACTTCATTAGCAATGAGTAAGAATAAGAAATTAACTAATATAAATTTTTTTAAACTTTTCATTTAAAAATTTCCTAAAAAGGTGATATTGCTCTAAAAATCTTACTTCCCCACCCGGGTTTTGTGGCGCTATCCAATATTCCTGCACCAACGTATTCAATTTGTGCCTCTGCGATTTTTGCTGACGAAACTGAATTTGTAGTAGATATATCTTGAGGCCTAATTATCCCACTTAATCTGATATATTCTGTACCTTCAGTTATCCTTAATTTCTTTTGTCCTTTAATTTCTAAATTACCATTCGGAAAAACTCTAACAACAGTAGCAGAAAGTGTTCCGCTCAAACTATTTGATTGGTTAGTGGCCATAGAGCCTGAAAAAGAGTTCGTTTTGGAAGCACTACCTCCCAATCCTGCAAAATTTCTTAAAATTCCAGTTGGGCCAACCTCTGCTCCAATCGTATCAGTTTTTCCAGATGAATTTGTGACTGCTTTGTTAGAAGAGAAAGTTTCACTTAAAGTAACTGACAAAATATCACCAACTTTCTTAGCTCTTCTGTCTGATGAAAAAAGACCTGCCGAACTAGTACTAAAGATTGCACCGTTTGATGGATTTTCACTATTAAACTCCTCAAATGATGGTGTCAGTGGTTTAAACTGTTTATTATTGACTTCTTCTACATAAGTTGAACAACCATTAATGAATAAAATAGAAACAATAATAATTAATTTTTTCATCATAACCTCTTAATTATAGATTCTGACTTATAAATCTAAGCATATCATCCACACCAGATATTGCTTTTGAGTTAACTTCATAGGCTCTTTGCGTTTCAATCATATCGACTAATTCTTGAACTACATTTACATTTGAGCTTTCAAGGGCACCTTGAACTAAACTGCCAAAACCATTTTCAAAAGGGTTGGCTACAACTGGAACACCACTTCCAGGTGTCTCTACCAACATTGACTGTCCAATTGGTTGCAAACCTCTAGAATTTGGAAAATCTGCCAACTGAAACTGTCCAACTTCTTCTGCCTCAACCTCACCTGGGTTTTGAACAGAAACAATCCCGTCAGCAGAAATATTTATATTTGTAACACCCTCAGGTATAGCTATTTCAGGTTGAATTACATATCCAGATGCTGTTGTTATAAGACCTTCAGCATTCCTACCAAAAGCGCCATTTCTTGTATAACCAACTCTTCCATCAGGCATTAAAACCTGAAAAAACCCTGAACCATCTATTGATACATCTAATGCATTATCTGAAGAAACTATATTACCTTGTGAAAACAATTTATCAGCATTAATAATACGAACACCTGTTCCTACTGAAAATGCAGAATTTGATTTTGTTTCTCCTGAAGTTTGTGCACCAGATGCTTTTATAACTTGATACAAAAGTGTTTCAAAATTTGCTCTATCTCTCTTAAAACCTGTAGTATTCACGTTAGCTAAGTTATTAGCAATAACCTGCATTCTACTATTTTGAGCATTTAAACCAGTTTTAGCAACGTGCATCGCATTAGACATATTAAACTCCTTATTATTAATATAGAAATATAATGCAATACATATGCCAATTTATAGTGGATTATTAACTCGGCATTCTCATTAGAGATGCTGTAGCTTCATCAATTTCTTTTGCTGTAGTAACAAACTTTACATTTATTTCGTAAGCTCTTGACTGATCGATACCTGCGACAAGCTCGTCTACTGATTTTACATTGGAACCCTCTAAAAATCCACTTAGTAACACTGTTCTATTATCCGCTGCAGGAATAGATCCATCTATTGGCCTTACAAATCCATCAATTGTTTTTGCCAAGGGTACTTCAGATCCAAAAGTTGTAGCCAATTGTGCAACTTTTATTTTTTGACCAAGGGGTGCATTTAGGGGCTCTATTTCTATTATTCCATCACCTGACACAGAAATTCTTCTATGTGGTGGAATTATAATTGGTTCAAGATCTACACTAAGTGGTTGAGTTCCAGTCCCATCTCGTAAAGTTCCATCTGCAGAAGCTGAAAAGTCTCCCCTGCGAGACAACGCCACTTTGCCATTAGCAGGTTTGACAATGAAATACCCATTACCGTCAACACTTAAATCCAGGGGTGCGCCTGTTTGTTGCATAGGGCCAGGGGTCGCATCAAATCCGCCAGGTTCTTGAAGTGCTAATACTCTAGGGTCTATACCTTTATCACGATCCAAGTATACAGAGGAAAAGTTAATTTGCACATCTTTTTGAAACCCTGTCACGCCTATGTTGGCCAAATTTTGTGCTGTAACTGATTGGTTGTCTCTCAAAATATTCATACTATTGAGAGCTGTGTAAATACTGCGATCCATAATCTTTTCCTCTTATTTTTCGATAAATTATGTCCTAATTTGAATGATTGCTTGAGTTAAGCTTGTATTAGTTTCAATTGTTTTTGCGTTCGCCTGAAAGTTTCTCTGCGCTGTTATTAAGTTTACAAGTTCTTCGGTAATATCAACATTAGATCTTTCTAGTGAACCAGAGAGTATCGTTCCATATCCATCAGCTCCTGCCTCTCCAACTGCGGCAACACCTGAGACCGAGGTTTCAACGTACGTTGCGTTACCAACTTGCTTGAGGCCATTCTGGTTATTAAAGTTTACCATCACAAGTCGTCCAAGTGCAATATTCAATCCGTTTGTATAGTTAGCACTAACCAATCCGTTAGCTGCCACATCCAAACCATCCAACTTACCAACAGTTTGTCCATCTTGCGTAACTGTTCTAACGTTAAAGTCAGAAGCAAACTGTGTTGAACCATCGAAATTTAAGTCTAAGTCAATGGAAAGAGCATTAGTACCAGCTTCAGCGTCTGCTGCAAAGTCACCTTGATATCCAACTTTTTGAATAGGACTTACTAAGTTACCTTGAGTATCAAATGTCAACTCTCCCGGTCTTATGAAAACTCTAGCAAAAGTACCATCAGTTGTTGGGGTCCAGGCATTATCTGGAGCAAGAGTCGTAGTTGTTCCAGCATCATTAACGTATAAAGATTGACCTGTATTTGATTTAGCTATTGTATTTGCCATGTTAACAAATGAAGGAGTAGTTCCAGTTACCAATTCGAGGTTGTCTAAACCCATACGTGCACTAGCTGAAACGAATATTTTACTTTTTAATCCAGTTGTGCCAGTAGTAAATGTAAATGAGTTACTTGTAGAGTTGTAAACAACAGTGACTCCATTTACTGTGTTACCTAAAGTATCTTCCATTTGATTAATTCTTGATTGAAGAGCCGTTGCTAAAGAAGTTCCATTATAAACTCCTTCAGGAACTTGAATAGCAGCTGTAATATCGTTAACGTTTACAACAAAAATTGTCTCTTCTGCAGCATCGGATAAGAAAAAATCCTCTGATAAATCCTCATTAGATGTTCTACCATTTAAAACTGCTGGTTGTGACTTTAAACCTTTACCCGAGGTATCTGCTGTTACAGTCGTAATTGCATTAGTAGCGTTTATTCCTAAAAGAGCACTTGTACCCCCTGTTCCAGCATTAGATGCAGTAGCAACACCGTCAACTATTGCTAATCTTCCTATTTCAATATTAGATGACGCTTGTCCACCGTCTCCAACACCAACAGCTGAATTTGCTGGTATATTTTCACCAGTTGTACCACTGGCAATGCTAAATTTTCTTGTAAGATTATTATAAGATACTTCAACTCCAAAAGCCTGTTGAGTGTCAGCAGCTATCTGGTCACCTGTAAACAAGACTGATTCTGCTTTTAATAAAGCACCACCACCAATGTTTGATGAGGCTTTATTAGTTTGTGTTTTTAAACCAATTGCATTTGCACTGTTACCTTCTCCAGGTCCGTATGCTGAAAATGAAAACATTTTACTGGCCGTTGAAGTACCTATTTTAGATGGAATGCCTTGCAAAGTAAAATTTTGTGATGAAAAATCATATGCAATTCTTAAGGCAGGATCATTTTCATCTACCCAATCATCTGAGTTTGATACATCTTGTGTGATAACTGCGTCTATTTCATGCTGAAGAGCTGTAGTTCCACCAGCACCCCTTATTAAACCAGTAAAACTAGTTGCTGTTTTACCAGTATATTCAATGAGTTCATTACCAATTCTAATAAAACCGTTATCTTCAAAATCAGCAGTTGAGTCAACTGTAAGTGTAGTAGCAGTTGTAGTTAGTTGCGCGGCTACATCAGTACTCCTTGAAGATAATCCAAGATTTTCCACACTATCAAATAAGCTTATAGTAGTTGTTGCAGCTACAGACTTACTTTCACTATTGTCAACTCCCCTAGTTATTCCAGTTAGAGTAGTTGCTGTTTTACCAGTATAAGTAATTATTTCATCACCTAATTTAAATTTTCCAGGAACGTCTGCCGTAGCAGTAGTAAAACCTGCAGTCGATCCCACTGTTAATGTTTCTGAGTCAGGTGGTAAAAATGAAATCGAGGTGTCATCTGCAATAGCTGCCGTAGTAGCAGCACTTATAGTGATAGTTGTTCCAGCAATATTGGTAACCGTGGTTCCCACAGTGACGCCCGCAACTTCAACGATATCTCCAACTGAAATATTTGTATTTGCATCTACAACAATATCTGTAGCGCCAAGTGCTACTGCTCCATTATTCAGAACTTGAGCTCCTAATCCGTCAGCATCAACAAAACTAACTTCGCCTCCCACAATATTATTTGGAGTTATATTTCCACTTAACGTAACTGCAGTTCCATTTATAGCTGCAACTGTAGTACCAGCAGCTATATTGCCACCAAAAACTAAATCACCTACAGCAATATTCGTGGCATCCGTGACTGTTAAAGCTGTCGTACCAGCAGTACCTGTTCCCGTAGTGTGATTGCTTGCTAAAAATGTAACTTTAGTTCCAGCGGTTGTTCCTGTAGCACCTGTTAAAGCCACAGTTGGATTATTACTTATTTGAACTTGTGTATCACTAGTTATTGCAGCAACACTTGTACCAGCAGGAATACCAGCCCCTACTACTATATCTCCTACTCTAATGCCTTTTGTTCCACCATCAACTGTTAAAAGATTCTGACCAGTAGCACCAGCTGCTGTTCTTTCATAGATTACGTTTGTACCTGCTGTACCTGCAGTCCTCCCAGCTGTAGCTGGTACAGCCGTAATTGTAGTACTCCTTAAAATATCAGTAAAGCCACTCATAATTCCATCAGTAAAATTAACTAATTTGACTGATGCATCATCTTGTGCACTAGCTTTTGTAGTAGAGTTGACCTCTCTAGTAACCCCTATAAATGTTGTGGCGGTAGTACCAGTATATGTCATCTGTTCTGTACCTATCAACAAAGTACCACTTGTAGGGAAACCAGCTGTTGTATCAACTGTTAAAGTTTGTACAGTGTCATCTATAGCACCATTTAAAAGCGTATTTGGCTGTTTTACATCTTTATTGAGATAAGCATGTTTATTTAACTCTTTTAATACAATTTTATTGCTTCCAAAATGTTTTGTTTGACCTGAGAACACGTCAGTTCCACCTTCAAAATAAGCTGATATATCTTTAGATTCTGTGTGTAAAACTTTTATTTTAGTGTCTGTTATGTTTATTGCTGTAGTTGAGTCTGATTTTAAATTTAAAAATTCATTACCATCAGCATCAGTACCAGCGCTGGATACAGAAAATTTCGCACCATTATATTTTAAATCATTAACGGTAGAGGTGGTCGTATCAAATTCACCAGCTAAGAAAACCTCAGTTGGAAAACTAGTTGAGCTTATCGTATTAGACGTATCATTTATATAAACTTTCAAGGTTCCACTGGCATCTTGAACCATTGTATTACCGCTTACTGCTAAAACATCCAAAGCTTTATCAAAAACTTTTAAAGTTGGTGAGGCATTGTAGTAACTATGAAGTAAAAATTTTTCTTCGGTAGTTACGTTATTTTCGTCTGTTAAGTCTGAAGTGGGATGTTTATAATTGAAACTTAATACTTCAGTTTCTTTAATTGCTCCAGTAAGCGCTTTTCCTGTTACTCTGTTGAATAGTGAGGAGTTAACGCCGTAAGTAGATGAGTTATTAGTATTACCGTCAGAAGAAACTGCAGCCCTATTTAGAGCGTCATTTATCCTTAATTGAGCGTGCGCTAAAAATTCTTCTCTTGAAAAGTTTGGTGATGCAACGTTTTCAATTCCGTTTGTTGTTGAAAAAAGGTCCTCAGTAACAAAACTGTCCTTCATTAGATCAACATTAATAGCTGTCAAAGTTTGAATTTCGTCATTATTGTCAAGCTGATTAAATTGTATTGAAAAACTACCATCAGTTACAGGATCAATGGCTAATTTGGAATCATCTGATAAACCTGCATTTATGGCTCTCTGAACTTCAGATGCAAGAGATGTTGCAGTATAAGTCCCAGGTCTAATATCAATGCTCTTAAAACTCGCACTACCTGTTGTATCATCGACACGCACCGTTAAGAAATCTTTACCCCAATAAGTAGCTTTATTTAGCGTTGGGTTAGCTTCATAAGTTGTATAATATTGTAGGGGATCTGTTACTACTGTTATAGAAGGTGCTGTTGCAGTAAATGCCGCATCCTCCAAAACTGTTGATTCAACTGTGGCGGCCTTTGAAACTGTCTTGTTAGACAAGTCATCAAGAAAAAATAGTGGTTGAGTTTGAGCGACAGAAATAATCTGAGGTTTTTCATTAATTGGGATTATTTGACCAAAACGATCAACAACTAAAGTTTGCCCAGTTGGAGAAATGGCTTCAGTCAGAGATGGTTGAACCTCTCTTCCGTCAACAATAAATTTTGTTTGGTATTTATGTGTTGCTTGATCACCTGAAGCTGCTTGTGTTTTTATAAAAAAGGCTGTCGCAATAACCGGGTTACCTAAATTATCAAAAATTGTAACAGAAGTAGAAGAATTAAAAGTAGCAGGATTTTTTGGATCAAAATCCGCTGCAGATTCAAAAACAGTTGATGATGCTGGTAAATTGACAGCTAATTCTAAGTTATCCGTCTTTTTAGCCTCTCCTGCTTCCAACTCTAATTTAAGAGGTTTAGCATCAACAATTTCACCACCTTGAACTGATCCATCGTCAGAAACAGGTAATGCAAGAACAAACTGACCCGCAGAGTCCACAACAAATCTATCATTATTAACGGAGAAAGAACCGTTTCTGGTATAAACAGTTTGATTAGTTGTTAAAGATGGCTTCAATGCAAAAAAACCTTGTCCTGAAATAGCCATATCCAAAGCATTTAGTGATGAAGAAACGTTACCTTGAGTAAATTGCTGTTTAATTCCTTTTAAAATTGTTCCAGAACCAATAGAAGAAGAACTGTTCTGTAGTGGAGAAGTCGCAAAAATATCACCAAATTCAGCTTTACTTCTTTTATAACCTGTAGTCGCAACGTTGGCGATGTTATTTGAAGTTGCTGATATATCAGCCTGTGATCCGTTTAGTCCTGTAAGAGCGGTATAAAATGACATCTCTAATTTCTCCTAGTATTTTATTATTAATTAGTTCTTAAATCTGACAACTTGTGAGGGGTCAATCGTTCCATAATCTTCAACTTCTAACATTACCCCGTTTTCAGTTTTTGAAGTTCCATTAACACTAGCGTATACTTGTGTTGAAAGTTCACCAGTATCACCCGTATTACCTGTAAATGCTCTAATTGTTATTGGAGACTTTGAAGTTTTAATATCCTCAGGTAAATCTTTCCACTCGAAACCAACTAAACCAGCCTTTTGCATACCAAGTGTATCTTGATGTAAAACCTCACCATCACTATTTTCAAATATAATATTTAAGTTCGAAGCCGTGTCAGGCAAGTCTACAATTCCACTTATAATTCCTTCTTTATCTGGTCTAGCATATTTACCAGGAACTAATACAGAATGACCCATTAATTGGGTTGTTGAAGCAATTCTCATTTCAGATAGTTGTTGGCTAACAGACTTCATGGTTTCGTCCATAGAAGTAATACCAGTAACTGTAGAAAACTGAGCCATCTGTGCTATAAAATCAGCGTTATCGACTGGAGCAAAAGGGTCTTGGTTTTGTAATTGTGTAGTCATCAATTTAAGAAAATCTTCTTGTCCAAGTTGATCTTTTGTCTCTTTAGGCGAGAATTTTTCTTTAGCAGAATTAATGCCTAATTTATCTAAAATATTTGTTAATGATTGATTTGATGAATTAATTTCAGACATAATTTATTACTTTCCTATGTTTAGTGTTCGCATTGTTAGAGCTCTTAAAGTTGTTATAACTTCAACGTTATTTTGGTACTGCCTGGATGCCTCCATCATATCTACCATTTCTTCGTCAACATTTACGGCTGCTTTATATATGTACCCATCTGCATCTGCCGCTGGGTGTGCAGGCATGTAAGATTTGATAGGCTCTCTTCCAATTTCTTTCACTTCAACGGCGTCAACTGTTGCAACACCATTTTTCTTAACTAAATCACTATATTGAGTTTCAAAGATTGGTTTTAGTGGCTTATAAGTTGTCTTTGGATCACCAGTAGTAGATCCAGCATTAGCAAGGTTTGAAGCTACCGTATTTAATCTTACTAATTGGGCAGCCATTGCTCGACCAGCTATATCATAAACTGATTTAATATCCATTATTCACCCCTAATTGCCGACATAATTTTGTTAATTTTTCCATTTAGAAAATTTACAGTAGTAGAATATCTCATTGAATTTTCTGCAAATTGCATTTGCTCAACAGCTAGTTCAACTGTATTTCCATCTAATGATGTTATTAGAGGCTCTCTATATGAAGCTTCATTAACTGATTTACCTGAATTTTGTACTATATGGTTAGAATGCGATGTAATTATAGGCCCATTTTTGTCAAGTTTTTTAATTTCATCTTCAAAACTTATATCTCTTGCCTTGTAATTAGGTGTAGCTGCGTTAGCAATATTGGAAGCTAAAATATTGTTACGCTTACCTCTTAATTGTAGGGCCGATGAATAAAAAGATAATTGATCCTTGATTGTATCCATTACTAAAAAACTCGAATAATTACTATATTTAAAATAATATTTGCAAATAAGGTGCCAAATTAATTAAAGATAAAATTTAAATATTTGTTAATAAAACTTTAATAATTTTTTTATTGTCGTTATTAATTAAAGGTATAGGATTATGTTATGGATTTTTCAGAAAAAATTATTGATAAAAAAGAAGAAATTCTAGATGAGTTTGAAGAATTAACACTTAAAGAAATAGCGGTTAAAATAAAACAAGCATCCAATCGTGACGATGGGATAATATTTAAAATTGCATGCTTAGCTGCTAGAGTTTCAGTTTTAAACCAAAGAATACAAGCAATTATTGATGAAAATAGTGCTAATGATAATCGTCCCAATAATGGAGCAAATAGCAAAGGCAATATTGTTGAAAAGATTATCAAACGTTCTAAAAAACCTACAAACGTTCCTATTGAATGGGTAAGAGTTCAAATAAAAGAAACAACTGAAGTTAATGGTGTTAGGTTCCCTTCTGGTATCCAAATAGATGTCACAAAAGAGGATGCCCAGCAAATGATTGACAGTAGTAAAGCAATTTTACTTGAAGATTCAGAAAATACAGATGAAGTTTAAAGCAAGTTATTTTTTATAATAAGTATATATAGCCTCAATCTCATCTTCCCTTAGACCTGTTTTGTTTTTTATTTCTTCTCTATTATTGCCATTTTTAGCCATATCAATAGCTATACTTAACATATCTTCGGAACCTTTTATATTTCCTAACCTACTAACTTCTCTTTCAATAAAACTAATTTTGTCCGACAAATTTACAAGCTCTTTTTTCTGATGTTCTAATAAATTACCAACAACAATAAGATATTCTTTTATTTCTTTATTATTTTTGTTAATTACATCAGCATACGCAGTTATTGCATCTTTATTATTTTCAAATTTAAAATTTTGAAAAAAAAATATTAGAAAAAATCCTATCAC
>CACCSH010000022.1:0-23109 GCA_902548635.1 uncultured SAR116 cluster alpha proteobacterium
GTAATTACATAGAGATAGTGATGTTTAAATTAAGATATATATTTATATCAATTTTATTATTTTTTTACATTTTACCTGTTAATTCTCAGACTATAGAAGGTTTGAAAGATATTGTATCTTTTCAACAGGAAAAAATATCTAGAATTGAAGATAATCTCAAAAAGTTAGTCGGTTTAATCGAAGAGCAATCTAATTTCAAAAAAGATGATGCTAATTTAAAATCGATTGAAAAACAGATAAATGTTGTCAACGATAAATTAAGACTAATTGAAAATAAAATTAAAAATATAACAAATTTCACTTATGATTTAGAATTTGCACTCAAACGAGTTGAACGCCATCTTCAATTATCATCTATAAAAACTGAGCAAGACAGGACAAATGATATAGAGACTACAAAACAAAATGATGTTAAAATTGACAAAAAAGCTATTGTTAATAAAAAAAGTTTAGACGGTACAACAAATGGTGTTTTAGGGTATGTAAAAAAGGAGGTTTCACAAGATAATCAGACTAATGAAATATTAACTGATAAAAACTTTGAAGATGATAAAAAAGAAACAATATTACCATCAGGTACAGTTGAAGAAAATTATAATTATGCGCTTGATTTAGCAAGTCAACTTGACTTTATTAATGCTGAAAAAGCATTTAAAGAATTTTTAATTTTACATAAAGAAAGTGAAAAGTCCGCTGATGCACAATATTGGCTTGGCAGAGTTTATTTTGCACAAAAAAAGTTTGAAGAGGCAGCTATTGCTTTAGCTGAATTTAATAGTGTGTTTCCTAATGATTCAAGATTTCAAGAGACAACTTTACTTATTGCTGAAGCAGCGGTAAATTTTGCGCCACAAGATCAATTATGCGATATTTTAAACCAATCACTAGAATTCATGATTAATCCTTCTGAAAAATTTATTAAAAGAATTAATTTTTTAAAGAATGAAAAGCAATGCACCCCTGAATGATTGGAGCGTTTAACAATCATTTCAAACAAATTTGTATTAATTTAAATCCAATCACAAAAGTATTTGTTCTTGGTCTGTCTGGTGGGATGGATTCAATGGCACTTTTATATTTATTAAAAAATTTTTTAGACAATAATAAAAAATTTGATATAGAAATTTTTCCAGTAATAATTGATCATAATTTGAGACAAGATTCTAGCAAAGAAGCTCATGAGGTAGAAAATATAGCAAAAAAGCTTGGTTTTAAGACTTCTATAAAAAAAATTTGTGGCAAAAAACCAACTGGAAATATTCAAAACTGGGCAAGAAAAAAAAGAAGAGATCTTTTGTGTGAAGCCACATATAAATTATCAGCTCATTTACTTTTAGCCCATCATTTTGACGATCAAGCAGAAACTTTATTTATGCGCTTTAAAAAAAATTCTGGTCTTGATGGACTTCAAGGAATGCAATCAGTTAAATTTTGGAATGGAATTTTAATAATAAGACCGCTTCTTATTTTTAAAAAAAAACAATTAAGAACTTTTGTAGATCAAAATAATATTAATTTTTTTGAAGATTCTTCTAATATGACGCTAAAATTTGAAAGAGTAAAAACAAGATATTTACTTGATAAAATTAGCCAAAAAAAATGGCCTAATATTTCACAAGAATTAAATAAATTTAGCAATACAAACACTATGTTATTAGAAAAAATTAAAGTTTTTTTGGCGGATTGGGCTTCTGAAAATATATTGATTGACGTTACAGGAGCTGCAAGAGTTGATTTAAATAATTTAAAAACAATTTTTGAGAAATCAAGTCTTCTTACTGTCAATATTATTGGTAAAATAATTCAAACTGTTGGAGGAAAGGAATTCCCTCCAAAAAGAAAAAAAACATTAAATTTAATTCTTACTTTATTTTACAGTAATTTTCGGAATAAAACCTTGGGTAACGTGAAAATATTTAAAAAAAATAATTATTTATTTTTTGTAAGAGAGCTAAGAAATTTAAATTTTAATATGAAGATTAGAAAAGATAAAAATTATATATTTGATGGAAGGTTTATAATTGTAAGTTCAAAGTCTGGTAAATTAATTTCATCTAATGGAAATGATATAAGTAAATTTAGTAATAAACATCCTTTTTTTGAATATAGAGATATAATTAATAATACAATTCCTTGCTTACGTACCCTTGAAGGCTCTTGCATTAAACCCCATCTAAATATTATTGAAGTAAATTCAAATATACATGAAAAATCGAATCAAAAATCTTTTAGCCTTTACCTCATAAATAAAGTATTGGTATAATTGAAATAAGTAAAAAAAGGAAAATTATGAATAATTTTGGAAAGAATATAGCTGTTTGGGTAATAATATCTCTTGTACTTGTTGCAATTTTTAATGTGTTTCAAGGTGGTTCTTCAAAAAACACGGGTAATGCAATTGCTTACTCAGACTTCCTTGCAAGGGTTAACGCAGGTGAAGTTAGAGAAGTGAGTATACAAGGTGATAAAATTTTTGGTGCTTCAAGTAGTGGTGTCCCTTTTTATTCATTTATACCTAAAGAAGATGCGTTAGCTAATAAACTTTCAGAAAAAGGAATTAAAGTCACTTCCGAGCCAGTAGAAAGTGGTATGCCAGGAATACTTTCTGTACTTATTTCATGGTTCCCAATGTTACTTTTTATAGGAGTTTGGATTTTTTTTATGAAACAAATGCAAGGTGGCGCTAAAGGTGCTATGGGGTTTGGAAAATCAAAAGCTAAACTTCTTACCGAGCATAGAGATAAAGTCACATTTAGAGATGTTGCTGGTATAGACGAAGCTAAGGCTGAACTTGAAGAAGTTGTAGAATTTTTAAAAGATCCAAGCAGATTTCAAAAACTTGGCGGTAAAATTCCAAAAGGTGTATTACTTGTTGGCCCCCCTGGAACTGGAAAAACTTTATTAGCCAAAGCTGTTGCTGGTGAAGCAGGTGTTCCTTTTTTTACAATATCTGGATCAGATTTTGTTGAAATGTTTGTAGGTGTTGGTGCTTCAAGAGTAAGAGACATGTTTGAGCAAGGTAAGAAAAATTCACCATGTATTATATTTATTGATGAGATTGACGCTATGGGTAGACATAGAGGTGCGGGTTTAGGTGGAGGTAATGATGAGCGGGAGCAGACGTTGAACCAACTACTAGTTGAAATGGATGGATTTGAAACTAATGAAGGAGTTATACTTGTTGCCGCAACAAATAGACCAGATGTGCTTGACCCAGCTTTACTAAGACCTGGAAGGTTTGATAGACAAGTTGTTGTACCTAACCCAGATATGATTGGTAGAGAAAAAATTTTAAAGGTCCATATGAAGAAAGTTCCTT
This sequence comes from uncultured SAR116 cluster alpha proteobacterium, assembly GCA_902548635.1. Taxonomy (GTDB): domain Bacteria; phylum Pseudomonadota; class Alphaproteobacteria; order Puniceispirillales; family Marisalimonadaceae; genus Marisalimonas. The sequence goes on from CACCSH010000022.1 coordinate 3,320, forward strand.
TATCTTCTGATGTTATATCCAAAACACTTGCTCGAGGTACTCCAGGATTCTCTGGAGCCGATTTAGCAAATCTAGTAAATGAGGCTGCTCTATTATCTGCCCGAAAAGGCAGAAATAATGTAAGTATGGCCGAATTTGAAGAAGCAAAAGATAAAGTTATGATGGGCTCTGAAAGAAGATCCATGGTTATGACTGAAGAAGAAAGAAAGCTAACCGCATATCATGAAGCAGGTCATGCAGTTGTTGCAGCTTACTCACCAGCAAGTGACCCAATACATAAGGCGACTATTATTCCTCGAGGCAGAGCTTTAGGTATGGTAATGAGATTGCCAGAAGGAGATAGGGTTTCAATGGCTAAAGATAAACTTTTTGCAGATCTTAGAGTTGCATGTGGTGGAAGAATTGCTGAAGAGTTGATATTTGGAAAAGAAAAGGTTACTACAGGCGCAAGCTCTGATATTAGAATGGTAACTGATACTGCTAGACGTATGGTCACTGAATGGGGACTTTCGGAAAAACTAGGGTTTTTGGCCTACGAAGCTAACGAACAAGAAGTTTTTCTTGGAAGATCTGTTTCACAACAAAAAAATGTATCGGATAACACGGCTTCAATAGTTGATAATGAAATTCGTAGAATTGCTGATTCAGTTTACTCTGATGCAGAGAAAATGTTAAAAAAATATTCAAAGCAACTTAAAAGAGTCGCTGAAGCTTTATTGGAATATGAAACTCTGGATGGTCAACAAATTCAAGACTTATGTAAGGGTTTAAATATTTCTATAAAAAAATCTAATGATAATGACAACTCTCCTAAAGCAAAAAAACCTAAGAAAAGAGCAGGAATTCCTTCCACAACAGCTAAGCAAACGATTGTTACTAATGAAATAGACAACTCCTAACAATAACTAATAATTTGTTTCGCATAGGTAATGCATGGCTATTGTGGAAAATAATAAAAGTTTATTTGCACCACCTTTTTGTGAAGAAGTTGAAACTTTTATAGTACCTATTCCTAAATCAAGGTTTGAATGTTTTAATGGGTTGAGAATTGGAGGAGGTTGGCGATATTTTAACCAACTAAAAGTCATTCAAAAAAAAAATAATTTATATGTGGAAGTTATCATGACTCCTACAAAGTTATTAAGTACTTCAAAAAATCATACTAAAGACTCTTTAACAAAAGCTGAAATGAGTTTAGATAATATTATTAAGAAAAGATATCCATATTCTAAACTTAATATGTCCCAACCACACATTATGGGTGTAATAAATATTACACCTGACAGTTTTTACAAGAAAAGTCAAAAAAGTGATTATAAATCCGTAAAAACAATTTTTGAAAAAATGGAAACTTGTGGTGCGTCAATTATTGATATTGGTGCTGAGTCAACTAGACCAGGCGCGAGAAGGATTTCGGTAAGTAAAGAAAAAAATAGAGCAATACAAATCATAAAATCTTTAAAAGAAAATAATTTCAATTCTCTTATATCTTTAGATTCACGAAACTTTTCTACTATGAAATCAGGATATGAAAATGGTGTAGATATTATAAATGATATTACTGGCTTTAATAATAAAAACAAAATTGCTTTTGTATCCCAAAACAATTTGCCAATAGTGGTAATGCATATGCAGGATAATCCAGAGACTATGCAAAATAATCCTAAATATAGTTTTGCACCAATAGATATTTATAAATTTTTTGTTAAAAAAATTAATGAACTTGTAAGTATGGGAGTTGATAAAGCTAATATCGTTATTGACCCTGGAATTGGATTCGGGAAAAATAAGATCCATAATTTAGACATATTACGTAATTTGTCAATTTTCCATGGTCTGGGCGTCCCAATATTAATTGGATTAAGTAGAAAGTCACTAATTGAAGAACTTTCAATTGATAATTTTAGATCTCGTGGGATCAATAAAAAATCTATTAACCCAAGTAAAAGGTTGAGTGGTTCAATTGCTTTTGCTATTCATGCAATTAACAATGGTGTTCAAATAATAAGAACGCATGATGTCTTTGAAACAAATCAGGCATTAATATGTCAAAGAGCACTAATTTAAAAAGGTTCTAAATGATAAAAACATCTTTTAATATTTCTCAAAGATTGTTTGGTACAGACGGTATAAGAGGCACTGTAAACAAAGATAAAGTTACCGCTTTAATGGCAGTCAATTTAGCAATGGCAGCTGGAGGATATTTCTATGGTAAAGCAGGTACAAAGAAATCAAGGGTTTTAATCGGTAAAGATACAAGGCTATCTGGATATATGCTCGAACCTGCTTTAGTTGCTGGTTTTACATCTGTTGGTTTAGATTCTATTACGACTGGCCCTCTTCCAACTCCGGCTATAGCTCATTTAACAAGGGTCTTAAGATGTGATTTAGGTGTAATGATTTCTGCATCCCATAATCCTTATGAAGATAATGGATTGAAATTATTTGGTGCTGATGGATTTAAATTGAATGATGAAGTGGAAAATGAAATTCAGCTAAGGATGGCTAATGGACCGATTCTTGCCAAATCTGCAAATTTGGGTAGGGCTAGAAGAATGGAAGATGCAATCGGAAGATATTCTGAATTTGTAAAACAAATATTACCCAAAAGTGAAGACTTAAGTTACATGAAAGTAGTACTGGATTGCTCGAATGGGGCTTCATATAAAGTGGGACCTGAGGTTTTGTTTGAGCTTGGTGCTGACTCAATAATTATTGGAGCAGAACCTAATGGTAAAAATATAAATTTAGATTGTGGAGCTATGTTTCCAGACAAAATGGCTAAAATGACAAAAGCGCAGGGAGCTAATCTTGGAATTGCTCTTGATGGAGATGCGGATAGGGTAATTTTTTCGGATGAGAAGGGAAATATTATTCATGGTGACCAGATAATAGCTGTATTAGCTAGAGAAATGAAAAAAAATAATCAGTTAAACGATAACAAAGTTGTAGGCACCTTAATGTCAAATTTAGGTTTAGAAAATTATTTAAAAGAACATAATATTAGCCTTTATAGAACTAATGTTGGTGATCGCTATATTCTAGATCAAATGATGAAATCTAACTGTAAACTTGGCGGTGAACCTTCTGGGCACATTTTATTAACCGATTTTGCCAAAACAGGAGATGGTTTATTAACTGCGATAAAAGTTTTGTCATTACTTAAAAAATCTGGTCAGAAAGCATCAGAGTTTTTAAGACCATTTAAACCAGTACCTCAATCTTTAAAAAATCTTAAAAATATTAATAAGGATATTTTATCTAAAGATAATATAACAAATTTAGTTAAAACACAGCAAAGTATATTAGGATCAAACGGTAGAATATTATTACGACCATCTGGAACAGAAGACTTAGTTAGAATAATGGTTGAGTGTAGAGATGGAAATAAAGTTAAGAAAATTACTGAGATGATAGCCAACACTATTCTTAAAGAAAATGAATTTGACAAAATTAAATAATTTACAGAAAACTGTCTTAGTCATAGCTGGATCAGATCCAAGTGGAGGTGCTGGGATACAAGCTGATTTAAAAACACTTACGAGCTTTGGTGTATATGGTATGACAGCAATTACAGCATTGACCGAACAGAATACAAACGGAGTTTTTGATATATTGGAAATTCCTATAGAGTTTGTTGTAAAACAAATTAATTGTTGCCTGTCTGACATAAATGCCAATGCGGTTAAAATTGGAATGTTACATAGTGCAGATTTAATTTCTGCAGTACTTGAAGCTTTAGTTAATAACAACATTGTGAGTAACAAGAAAGTAAATATAGTATTAGATCCAGTAATGGTGGCAAAAGGAGGGCATAAATTATTAAAAGAAAATGCAATTGACGCTCTGAAAAATTTTATCAAGGTAGCGCAACCTATTCTAACACCCAATATCCCTGAGGCCGAAATATTAACTGGAATTAAGATTAATAACCTTAAAGATATGAAAAATGCAGGAAAAGAAATAAATAATCTAGGTGCAAGCCACGTTATTTTGAAAGGTGGACACATGAAAGCACTGGTTATGACAGACCTGTTGATAAATTCTTCAGAAATTCATTCAATTGAAACTTCAAAGATTATAACTAATCATACCCATGGAACAGGTTGCACAATGGCTTCGGCTTTGTCAGCTTCTTTAGCTAAATCTATTGACATCAGACAATCTTTCGAGATTGCCCATAAGTATGTGAACAATGCCATTAAAACTAACCCCAAATTTGGCAGAGGTAACGGACCTATAAATCATTGTTTTAATATTAATGAATTTATAAATTAGTTATTTTAAGAATTCTTCTGTACCAATTATAAATTGGATCACGTTCTTCTAATAAATTACAGGCACTACAAGAATAAACCCACTTAAAATTTCCAAAAAAAATATAATCTTCCACACCAGGTTCTTTCCCAGAAATAAATCCATTAATTTCAATAATTTCTCTTATAGGACTTATCAATTTTCTAAATTCTCTAATGTGATCATGTATTTTAGGTATGAATTTAGTTATAGGACCTTTTATTCTATCTTCTCTTGTTTTAATAAAATAATCTAAATCATTACCTTCTAAAACATTTGGTATTTCATGTGCAATTATTTTAAATAAAATTGGTAAAAGCTGTCTGGAAGTCCAAAGGTACAAAAAATGAGAAAAATTTTTAGATGAAAGATTTAGAAAAATTTTTTTATCATTATAGTTTTTGTCTAACCAATTTATTATGTTCCATGAATCACAAACAAATCCATTCTGGTGTTTTAAAATAGGAACTAATTGTTGATTGGAAAATTCTATTTTACTTTTTTCAGAAAATTTAACAGGTTCTGTTTCAAAATTTATTTGTCTATGAATTAGGCAAATTTTAACAATCCAACAAGGGGGGCTAAATCTCAAATCATTTTTTCCTGATAAATCGTATAACTTAAGCAATTATCTTTCCTTTTTTTGTTTGTTGACAAAAATTAAATAATCTTTAAAGACGTATTTGGGCTTTTGCTTCCCAATAAGCAATAACATTTATTCGAGGTTAATATGACCAGACCATTAGTCAAGCCAATACGTCCTGAATTTTCTTCTGGACCTTGTGCAAAAAGACCAAAATGGTCTTTGAAATTTTTGAATAATAGTATTTTAGGTAGATCTCATAGACATAAAATAGCTAAATCAAAACTTCAAGAGTTAATTGATTTAACTAAATCAATTCTTAGAATCCCGAAAGATTACTTAGTTGGTATTGTTCCAGGTTCAGATACTGGCGCCATTGAAATCGCAATGTGGAACCTTCTGGGGCCTAGACCAATCAATATGTTAGTTTGGGACAGTTTTAGTTCGGATTGGGCAAATGATATACAATCTCAACTTAAATTAGAGAATGTTCATATCTGTAAAGTTGATTATGGTAAATTACCTGATCTTACTAAAAGCCAATTCAAAGGTGACATTGTTTTCAACTGGAATGGTACTACTGCTGGAGTTTGTGTGCCAAATGCTAATTGGATCAATACCTCACGCAATGGTTTAACTATTTGTGATGCGACTTCGGCTGCATTTGCAATGGATATTGATTGGCGAAAGTTAGATGTTGGGACCTTTTCTTGGCAAAAATGCCTTGGTGGTGAAGCCGGTCACGGTATTCTAGTCCTATCTCCAAAAGCAGTTGAAAGAATTAATACATATAATCCTCCCTGGCCTATACCAAAGTTATTCCAACTCAGAAAAAATGGTAAATTGAATATTGATATATTTTCAGGCGCCACCATAAACACACCATCCATGTTGTGCGTTGAAGATTTTTTAGACGCACTTAATTGGACTAGGGAAGTTGGGGGATTATCTGCACTAATAAGTAAGTCCAAGAATAATTTAAATATAATTAAAAATTGGATTTCAGTTTCTCATTGGGCTGATTTTTTGTGCGAGGATGTTAACAATTTATCCAGTACATCTATATGCTTAAAGTTAGTTGATCCTAAAATAATTGACCTTCCATTAGAGACTAAAAATAATATTGAAAAAAATATTGTTAAATTATTAGAAGACCATAAAGTTGCATTTGATATAGGTAGTTATAGGTCAGCCCCACCAGGATTTAGAATTTGGGGTGGTCCAACAGTTGAAAATGATGATGTTAAGAATTTATTACCCTGGTTAGATTGGGCTTATTACGAAACATTAGACCAATTGAAAATTTGATATAAAAGAAGGTAGAAAAATGCCAAAAGTACTAATAAGTGATAAACTAAGTGAATCTGCGGTCAACGTTTTTAAAGAAAATAAAATCGAGACTGAATATATGCCGGGATTAAACCATGATGAATTATTAAAACTAATTGAAAAGTTTGATGGTCTTGCAGTGCGTTCTGCAACAAAGGTTAATGAAGACATTTTTAAAAATGCAAAAAATTTAAAAATAGTTGGGCGCGCTGGCATTGGTACAGATAATATAGATAAAGTATCTGCAACTAAACATGGTGTAGTTGTAATGAATACACCCTACGGTAATGCCGTCACTACAGCTGAACATACTATAGCTCTTATTATGTCTTTAGTTAGAATGATACCCCAAGCTGATAGATCTACTAGACAAGGAAAATGGGAAAAATCGAAATTTAATGGTACCGAAATTAGTGGTAAATATTTAGGTCTTATAGGTTGTGGTAATATAGGATCTATTGTAGCTAGTAGAGCCTTAGGTCTGAAAATGAAAGTTTTTGCATTTGACCCATTTCTAACTCAAGAAAAAGCATATGAATTAGGTGTTGAAAAGGTTAATTTAGAGTATTTGTTAAAAAACTCTGATATAATATCCCTCCATACGCCACTTACAGAAGATACTAAGAATATAATTTCATCTGCAGCTATTAGTATGATGAAAAAGGGCTCAAGAATTATTAATTGTGCTAGGGGAGGGTTAGTTGATGAAGTTGCTTGTAGGGCGGCTTTAGAGAACAAGCATTTAGCTGGTGCAGCTTTTGATGTTTTTGTTGAAGAACCAGCTAGGGAAAATATTTTATTTGATGCTCCTAACTTTATAGCTACACCTCACTTAGGTGCGGCTACTTTAGAAGCTCAAGAAAATGTTGCACTACAAATAGCGCAACAAATGTCAGATTATCTGAATACTGGAGCAGTTGTAAATGCACTCAACTACCCAAATGTGTCTTCAGAGGAAGCACCTATATTGAAACCATATGTAAAGCTTGCTTACTTGATGGGATCTTTTTTAGGTCAGGTTACACAAGAAGGTATATTGAGTGTAAAATTAGAATTAGAAGGAAAAGCTTCATCTATCCAAGGTATCCCCTTAATGGCAAGTAATCTTGTTGGTCTGTTTGAACCCACATCAGCCGCTGTAAATAATATAAACTCATCCTCTATAGCTTCAAGTAGAGGAATTGATTTAACAACAATTAAGCATGAAAGACGTTGTGATTATGAAACATTACTCAGGATCACTATCAAACATGATAAGGGTGAAAGAACAATTTCAGGAACTTTAATTGCAGGTAATAAACCAAGGATCATAAATATTCAAGGGATTGCAATTGAATCAGATTTTCCTAAAAATGCCCTTTATTTAAGAAATTATGACAAGCCAGGTTTTATTGGTGATTTAGGCAATACCTTAGGAAAGAAAAACATCAATATTGCGTCTTTTCATTTAGGACGAAGAAATGTAGGTGGAGAGGCTATTGCACTAGTTGAAGTTGATGGTGAAGTAGATGAAAAAATCATTTCTCAATTACGATCTTTACCTCAAGTTGCTCGGGTTAACATTATTAACTTCGAAAATAATTAAACTATATGTTTTTCTTAAATTTTATTAGATACATTATAGACTTTGATATATATATAATATTCTTATTTGAAAGCTATTATAATGTCGAGTTTATCAAATCAAAAAGGATTGTTGCCTGCGGGGCTTAGTGACATTCTTTATCCAAATGCTCACATTCAATCTAAAATAATAGAAAACTTACTAGACGTATTTTCTAGTTATGGATATCTAAGAGTTAAACCACCTCTAGTTGAATATGAAGAAACTTTGCTATCAGACGGTCCAGGTGAAGTTTTAAAAGATTCTACTTTCAGAGTTATGGATCCTTTATCACAAAAAATGTTAGCATTGAGATCAGATGTTACAGCACAGATTTCTAGAATTGCTTCTACTCGATTGTCACACTTATCTCGTCCACTAAGATTATCTTATTCTGGTGACGTTTTAAGAGTCAAAGGTGACAGTTTTAATATGGAGCGTCAGAAAACTCAAGTAGGTGCTGAATTAATAGGACCCAAATCTGAAGTAATAGACGCTGAAATAATGCTCGTTTGTGTCAAAGCCCTCAAATCAATAAATATAGATAATTTAACAATTGACATTAATTTACCATTTTTGAGAAAATATCTTTTAACAGGTATTTCACCTTCGTTAAAACACAGTATTAACCAATACATAGATAACAAAGACAAACAAAGTCTTAAAAAATTAAAATTTGAAAATCTAAATATTATATCTGAATTAATGGACGTTTTTGGAGATCACTTAAATGTAATCAAATATCTCCAAGAATTAAAATCCAAAGGTATTTTAGTTGATATAATAGACCATTATTTAACAGTCATAGATATTGTCAGAAAAAATGATAAGTCTATTAAACTTTCAATAGATCCACTTGAAAACAGAGGGTTTAAGTATCACACAGGAATAACCTTTACAATTTTTTCTGACAAATTAAAGGGTGAAATAGCCAAAGGTGGAAGTTATAATATCTCTACAGGAGAAACTGCAACTGGTTGTACAATTTATACCGAAAAAGTTTACCCCAAACTTATGTTAAATTTAGATAAAGACTTAGTATATATACCTTACCTAAACATGAAAGATGCGGACGAGATTATAAAAAAAGGTTATAGAATTGTTTTTGGTTCTGTTGCTAACTCAGAGTTTGAAAAAGAAGCTTCGGAAATGAATTGTAAATATATTTGGAAGGATAATACTATTCTTAAATTAAAATCTTAAGAAATTAACCCAAAACTAAGGAATATTTTATGAGTAATATAGTTGTTGTTGGAACACAATGGGGAGACGAGGGTAAAGGTAAGATTGTTGATTGGTTATCAAACAAAGCTGATTTAGTTGTAAGATTTCAAGGTGGCCATAATGCTGGACATACACTGGTTATTGATGACAACGTTTTTAAGTTATCTTTATTACCTAGTGGAATTGTAAGAGACAATACAATTGTCTTAATTGGGAACGGTGTCGTTATTGATCCATTTCATTTAATAAAGGAAATTAAGCAATTAGAAGAAAAAAATATAAAAATAACTCCAGAAAATTTAATCATATCAGATTCAGCTTTTTTAATTTTACCTATACATCAATTAATTGATAATATTAGAGAAAACAAACAGAGCCTAAATAAAATTGGCACAACTGGCAGAGGTATAGGACCTGCTTATGAAGACAAAGTAGGAAGACGAGGTCTGAGAATATGCGATTTCCTTGATAAAGATGTTTTTTTGCTAAAACTTAAAAAATTATATGAACACCATAATATTTGGTTGTCTGCTATCGGAGAAATCAAACAAAATCCAAATGAGATTTTTTTAAAGTTATGGGAACAAGGTCAATTTATTTTGAGTTTTGTTCAACCATCTTGGTTTTTAATTAGCAAATATGTTACTGCATCTTCTAATATCTTGTTTGAGGGTGCTCAAGGCACTTTTTTAGATATAGACCACGGCACTTATCCCTATGTAACTAGCAGTAATACTGTTTCATCTCAAGCTGGAATTGGATCTGGTATTGGACCAACATCAATAGATTACACAATAGGAATAACTAAAGCTTACACAACTAGAGTTGGAGCAGGTCCATTCCCCACAGAGGAAAAGGGAGAAGATGGAGTCAATTTAGGGAAAAAAGGTCATGAATTTGGAACCGTAACTGGGAGACAGAGACGATGTGGTTGGTTTGATGCTGTTTTAGTAAAACAAGCTGTTGCATTGTCAAGCATTGATGGTATAGCGTTAACTAAATTAGATGTTTTGGACGGTTTCAAGGAAATTAAAATCTGTACTGGCTACTATTTAAATAATGAAGTCATAACTTATCTACCTTCATTAGAGAAGCAACAACAACAAATAAAACCAATTTACGAAGTATTGGATGGTTGGGACGGTAGCATAGTGGGTATTAGAAAAATAGAAGAACTACCAAATCAAGCTAAAAATTATGTTAAAAGGATTGAAAAGCTTATTGGTTGTAAAATAATTTTAATATCTACAAGTCCTGAGAGACGTGATACTATATACCTAAAAAATCCATTTAAAATTGCCTAATATTCACTAGACCCAATTAATTTTAACTCTTTAGCCTTAATCTTCATAGCTTCTTGAAGCTTCTCAAAAGCTCTAGTTTCAATCTGTCTTACTCTTTCTCTACTTACCTTATATTCTTGGGACAATTCTTCAAGTGTTTTGGGGGTGTCAATAAGACGCCTTTTAATTATTATATCTTTTTCCCTCAGTTTCAAGTGTTCCAAGGCTTCGACCATCATTTTATTTCGAATATTTTTTTCTTGATTATTCACAAACTGTGTTTCTTGATTATCTCTTTCATCTGATAACATATCCTGCCATTCAGCTTCTTCTCCATCATTACGATTTATTTGTGCATTAAGTGAATGATCTCCTCCAAGCATTCTTCTATTCATGCTAATAACATCGTCTTCCGAAACATCAAGAGTTTTAGCAATATGATTAACTTGGTTAGGTGAAAGATCTCCATCTTCTAGTGCATTGATTTTACCTTTGATTTTTCTAAGGTTAAAAAATAATTTTTTTTGACTTGCTGTAGTACCAATTTTTACTTGTGACCAACTTTTCAAAACAAACTCTTGTATTGCCGCCTTAATCCACCACATTGCATACGTAGCTAATCTAAAGCCTTTTTCAGGGTCAAATTTTTTAACAGCGTGCATCATACCGATATTGCCTTCAGCAATAAGATCAGCTACGGGAAGTCCATAACCTCTATATCCCATCGCAATCTTTGCAACTAATCTTAGGTGACTAGTAACAAGTTTATGGGCAGCTTTTGTGTCTTGTTTATCTAACCAATCTTTTGCTAAAACATATTCTTCGTCAGCATCCAACATTGGAAATTTTTTTATGTGATCTAAATATCTTCCCAAATTATTGTCTGGGGATAATAATGAAACACTTGTTGAATCTAAACTATTCAAAATAAAGCTCCTAAGTATGTGTATTTAATGTTTTTATAAGTTTTTTAAAGTATTTCAATAAAAATTTAGTATTTTTTTTTCAAAATATCGATTAATTGAGTTATATCTTTTGGTAAAGGGCAAATAAAGTCTAAATATTTTTTTGTAATGGGATGATTTAAACTAAGTTTTGTAGCGTGTAAAGCCTGCCTGCTAAAAGACTTAATGCTTCGAATCTTTTCTTTGTAAGAACTATCTCTATATTTATTCTCAGACAATGATTTACTATATAAATCATCACCAATGACGCTATGACCCATATCAGAAAGATGAACTCTAATTTGGTGAGTTTTTCCTGTTTCAAGCTTGCATTCAATTAAGCTAGCTAGAGGTGCATAAACATCTAGCACTTTCCATTTAGTTCTAGCCATTTTACCTTTAAGCGATATAGCCATTTTTTTTCTATTAAAAGGTGATCTTCCTATGGGTTTTTCAATAATACCAATATTTGAAGGTTGGCCCCAAACGATTGCGTTATACCTTCTATCTAAATCATGATTGCTAAAGGTTTTACATAAATTAACGTGCGCAGTTTCAGTTTTTGCAACTACCATCACTCCACTCGTATTTTTATCTAATCTATGAACGATACCAGGTCTTTTAACCCCTCCTATACCCTCTAAACTTTTTCCACAATGATGCAACAAAGCATTTACTAGCGTACCATTGGGGGAACCGGGAGCAGGATGCACAACTATGCCTGCTTGTTTATTTAAAATTATCATATATTGATCTTCATAAAGAATTTCTAAATCAATCTTTTCAGGTAAAGGAATAGGGTTATCTGCAGGAGGAAACTGAATAGTAATAAGTCCACTATTTTTAATTTTAAATGATGGATCTTTAACTTCTAAACCATCAATTTTTATATTTTTTCCTTCAATTAATTTTTTTATTCTACTTCTAGATAAAGAAAGATTGCTATCATTTAATTCTTGTTTTGCATAGCTACTTACTTTAATAGCTTCAGTAACCCAGACATCAAGCCTGTCATACGGAATGTCAAAGTCTTTAATAGAAAGTGAAATTATAATAGGATTTACCATGTCTAACTTGTCCAACTCAAATCCAGAAAATCAGTCCCAGATAGTTTCTAATATACGGATTATAAAAATTATTGCTATAATTTTGGGCTTGTTAATTATTTTAGGGTTATTTGTTTTGTTTATCGGGTTATATAATAAATACGACAACTTAGAAAAGTCTCAAAAAAACAAAAATAATACTTTAATCATAGATGAAGAAAAATTAAATCAGTTAAACTTCGAACAGCCTACTAGTGCACAATTAATTTCTTCATCATTAGGACAAGACAATGAAATTTTATTGAGATATCTCTATGAGGGAAATAATGTTTTGGTAGTTTTAAATACTAAAAAAAAGCAAATAAAATCTATTATTACAGTAAAAAAAGGTTCTCAATTTGGTTTAAACTAGTAATGAGTTAAAGGTATTTGGATGAATAGAACAAAAATTCTAATTGGTACTGACACTATTTCTGGAATAGCCCCTCAGATCTTGAAAGCATTTTCTGAAGCGTCTGATAAAAAAACACTTCCATACGGAAATGACGTTTTTACTGAAAAATGTAAAAGTATCATTATAGAGATTTTTGAAAATAAGGATTTAGAAATTATACCGATGATGTCTGGAACAGCGTCTAACTCTTTAGCTTTATCCTCTTTCCTTCGTTCCTATGGAAGTATTTTATGTCATACTGAATCGCATATAAATAAAGATGAAGGAGGAGCTCCCGAGTTTTTTTCTGGTGGAGGGAAGTTGCAAACTATCTCTAATAATTCTGGCAGGCTTAATTCTAAAGATATTACTAAAAAACTTGATGAATTAGATTTTAAAGGAAAGCAGCTCTCAAAAATTTTGGGTATTTCATTAACTCAATTAGCAGAAAATGGCACTCTGTATTCTCAAAATGAAATACTAGCTATTAGTAAAATTTGTAAAAAAAATAATTTTTACCTACACATGGATGGAGCTAGGTTTTCCAATGCATTAGTTTCTCAAAAATCTGTTTCTCCTGCTGAGGCAACTTGGAAAATAGGAGTTGATTGTCTATCATTGGGTGCAACAAAAAATGGTGCAATGGCTGCGGAGGTAATTATTTTTTTTGATAAGAACCTTGCACTGGAAGCTAAAAAAATGATCAAGCAAACTGGACACATAATACCCAAAACCAGATTTATTACTGCTCAATTAAACGCATGGTTTACAGATGGGTTATGGTTGGAACTAGCACAAAAGGCTAATGAAAATGCAACGTATCTTAGTTATGAGTTATCAAAATTTGAAGATTTTAAACTTTTATATCCAACACAAGGGAATGAAGTATTTTTAAGAGTTAATAATAAAACATATAAAAAAATTCTTGAATTAAATATTATTCCTAATCTTTGGCGTAAAATAAATGACGAAGAAATTGAAGTAAGATTTGTAACATCTTTTGAAACAAAGTTTAGTCTAATTGACGAAATTATAAATAGATTTAAAACTTGTTTTTCTTATAACTCAGACTCCATAATTTAAATATAGAGCTATATTTAAAATTATTGATTTAATTTGTTCAAGTATTTGTTTTTCAGTTATAAAAGCAAACGTACCGATGTAAGAGTATCCTAATAGTAAGGGCAAAAAGTATATTCTTATCATAAAGAAAAGCCATGCTACATAGAGAGGTATGAGAGGTTGAACAATAAATTTTGGTGTTATTCTTTGAGTAGAATTGAGGATAGGAGAAGTGATTTTTGTAAAAAATTTATAAAAACTAAAGGTACTTTCCTCGTTTATGAATAGGTTTAATAAAAACTTTAAAATTAAAATAGCCATTATTAGAGCTAAAATATAGTCAATTATAATTAGCCATATAGGAAATGAAATATTCATAATTTATTATACAAATATAATGGTTAAAATAAAAATTATTATTTAAGTTACTTAAACAAATAAATAACTCCAAACATAATTATGTGTTAGTTAATAAATGGTATTAAATTTCTGAGGTAAACTAATGAATAATCCACAATATATCTACTCAATGTATAAGTTGAGTAAAATTTATCCTGGTGGCAAACAAGTTATTAAAGATATTAGCTTGTCATTTTTACCGGGAGCAAAAATTGGTGTTTTAGGAGGAAATGGCGCGGGAAAATCTACTCTTTTAAAAATTATGGCAGGTGTTGATAAAGAATATAATGGTGAAGCAAAATTAGCAGATGGTATAAAGGTTGGTTATCTAGCTCAAGAACCTGAATTAAATAGTGATTTAAATGTGTATGAAAACGTCATGGAGGGTATGGCTGAAGCAAAAAAACTTGTCGATGATTTCAATACTATTTCATTAAAATTTTCTGAGGATTTAACTGACGAAGAAATGAATGAAACAATTGTTAAACAAGGAGAACTTCAAGAACAAATTGATAATATGGATGCATGGGATTTAGATAGAAAAGCTGAAATTGCCATGGATGCACTAAGCTTGCCTCCTGCAGAAGCAAATATAAACCATTTGTCAGGCGGTGAAAAAAGAAGGGTAGCATTAGCACAATTATTATTATCAAATCCTGATTTTCTGTTATTAGATGAGCCAACAAATCATTTGGATGCTCTATCAGTTGCTTGGTTACAAAGATTTCTTCACGATTTTCCAGGTACAGTTGTAACCATTACTCACGACAGATATTTTTTAGATGAAGTGGCTGGATGGATTTTAGAATTAGATCGTGGAGAGGGTATTCCGTATAAAGGTAATTATTCAGGATGGTTAGATCAGAAACAAAAAAGATTAGAGCTAGAAGGAAAGATAGAAGAAGCAAGAAAAAGAAAATTAAATGAAGAGTTAGAATGGATTCAATCAGCGCCAAGAGCAAGACAGGCAAAATCAAAAGCACGAATAACTTCTTATGAAGAGTTAGTAGCAAGAGAACAAAAAAAAGAAATTAACTCTGGTAATCTTGTTATACCTCCTGCTCCTAGGCTAGGTAATGAAGTAATAAATTTTGAAAATGTATCTAAGTCTTTTGAAGATAAATTGTTAATAGATAATTTGAGTTTTAAGTTACCTCCAGGTGGAATTGTAGGTGTTATTGGAGCTAATGGCGCAGGAAAGACTACTTTATTCAGATTAATTACAAAAGAAGAAAAACCAAACAGTGGAGATATTTCAATTGGTGATACAGTTAGTTTAAATTATGTAGATCAGTCTAGAGACATTTTAAAGCCTCAACAAAACGTTTGGGAGTCTATTTGTGACGGATTAGATGCAATAGCGATAGGGAAAAAAACGATTCAAAGTAGAGCATATGTAGGACAATTCAATTTCAAAGGATCTGATCAACAAAAAATTGTGAGCCAGTTATCAGGAGGTGAAAGAAATAGAGTCCATCTTGCAAAGATGTTAAAAACTCCTGGAAATGTTTTACTTTTAGACGAGCCTACTAACGATTTGGATGTTGATACTTTGAGATCATTAGAGGAGGCAATCTTAGATTTTTCTGGATGTGTTGTTGTAATTTCACACGATAGATGGTTTTTAAATAAACTTGCTACACACATACTAGCGTTTGAGGGAGGAAGTCATGTCGAATGGTTTGAGGGTAATTATCAAGATTATGAAAATGACAAAAAAAGGAGATTAGGAGATGATGCATTAAACCCTAAAAGGATTAAATATAAGCCAATATCTAGATAAATTATTTACTCTTAGTAAAAGTATTTAATAAAGCATTAAAATCACCCTTGTTTTTTCGAAGTATAGCCATTGTTTCAGCTTTATGAGAACTTATTAATGATATACCTTCAATCTCTAGATCGAGCACAAGAAAATTTCCTCTTTTATCTTTTGCTAATTTCCATAAAAGATTTACGTCAGGGATTTTTTTACTATTATCCTTTATTATACCCTTTACATAAACTAACTTTTTACCTCTTGCCTCAGATTTCAAAGGTTTGTAGGATAATGTAGATAGTGTGTTTAAATATTCTTCAATTGTATTAACAATTTGTTTAAGTAAAGCATTTTTATATTCTTCTCTTTGGGTATTAGTTGCTTTTTTCCAATAACTTCCAGTAGTTGCTCTTGCCATAAAATCCAAATTAATAAATCGCTCTATCAATTTTTCAATTTTTAATGATCTTTCTTTTGGTGAGAGCTTTATTGTTTTTACAGCGTGCTTTTTAGCATCGGCAATCATCTTTTGAACAATTAATTCACCATTTTTTACATTATCAGAATAGGATTGAAATGTTAAAAATTGAAAAAATAAAAATGAAAAAAGAGTAATACATAAAACTTTTTTTAAATTTAAACTATTGTAAGAGTTTTTCAAATTCCATATCCAATTTGTTGTTTTTATCCTCGAGATATGTATCACCATACACATTTTTTCTTCTATTTTGTATATAATAAGACTTCATTTTTGTATAAGGGTCAGGTGATTCATAAATATTTTCAATATTTTTTGCAAGTTTACTTCTTTTATCAACTAAGTTGACTGGGATTTCTACGAAGCTTAATTTATTGATAGAATTAGATGAAACATTGCTTAAATTTTGCCTGTCTGACAACGTTCCTGTAAAGTCCCGAACAGTTTTAGGACCTAATAAAGGTACCATTAAAAAAGGACCTTCTGGAACATTAAGCCTAGCTAGAGTAGACCCTAAATCTTTTTTGTGGATTTTAGTTTCATTATTATCAAAGTCATAAAAACCAAAGGATAGCCCATTTAACATAAATTTTGCGGAAGCTAAAATTGTATTTTCTAAGTTCATCTGCAAGGCACTATTTACTATAGTACTAGGAGTATCCATCCACTCTAAGTGATTACTTATATTTTTTCTAATTGAATGAGGGATTTTTTTAACGTATGCGGCACTTAGAGGAGAAACTATGTTTTGATCTAAAGATTTATTAAAAGCAAAAATATTCCTGTTTAGACTTTCAAATGGATCTGTAGTTTCAGTAGAATTTTTTATATTGGTAGAACAGCCACTTAATACAAACAATAATATTAATGAATATGAAAATACAAATTTACTTTTTTTCATTTCAAGTTATTACGCTCTTAGTTATTAACCAAATTTATTATTATTTATTTATTAATTTTCTACAAGTTAAACCATCAATATGTTAGAAATAAATATTAATTATAATCAAGAAACTTTTTAAAATTTATGAACAACTTTTATAACCACCAAGCATTTATTGATTTAAACCCACCTCAAAAAGAAGCAGTAAAAAATTTAGAGGGACCTCTATTGGTTTTATCGGGAGCGGGAACCGGGAAAACAAGAGTGCTTACTGCAAGACTTGCCAACCTTTTATATAGCAACAAGACCAAACCTTGGAATATACTTGCAGTAACTTTTACAAATAAAGCTGCAAAAGAAATGAGAATTAGACTAGAAAGTTTAATAGGCCCCTCAGCAAACTCGGTTTGGTTAGGAACATTTCATTCAATAGCTGCCAGAATATTAAGAGAAAACGCTGAAATTGTAGGGCTAAGTTCAAATTACACCATTATTACTCCTGATGATCAAGTAAGACTATTAAAACAAATAATGCTTGACGATGACATTGATACTAAAAAATTTACTCCAAAATCAATGTCAAATTTAATTGGGAAATGGAAAGATAAAGGTTATAAGCCAGAAGATTTAAAAATTTCAGATATTGATTATTTCGCGAATGGTAAAGCCATTAATCTATATAAAACTTATCAAATGAGATTGATTACTCTTAACTCAACTGATTTTGGAGACTTGCTTCTTCATAATTTAACGATTTTTTCAAAACACCCAGATATATTAAATCAATATCATTCCAAAATATTATATTTTTTAGTTGATGAATATCAAGATACCAACACTATACAATATTTATGGTTAAAGCTCTTGGCTGATAAAACTAAAAATATTTGCTGTGTAGGAGACGATGATCAGTCTATCTATGGATGGCGAGGTGCCCAAGTTGGAAATATATTAAGATTTGAAAAGGATTATCCTTTAGCCAAAGTCATAAAATTAGAAGAAAATTATAGATCCACGGCAAGAATATTAGAAGCTGCTAATAGTGTTATTATAAACAATAAAGAAAGATTAGGCAAAAATCTCAAAACTTCTTCAAAAGAGGGAGACAAAATTGATTTAATATCAGTATGGGATGGAATGGAAGAGGCGAAAAAGACTAGTTTAGAAATTGAAAATCTCTATTCTGCAGGTTTTAGGCATGATCAGATGGCAGTCTTAGTTAGAGCTGGTCATCAAACCAGGTATTTTGAAGAAAGATTTGTTGACATTGGAATCCCTTATAAGGTTATAGGCGCTAAATTTTATGAAAGAATGGAAATTAGGGATGCTTTGGCATATCTTAGGGTAGTTCAACAGCCTAATGATGACCTTGCTTTAGAAAGAATTATTAATATTCCAAAACGTGGATTAGGAACAAATACTACAAGCTTGATACATTCTTACGCAAAAAAAAATAATATTTCCTTTTTTTCTGCATCACAAGAATTGTCAATGACTGACGAACTTAGGCCAAATGTTAGAAGATCCTTGCTAAATCTAATAAATCAATTTTTAGATTGGAATAATCAAAAAAAAGAAATTGCTCATACGGATTTAGCATTAAAAGTACTTGAAGAGTCAGGATATATTGCACATTGGCAAAATGAAAAATCTCTTGATGGCGAAGGTAGGCTGGAAAATTTAAAAGAATTAATAAATGCCATGAGTGGTTTTGAAAATCTTTCTGGTTTTTTAGAACATATTTCACTTGTCATGGATGGTGATAACACAGCTGATGCAGGAGAAGTATCGTTAATGACCTTACATGCTGCTAAGGGACTTGAATTCGATGTGGTTTTTTTGCCTGGATGGGAAGAGGGACTCTTTCCTAGTCAAAGGTCTATAGATGAATTAGGCTTGGCAGGATTGGAAGAGGAAAGGCGACTTGCCTATGTAGGCATCACTAGAGCAAAGCAAAGATTATTTATAACCTTTGCAGCTAATAGACAAATTCACGGATTATGGCAAGGATCAATACCATCAAGATTTATAAGTGAACTACCGAGACATATTCTTAACGAAAATATAGAAGGTAATATTGGTGCTGATGCGTCAAGCTATAATCAAATTGATTTTGACTTGTCTACAAAAAATGTATCTTACGGCCCAGGATTTTTAAGGGCAAAGCAAAATGGAGTAAAAGGAATTAATGCTTATAAGAAAGCTCATGTAGATACTAATATTATAAATTCTAATATTGTATTTGATAATGGGCAGAGGGTTTTTCATCAAAAATTTGGAATGGGCCTTATTATTTCGTCAGACGGTGATAAATTAAATATAAACTTTGACAAAGCAGGTGAAAAGAAAGTTGTGTCTAGCTTTGTTAAGTTAATAGATTAATAAGTTTTTTATTATGGATTTGTGGTCAGTAAAATTTGAAATACAAGATAATTTAAAAAATATATTCTCAGAATATGTTGAAGATT
>CACCSH010000023.1:0-20865 GCA_902548635.1 uncultured SAR116 cluster alpha proteobacterium
TCATATGTTAAATGAAATAAAAACTAATCCTGCAATGCTTTATGAATATAAAAAAAATATTCATAATTATGAACAACATTCTAAAACAGATTTATAATTATATTTGAAAGATACGAAATCATTGTAAATATATATGGTAAAAAAGTTGAAATTTATCATAACAAACCATTATTAATAAATTCAAAAGTATCATTATCTTTCGTTAAGACCAAAATTAAAATTTTAGGTTAAAATTAGTGAAAAAGAACTTAATAAAACTAGCACATTCATTTGCAGAAGAACGTCACTATGGTCAAGTAAGAAAAGGAAATAAAGGTATTCCTTATTTTGAACATATTAAAGAAGTTGTTGAAATGGTAAAGATTTCATCAACAAAAATAAATGATTCAGTCATAATTGCGTCTTACCTTCACGATATTGTTGAAGATTGCAAAGCAACAAGAAATGAAATTAAAGATTTATTTGGTCGAGATGTAATTAAACTAGTAGAAGAAATGACAGACAAACCATCTAGTTCTGAGGCAGAAAGATGGTCAAATCAAATAATGGCAGCTAAATTAATGTCAGTTGAAGCCTCATTAATCAAACTTGCAGATAAAATATCTAACTTAGAAAGTTTATTCAATGATCCTCCATTATCATGGAATAAAAAAAAAGTAACTGAATATACAAGATGGGGTCAAAAAGTTGTAAAAAATTTACCTTATAAAAATACTATACTAATGAGACGTTTTAATAAAATTTGTCTTCAAATTGATAAAAAATTATCAGGTAATTAAAAAAAGATCTGCAGTAAAGCAAATGCAATATTTTTTTAATAATGTTTAGATTATATCTTTAATAGGAGGTTAAATGTTTTTCCATCTTAAGTTTTCCCACAGTTCTGAGGATTGCTTTAAAAATAATAAAGAAATAAGTGAAATTTTTAAAAGTAGACTTCGTAAAGCAAATGAGTTTGGAGTAACAATTAAATTCAATGTAGGCAACTCACTCGAGCACTCAATTTTTATGCTTATAGAAACAGATACTGCTGAGGGTGTTCACGAATGGCTGGACCCTATAGTTGATTTAGGCCATATCGAACTTACATCAGTAATTGAAAAGAAGCTTTGATATTTGACAAGCAGCCAGTGCCGGCATTGCCAAGATCGCTATCTAATTAGATTTCATTGTATACTCTAGATTTAAAAACTTGCTATATAAAATGAGGGCGCTATAAGCGCACTCACCCAGTTTTTTTTAATGTGACTAGTTTGAGACCAGCTTTGTGCCAGTAGGGTTCATGGTGAACATGAAAATTTGTCCACCGGCGTCACCACCATTCGCTGCCACTGCACCGCTTGACTCAGGGCGGGCCTGAACAACACCAACATAAGTCTGTTCCAAAGTCGGGAGCTTGCCGCGGATGTCCTGACGAGCGGAACCTGTCAACTCATCCATCGAATAAAACGATCCGTCAGCTTTTCGTTTAATCAGCGCTGTAACCGGCCATGAACCTGAGAACTCGGTTGTTCCAGGTTTAGTGAAAGCACCACCCAAAGCGGATACACCTGCCTGATAACGCGAGCTATGCTTGCCGCCAGCAATTGCGAGAAGATGCGCGTCAATGACATTCATGTCGGCATCGATCGTTAGCACATATTTGCGCTCACCAAAATCATTTCCAGAGTCCTCATCAACAATTAGATAGTCACCATCTGCAGTCTTGGACCAATGCAATCCGTCCGGTGATACCATCTTGGCAACACCTTTTTCCATATGGATCGAAGCATCACCATCAACAGTTTTAAACTGGTTACCGATTTTAAGGGTCAAAGCTCCATCAACTGCAGCAATTGAACGAACCACAGAGACGTCAAGATGAACAGGCAGCTCTCCTTTGGCAGCCTCAAGGGCTGAGCCAATATTCCCGAGATCAAAACCCATCAAACCGCCTTCATCAGTCATATTCTGGAAATAGCGTGCAGCACCGGAAGGATCTGCCGCAGGGTGCTCAGTTTTCGTATCACCATTGAAAAAAGCATAACCTTTAGGCTGTTCAGCTTCAATTTCCCAAAGCATCATCTCAGTTTCCTTTACAGCAACAGGATTATCAAAGCCAGACCATTGATATGATGTTGGATAGAAACGACCTTTAAAACGTTTCGGAGCGTCAGCATTCTTCATATACTCGTCTACCATTTTAGCATCCAAATCAATCTCAACACCAAGTTCGTCAAAGGTTTCAGGAGTTAACGCAAGACCATAGAGTTTGCCATAAAGAAGGCCGTTGCGTGCGAGGAATGAATCACGCTCGCTTGCGGTTGAATAATTAATTTCACTGCCGTCAGCAGCCCGGTTTTTCATGCCAACATAAATGCGGTTCGGGGCTGGCTCCTGGCCATGGTTGTAGCCTGCTGCCACTATCACAACGTAGTCCTTGTGGTTGGAATTGATTGGCATTAGCTTTTCATAGCCGGTCTGACCAAGTGCTGGCACTGTGTATGCGGTTTTATTTTTAATATCGACTACAATGCTAGCAAGGCCCAGGGTAGCACCAGAGTCTGAGTTTCCAGCTGGAAACATCCGTCCAATTTGCCACTCTTCAGCTGTTAGCCATACATCATCTGTAAACCCTATGCCCTTGCCGTACTTATTGGCCTGCTCATACCAAGCACCACAGAAGCTCTGGAAGAAATAATTAGCTTTGCTGAGTTTGAAATCTGGCTTGAATTGAACTAGTGTGCCATCAGGACGTGTCTGGTTGCCCCATTTGCCAGACAGATAAGTCGGATCGAAGGAAGGGCGGGAAACCATTTCACCAAAACCATTATAAACTTTGTTGAAAAGCTTACCGGATCCCTTGACCATGCCTTTTGCAGAATTATTATTATTCATGAAGTCTGCAAATTTTGTGCGATCATAGTCGATGGTGTGGATATGTGATCCAGTGAAAGTCACTCCGTTCAACATTTGCCACGGGTAGGTCTCAGGCTTGGGTGCCTTACCCATAGTTGCGTATGACTCACTCTGATAAACCACACGAACGGTATCGTCGTCAGAAAGCCATGCAGCTTGTCCATCGGGATAACCTGTAAGCGCTAAACCAGATATAGCGTCAATCTCCCCAACTGTGGCAATTGCCTTAAAATTTGCAAATGGGAAATTGGTATTTGCGCTTTCCCCATCTTTGAGATTGTTGTTTGATGAGTTAGCGTCAGAAATAATTGTAAGACCCGCTTCAGCAATTAGTGCATGCGTCTGGCCAATTACTTTCTGCGACCCATGGCCGCTAGCAATTGCTGTAGAAGTGAGTGAAGATGATAAAATAGTAGTGCTTAAAAGTGCAGTAAATACAAAGTTTTTCAATTGAAGAACCTTTCCTTTTTAGATTAGAAATTTATAGTATAAGTATCGATTTGAAACGTTAAATTTAATTACATGAGCCTTTTAAATATTTATTGCATTGTTATTAAATTTTTATTACGAAAAGATCCCAATTTGCTTAGTGCCTAAGATCAGGGAAAGATAATTTGAAACAAATTAATATGTTTCCAATTCTACTAATCCACCAATGAACACTGATCCATGCTCCATGGACTACGGTCAATGGGCAGAGCACTCCCTTACCAATGATGAAACTTGATTAGGAAAAGGGTGTATTAACCCTTGTTTGTTAAATGAATATCTCGTCAGGCTCATAACCTGAAGGTCGTAGGTTAAAATCCTACTCCCGCAACCAAACTTAAGCAAATA
Source organism: uncultured SAR116 cluster alpha proteobacterium (assembly GCA_902548635.1). Taxonomy (GTDB): domain Bacteria; phylum Pseudomonadota; class Alphaproteobacteria; order Puniceispirillales; family Marisalimonadaceae; genus Marisalimonas. The sequence goes on from CACCSH010000023.1 coordinate 3,736, forward strand.
AATACAACCACTTAACGCCATAAGAGCGTTTTGTCTCACTGAGCGCCCCAGAAACATTGCCGCGTTCGTTGCTACGTAAAATGTCTGGTGAGGTTGAAGACGGTTCTCTTATCAAATATTGATGCTTAGGCTCGTTTGTCTGACAGCACCATATTTAAGCCTAGGGGATTGAAAATCCTCGTGTCGGTGGTTCGATTCCGCCCCCGGGCACCACTTTTCCATACCAAACAACAGAAATGACAAAGTCCCCTTTATTAGGCGTAGGGGGGGGTGTCGATTATATCGGCAGGATGGTGTATTATTTCGTCTGAACAGGGTACCACTTTCTTCGTCCTGTAATATAAGGACAGTAGCCTAACCTTCGATCAGGTTTGGTAATATTCGCTGGTGAGTTCTCCCATTACCGGTCACCGCGTAACCGATACGTCAAGCGCAGTTTTGGATTACGAGCCTGCCAATCCATCTTAATACCCAAATTTGGTTGACGCAGAATCCGAGCATACTTTTGGCATTTTGTACCCTTGCAACCCAGATGAAATACCCTTTCACAAAAATGTAATAGGCGGGTCACAAAAGTGTAATATGCGGATGTTGATAATTTAAATATATTAACTTGCATGCCTATGAAAGGGGCTTTCTTCATGTTTAAACTTTTTTCAACGCTTAAACTTTTTTTAGCAACGCTCGCCGTTGTGCTCACCGCCGGCGTTTTCTCTACCGCCAGCGCAAAAGATTACAAAATCGCTGTTACAGATATTCAAGGCATGGATGCGCTGATCTCCGAGTGGGGACCATTCAAGGAAGCCCTTGAAAAGGCCACAGGACACAGCTTCGAGTTTTTCCCGGTCACCAGTCAGACTGCAACCGCTGAAGCGCTTCGCTCCAAGAAGCTAGACTTCGCCATCACTGGTCCGGCTGAATATGTCGCTATCAACAAGCTTACCAACGCTGAAGCCATGATTGGTCTTGCGCGCCCGGACTACTATTGCGGCATCGTCGTGAAGAACGCTGACGGCATTAACCGCGTATCCGACCTCAAGGGTAAGGCCGTTTCCTTCGCCAACCCGGGTTCGACCTCTGGTCATTTCTGCCCGATGCAGGTGCTGATGGATCATGGCCTCAACCCGGTGAAGGACATCAAGGTTGTTCACACTAAGAAGAACCTGCAGCATACCGGCCTTGTTCGTGGTGATACAGCTGCGATTGGTGTGAAAGTCTCCTCCTGGATCAAGTATGACCGTAGCAAGGAGGAGAACGGCAATGGCGATTATAAGGTTCTTGCACGTTCTGGTGACCTGCCTTACGACATGATCATGGGTGCCGGTCACCTAACCCAAACAGAGCGTGACGAAATCAAGAACGCCATCGTTGCCAATGAAGCCATGATGGTTGCTGGCATCCTGGCCGGGCTGGACGATAAGGGCGAGATGGCCAACGACAAGTACGAAGGCACCCGTCTTCTTCCAGTCGACGACTCCGATTACGACATGGTCCGCGACATGTACATCACCGCTGGCTTGCCTGAATTTGGTATTCAGGAGTAAACCCTCTTCGCAAACAAAGCGCGGGCACGGCAACTGCTGTGCCTTCAGCGCATTTGGAGATCTAGATGGTAGCCATCGTCACCGCTGAGGACATAGCCATGAGATACGGGACCATGTCTATACTGAAAGGCGTGTCTTTTGCATTGGAAGCAGGGGAGTCGCTGTCTCTGATCGGCTCGAATGGGGCTGGCAAGTCAACATTGATCCGCTGCCTCTTGAGTCTCGAACCGATTACAGCCGGGCGTATATCGCTGTTCGGCCGCGAAATACAGAACCTGAAGCCATCCGAGTTGCGGTCGTCCCGCTGTCGTGTCGGTGTTGTCTTTCAGAGGCACAATCTGGTGCCACGCCTTTCAGTGTTGTCCAACGTTGTTCATGGCGCACTTGGTCGAAACACCCAGACATTTGGCAGCATGATCTCGGGGATCACTCTTTGGTCTCATATCATCGCTGGCAGTGCCCACCGTGAGCGCGCTATGGAATGCCTCGAGCGGGTCAATCTCGCAGATCTGGCGCATCGCCGTGCGGACACGTTGTCAGGTGGACAGTCACAGCGCGTAGCCATCGCCCGTGCCTTGATGCAGGAACCTGACCTAATTATTGCCGATGAGCCTGCCGCCAGTCTTGATCCGATTGCCGGCGAAGAGGTCATGGGACTGTTTTCCGAGTTGTGTCGGGAGGCCGGCGTCAGCCTGATTTTTTCAACACACAATATTTCGCATGCAGTTGACTTTGCAGACCGGATGTTGGCAATGAAATCCGGTAAGATCAGCATTGACTGTCCCACCGGTAGTGTCGATCTGCAAGCGCTGAAAGCTGAATATGCGTAGAGCCGCTGTACCTCCACGTTTTGGCAACAGACCGATCTCCGGAATTTTGGCAATAATCCTGTTTCTTCTGGTGTCTGCCTGGTGCTTCGATGGGTCTGGTTTCTCGATCACACAGCTTCTTGGGTCATCAGAATATTTGCTGCGTTTCCTTCGCGAGGCGTTTCCGCCGATCGATGAGCACCGCCTGACCTTCGATCAATTTCATCGATACTGGTTGGCCCTGATTGAAACCTTCCAGATGGCTTTTGTGGGAACACTTCTAGGCCTGGTCATCGGCTTCATTCTGGCGCTGTTTGCGTCACGCGGACTGATGTTCGAGTCGCGCCGGTCAAATTTGCTGCAATGGTCAGTGAAAATGCTGATCTCGCTGTTTCGCACCGTTCCTGATTTGGTGTGGGCCATCATCTTTGTGATGGTCGTCGGGCTTGGAGCCTTCGCGGGAACGCTGACTATCATGGTGGATACTATTGGCTTCTGTGGGCGCTTTTTTGCCGAGGAGATGGAAGATGTCGATCGCAGTTCCGCAGAAGCGCTGTCGGCAAGCGGTGCGCGCCGATTCGACATCGTCTTTGCGGCTGTTGTGCCGGCGGCGACACCGGGTCTGATAACAACTTCGCTGTTTGCCTTTGAAAAGGCGATCCGATCCTCGGTCGTTCTTGGTCTCGTCGGGGCTGGGGGAATCGGTCTTGAACTACAAAGCCTGATGAACTGGATGGCATATGACCGGGCCATGGTGATCATCGGGATGATCTTTGTACTTGTCCTGGTGGTCGAGCAGTTGAGCACCTACTTACGCAAATTGGTGATGAAAAATGAACGATAATACTGAGTTAAAGACAGATACCGCAGATCAATATTGGAATAAAATTTGGGACAATATTGAGGAAGGTTCAAAATGGCTTACGCCTGAACCGGACGTAAAACGTTGGGCTAAAAGTTTGAAGGCAGGCTCAGCCATACTTGATCTCGGTTCTGGGGTTGGTCGACATACTCTAGCATTAAGTTCTGCAGGATTTGACGTAACGGCTCTCGATGCAGCACCTGGAGGCCTGTCTGAAATAAATAATGCTGACCCAAATATTGAAACTAAGATAGGTCGCATGGATCGATTGCCATTTGCTGATGCTTGTTTTGACCATGTACTGAGTTGGAACGTAATTTATCACGGTGACGAGACAGTAGTTTTAAATACGATAAGCGAGGTCCGCCGTGTGCTTAAACGAGGAGGAACGTTTTTGCTCACAATGTTGTCCAAACGTAGACTAAGGATAGATCAAAAAAACCTTAATGGACCTCGTGAAATTTCTCGTAACACATGGGTTTTCGATGAAAACAGTTCTGATAAAATCCATCCTCACTACTACTGTGAAGCTACTGAAATGCTTTGCCTGTTTCAGGGTTTTGAAGTGCTCTGGATGGAGGATAGAGAGCATGAAAAGCCAGGTTCGTGGCATTGGCATCTAATTTTGGAGCGTCAAGCATGACCCAGACTTTTGTTGGGGCAGAAGTATATCTTCCTGGAGAAATTGTGAACACAACCGTTACAGTGGCCGATGGAGTAATTGTTGAAATTGGTGGGGCGGTGCAAGGCTTAGAAATAAGTGCACATGACAAAATCGTTGCGCCTGCAATAATCGATGTGCATGGCGATGCATTCGAGCGTCAACTTATGCCACGTCCAGGGGTCTATTTTCCGAAAGAGGTCGCGCTAATTGATACGGACCGACAATTGGCGGCAAACGGAATCACTACAGCCTATCATGCGATTACACTAGGTTGGGAGCCCGGGTTGCGCAATGTGGCGCGTGGACGAGAACTAATACAGTCAATACAGGATCTTGCGCTACGATTAACCGTTGAAAATCGAGTTCAATTACGGTGGGAAACCTTCGCTTTTGAAGCTCTGGATGTCATCGAGTTGGCACTTAAGGGGCCATTGCTACCCTCTGTTGGATTCAACGATCATACATCAATGACAATGCGCGCTTATGATGTTCCTGTTCAGGAAAGAGAATTTGAACTTTCGCCTGAATTTTCGATTGCTTCCCTCGACGACGACCGAATGAAGCAGCGGATCTTATCTAAGGCTCAACGTGCTGGCCTAAGTCAAGAAGACTATATCGCCATGTTAGGAAAGGTTTGGGAACGTAGGAGTGAGGTGCCTAATAAAATTTCTGAAGTTGCAAGCAGGGCATCTACTGCAGGAGCACCAATGCTTAGTCACGACGACACTCGGGCAGACACAAGGGCATATTTTCGTAATCTAGGTGCGTCAATTGCGGAGTTTCCAATGGTGATGGAAGCTGTGGAAGCTGCACGAAATCATGAGGACTTGATTATCCTTGGTGCTCCAAATGCTGCGCGAGGTGGCAGTCATATTGGGTCTATCGGTGCTGCTGACATGGTTGAAGCAGGTCTATGCGATGCGCTTGCATCTGATTATTTTTATCCAGCCATGTTAGCAGCGATTGACAGGCTAGATCGCGAAAAGCGTGCTGACAGAGCTACCCTTTGGTCCTTACTATCCAGCGGCCCAGCTCGTGCAATGAGACTTAACGATCGTGGGAGTATAACAATTGGAAGCCGGGCAGATCTAGTTTTAGTGGATTGGACGAAGGGTCAAGCACCAGTAATCGAGGGTACTTGGATTGCTGGTAGGGCAGCATATCGCATTAAAAATCACTTAAATTGACTACTACAGTTTCGCATTAAAACTCTTTACCCCACTAATATCTGTCTCTGGACATGGTTATATTGGGTCTGCTAAGGACGCCGTTGCAGTTGAGAAAGATTAAGCCATCGTGATATAAGTATGCTTTTAGTTGATTTAAAGATAACAAAATACTTAAACCTTACCCCAATAGTAAGGTAAAGAAAAAATATATAATATTTTTTGAAAAAAGTTCCTCAAGCTCATAACCTGCCATTAACTTAAGCATATCTAAACAACTGTCTCACTGTTTTATGACCACTAATTGACGCAACCTCTGGTACATTCAATCCTTTTTCAAACATTCTTGATATTGCCTCATGTCTTAGATCATGTAAAAAATTTCTAGCAGAATGACACCTAACAATGTCTATCAAATTCTAAGATAGTAAAATGAATCTAATATTCATATCTATCAACCACAAAACTTTCTCCAAAAACATGACCCAAGGCCTACGACATGTGAAGTACTACCCGCAACCCGCAGAGCATACACTATCAAAACAGATGAATTACTTCCAAATATGTGTCGGGCCCCTGAGATATTTTACACTGGTAGGGTATAAACGCCACTGCAGTTGGTCTGCGATACGGTTAAGGCTTACACACGAATTCTTAGAGTTCAACTGTCGTCATAGATGCAAGAAAATTAATCAGGGCTTTAACTAGCGTGACCAAAAGCACGTTTTATGCATCTTGTTGGCAAGGTCTGTTTTGATCTGAGATTTTGTGGTGGGTAGAGTGGTGGGTAAGTGTATTTAACTATTATTAATATCAATTAAATCAATAACTTATGAGTATTTAATGGCGGATGGGGTGGGATTCGAACCCACGGAAGGCTTTCACCTTCGCCGGTTTTCAAGACCGGTACTTTCAACCGCTCAGTCACCCATCCAACAAAGGATTAATTAAACTAGCTTAATATTGATAGCAAGTAATATTTAAAATTATTATTGAACTATTTATTCCACTCATATGAATTTAAATTGTCCTTTAATAAAATAATTTTTCCTTGTAATCAAAAATTAAGATATGATTAATAATTATACTAGTGAGGATACCAATGGCCATAATTAAAACGTTTAAATTCTTTCTATATATACTAATATCGTTAGTTTTATTATCTGCCCAAGCTTTTTCAAATGGCACATTTAGTGATTTTGTTACAGGTATATCAAATGAGGCTGAAAAAAAAGGTATTTCCTTAAAATTAATTAAAGATTTCAAAACTAAGGTTGCGTTTATTCCTAGAGTTATTGAATTAGATAGATCGCAGCCTGAGTTTAAATTAACATTAGACCAATATCTTGCCAGGGTTGTAACTTCGTCAAGAATTAAAAAAGCAAATAGTAAATATAAAAAAAATAAAAAAATATTAAAGGTAATTAGCAAACATTATGGAGTTCAAGCTCGTTTTTTAGTTTCTTTATGGGGAATAGAAACAGATTTTGGAAGATTAACTGGTGGTTTTCCTGTTGTTTCAGCTCTGTCCACATTAGCATTTGAAGGCCGAAGACATGAATATTTTAAAAAAGAATTATTTAATGCTCTTAAAATTATAAATGATGGGCATATCACATTAAGTAAAATGACTGGATCATGGGCAGGAGCCATGGGACAATGCCAATTTATGCCATCAAGCTTTATAAATTATGCAAACGACTGGGATAAGGATGGAAGTAAGAATATTTGGACATCCAAACCAGATGTTTTTGCTTCTGCTGCTAATTATTTAAATAAGGTAGGATGGTCAGATAAAATAACTTGGGGTAGGAAAGTTTATATAGGTCAATTCAATAAGGAATTAAAAGAAAATAAATATTATTTGTTAAATAAATGGTCATCAAGTGGTATTTTAAACAACAACAAAACAAAATTACCAAATGTTAAAATTAAAGCTCGTCTTATTATACCTAATGATTATGGAAATTATGGATATTTAGTTTATAGTAATTTTGATTCTCTTTTGAACTGGAATAGATCAAATTATTTTGCAATAGCTGTTGGTAAATTGTCGGATTCTATCCATGAAAATTAATTTAAATTATTATGAAAAAAGTAGTTTTTCTAAAAAAAAATCTTTAAATTTAAATCTAATTTATATTTTATTTTCAATATTTTTAATACAAAGCTGTACTTCAGGCGTTGAAGTGGCCGCAAACTTGGGTAAAAAATACTTAATCCCAAAAGAAGAGAGAGCTATTACAGCTAAACCAATTTATAAAATTGGTAATAAGTATAATGTGAAAGGAAAATTCTATTTTCCTAAAAAAGATCTATCTTATAATAAGACTGGCATTGCATCTTGGTATGGACCAAAATTTCATGGAAAGCTGACAGCTAATGGTGAAATTTATAATCAATATGCACTAACTGCAGCTCATAAGACGCTGCCTTTACCTAGTGCAGTCAAAGTAACTAATTTACAAAATAATAAATCAATTATTTTGAGAATTAATGATAGAGGACCTTTTGTAAATGATAGAATTATTGATTTATCTTCTAAAGCAGCCGATATTTTGGATTTAAAAAAAAATGGTACTGGACTTGTTAGAGTTACAATACTTAAAGATAAAAGTTTGCATCTTGAAAAGTTAGCCAAAAATGGTTCTTTTCCTGAAATTATGGACTTACCTAAAGCAGAGCTTCCTACAGTGAACATTCCTCAAACAACTACTGTTAAAATTGATGGAACAAATAAAAAATATAAATCAATTAAAAAAAGAATAAAGTATGACCTTAATAATTTAAAAAAAGAATACAAAATATTCATACAGTTAGCATCTTTTAGCTCATCTCAAAATGCTAAAATTATGAAAGAAAAAATTTCATACATAGAAAAAGTAAAAATATATAAAAAACTAATTAGGAACAAAACTTTTTATCAAGTAAAAGCGGGACCTTTTGAAAGTGTTAAAAAAGTTGACGAACTTCATTCTTTGTTATTACAAAAAGGGATGCAAGGTGCTAAAATTATTATTGAATAAATTTATGTAGGTAATTTATGTTTAAAATGATTAATAGATATTTTTTTTTATTTAATGTTTTTTTATGTTTTATCACAATAAATATAAAATTATCATTTTCCAACATATTAGATATTACAACTCCTGCTAAACAAGTTATGATTTATGATCATGAGGCTAATGAGGTTTTGTTTGAAAAAAATGCTGATGACCTCATGAAACCAGCATCTATGGCAAAAGTCATGACTGCATATATTGTATTTGATAGAATTAAAGATAACTCATTAAATATGTTAGACACTTTTTTAGTATCAGATAAAGCTTGGAGAATGGGAGGTTCGAGATCTTTTCTTGAACTTAATACTGTCGTTTCAATTAAAGATTTATTATTAGGTTTAATTGTTCAATCTGGCAATGATGCTGCGGTTGTTTTGGCTGAAGGTATATCTGGTGATGAAGAGGCTTTTGCAAGAGAAATGAATAGGTATGCTAAAATAATGGGTATGAATAACACTTATTTTACAAATTCAACTGGTTGGCCTCATCCAGATTTACAGACCACATCAAGAGATCTTGTTATATTAACCAAAAGAATTATTCAAGATTTTCCTATATTATATAAATTATTTGAAGAAAAAATATTTACTTATAATAAAATCAAGCAATCTAACAGAAATCCACTTTTATACACTATGAATGGTGCAGACGGACTTAAAACTGGTCATACTAATGAATCTGGGTATGGTTTAATTGGTTCTGTAAATAGGAATAATAGAAGAGTAACTGTTGTTCTAAACGGACTTAATAGTAAGAAAAAGAGGACATTTGAAAGTAAAAGACTTTTTAACATTGTTTTTAGAGAAACTGCTCTAATATCTTTATTTAATAAACAGAACTCGCTTGTTAGAGCCAAAGTTTGGCTCGGTAAGCAATCAGAAGTAGATTTGATAGCGAAAAAACCGTTTAAAAAAATTGTTTCACCACTAGAATTTAATAAAACAAAAATTAAAGCTGAGTGGATGGATCCAATAGCAGCCCCAATTCGTAAAGGTGATGTTGTTGGAAGTGTATATATTTCAATCCCTGGAAAAAAAGCCATTAAAGAGGATCTTATTTCTGCTCAAAATATAAATAAAATGTCGTCTTTGGTAAGAGTTAAATCAATTTTAAAGTTTTTGCTCTACGGAGATATTGTTGATAAATAATGAACATAAAACTTGTATAAAAAAAGGTTTATTTATTTCTTTTGAAGGAGGCGAGGGTGTTGGAAAAAGTACACAAATAAATTTACTTAAAAAGTTCCTTTCAAAAAAAAGTTATAAGGTAACATCAACAAGAGAACCTGGAGGCACTAAGGAAGGTGAATATATTAGAAAATTTTTAGTTTCTGGAGATAAAAATGCTTGGGACAGTTATTCTGAAGCATTAATATTTAATGCATTGCGAAGAGAACATATAAATAAGTTAATCAATCCCGCAATTCAAAATAGTGAAATTATACTATGCGATAGATATGTAGACTCAACAATTGTGTATCAAGGATTAGTTGGCAAAATTGATGAACAGAAATTGTTTAATTTACATAATACTTATTGTTATGGACTATATCCAGATTTAACATTATTTTTACATTTAAATCCTATGATTGGATTAGATAGAACCAACAAAAGAAATAATAAAAATGAAAATAGATTTGAAAAACTAGGTTTAGATTATCACCAAAAAGTTCTAGATGGATTTAATATTTTGTATAAAAAACATCCAAAAAGAATAGTTAAAATTGATGCAAGTGAAAGTAAAGAAATTATATCTGATAATATTAATTATCATGTTTCAGAATTACTTAATATAAATGATTAAAGATCTGGAAAATAAGAGTTTTGTAAGTAATAGAATAAAAAAACAAATTATTTCAACAATTTGTTCGAATACAATTAACTCCTTCATTATTGGTGGGTCAAAGGGTTTAGGTAAAAAAAACTTTATATTTAAATTGTGTAAATTTATGTTGTGTCATTTTGAGCTGAATGATGAAATTAGTTCTGAAATATTTGAGGTTAATCAATATTGCTTAGACAAAACAAATATTAATAAATCTTATTATTTATTTGAAAACAATTCACATCCAGATTTTTTTTACTTATGTAAAGAAGAAAGTGGAGATGAAAAAAAAATACCAATTGAAAAAGTAAGAAATTTAAAATCTTTCTTCTATAAAACATTTTCAGTTTCAAAAGTTAAGATCGCTATAATTGACACGGTTGAAGATCTAAGCTTGAATTCTTTAAACTTACTATTAAAAACAATAGAAGAATTACCAGAAAAATCCTATATTTTTATTATCTCCAATAATCCTATTAATATTATCGAAACGATAAAATCTAGATGCGCTTTTTTTTATGTCAACTCATTATCCAAAAAAGAATTTGATGACTTTATTTATAAAAATTATAAAGACAAAACTGATCAGGAGATTTTATTTTTAAAAAATATGTCTTTTGGTTCGCCAAAAAATGCGTCTAAAATTATTAAAAATAATATATATACTTTATATGAATATATTCTTGACGATCTAATTAAATCGAAATCTTTTTTAAATTTAAGTGAAACAGTTCTTAGTAAATTAAATTCAAAAGAAAATAATTTTACGTTAGATGTTTTAAATTTAATTATAAATGATCTAATTATAAAAACAGTTTTTTATAATGAATATAAAAATTTTTTAGGTACCACCTTAAACAAAGAAAAAGAATTAATTTTAGAAATTTCAAATAACTATAAACCTGATAAACTCCTAGACTTGAATTCACAAATATACAAAAACATGCATTTTGCTAATTTATTAAATTTAAACAAATCAGATGTTTTAATTGATTCATTTAAAGATTTTTGTGGTATATAGTTTTTTTAAGGTTTTTATATGAGTTCTAATTATTATATCACCACTCCAATTTATTATGTCAATGACGTGCCTCATATTGGTCATGCTTATACAACATTAGCTTGCGATGTAATTGCTAGGTTTAAGAGATTAGACGGTTTTAATGTTTTTTTTTTAACTGGTACTGATGAGCACGGGCAAAAAGTTGAATTAGCAGCTAAAAATAAAAGAGTGGCGCCTAAAGAGTTTGTTGACGAAGTATCTCAAAATTTTAGAAGTCTTTTGAAATGTATGAATTTTTCTAATGATGATTTTATTAGAACCACTGAAAAAAGACATTTAAATTCTTGTGAAAAAATTTGGAAAAAATTACTGGAAAATGGATCTATATATTTAGATAAATATTCTGGTTGGTACTCAGTAAGAGATGAGGCTTTTTATTCTGAAACAGAAATTGTTGATGGTACAGCTCCTTCTGGTGCGCCAGTTGAATGGGTTGAAGAACCATCTTATTTTTTTAATTTATCAAAATGGGAAGATAAACTTCTTAAATTTTATGAAGAAAACAATAATTTTATTTTACCGAACTCTAGAAGAAATGAAGTTATCAGCTTTGTAAAAGGAGGTTTAAAAGATCTTTCAGTTAGTAGGACTAGTTTTTCTTGGGGTGTAAAGGTTCCGAATGACGATGATCATATTATGTATGTATGGCTTGATGCTTTAACAAATTATTTATCAGCCTGTAATTATTCAAGTTCTGAGAATGATGCCTTTTCTAAATTTTGGCCTGCAGATATTCATATGGTTGGCAAAGACATAGTTAGATTTCATGCAGTTTATTGGCCTGCATTTTTAATGGCTGCCGAATTACCATTGCCTAAAAAAATATTTGCACACGGATGGTGGACAAATGAAGGAAATAAAATATCTAAATCATTAGGTAATGTAATTGATCCATTTGACTTAGTTGATAAATACGGTGTTGATCAAATTAGATATTTTTTGATGAGGGAAGTTCCTTTTGGTAATGATGGTGATTTCTCTAATTCTCAACTTATTAACAGAATTAATAGTGATTTAGCGAACAGTTATGGTAACTTATTTCAAAGAGTTACCTCTATGATATTTAAAAATTGTAACGAAGTTATTCCAATTAGACCAAATGATTTTCAAGATGAAGATTTAAAGTTAATTAATTCTATAAGAAATTCTTTACAAAATTATAAAAAATTTATTGATGAACAAAAATTTGATCAATTCTTAAAAAATATTTGGTCTGTAATATCAGATGCAAACAAATATATTGATAATCAAGCTCCGTGGTCACTCAAGAAAAATGACTTTCAAAGAATGGAGGTTGTTTTGTACACTTTAATAGAAACTATAAGACAAATTTCTATAATGCTTCAACCTTTTATTCCAAATACTTCTAAGTCTATTTTGGATCATATTCAAATTCCATTAGTTCAAAGAGACATAAAGTCTATTGAATTATTTTTTGATGGGGGAATAAAAATTTCCACACCTAAACCCTTATTTCCACGCGTTTAAGAGCTTTTTTAAAATGATGACTGATTATTTAATAGATACCCACGCACATTTAGAATTTTCAGAACTTTATAATAGACTTGAAGAGGTATTAGAAAATGCTAAAAAAAACAATGTAAAAAGAATTATTTCAATTTCAACTAATTTAAACAAAATAGATAAAATAATAAATTTATCAAATACAAATGAAGAAGTTTTTTTTACTGTTGGAACACACCCAAATGAAGTTTTAAAAGATGAAAACAATTCGAATTATGATTTAATTAATAAGATATCAAAAAAAACTAAATGCGTTGGAATAGGTGAGTGTGGTCTAGATTATCATTATGGAAAGGACAGTATAAAAGAGCAAAAATTATCTTTTATAACTCAAATCAATGTAGCTAGAGACACAGGTTTGCCAGTCATTATTCATTCACGAGATGCTGACGATGATATGATCAAAATATTAACAAATGAGTTTAAAAATGGATCATTTCAAGCAATTCTTCATTGCTTCAGTTCTGGAAAGAAATTAGCTCTATGCGGGCTTGATTTAGGTTTTTATATTTCTTTTTCTGGAATAGTAACGTTTAAATCTGCAAAAGAAATTCAAGAAATAGCTATGCTTGTACCAAATGACAAAATTTTAGTTGAAACAGATTCACCTTATTTGTCACCAACACCCCTGAGAGGTTCAATAAATGAGCCTAAGAATTGTTACTTTACAGCTAAATTCTTGTCAGATATTAGAAAAAGTGACTTTAAAGAGTTTATCAGTCAATTATATGTAAACTCCAATAAGATTTTTGATAAGTTGTATTAATGAATTGCAATATTAAAATTACTGTTTTAGGAACAGGTACATCGACAGGTATTCCAGCTCTTGGAAAATATGGATGGGGTAAATGTGATCCAACAAATCCCAAAAATAAAAGACAAAGATGCTCAATACTCGTACAAAATGAAAATACCACCATACTAGTTGATGCTGGTCCAGATATCAAAAATCAGCTTATTGAGCAAAATATAAAAAAGTTAGATGCAGTTTTTATTACTCATCAACATTCTGACCATATTTCAGGTTTGGATGAATTAAGACCTTTTTATTTTTATAATAAAGAAAAAATAAAGATTTACACTAATGCAAAAACCTCCGAGTTTTTATTAACTAGATTTAACTATTTATTTGAAAAATCAACATCTTCTCAATCCTATTTTTACCCGCCATTTGAATTAAAACATATAGACTATTTTGAAGAGCTTAATATAAATGATATTAATATTAAATCAATTAAGCAAAATCATGGAGCTATTGACACACTTGGGTTCGTTTTTAATGATGTTTTTGCTTATTGTACTGATGTAGTTAGTTTTCCAACCAAAAGTTTTGATTATTTATATAATCTTAAAGTTTTTATTGTGACGGGTTTACGTGAAAATCCACATTTAGCGCATGCTCATTTTGACTTATCGTTTAATTGGATTTCTAAATTAAAACCTAAATTAGCATATTTAACTCATTTCAGTCCCGATTCAGATCATGACGTTGTTGCTAAATTATGTCCACCAAATGTTTATCCAGCTTATGATGGGCTAATTATAAAGATTTAAATTACATAATATATATTATGCGACAAAATAATGTTGTGTTATAAGTATCCCCTTTAAAGAAAAGTTACACAATAACAATAATTTACAATAAATACTTAGAAGTATTATTAAATTATGATGATTAAGAATCTTAAAATTTAAAAGTATAATTTATTTTAGCGTCTATATTGTCATCATCATTAGGATTTAATTCCAAATCAAAATTAAAACTCTCATTAGTATCAATTTTATTTAATAAGAAGTTATAAGAAAACCTTGGTTTATTATTTTCTTTTTCATTTGATATCCCTGCTCCAAATTTATGATTATCATATTTAAAACCTATGAAATTACTTGTAATAGATTTTGAAGATTTATTGTGTCCAGGATCTCGAATAAATATACCTTTATATTTAAACGATGCTATATCATTAATATTAAAATCATATGACATACTATAATCCAACTGTCTTCCAGTTGGTTTTAAGTCAACTCTAACATTGTCGTGTGTCAAGTTACCTTCACTATCATAATTTGAAACTATATCTAATCCTAAACTACCGCCTTCAACCTTTGGTGGCTGTGTTATCTGAAAAGATAGTTTATCGTCGTTAATTAGATTATATTTTGATATACCACTTACAAAAGATGTTGATGTAACGTTTGAAGCTCCATTTATAATACTGTCAGATGGTTTGCTTAAATTAGTATCTCCTAATATAAATTGTCCATATATATTAACATCTTTAAAATCTGTACTTATATTTGCTCCAAAGTAGTTTGTAATTGATTTACTTCCATCTAAATTATAGGCACCAGAACCTTCCATTCCTAGTAATTTATTTTCTTCTGAACTTAAACCTAAAACAGTAGAAATTTCTGTATTTTTAATTTTTAAGAAATCAATACCAAAGGCTAAATCTTTACTATTACCATATTCACGATCACTTTCTCCATCAGAAGCCTTTACGGGTTCTGAAAAACCAAAATAAAATCTATTATTTTTGTTTTCTTTTATGTATGAGATGCCAATACCGCCTGAATTAGTAGATAAGAAAGAACTTCCAAATGTAGAGTAGGCAGATAAGTCATTATTTATATTTTTCATTAATTTTTGAGTTGAAGGTAAAGGTTTATCAATAGTAGTAATAAATCTTTGTCTATTATCTAAATCAGATTGATCAATTATAGTACCTGAAAAGTTTTCATATTGATGTTTATCTTGTGCTGTTTTCTTGGATACTCTTGATAAAGAATTAAATACACTTTCATAATTAAGAGACGAAGTACTTACAGAAGACCTTAAAACATCATTTGATACACTATAATCAAAACCACCTCCCATGGCATCGAAGAATTTATTATTAACATTTTCTAAATTTGTCGTAAGGCCATCACCCATTATACCTGAGCTCGCAATGTATGAATTATCTATTTCAAAACGATTTTCAGATAAAGATGATGAAGATGCTGAATACAAACTACTTGAAAAGTTGTCTGATGTGATTGGTTGTAGTGCTGCATAAACGTCAAGAATACCATGCCCTGCTCCATCACTATAGCCATGTCTAACTCCATTACCAAAATCCATGTAACCTATGATATCAAAGCTATAATCATTACCAGTATTGTGAGGTACATAACTATGATTATTCGTAGACCCATATCCACTAAAAGAAATTGAATCTGCTTTCTTTATATCATTATTTGCAGAAGCTAATAAACGAGCAGTCCATTGTTCAGGAGTTTGAGAAGGAAAAGCTTGAGCCACTAGAGCAACTGCAGATGACACTTGTGGTGCCATATATGATGACCCACCAGATAAATTGGTATTGTTATCATCTTGATAACGAAGTGCTCGTATTCCGTGCGCATCTCCACCTAAACAATATTTTGCAACTGCACCACATTTTTCTGATTCAAGCCTGTATGTTTCTGACCCTGATCCTTTTTTTCCAACCAAATCAACATTAACAACATTAATCCATGCGCCATATTTATTTTTACCCGAACCGGCCTTTTTCAAAAGATCAGGAAACAGTTCTGGAAGAGCATTCCAAATATGTGCTCCCTTATAATCTTTTATTGCACTACTAGAATATCTATTATTCCTATTTGAAAGGGTTTGAACTATTACACCATTTTTTTGAAATTCACTATAAGAATTAATCAAAGCCTTAACATCGTCTACAGTTTCTCCAAAACGAGCAGACATAAATATATAAGGATCTGTATAAGCTCCACCACCCCATTCACCATCAAGAAACTTCTTAGACCACTCATAAGATGTACCTGTAGACCAGCTATTATTTTGAGCAACAGAACCTTTTGCCCAAGTATTAGCAGCGGTGCGGTATTTAAAGGTGGAACCATCAAGGGATTTATCAAATCCTGAAACTTTTAATTTTATGTTTGGTGCTGCTCCTCTGGTTAAACCGTCGCCTACATCAGCACCTATAAATCCACTAACCGCAAGTCCATGATCTCCATTTTGACTGTTTGCCTGGGTTACACCACCGCTAAAAGTTGAAGTTTTGTTAGTTAATTGACTATGGTCAGCTTTAAAACCCTTATCAACTACATGAATAGAAGCTCCACCTCCGTCTAACCCATAGGCTGAAGCCTTATGGAAATTATGAAGTTCAAAAGGATTGGTTTGTGAATCATCATAGTACGATCTATTCAAATTACTTCCAACATAATTAAATTCACTGTCAGCTTTTAAAAATGATTCAATTGATTTATCATACGTAAAACCTGTAATTCCTTGGCTAAGGGCATGACTTAAATCAACGCCGGATTTACAGGCGGGACCAGTTGTAGTCAATGTAAAGCTTTTCCAAGCACTCCATCCAGTCCCATCATAAGCAGCTATTTGTAATGTTTGGGTTGATGGACATAAATCTCCAATAAGACTCAGTGTACTCAAAGCGGATGAGTTGAATTGATAACCATTTGAACCCGAAGCATCTCGTGTACTACCATTTACATAAAAGTTATCCCTTGTTGTACCATTTGATCGAGAGGTATCTCTCACACGAAATTTCGTAATGTTATCACCATCTTGGTCAGTAGCACT
>CACCSH010000024.1:0-15454 GCA_902548635.1 uncultured SAR116 cluster alpha proteobacterium
TTCTTGCTTATCTTTTAACTACTTCATTTTTATTGTTAATATCAGGAATAATAGTTTTCTTTTATGGTTTGTGGTACTTTGGAAAGCAACTTCCAGACTACAAAGAATTGTCAAAATATAATCCAAATGTAGTTACTAGAATTCATGCAGGCAATGGAGCGCTTCTTGCTGAGTATGCTATCGAGAAAAGAGTTTTTGTTCCAATTAACGTAATTCCAAAAAGTGTTATTAATGCATTTATATCAGCTGAGGATAAAGAATTTTATAATCATTTCGGTTTGGATATAAAAGCTACACTAAGAGCTTTATTAACCAATGTGAAAAATATAGGTTCGGGAAAAAGACTAATTGGAGCGTCAACAATTACTCAACAGGTTGCTAAAAACTTTTTATTAACTTCCGAGGTGTCTTTTGAAAGAAAAATAAAGGAAGCCATATTGGCAATTCGAATTGAAAGAGCATTTTCCAAAAATCAAATTTTAGAATTATATTTAAATGAAATTTATTTAGGATTTAAATCTTATGGGGTTGCAGCTGCAGCTTTGAATTATTTTGATAAAAGTCTAGATAATCTTGATTTGGCTGAGTCAGCTTTTTTAGCCGCTTTGCCAAAAGCTCCAAATAATTATAATCCAATTCATAAAACAAAAAATGCAGTTTATAGAAGGAATTGGGTTTTAAACCAAATGAATAAAAATGGTTATATTGATAAGCAAACAAAAGAAAGAGAGAGTAATAAACTAATAAATATCCGTAAATCAAGTGGCATTGACGAAGGTTATGCACCTTATTTTACCGAAGAAGTGAGAAAGATTTTGTCAGAAGATAAAAAAATAGGGTCGAGATTGTATACAAACGGGTATTCAGTTAGAACTACTTTAGACCCTTTAATGCAACTTTATGCTGATAATTCACTCATAAATGGATTAGAAAATTTAGATAAAAGGCAAGGTTGGAGAGGCCCCATAGATAATATTGATTTATTAGATCTTAAAGATGATGCAATAACAAAATATTTACAAAAAATTCAACTAAACCTTCCAAAAAACAGGTATGCAGCAATTGTTACTCAGGTAAATGAAGATTTTATAAAAATTTTATTAGTTAAAGGAATTTCAGCTAAGATAAAATTCTTAAATGCAAATTGGGCTAGACCACAGACGGTTAAAAAAGATAACAAAAATAAATTAAATATTTATTTAGGTGCTAAATTCAAAAACTTTAAGAAATTTATTAAAGTTGGGGATGTAATTATAGCTAAAAAAAACAATCATGAGGGAAACTCCTTTTACTCTCTTTCCCAGTTTCCTAATGTGAATGGAGCAATTGTTGCTCTAGATCCCCACACTGGAAGAGTATTAGCAATGAGTGGAGGATATAACTTTGAAAAAAGTGAATTTAATAGATCTACCCAAGCAAAACGTCAACCAGGTTCTGCATTTAAACCATTTGTATATTTGGCCGGTTTAGAAAGATTTTACAAACCTACAGATTTGATTTTAGATGCAGCGTTAGCTTATGATCAATGTTCAGGTTGTAAAAAATGGAAACCTGCTAATTATACTAAAAAATTCTATGGTCCTAGCCCAATGAGACTTGGTATTGAAAAATCAAGAAATCTTATGACTGCTAGACTTGCTATAAAACTTATTCAAGAAGAAGAGCTAATTAAAAATTATATTGAAAAAAACTATACAAATAAATTAATTGGAAAAAAATTAAAAAAAGATATTCGATTTGTGAATTTTATGGTTGATTATATAACTGAAAAAAAGAAAAACACAGAAAAAATTAACAAAAAAATTATAGAAGAATTTTCTATAAAGCATAATCTTAATAAAAAAGAATTATTTAGATATATAAACCAAAATTTAAACGTTAATCAAATATATAATAAAATCTTTGTAAATAAGGAATTAATAAAGAATTTACTAAACTCTTTATCTATTAAAAATATTATTCAAGATTACGCATATAAATTTGGAATAAGTAAAGATTTGCCACCATTTTTATCAATGTCTTTAGGTGCGGGTGAAACTGATTTACTAAGTTTAACTAATGCTTATGGCATGATAATTAACGGAGGAAAAAAAATCACTCCAACTTTAATTGATCGTATTCAAGATAGAAGAGGTGTTACTATTTTTAAACATGACAAGAGAAATTGTAAAAATTGTAATGGTCAGAACACCAATTCTAAAAATATTCCTTTAGTAGCTGTCAAAGATACAAGGAAGAAAGTCATCTCATCATCCTCTGCTTATCAAATGGTATCAATGTTAAAAGGAGCAATAGAGAGGGGCACAGGCATTGTTATAAACTCACTGGGGAAAAACCTAGCTGGCAAAACTGGAACAACGAATTCTAATACTGATGCATGGTTTATAGGTTTTTCAAGTGACCTAGTTGTTGGTGTATTTGTGGGGTTTGATGATCCAAGACCACTAGGTTTCAAAGAAACAGGCAGTTCAGTTGCTGCGCCAATATTTAAAGATTTTATGAAAGAAGCACTTTTGAATACTCCAGATATTCCGTTTAGGAGACCTCCAGGAATAAAACTTATATCTGTAAACCCCAATAGTGGTCTTCAAGTAAGTGCTAAAGATAAAAAATCTATTTTGGAAGCCTTTAAACCTGGACAATTACCAAATTTAAGCTTTGATAAAAATTTTATAGATTTAAAAAACTCAAATACAATTATAAAAAATCTTTCGCCTCTATATTAATTTTGTAGGGAACAAGTTATGCAAACCGAAATTCAAGTAAAATTTAAAGAAATTGATAATGGTTTAAGTATTTTAAAAAAACATTTTAATTGGGAACAGTCCTTAAATCGAACTAAAGAATTGGATGAATTAATAGAAACTGAAAATTTTTGGAGAGATACATCTAAAGCTCAAGTAATTATGAGAGAAAAAAAGCAAATTGAAAAAAATTTAGATCTTATAAAATTTATCGAAATTGAGAAAAGTAATTTATACGAGCTTATAGATCTTGCGGAGGAAGAAAATGATAAAGAACTAATTGACGAAACAATTTCTCAAATAGATAGTTTAGTAAAAAAATGTGATAAACTTCAGTTGGAAAGTTTGTTATCTGGAGAAGCTGATACAAACAATTGTTTTATCGAAATACATGCTGGGGCGGGTGGCACAGAAGCTCAAGATTGGGCTTTAATGTTACAAAGAATGTATTCAAGATGGTCAGATAAAAAAGGATATGAAATTTCAACTATTGAAGAAAGCTCAGGAGATGAAGCAGGTATTAAATCTTGCACTTTGTTAATAGAAGGATTTAACGCCTATGGTTGGGGAAAAACTGAGTCAGGCGTTCATAGATTAGTAAGAATATCTCCTTTTGATTCTTCATCAAGAAGACATACTAGTTTTGCTTCAATCTGGGTTTATCCAGAAATTAATGATGAAATAGATATTGAGATTGAAGACAAAGATTTAAGAATTGATACATATAGAGCCTCTGGTGCAGGTGGACAACACGTAAATAAAACGGACTCTGCAATAAGAATTACACATTTACCAACAAACACGGTAGTACAATGTCAGAATGATAGATCTCAGCACAGAAATAAAGCTCAAGCAATGTCCATGCTAAAAGCAAAATTATACGAAATTGAGTTGAAACGAAGAGAAGAAGTTAATAACAAAAGTACAAGTGATAAAGGAGAAATAGGATGGGGAAGTCAAATAAGATCTTACGTTCTCCATCCTTATCAAATGGTCAAAGATCTACGTACAAATGTAGAAGTAGGAAACACTCAATCTGTACTAGATGGTGATATAGATATTTTTATTGAATCTGCTTTAGCACTAAAAGTTGGAATGAAAAGATAAATCAATTGTTAAGACTTTTTACTGTTTCTAAAACCTCTTCTGCATGACCAGGAACTTTCACTTTTTCCCAAACATTTGTTATTATACCCCGTTCGTTTGATAAAAACGTAGATCTTTGAATACCCATATATTTTTTCCCATACATAGATTTTTCTACCCATACACCAAATTGTTCGCATACGTCATTTTCAAAGTCAGCACCAAGTTCACAAGTAAGATTATATTTTTCTCTAAATTTACCCTGTTTTTTTTGATTATCTTTAGAAATACCAATAACAATACAGTCTAATCTATCAAACTCATGTTGTAGATTTGTAAAAGCAATTGATTCAGCGGTACATCCAGAAGTGTCT
The DNA here is from genome assembly GCA_902548635.1 of uncultured SAR116 cluster alpha proteobacterium. Classification (GTDB taxonomy): domain Bacteria; phylum Pseudomonadota; class Alphaproteobacteria; order Puniceispirillales; family Marisalimonadaceae; genus Marisalimonas. The sequence continues at coordinate 4,205 of CACCSH010000024.1, forward strand.
GCTCTAGGAAAAAAGAAAACAACAATTTTTTTTCCTTTACAATTTGAAATTTTAAATTCTCCTGTATCAGTTAAAATTTCAAACTTAGGTATTTCATCATTTATTTTTATCATTAATAAGATCTCTTATAATTAGTATTAAAAGTTTTCTTAAGTTATATTATATCAAAGGAATATTTCAACTAGGATTTGTCTAATATTATACAAAATAGGAAAGATGATGAAAAAAGTTATAATTCTTCTTTTGATATTACCTTTTTTTATATTCGGGGTAGTCACAACCATGTTTGTTTATTCAGAACAAACACAAAATTTTATAATTAAATCATTTAATTTAAAAGGTGTTCTTAACAAAAAGGTAAAAAGTTTTCTTTCAAGAAAAATTAATAACGAAAATATAATAATTGAAATAAGTTCTATAAAGATATTAAAACCTAACTGGCCTAATATTGTAAAAATCGAATTGAATGATACAAAAGTTTATACAATTGATCAAAGAGAAAAATCAAATATTAAACTCATTGAATTTGGGTTTACGTATGATTTCTTTTTTAGAAATATTTTTTTTAATAAAGATAATCTTGAATTTAGTTACCTAAATTTTAAAGATTTATCTTTGCATGGGAAATTACAGAAAAATAAATTTATACCGGGACCATTATTTAAAATTTTTTTTATCAATAAATCAAAAAGGATTTGATGAACAGCACTCATTAAAAAAATTATTACAAAATAAAATCGCAATCGGAAATATTAGCTTTTTAATCTCAGATCGCAGGGAAGCACTTAAACAAAGTATTTTAAAAATTAATTGTGAAAATGTTTTTGTTTCACAATATTTAAACAATGCCCGTTCACTCAACATGAATTGTAGTAAAAATAAAAGATTAAACTTTTCAGTAAAAGCAAATTTTTTAGAAAGTTTTAACAAATTTAACTTTAACATAGAAAATATCGATCCTAAATTATTCTTAAGTAATTTTTTACATGAAAAATTAAAATTTGAGACAGAAACTATTTCTGGCTTTTTAAAGGGTAGATTTAATATTGTTACGGATAAGAATTTTAATGTAGAAAGTTTTAATTTCTTATCAAAGAAATCAACCTTAATTATAAAAAATAATGACAATATTATTTTAAATTCGGAATTAAGTGGTAAATTATTATGGAACAGTAAAAATAGTTTATTAACGATTAATAATTTGTCAATAGGCGATGTAATAATAGCGTACTCTGAGATAGATTTTAATTCTAAAACTGGTTTTTCTAATTTTTTAATAAAAAGATTATCAACAAAAATATTAAAAAATCATTTAAGCTATTATAAAAAATATTATAATTCATTCGTTAATGTAAATGTTTTAAAACAATTTAATGATAATTTCAAAGGTGGTAGTTTAAATAGCATAAATTTTGATTTAAATTTTTCATTTTTTAAAAAAATTAATATTTTCAAAATAAGTGGGCGGTCAAAATTTAGTAATATTAGGTTTGAACACAATGATAAAATCTTTAAAAAAGTATTTTGTACTATATCTGGCGACTTTAAGTTTGAAGTAAATAAACATAATAACAAAATAATAATTGACCAAAGTTGGGCAAACATTGATTTAAATGCTTCGTCAGGCTTTATATTATTAAGGGGGAATAATCTAGATTATCAATTCGATCACGCCAAAATAAAACTAAAAATCCATAAAAATAATTTTATTATTAATAAAGCTCAATTTAAAAAAGATAATTTACAGTATTCAGTTGACGACGTTGAAATTAATGGAAGTAATTATATAATTAAAAAAGCAGTGTTATTTAAAGATAATAAACTTCAATATGCTATAAAAGATACAGTAATTAAAAATCAATTAATTAAAAACGGTCTCCTGAACGTAAAAAATAATAAGGAATTTTCTGATTACCTAAAGAAAAATTTTAATATAGATATCATTGGTGATACTGAGTTTAATATTAGATTAACTGGAGACATTAGCAATCTAGATCTAAATTTAAAGTTAAATTCAGACTTAACTGATTCAGATTTAAAAATAAATTATTTAGACCTCATAAAGAAAAAAAATATAAAATCCTCAATTAAAACAGAAATTATTTATCAAAAGGGTAAACTTGCTTTTATAAAGGATATAAATTTAAAAATTGAAAAAAATAATTATAAAATTGGTATTGTCAAATTAGATGGTATAGCTCCAACCCAAATTTTATTAAGAAACATTAAAACTCCACAATTAGATTTAAAACAAATATCTATTGCTAAAAAAAATAAAATATTTGACTTAAATATTTCAGGAAAAAAAATAGATTTTTCTTATTTCAAAGATGATCTTAAAAAACATTCCGACAATAATATGAATATAAGTTTTGAAATCACTGCTGATAAGATTATATTAGAGCCTAAAATTTCTTTAGCAGGCAGCCTCAAGGGAACAATAAATAAATCTATCTTTGAAGCAAATGCATTTGGACAAATGTGGCTTGATAAGTCATCTTTATTAGATAGTGGAAAATTTGAAATTTACATAGACAATAAGATATCTAGGCTTAACGGTTTTGGTTTAGTCGGTGGTGCAGAAACCAAAATTATTATGAAAAAAAACAAAGACAAATTACCTAATATTATTTTTGACACTTCAGATGGAGGTAAACTTCTTAATGCTCTTGGTTTTACAAAAAATATAAGAAGTGGTAAAATGAATATAAATATAAATTTTCTAAACGATACATACGATCATTATAAAGGTGTTATTAAATCAAAAGAATTTAGTCTAATTAACACTCCAGGAATAATTAACTCCCTATCTATCTTAAGCTTTTCTGGTATTCAATCTGTTATTTCTGGTGAGGGAGTTTATTTTGATAAAGGTAGGGCGAATATAAATGTTAAGAAACATAACTTTATGTTTGAAAAGGTGTATCTTTCTAGTGAATCATTAGGAATTGCTGCTAAAGGAAAAATAAATTTAAAGAGAAAATTTTTAGATATGAGGGGATCAGTCGCGCCAATTAAATTAATATCGCAAATTATAAGTGTTGTCCCTGCTGTTGGTAAGTTAATAACAGGATTAAAAAAAGAAGGACTATTTGCAGGGCAATTTAAAATGGTGGGACCAATTGAAAGTCCCAAGGTTGAATTAAATACTCTATCATTTGCGCCAGGTATTTTAAGAGATTTGTTTGCAGATGATTGGTTAAATGACAATAATTTTTTTATTGATGATAAGTTAAATTAATTAATTCAAACTAAGAACAAATTAATAGTCCATGTCTTTTTTTCCCGGACGAAATTTTTACTTTACCATTTTTAAAATCATCTAATTTTAAAATATAATTTTCATCACTTACCATAATATCGTTAATTTTAGCACCATGCCCTCTTATTAGCCTTCTTGCTTCTCCATTTGTTTTTAGAAAATTTAATTCTTTTAAAGCATTGATAAAGGATATTTCGTGTTTTGATATATTTATAGTGGGTAATCCTTCATCATCTGTGATTTTATTAAATAAATTAGAAGCAGAAGTTGAGATTTTTTCAGCAGCTTCTGCACTTCTACACAATTTTGTAACTTCATTTGCCAAGATTATTTTAGCATCATTTAATTCTACACCTTTTAATTGCTGTAATTTATTAATCTCTGTAATTGGTATCTCTGTAAACAGTTTTAAAAACTTTATAACATCCAAATCTTCAGTATTTCTCCAATATTGCCAAAAATCCCAATCAGACAATTGCTCTACATTTAGCCAGACTGCCCCATTAGCTGTTTTGCCCATTTTTGCACCACTACTGGTAGTTAATAATGGAGAAGTAAAACCAAATGTTTGTTTAGAAGTTTTCTTTCTAATTAAGTCTAAGCCAGTAACTATATTCCCCCATTGATCAGACCCACCCATTTGTATTTTACAACCGTAACTTTTATACAAATGCAAAAAATCATATGCCTGAAGCAAAGAGTAATTAAATTCTAGAAAAGATAAATTTTGTTCTCTATCTAATCTTTGTTTAACACTTTCTAAATTTATAAGTTTATTAACTGAAAAAGAGGATCCAAAATCTCTTAAAAATGATACATAATTAAGTCTTTCTAACCATTCTGAATTATTAACCATAATTGCATCGTTTTTACTAAATCCAAATTTTAAAAATTTTTCAAAAATAGTTTTAATATTACTTTGATTTTTTTCTATGTTTTCTGAGGAAAGAACAGGTCGAGCACTATCTTTACCAGACGGATCGCCAATTTTAGTTGTACCCCCACCCATAAGAACGATTGGTTTATGCCCTGTTTTTTGAAACCATCGAAGCATCATTATTTGAATTAATGATCCCACATGAAGAGAGGGTGCTGTGCAATCGAAACCTATGTAACCAGTCATTATATTTGTAGACAATTCTTGGTCTAGATTATTTTTATCAGTAATTTGATGAATAAAACCTCTTTCATTCATAACATTCAGAAAATCTGAATTCATAGATTTATTCATTAGTAATTCTCTTTTTATTTTATATCTCTCTATATTCTGATGAATCTAGAGCATTGTTTAAATATTTTCTTATAGCTTCCATTAATTCTTCATCATGATTAGAAAACATATGATTAGCTTCTTTTATGAATTCAACATCTATTTTGATACCCTTTTGGATAGAAATTTTATCAACAATTTTTTGAATTACCTCGCTTGGTACTCTTTTATTATTTTCACCATGAATTATTAAGCCAGATGCTGGGCAAGGTGCAAGAAAAGAAAAATCAAATTTATCTGCTGGTGGTGAAACTGAGATAAAACCAAAAATCTCTGGTCTTCTCATCATTAACTGCATTCCAACCCAAGAACCAAAAGAAAATCCAGCAATAAAGGTATATCTTGAATGTATATTCTGAGATTGTACCCAGTCTAAAACTGCAGCAGCATCAGCTAATTCTCCCTCACCACCCTCGTATATGCCTTCACTCCTTCCAACACCTCTAAAATTAAAACGTAAAACTGAAAAACCTCTATTTCTAAATTCATGATACATTCCATACGAAACCTTATTATTCATACTGCCACCCTGATTAGGTTCAGGGTGTAAAATAAGGGCTATAGGAGAATCTGTTGAAACTCCTGAATGGTATCTACATTCAATTCTTCCGTGTGGACCATTTAGAATTACTTCAGGCATTTATTAACTCCAGTGAATTTAAATATATTTATAGCATAAATGATATGGCTATAAAATTAAAAGAACAGTTCTATTGAATTTCATAATTATCGAATAATAATTTATCTTTAATCTGTCAATATTAATGAATTAAATAAAAATATATTTTATACTAAATATTTTTGAACAATTTTAGATAAAATTATAGTATAAATTATTTCAAAATTTAGTGTGTAAATTAATGAATATTAAAAACTTTTTTAAAGAAATAGACTCTATTATAGAAAGAGATCCTGCCGCTGGAAGTAGACTTGGAGTAATTTTTCTATATCCATCTTTTCACGTAATGTTTTTTTTACAAAATTGGAAATATTCTGTGGAGGTACAATTTAAAATTTTTATCAAGACTAATAATGCACTTTGCCAGAATATTTACAGGTATTGAAATTCACCCTGCAGCCAAAATAGGGTCAAATTTTTTTATGGATCATGGTCTAGGTATAGTGATAGGTGAAACTACTGAAATAGGAGAAAATGTTACGATTTATCAAGGAGTAACTCTTGGCGGTATTATGCCGTCGGTAGAAAGTGACTTACAAAGAAATCAAAAAAGACATCCTACAGTTGGAAACAACGTTATAATTGGTTCAGGAGCTCAAATTTTAGGGGCGATTAATATTGGTGATGACGCAAGAATTGGAGCAAACTCAGTTGTTTCAAGAGATGTTCCTGCAAACGTAACAGTTGCGGGGGTTCCCGCTAGAGAATTTGCAAGATCAGCAAAAAAAGAAACCTTTAAACCCTATGCTGTTTCAGATAGTGATGCAGATCCAAGAGAAAAGGCATTAGTATCATTATTAAAAAAAGTTGAAAATTTAGAGAAAAAAATTAAAAAATTTGAAAGTGATAATAAAAGTAAAAATTTAAAAAAATAATTACAATAGTTTTTTAACAACAAAATAAGTAAAATGAACAGACAAATTTACCTAGACTACAATGCAACTGTACCGGTTTTAGAGAAAGTAAAAAATTCTTTAATTAGCGGTATGAATTTTGGCCCGTTAAATGCGTCGTCAGTTCATTATTACGGAAGAAAAGGTAAAAATTTAGTAGAAAAAGCTAAACTAAATATAGCTAGATTAGTAAATGCAAAGAGTGATAATATAATTTTTACAAGTTCTGCAACAGAGGCTATAAATTTAGTTTTCAATAATTTTAATACTATTGTCGTAAGTTCTATAGAACATTTGGCAGTTTTGTCTTCTTCAAAAAGCAACTTAATTATTCCTGTAAATAAAAATGGAGTAGTTGACTTAAATGCTATGGAAACATTACTTAAGAGCATCAACAAAAATAGAAAAGAAATTTTGGTTTCAGTCATGTGGGTTAATAATGAAACTGGTGTAATACAGCCTATCAAGGAGGTTATAAATATTGCAAAAAAATATGGATGTTTGGTTCATTGTGATGCCGCACAGGCCTTAGGTAAAGTTGAAATAAATTTAAATGAATTAGAGATAGATTTTTTAACTCTCTCAGGGCACAAAATAGGAGCTCCAAGTGGAATAGGGGCACTGATAAATAACAATAAATTTAATTTGAATCCTCAAATATTAGGAGGGGGACAAGAAAAGGGTATAAGAGCAGGGACTGAAAATATTTTTGGAATATTGGGTTTTGGTGAAGCCGCTCTTATTATGTCAGAAATGCCTAAAAAAAATGATAATCAAGTGAAATACCTCAGAGATTATTTAAGTAATAAAATTAAAAAAATAAGACCAGAAACAATTTTTTTTGGGGAGAATAGTAATAGGGTAAGCAATACCTTACTCATGGCTTTACCAAATGTACCTGGTGATTTAGCATTAATGAAATTAGATCTTGCATCATTTTCAGTAAGCTCAGGTGCAGCATGTAGTTCTGGTAAAATAAGTAAAAGTCATGTAGTTAGTGCAATGGGTTATGAAGATCTTTCGTCAAATTCAATTAGATTGTCATTTCCACCAAATGATACAATATTAGAATCAGAGGGCTTGATAACCACTGAAGAATTAGATAACTTGGCCGAATGTTGGCTTGATTTAAAATAAGTATTAATAAATTTTGGAGTAAAAGGTGCCTAAACTTATATTTGTTGACTCAGAAGGAACTGAAAAATCTGTTGAAGCAGAAAATGGACTGTCTGTAATGGAAGTTGCTAGAGATAATGATTTAGAAATTGAGGGTACATGTGGTGGCTCGATCTCTTGTTGTACATGTCACGTAATTATTGATAAAGATTGGTTCTCAATCGTAGGTGGTCCTAATCCTGATGAAGAAGATATGTTAGATTTAGCAGTTGGGCTTCAACCTACATCCAGATTGGGATGTCAAATAGAAGTTAGTGACAAGCTTGACGGTCTTAGGCTTTTGATACCAGAAGAGTAAGGTTGATGATTAACATTAATCAAGTAATTGAAGATATGGATTTAAAAGGTAATCCTTCCGAGCACAGAGTAGTTGTAGCAATGTCTGGGGGTGTTGATTCTTCTGTCACAGCTGCATTACTTGTTGAAGCGGGTTTTGATGTAGTAGGTTTAACTATGCAGTTGTATGATCATGGTCAGGCGCTTCAAAAAAAGGGAGCATGTTGTGCAGGATCAGACATAAATGATGCAAGATTAGTCTCAAGTAAACTTCAAATTCCACATTATGTATTAAACTATGAAAATCTTTTTCAAGATCAAGTAATGGAAGACTTTGCTGATTCATATCTGCGAGGAGAAACACCTATTCCTTGTGTAAGATGTAATCAAACAGTTAAGTTTATAGACATGCTTGATAGGGCTAAAAAATTAGGTGCAAGTGCTATGGCAACTGGACATTATATTAGAAGAAGAAAAAGTACCGGTACTCCAAGCTTGTATAAGGGAATAGATTCTTCCAAAGATCAGTCATATTTTTTGTTTGCAACAACAAAAAGTCAACTTGAATTCTTAAGGTTTCCTTTAGGTTCATTAACAAAAAAAGAAACTAGATCTGTAGCAAGAAAATATAATCTCGATGTTGCAGAAAAACCAGACAGTCAAGATATATGCTTTGTTCCAGATGGGAGGTATGCAGATGTTGTTCGTAAATTAAGACCAGGAAGTATTGATATTGGAGATATTGTTGATATTGAGGGAAAAAAATTGGGTCAACATAATGGTATCATTGATTTTACTATAGGACAAAGAAAGGGCATAGGAATTGGTGGCAGAAAAGGAGTCGATGATAATAATTCACTTTTATATGTTATTGCCCTGGATGCAAAAAAAAAACAGGTGATAGTAGGCTCTAAAGATTATTTGGCTTGTAAAAAAATTAAAATTACAGAATGTAATTGGATAATAGATAAACCTCATAATAAAGAATTTAAAATTTTAGTAAAATTAAGAAATACTTCAAATCCAGTTGTAGGAAAAATTAAAGTTGATTTTAAAACTGGTACTTCTGAATTAGATTTTGATGAACCTCAATTTGGAGTTTCAACAGGGCAGGCGGCTGTATTTTACAATACTAATGATCATTCCCACGTTTTAGGTGGTGGATGGATAACAGATGCCCCAAATATGCTAGATTTGAATAATTTTATTAATGCATAAATTAGATCATGTTGTTATAGCGGCTAATAATTTGGATGAGGGAACTTCTTACGTAGAAAATAAGTTAAATGTTAAACTAAGTAATATTGGTTACCATAGAGATATGGGTACACATAATAGGGTAGTTAAGATAAGTAAGAGTGCTTACTTAGAAGTTATTTCAATAGATCCCAACTGTGGACACTTAAATTCAAAAAGATGGTTTAATTTAGATAGTCTAAAACTACAATCCCAATTGAGAAAATCACCTCAAGTAATTGGTTATGTTATTGAAAATGTAGATATAAAAATCCTAAAATATTATGAACCTTTTTTTAAAGCATCACGAGGTGAGTATAAATGGAAATTTGCTATGCCAGGCACTAACGCTAGCATTTTAGGAGATCAATCTCATCTAAATGGCATTATTCCAAGCCTAATAAACTGGGAAAGTGAAAAGCCTATTAATAAAATGCAAGATAACCACTTAAATTTAAAAAAAATACAGGTTCTATTATCAGAAAGCCAGTCAACCTATAAGAATTTTATAAACTCATTAGGAGCCATTGAAAAACTTACATTTTCAATAACCACAGAAAAAAATAATTCGTCAACGGTTGATTATCCTAAATTAAAAATAAATATAGAAGACAAAATAAGAGATACAATTATCACGTTATGAGTTTTTTCTTCGTAATAACTTGACTGCAAAATAATTTATATTTAGTAACTATCTTACTGTAAGGCGGAGTAGCTCAGCTGGTTAGAGCACCGGAATCATAATCCGGGTGTCGGGGGTTCAAGTCCCTCCTCCGCTACCAAAAAATCAGTAAAATCAATAGTTTATAAAATCATTGCTCAGTGGTCTTGAGTTATACACAGTTATACACTAAAATTAGGAATGTGAATAAGAACCTTACAATACAAAGAATTAATGTATCAAAAGGTCTTTCTTTATATAAAACTTGGCGAAGTCCTTATTATTTTGCTCGAATTTGGGATCCTATTGAAAAAAAATATCGTTAGTAGGGGGAAGTTTAAGAGATATTCAGATGATGGTTGGTCATAGTTCTCTTCAAACTACTCAGAGATATATTGAAGTAGATAGTCAATCACAAAGGAAAGTAATTGATTTGATATGACACAGTGAAAGGAGTAATTATGAGTTCTGTGCTCTTTTCATTACCAGTGAACTTTTAACTTAGAATGGTGTCTTCAAGAACTATCCCTCTATTACTAAAAGTCTTAATAATCATATCTTCACTCTCCTTAGCATCAATTTCTTTCCAAATAGGAAGGCATGCTTTAAATGCTTTTTCATCTTTATATTCAAAAACAAAACCTAATCTTGATATATTCTCTTTGTTCCAAATTCTTAAACTTACAAAACGTAATAATCCTAATTTTTTTAATCTTTTGTAGTAAGAATCCTTTACTTGATCCCACCTTAAACTTGCAAGTTCTAACTCTTTTTCTGACATAAAATCTTGTGTGGTAAAATTAATTAACTTTGGATTAGTTCCCATAAATTCCTCTTTTTCGACATTATCTAATTTATTAATGAAAAAATATAATATTAAGTGTTATTTTAATAGTATAATGTTTTCGGACTTACTTTATCTGTATAGTCATTGGATTTAAATATGATACTAACATTTTTCTTTGTTAATAATTGTTTGATTTAAATTAGAAATCTGGTCTGATAATTCTTTAATATCTAATTCTAATTTATTAAGTTTATCCTTAAACTCTTTTTCATAATACCTTTCACCATTACTTATTTTTAAATAATTTAATAATATTACTATCTTTATTATTGAAAAATTATTATGAATGCTAAATACATTTTATTTTTTTTTTCATATTTTTTATCTTTAATTTAGAGTGGTTAAACTCCACTTTTTCTTGGGGGATCCTCTTTTATTTTATTAAAGATTGGTGAGGTCTCAAATTTTGCATCTATTTCATTTTTTGAAAAGTATGCTTTTGATCTACAAAAAACTTCCCTCTTTATGTCATACCAAAATGTAGGTGGGTCAAATGTTCCTCCACCAATACCAGTCATATCTTTGAAAATGTCCGCATTCCAAAAAACTGATGTCCCGCATTCAACACAAAACTTTGTTGCCACTAAATTTCCAGATTCCGTTGTATATTCAAATTTTTTTTAAATCGCCAGACAATAATTCTACATTTACACTTTTAAAATAGACTGATATGCCAAATGCCGACCCAGTTCTTAATTGACAATATCTGCAGTGACAAACTGCAGAATGTTCTGGTTTTCCGATTGTTTTATAACGAACATTTCCACATGCACAACCTCCCTTATTTAATATTTTATCTGACATAAACTTTCCCTCTAATTAAATAAATTACCTTACTTAAATTTGATTAATAAATATTTATAAGTAAATCATAAAATAAAATTGAAATTAAAATGCTTAAATATTAACTAGTAAGGATTAGATCTACTAGTAAGATTTACAACTTTAAA
>CACCSH010000025.1:0-14024 GCA_902548635.1 uncultured SAR116 cluster alpha proteobacterium
GGACTATATTAAAAACAGAGGATAAGATCGATGTAATTAACAATCTTACAGATGCAGGTTTTCAAAGAATTGAAGTTTCATCTTTTGTGTCCCCAAAAGCAATTCCACAATTAGCTGACGCCGCAATAATTCTAGAAAATGTAAAAAGAAACCCCAAAACCACTTTAGCAGCATTAGTGCCTAATGCAAAAGGAGCATTGAGGGCTGTTGATGCAAAACTTGATGAAATTGTTGTTTTTCTTTCCGCTTCAGAAAGCCATAATAAGAAGAATGTAAATAGAAGTGTACAAGATTCTTTGACTGGATTCAAAGAAATTGCAGACATTGCAGGTAAAAATAACATACCAGTTCAAGGTGATATAGCCACGGCCTTTGGCTGTCCATTTGAGGGCAATGTTACAGCAAAAAAATTAGCTGAAATTTCTAATGAATATAAATTAATGGGTTTTAAAGGTGTTACTTTGGGAGATACTACAGGAATGGCGACACCACCGGTAGTAATAGACGCTATTCACGCAATAAGGGACAAAGTTCCAGATTTAGAAATTACCCTTCACTTTCATAATACTAGAGGTGTTGGTCTTGCTAATGTTATGACTGGATTGAATGAGGGAATAACTGACTACGAAAGTTGCTTTGGTGGGATGGGAGGATGTCCTTTTGCTCCAAATGCAACGGGTAATATTTGCTCTGAAGATCTTATTTATTTACTTCATGAAATGGGAATAGAAACTGGGATTGATTTAGATCAGATAATTTCAATTGCTAAAAAAGTAGAAAAATTAGTTGGTCATAAATTACCTGGTCAGGTTATGAGAGCAGGCCACAGATTATTCTCTTACTCTATGGACGAAGTACCTACTGCTGTTGGAGCATAAATGACTTCTGAAAATAATAATGGTGCACTTTCTGGTGTAAAAGTTATTGATCTAACAAGAGTGCTGTCCGGTCCTTTTTGCACAATGCTTTTAGCTGATATGGGAGCAGAAGTAATTAAGATAGAACCACCTAAAGGTGATAATGTAAGGAACCAGGGTGACATGGTTGACGGCTATAGTTCTTACTTTGCCCAGTTCAATAGAAATAAAAAATCCATAATTTTAGATTTATATAAAGAAAGCGATAAAGAGTTATTAAAATCTTTGCTTAGTGATGCAGATGTTGTAGTAGAAAATTTTAAGGCTGGAGTTTTTAATAAAATGGGTTTTGATTATAAAACTTTAAAATCAATTAATCCAAAGCTTATCTGTGCTTCTGTAAATGGTTTTGGAAGTAAAGGAGAAATGAGCGACAGACCAGCATTTGACTTTATAGCTCAGGCATTAAGCGGATTTATGTCATTAAATGGTACTGAAGAAAGTGGTCCAATGCGAGCAGCTATGCCTATATCAGACTTAGTGGCTGGTCTATATTGTTCTTTTGGAATTGTGAGCGCTTTATATTCAAGAGTTCAAACAGGAAAAGGGCAACAAGTTGAGTCTTGTCTTACATCAGGTTTAATATCAATGATGGCGTATTTATCATCTGAGAGCTTTGTTACTGGTAAAGCCCCAAAAAAATCTGGTAATAATCATCCTATTTTAGCACCTTATGGGATCTTTCAAACATCTGATGGTGAGGTGGCTGTAGCTCCAGCAAGTGACAAGTTTTGTGATATTTTCCTTGAAAGTACTGATTTAACAAATTTGTTAGAAGATGACTTATATAAAAATAATGCAAATAGAATGAAAAATAGAGACAGTCTAAATAAAATTGTAAATGAAAAAATGGTCTTGAAATCGTCAGATTACTGGATAAAAAAACTAAATGACGCAGGTTGTCCTGCAGCTAAAATTGTTTCACTACCAGAAGCTCTTAATAGTCAATTAATCAAAGACACTGATATGGTTATAAGCTCAAACGGCCCCGAAGATAGACAAATAAAAATGACGGGTTTCCCAGTTAAATTATCTGAAACACCATCACAACTTTATAGACCCCCACCTTTACTAGGTGAACATACGGAAGAAGTTCTAAAAACAATAAAAAAATAATTTGGAGATAAATTATAATGGATTTAAAGACAATAAATTTTAAAATTGAAAATGAAATAGCATTTATTGAATTAAATAGACCAAAACAATATAATTCACTAAATCAAGCCATGGCTGATGACTTATTTCAAGTCTCATTAGAATGTGACGATAATCCAAATATTAGATCTGTTTTGATGAGTGGAGCTGGGGAAGATGCCTTTTGTGCAGGTGGTGACGTAAATTCTTTTCATAAATATGGCCATAAGACCGCTAGTCATCTAAAGGAAGTTACAACAATCCTTCATGGAGCTATTTCAAGGCTTTCAAGAATGAATGCTCCTCTTGTTATCGCGGTAAATGGTGTAGCCGCTGGCGCTGGCTTTTCTTTTGTTGGATTTGCAGATATTGCAATTGCTTCAACAAATGCAACATTTGTCTCAGCTTATTCAAAAATAGGATTAACACCAGATGGATCCTCAACATACTTTTTGCCAAGAATCATTGGTACAAGAAGATATACGGAGCTTGTATTAACAAATAGAGTTTTAAGTGCAAAAGAAGCACTTGATTGGGGGTTGATAAATAAAGTCGTTGACTTTAAAGATCTAAAAGATGAGGCACATAATTTAGCAAAAAAACTAGCTGCGGGCCCATCTCTGGCATTTGGTAAATTAAAAAATTTAGTCCACAACAGTTTTTTAGATTCTCTTGAAGGACAAATGGAGTATGAGTCAAGAATGATTGCTGAATCTGCAAAAACAAAAGATGGCATTAATGGGATTGATGCGTTCGTAAATAAAAAAATAGTCACATTCAAAGGTGAGTAAGAGAGCCATTTCATGTCGATTAATATTTTAGCTTTTGACGGTGATGGTATTGGCCCTGAGATAATGAAATCGACACTGAATATCGTTGAGCTTTTGAATGAGAAATTAAAATTAAAAATAGATATATCTAAAGAGCCTATAGGTTTTAAATCACTAGAACAAAAAGGGACGACTTTTACAGACGACGCACTAACAAAAGCAAAAAAAGCAGATGGAATTATTTTGGGACCTGTTGGCCACAATGCTTATCCGTCCAAGAACCAGGGTGGTATTAACCCGTCAGGAACACTTCGAATAGAATTAGATTTATATGCAAATATAAGACCTGCGAAAAATTATAAAAATGTTAAGTCTCTCTCTAAAGATATGGATTTAATTATTTTAAGAGAAAACACTGAAGGTTTTTATGCTGATCGAAATATGTTTGAAGGGAGTGGTGAATTTAGCCCCTCTCCTGGAATAGGATTAGCTATTAGGAAAATTACCAAAGCTGCGTCGCTTAGAATAGCAGAAACCGCTTTTGAAATAGCTAGATTAAAGAATAATCAAATTAAAAAACCAGTTGTTCACGCAATTCATAAAGCAAATGTAATGAAATTAACGGATGGCATCTTTCTTGATGCTTGCAGGCAAGAGTCTAAAAAACACAAAGACATTATTTATAAAGAAATGCTTGTAGATGCTTGTGCTGCTCACATTATAAGAGATCCAAGTCAATTTGATATTATTGTAACTACGAATATGTTTGGAGATATATTATCTGATTTAGCAACTGAATTTTCAGGTTCCTTAGGTTTGGCAGGATCGCTAAATGCCGGTGATGATTATGCAATGGCTCAAGCTCAACATGGCTCTGCTCCAGATATTGCGGGTCAAAATACGGCAAACCCAATTTCTCTAATTTTGTCTACAAGTATGTTACTCAATTGGCTTGGAAAAAAAAGAAAGATAAAGAATCTGATTTTGGCATCGAATTTAATTGATAAATCTGTTACAAATCTATTCGAAAACAAAAATAATTTAACTAAAGATCTTGGTGGAACGGCTTCAACAGAAAAAATAACTGAAAATCTAATTAATATTTTAAATCATTTAATTTAAAAAGTCATGACTGATCAAATATCTATACCTACAGTTTTTATGCGAGGGGGAACATCCAAAGGATTACTTTTCGACAAAAGAGATTTACCTTCGGAAGAAAAAAAAATAAGTAAATATTTACTAGCTGCAATGGGTTCACCTGATATGCGCCAGATAGATGGGATGGGCGGAGCTACATCAGTAACTAGTAAAGTTTGTATAATTTCAAAAAGTGAGCTTGAAAACATTGATATAGATTATTTTTTTGCTCAAGTTTTAGTTGATGAGGCTAGAGTAGATTATGCCCCAACTTGTGGTAATATGCTCTCGGCCGTTGGCCCCTTTGCTATTGAAAAGGGTATGATAGATGCAAAAGAGATTAAAACTAATATAGTTATAAGATCAGTCAATACTGGTTCAATTATAGAAGCAACTATTCAAACTCCCAATAAGAAGGTCAAATATTCTGGTGATTATAAAATTGCAGGAGTTCCAGGTGAAGGATCACCAATATTATTAAAGTTCAAAAACCTAGTTGGGGGTGTTACTGGTAAACTTTTACCAACGGATCATCCAAACACAATTATAAATGGTATTGAGGTTACATGTTTAGATGTTTCAATGCCAATAGTTATGGCAAATGCAAAAGATTTTGGGATTGTTGGAAATGAAACTAGTAATAATTTAAATGAAAACAAAACTTTATTAAAAAAAATAGAAGAAATTCGTCTTAGAGCTGCCTTAAAAATGGGTATGGGAGACGTAAGTGGGAAAGTTATTCCTAAGTTTGCTCTTTTATCAAAACCACTAAATGGTGGAACTATTACTTCAAGGTATTTTACTCCAAAAACCTGCCATGAGACTCACGCTGCAACTGGTTCTAATTGTATTGCATCAGCATGTTTAATTTCCAATACAGTTGCGTCTAAAATTACAAATATTGAAGTAACTGGTAACGATAAAATAACGATAGAACACCCATTAGGTCTGATCGATTGTTTAGTTGAAACGTCAACTACAGTGAATAGTTTTGATAAAGATTTCATTAAATCTTGTGGTGTGTATCGTACCTCAAGAAAAATAATGGATGGTAATGTCTATATTCCAGAAAATATAGATGATGATTAAATCTACTAACTTATACTTTAAAAACTTTTTTGACTGGTGGCCTCAAAAGTGGGGGTATATTTTCAGCTTATTGTTATCTGTAATTAGTAGTTTGATTGCCTATTATTTAGGGTTGCCTCTACCTTGGATGTTAGGACCATTGATAGGTTGTGCTTTTTTTGCAGCAATTGGTAAACCAGTCATAATTGGTAAAAAGCCTAGACCAATTTGTAGGGCATTTTTAGGCTGTACTATTGGGGCTAATTTTGGGCCAGAGATTTTAAACAGATTTAGTGAAATCGGAGTGTCGTTGTTATTTATACCTGGTTTTGTTTTAATTATGGGTCTCACAACTTTTTTATATTTATCAAAAATTATGAAAATGGATCGATCAACGTCAATTTATGGTTCAATTCCGGGTGGATTAAATGAAATGGTTATTTTGGGTCAAGAAATTGGAGCTGATCCAAGGACGCTTGTTTTAATTCACGCAACAAGAATAGTTGTAGTTGTATTTTTAGCTTCTTTAGTAATATTATTTGTTCCGAATTTAGGTGTTGAAGATTTACCTGAACCAGATTTATTTTATAATTGGAAACAAACTCCAATTGTTATTCTAGTTTCACTAATCGGATGGTTTTTAGCAGTCAAACTAAAAATACCTGGACCAACAATTATAGGCCCAATGATTTTATCAGCAGTTGCCCATATTTTTCAGATTGTAGATGCAATGCCAATGTATATTATAGTAATTTCTGTTCAAATTTTGCTTGGTTCTGCACTTGGATGTTTATTTAAAAACATTACCCTTAAAGAAATGTCTGGTCCAATATTAGCTGGGTTAGTAACGACTTTAATTGCAGTAATACCTTTAATTATAATTTATTATTTTTTAAGTAATATTGGTTATGATCCTCTATCAATTTTGTTAGCTTTTTCTCCAGGTGGTCAATCTGAGATGAATATTTTAGCATTGTCTGTTGGTGCAGACATGTCTTTCATAAGCCCTCACCATATGTTCAGAGTGTTTCTTGTAATTATTTTTGCAGGAATTTTACATAAAATTATAAAAAGATTTATTTAAATCCTTTTACTAAGACTTATTTTTTGAATTAATCAAGCTCATGCCTTTATTATCAACAAAAGGTGCATTATTTATCCAAGACATTTCAAAGCCTTCAATACAACCAATATTGTATCCATACTGATTAGGATCAGATCGTCTTTTGTGATGGGTATTTATACCACATATCTTACAAAAATAATGCTCAGCTACTTTGGTATTCCACTTATAAGAGGTTAAAAATTCTCTACCTTCAGTGATAGTTAATTCGTCTATTAAAGCTGTTCCCATAACAAAGCCTTTTCTAGAACAAATAGAACAGTTACACCTACGTAAATTTTTTATGTTTGTGCTCACTTCAAATCTAACTGAACCACAATGACATTTTCCTCGAAGGGGTAAAGATAAATTGTCAATTTTCATATCAACTCTTATATTTTTTAAAATATGAAACCATAATCACTTTTTAATTTATTGGCCAATTCGTTGGTCTTATGTTCGGATATAGGTATGAATGGTGGCCTTAAATTATTCCACATAGTATTTTTAGTCTGTAATGCCAATAAAGATTTTTGTGCTGGTATTGGAGCATAATCCTGAAATAATAGCCTAACTGATTTAACTCTCTTTTGGAGTTCTTCTGCTTCTTCCCATTCTCCAGCATGACAAAGATCTATGACCTTAGATATATCTTTACTATTCAAGTTGGCAGTTGCTGATATACACCCTGGTGCACCTAGTTTGATTGCCTTAATTACGGGAAGTTCTGCTCCTGGATAAACTATTAGCCCATTTATTTTCAGAAGTGCTTCTGTATTCTCCCAAATACCTGAACTATCTTTTATACCTATTATAAAGTCAGGATATGAAGATTTTAGCTTTTGAACCAGATCGATTGATAAACCTACGCCACTTACTTGAGGTATATGATACAAATATATTTTAAGTCTTTGGTCATTTACACCATCAATTAATTTTTCAAAATATTCATACAGTCCATCATCGCTCATACCCTTGAAGTAAAATGGTGGTAAAGTCATTGCACCAAGGCAGCCTAAGTCAATAGCATGTTTAGTGATTTCAATTGTATCAGGTAAATTACATAAACCAGTCCCAGGAATTAATGTTTTAGGGTTAATACCAGATTTAACTAAACCTTCAATTGCTTCCATCCTTTCTTTATTTCCAACTGATAATGCTTCTCCAGTAGTTCCAAAAGGGGCAAGACCAGAGCATCCATTTTCCATTAGATTTTGTGCTAGGTCATTATACATTATTTGATCTACTTTTAGTTCATTATCAAAAGGTGTTAAGATTGGTGCAATTAGTCCTTTAATCAATTTTGTCTCCATGAATCCAACTAAATTTCTACATTACTTTAAATTTTGAAAGAAATAAATTTCAATTTGAATTCTGTATTAATAATTTCAGTTTAGGATAAATATATTTTTGGGCTATAGATAAGATTATGAGTACGATTAATAATCTAAAAAAATGATGAGTGACAACAAATGCTGGTTTAATATCTAATGATGAAGCTACTAAACCCATTTCTTGAATTCCACCAGGAGCAAACGCTAATATTATTGCTTCGGGTTTAGCACCTGTTAAAAAAGATAAAAAAACTATAAACGGTATCATACAAACTGTAAGGGACATGACTATCCCGATTGCAATACCAACATAGTCTCTCGCGATTTTCCAATTTAGTCCATGCATGTTACTTCCAAAGAAGCTACCAACCATAAGTTGTGCTAAAATGAAAATTATAATAGGAGCGTCTAAATCAACTACATCAGTCATATGAAGAACGGCACTTAGGATTAACGGTCCAAACAGTCTTTTTCCTGGAAGTTTTATAATTGTCCCAAAAAATATACCACTAGGGATTAATAAGAGAATTATAAAACAATCTACTATACTTCCATGAAAAGATGGCCACATTGGTTGTCTTTCAAATGATTCCGGAAATACTAACAAGATTAGAGTGGGGATGGTAAATACAGTTATAAAAATTCTTATGATATGTATTAGTCCTACCTTCTTTGAGTTTGCACCACATTCTTCAGCTCCTAAAGCCATTTCTAAAAGACCACCTGGAGAAGAAATAAAAAAAGCCTCTACTCTTGGTACTTTTAAAATTTTGTAAAGGAACACGTAAGTAATAATAAATGCAATTGGTACATACATAAATAAGAACATGATAGAAATTAACCAATCATTCAATTCATGAAAAATTGAAGATGAAAATGACTGACCTAACCAAATACCTATAATGCCTACAAAAGGATCTCTAAGTTTTTGTGGAACATGTACGTCGTTTCCAAAAAGTGTAAAAATTGCTATTGAAAAAGCAGGTCCCAAAACCCAGGGCAAAGGGAAAAGTAATAAATTGAAAGTAATGCCACCTAAAATACCAATAAAAATTGTTGTTAAAATAATTTGAATTTTACTCATAAAACATCCATTTAAAATATATAGAAAATATTGGTATGTATTTTATTTTACTTAATATATTAAATAAATTATATCTAAATCTGAGTATATGAATAAATACTTACGGGGGAGTAAATTGACGAGAGAAAATATTAATTCTGAAATTCGTATTAAAGTTAAAGACGCAATTCAACTTATTACTGAAATATTTCAAGCCAAGTCATGTAGTCACTATGAAGCTAAGACAATTGCGGAAAGACTATGTGGTTCAAATTTAAAGGGTCATGACAGTCATGGTATTGCAAGAGTTCCAAGATACGTAGAATGGATTGAAAAAGGTTGGGTTTTTCCAAATTTAAAACCAAAACTTGTTGTTGATGCAGGGGCTATGGCTTGTTTAGATGCTAAACAAGGTTTTGGTCAAGTAGCTGGTGAATATGCAGTTGATGAGGGTATTTCTCGAGCTCGTGAGCATGGAATTTCTGTAGTAGGTTTAAGAAACTCAGGTCATCTTGGTCGCATTGGAGATTGGGCAGAAAGAGCAGCCGATGCAGGATTAGTCTCTTTTCATTTTGTAAATGTTAGGGGAAGTTTGCTTGTTGCTCCCTTTGGAGGAACCGATAGAAGGGGTAGTACTTCACCTTTAGCTATTGGTGTGCCTAATACTGACAATAATCACATAATTTTAGATATGGCTACCTCTACAGTCGCAGAAGGAAAAGTGATGGTCGCACAAAAAGGTGGTAAAAAATTACCACATGGTGCTCTAATAGACCATGCAGGCAATCTGACGATTAATCCAGAAGTAATGTATGGCAAAATATCAGATAATGAAGTTCCTGATCCAAATAATGGTACTGGAGCAATAACAGCTTTTGGACTACATAAAGGTTCAGGCATTAATTTTATGATGGAAATTTTGGGAGGAGCCTTAACTGGCTCAGGTGTTAATGGTGGCATTCATAAAGATAAACAAAATGTACAAAATGGAATGCTATCAATTTACATATCTGTCGAAAAGATGGTTGATTTAGATTGTTTTACAAAAGAAGTTAAATCCTATGCAGATTTTGTTAGGGCATCTCCACCTGCAAATCAAAACGAAACTGTAATGATACCTGGTGACAAAGAAATATTGACAAATGAAGATAGAATGAAAAATGGTTTACCAGTTGCTCCTTTGGTTTGGGAAAATATCAAGCAAACTGCTGAAAAATTAAATGTTCCGAACCTACAGAGATTTGAAGAAGCTATAAATTAATACTATGTATCAAAAATTCTGTCTCCAGCATCTCCAAGACCTGGAACTATAAAACCTTTTTCATTGAGATAATCGTCTTTTTGGGCACATATTATAGTTACATCTGAGAATTTTTCTTTAACATTTTTGATACCTTCTTCAGATGCAAGTAAGCAAACTAATGTTATGTCAGACGCTTTATTTTGTTTTAGGGTTTCTAGCGAAGATATTGCACTTCCCCCCGTTGCGAGCATTGGATCACAAAGAAAACATTGTCTATTTTGAAGGTTTGAAGGAAGTTTTATTAAATAATTTACGGGGCTCAGCGTCTTTTCATCCCTATACATACCTATATGTCCAATTGATACATCTTTGAAAATGTCGGTGATACCTTCAGAAATTATCAAACCTGCTCTAAGAATTGATATAACACACGGTTTAGGGTCTTGAGTTTTAACACCTAAGAAACTTTCAAGTGGAGTATTAATCTTTTTTCTATCAACGTTAAGATCTTTAAATACTTCAAAAGCCATTAAGGAAGATATTTTTTTGGCTGTGTATCTAAATTCAAAACTACTTGTCTCTTGAGAACGAAGGTTTGTCATAAGTACATTTATTAACGGGTGATTTAGGACTTTAACTGTCATAATTTTATCTTTGTGGTCTAAATTTATTCAAATAACCAGTATAATTCTTATCTCTTGGTAAAGCATAAGAGCCGATTTTACTTGTTTTAATTTGAAGATTAATCAAACCTTCTATTAATACAACTGCTGAAGAAACCCCTTCTATTACTGGTAGACCGTGACTTAGCTCAAGGTCTTTTGCTAAGTTAGACATTCCTGCACATCCAAGAATAATAGCTTCTGAATTATCCTCTAACATGGTTTTTTCTATGCCCTTATTTAGTTTGTCAAGATTATCATTTGAGATTTCTTCTAGATCTAATACAGGTACCTCTATAGCAGTGATACTTACGCATTTTTCAAATAGTCCATATTTTTTTAAATTATGTTTTAAGGGATTTATCGATCTCGTTAATGTTGTTATTACTGAAAAGTTTCCAGAAACCAAACTTGCTACATGATAAGCCGCTTCTCCAATTCCAATGACGGGTTTATCGGTAATTGATCTTACAGCATCTAGACCTGTGTCATCAAAACATGCAATTATATAACCATCAGCATCTATATTATCCTTGATTTCTTCAATTAATCCTGGAATACAAAAAGCTTCATCATAATAACCTTCAATACTTTCAGGACCAGTTTTAGGTTGAGTTGATATAATTTCTGTATCAAGTCCAGCATATTTTTTTGCAGCATTATCTATGACTTCTGTCATGGAAGTAGTGGTATTTGGATTTATTATGCAAATTTTTTTATTCAAACTCATATTCCTTTTTTCCTTTTGAGAAACAGATAAAATCCAACTGAAATAGCAATGACGCTGAATGACACAAAAGTCGTTACTGTGCCTAAAGCATATATAATAGGTGTAGTAACTGTAGTTGTTAAACCACGTAATTCAAGTGGAAGTGTATTACCAGATCCCATAACTTGAGATGATCTTGCCAATTCATCATATGACAATGTAAATCCGAATAACGCAATTCCAATAATACTTGGTGCAATAAGAGGCAAAACAATTTCCTTGAAAGTTTTCCATGGAGTTGCCCCTAGATCTCTCGCAGCTTCTTCGTAGGATTTATCAAATCGGTTAAAGACGGCAAACATTATTAATAAGCCAAAAGGAAGGGTCCAAGTTAATTGTGCCCCAAGTCCACTTGAATACATACCTAATGATGTTTGAAAAGAATCATTTACCCAACTGATGTTAAGTGAACTACCAATCCATTTTGTCAGGTCGTCAATTAGTCTAAATTGTAAAGCGACACCTAAAGATAATACTATTGACGGAACTATAAGGCTTGCTACAGTCGTAAAAAAAAGAACATTAGAGCCCCAAAATTTTTTTCTAAATGCCAATCCTGCTGCAACAGACAAAATTACAGTTAATATCATAACTATTATACCTAAAATTATGGATCTTTTAAAAGCCGAACCAATATCCACTACAGATCCACCTCTCCAAAGTTCTTCAAACCAATAAGTTGATATTCCATTAAGAGGAAAGGTTAAACCTCCGTCTGGTCCTTGAAAACTTAGAAGGATTATTGTAAATGTAGGACCGTAAAGAAATAAAACAAATAAGGAAAAAAAGAAGACACATACATAATAGGTATTATTTTTTTTACTAAACATATTTAAAGTTCTTTTCTTATATCAATCATTTTTGTCATTATCCAAATAATTAATAAAGTTAATAATAACAGAATTACTGCATTAGCGGCAGCAGCAGGCAGTTGTAGATAACTCATTTCTACATAAATAATTTTGCCAATGGATGGTATTTGTTGTCCTCCCATTATTCCTATTGTTATGAAGTCTCCCATTACTACGGTGATAACGAAAATTGATCCAATAACAATTCCCGGCTTGCATAATGGTATAATAATATTCCATAAAATTTGAAATCCATTTGCACCGCTATCATAAGCTGCTTCAATTATTGATTTATCTATTCTCATCATAGAATTGAAGATAGGGACTATCATAAATAATGTGTACAAATGAACAAAAGCCAAAACTACTGAAAATCCTGAATATAGCAACCATTCTTGTGGAGTGCTTGTTAACCCGGTAGATAGAAAAAAATCATTAACTAGGCCATTTCTACCTAATAATGGTATCCATGAAATCATCCTTATAACATTTGAAGTCCAGAATGGAATTGTGCAAAGAAGAAATAAAGCTATTTGCCATGTAAGCGAATTTACATAAAAAGCTAGAAAGTAAGCTACAAAAAATCCAATAATAAGTGTGAAAAACCATGTTATCAAACAAAACATAAATGTAGATAGATAAGTTTTGAATGTAACACACATACCATTTTCAAAAGAAAAACAGTTTTCAAAGATATATTTATAATTCTCTAATATTAAATCAGGTATTATTGAATATTCATTATAATCCCAGAAGCTAATAATAAATGTAAGAACTAAAGGTATAAAAAAAAAGAAAATAAAAACTAAGCTATAAGGGAGGGAGAGTAAACCAACTGATGGTTTTATTTTAAAAAGGTTTGACATAATGAAAAATCGATATTTTTGTAATATAGGGTAACATTAGTTACCCTATATTAAAATACATTTTATGAAGCTATCATTTCATTCCATTTTCTTACCATGTATTTATTTTCATCCATTGTTGCGTTCCAGCATTCAACGGATCCCATTCGAGCTTCATATGAACCGCCATCTCTAATTTCACCTTTTGAAGCTAATTTTTTACCTTCAGGGCTCATAATATCGGCTGTAGCAGGTTTACCTAACATCCAATAATCCCACTCATATGATTCCATATACTTTTTGGCAGTTGGAATAACAGCTGAATAATAACCCTGCCTGTTTAGATATGCTCCTACCCACCCAGACAAATACCAATTTATGAATTCATAACAAACGTCTGCTTGTCTGCCTTTTGTTGTAGCAGGTAGTCCAAAACCAGCAGCCCATGCTCTGTAACCTTCTTTAAGTGGTTGATAAACACAAGGTATACCTTTTGTCCTTACTGCCGTAATCGCTGGAGACCACATAGATTGAATTACTACTTCACCTGAAGCCATTAAGTTTACGCTTTCATTGAAATCGCTCCAAAATGCTCTAAATTGACCAGCTTTTTTAGCTTCAGTAAAAATTTTCATAGTCAAGTCAATTTCTTTTTTGGTCATATTACCTTTATCAGGGTATTTATATTCTCCCATAGATTCTACAACCATTGCGGCATCCATGATTCCTATGGATGGTATATTTAAGATGGAAGCTTTACCTTTAAACTCTGGGTTTAGTAGTTCAGCCCAAGTACTAATAGGTCTTTTGATTAGATCTGGACGAATACCAAGCGTATCAGCATTATAAACTGTAGGAATTAAAGTTACGTGTTGAGTAGGTTCGGAAGCAAATTCTTTTGAATTTGAACCCTTCAAATACATAACTTTTTTGGGTGCAGTTCCTTGATCACCAATTTTCTTTCCTGCAACCTCACCTTTGGTAAATGCGCTTGTAACATTATCCCATTCTTTGATTCTTTTAGTATCCATTCCTAACAAGTTACCTGATGGAACCAACTTTGGCATACTAAAATACTCAGAATCAACGATATCAAAACTATTCGGCTGTGTGAAAATTGTTTTAA
>CACCSH010000026.1:0-12831 GCA_902548635.1 uncultured SAR116 cluster alpha proteobacterium
TAATATCCAAACCATATTTTTTTGCTTTTAGATAAGATAATTCAATTTTCATTTTTGACATATCTACACCTGTCGGACATTCTCTTTTGCAGGCTTTACAGGATACACATAATTTCATGGTATCTGTCATCTCTTCACTGATTAAAGCATCTTTTCCAAGTTGTCCCGAAAGAGCTAATCTAAGAGAATTTGCTCTTCCTCTAGTCGAATCTTTTTCATCCTTTGTAACTCTGAAAGATGGACACATTACTCCACCATCCAATTTTCTACATGATCCATTATTATTACACATTTCAATTGCACCCTGAAAACCACCAGCTTTACCTGTCCACGAAGACCAGTCTAAAAGTGTTTCAATATTTTCAGCGTTATAAGATGGCGCATATCTAAAAAGATCTCTACTATCCATTTTAGGAGCATCAATAATTTTCCCAGGGTTAAATATATTATTAGGGTCAAATGATTTTTTTATGGTTCTAAAAAGATCATTCATGTTCTTCCCAAACATTACTTCATTGAATTCAGATCTTGCTATGCCATCTCCATGTTCACCAGAATAGGAGCCATTAAATTTTTTAACTAGATTACTAGTTTCATTTGCAATATTTCTCATTTTGGAAACATCTTCTTGAAGTTTCATGTTAAGAACAGGTCTTACATGAAGGCATCCAACGGATGCATGAGCATACCAAGTTCCTTTGGTGTTATATTTATCAAATATTTTGTTAAGACTGTTAGTATACTCAGCTAAGTCTTTGAGCTCAACGGCACAATCCTCAATAAATGAGACTGGTTTTGCATCTTGCTTCATCGACATCATAATGTTTAAACCAGACTTTCTCATTTCACTTACTTTAGACTGAAGGGAATTGTCAGTTACATCTACAACTCCACCAGGCTTTTTTGTATTTTTCCATGAGTATCCAAGATCATTAATCAATTCGTGAAGCTTTTTTAATCGAACTAGATTTTCTTTCATATCTTCTTCTGCAAATTCAACCAAAAGTAATGATTTAGGATCTCCTTTAACAACTGCCTCTACAGTGGGCTTAAACATATCAATTTTTCTTGCAAGCTGTATCATAGTGTCATCAACTAGTTCAACTGCTACTGGATCTAGTGGAACAATATGTTGTGCAGCATCCATTGCTTCATAAAATGAAGGAAAGTGACAAACACCCATAATCTTTTTTGATGGAAGAGGTGATAATTTTAATGTTATCGAAGATGAATAAGCAAGGGTGCCCTCAGACCCTATTAACAAATGTGACAAATTTATACCATCGCCTACTTTACCATTAGGTCTATTTGCCATTGCATCAGGAAGTAGAGCGTCAATATTGTATCCACCTACTCTTCGAAGAACTTTTGGAAATTTTGCAAGTATTACCTCTTGGTTATCTTTAGCTAATCTCAAGAGATCTAAAATAATTTTGGTAGCAACACCATTACTTACATTGGGATCATTATTCTCTATTTTCCCAAAATTGTATATTGAACCGTCATATAGTATAGCTTCTATGTCTAGGACATTGTCTCGCATCATCCCATATCTAATCGATCTACCACCACAACTATTATTCCCAGCCATGCCACCTATAGTAGCTCTGCTTGAAGTTGAAACGTCGACTGGAAACCAAAGTCCAAAAGGTTTTAAAAAACGGTTTAACTCATCCAAAACTATTCCAGGCTCAACAATACAAGTCATTTTTTCTTTATCAAAATCAATGATTTTGTTTAAAAACTTGGAATTATCAATAACAATAGCTTTATTAACTGTTTGCCCACATTGTGATGTACCTCCACCTCTAGCTAATAATGGAATTTTACTTTCTCTTGCATAGTTAATAGTTTCTATTAAGTCTTTTTTTGTTTTTGGAATTAATACACCATATGGAACCATTTGATAAATTGAAGCGTCTGTAGCATATCTTCCTTTGGTAAAGTTATCGTAATAAACCTCAGCTGAGGTATTATTCTTTAATTTTTTTAATAATTGGTCTTTGTCGCCATCTGGCATTGAAATAACCTTTAATTTTGGTATTAAATTCTGTATGGAAAGTTTTAAATTTAAAGTGTATAGATAAAATAAGACATTATCTTAATATTTTCAATAAAACTTAGTACATAAAGAAGGAATTTTTTAATTATGAAAAAAAAATATATGCCAGGAAAACATTTTTTACAATTACCTGGTCCTTCAAATGTCCCAGATAGAATTTTACGAGCTATGGATTACCCAACAATTGATCATCGTGGACCTGATTTTACAAAACTAACTCTTGCATGTCTTGATGGAATGAAATCAATATTTAAAACTACTTCCGATGTAATTATTTTTCCTGCGTCAGGAACTGGTGCATGGGAAGCAGCTTTAGTGAATATCCTTGATGAAGGTGATTTGGTATTAATGGTTGAAACTGGTCATTTTGCATCATTATGGAATAAAATGGCCCTTAAACTTGGAATTAAAACTGAGTTTTTAGAAACTGACTGGAGAAGAGGTGTTGAACCTGAAAAGTTGTTTGATCGATTAAAAAAAGATACTGAAAAAAAAATAAAAGCTGTTTGTGTTGTACATAACGAAACATCTACTGGTAGTATTTCAAGGATAAAAGAAGTAAGAGAAGCAATTGACTCCGCAAGTCATAACGCAATATTGATGGTAGACACAATATCTGGCTTAGCTTCTCTAGAATATAAACATGACGAATGGGGTGTTGATGTGACGGTGTCAGGATCTCAAAAAGGATTGATGTTACCTCCAGGATTGTCCTTTAATGCAATATCTGAAAAGGCTCTTTTAGCCTCAAATGAAAATAGTATGAAGAGATCTTATTGGGATTGGAAAGAACAAATTAAATCTAATGAGTCAGGATCTTTCCCTTATACGCCAGCCACTAATCTTTTATATGGTCTTAAAGAGGCAATAAATATGCTTCACGAAGAAGGGTTGGCAAATGTTTTTAAGCGCCATGATAGGCACGCAGAAGCTACAAGAATTGCTGTTCAAGCATGGGGATTAGAAGTTCTTTGTCAGGAAGAAAAAGATTATTCCAGTGTTTTAACGGCTGTTAAATTACCAGACGGTCACAATGCTGACGGCTTACGAAAAATCATACTCGAAGAATTTAATATGTCACTTGGAAATGGTTTATCAAAACTAGCTGGTAAAGTATTTAGAATTGGTCATTTAGGAGATTTCAATGATTTAATGTTAATGGGAACATTAAATGGAGTGGAGATGGGTCTTTCTTTAGCTGGCGTACCTCATCAAAAAGGAGGTGCTAGTAGAGCTTCAGAATATTTAACAAATAATATAGTAAAATGAGTAAAATCAATTTTTTTCATGGTTTAATTAATTCTTTATTTGATAAACCAATTAAAAGAAGACCCTTTAATTTTTTTTCAGAGAAGAAACAACCTTTATCTTCTAAAGAGATTATTGAAAACGTTGCGTCTGCGAGAGGTGAAGTGTCAGCTCTTGAATATGCAGAATTATTAATGCAACATTGTGAGAAATTAAACGATAAAGATTTAATAAATTTTTTTAAATTAATTAGGGATAATTTTGATATTTCTACTTCGGAACTCTCTGAAGCTATTGATCAATATAAAGTAAGTAGTAATTCAGAAAATTTAATAACTTTTATGAAACTTTCAGAACCTAAAAGGCGTGAAATTTTTAGAAGATGTAATGGAATATCGAAAGGGACTATAAGATTAGTTAATTTAAGAAAAAGATTGTTAGGTCTTTTAAAAAAGAATCCTGAACTTAACGCAGTTGACTATGACCTCGTCTACTTATTTAAAAACTGGTTTAACAGAGGCTTTCTTATTTTAAGGCCAATAAATTGGGAAACACCAGCTCACATACTCGAAAAAATAATAGCTTATGAAGCAGTACATGAAATAAACTCTTGGGATGAGCTCAGATTAAGATTAGCACCTAAGGACAGAAGATGTTTTGCTTTTTTTCATCCAGCAATGCAAGACGAACCCATTATATTTGTTGAGGTTGCTCTAATGAATAATATTCCATCCAAAATTCAAGATGTTTTAGAAGAAGAAAGACAGTTAATTGAGCCACATGAAGCAAATGTTGCAGTTTTTTATTCTATATCAAACTGTCAAAAGGGATTGTCTGGTATATCATTTGGTAACTTTTTAATTAAACAAGTTGCTAATGATCTAAAGTTTGAGTTTAATAATATAAAAAAGTTTGTAACTTTGTCTCCAGTTCCAGGATTAAGAAATTGGATTAAAAATAAAAATCCTAAATTTGAATTAATTTTGGAAAAATTTAAGAAATCTGAACAATTTTTAAAAATCAAACCTTCTTTAATGAGATATGCAGGAGATTATTTTTTAAATTCTGATAGATCTGACGGAATGCCTAATGATCCAGTTGCAAGATTTCATTTAGGTAATGGGGCATCTTTAGAACAAATTAATTACTTAGGTGATACTTCATTAAATGGTTTAAATTTATCTGGTGGTTTAATGGTAAATTACCTTTATGATCTAGATAAAGTAGAAGAAAATCATGAAGCATTTATTTCAGATAATAAAATTAATATTTCTAAAAATGCTAAAAAAGATTTAATACAATATGCTAAAGATGATTAATAAATTTTTAAAAGGAAAAAAATGAATATTTTAAAATTTTTACCAATCTTGTTATCAATTATTCTTTTTTCTGCGAATAGCTATGCAAAAGCAACTAAATACAGTTGTAAGCCTAAAAGTGCAGCAGCAGTTAGATCAAATGGTATCCAAGTTTTTAAAATTACTGGAAAAGAAAAACCAGTCGAAATTACTATAAAAGATGGACAAGGTACAGATTCAGGATTTTTCATAGTTAATAAATCAAAATACGAAATTTTAGATTTGGGAACTGGAAAAGCTTATGCTTTTGATAAAAACGAACCATGGACTCACATACAAGATATCTTTTTTTTAGATAATAACGTTTTATCTTTTATTTTAGCAGCTAACGCATCTATAACTAGATATCTTTGTGATGAAATTAAATAATTATTTGGAAAGTTTGCAATAAAAAATTTTAATACCAGCTGAGTAAAAATATAAATAATTATAGGATTGAAATGTTTACTCGTCCTCGACTAATGAAGTTTTGTACATCTGTTTTTATTAAATTAAAAATGGATGAAGAAAAAGCAATAGACACCTCTGATATTCTAATTGAAGCTGACTTGATGGGGCATTTTACACACGGCGTTAGACTATTACCATTATATATAAAAGATATTGAAACTGGCAACATGAATGTAGCAGGCGAAGAAGAAATTCTTAGGGATATTGGAAGTTGTTTAACAATTGATGGGAAAAGTCTTCCGGGGATATGGTTAACTAAAAGAGCCTTGAGCCAGTCAGCCAAACGAGCAAAAAAATATGGAACTTCAACGGTTCTTATAAAAAACAGTCATCACAATGGTGCACTTGCTGCGTATATGTTGCCAATAATTAATCAGAATTTAGTTCCGATAATTAAAAGTTCCGTTCCTTCCTCAGCTACTGTTGCTCCATTTGGAGGGACAAAAGCTCTCTTAACCCCAGATCCTATGGCTTTAGGTTACCCTACTAACAAAGAACCTGTAATTATTGATATTAGCGCTTCTATCACAACTAATAATATGATTGCAGACAAAATAGCTAAAAATAAATTATTTGATTTTGACTGCTTGCTTACATCAGAAGGAATTCCTACTAATGATCCTAAAGAAGTTATGGAAAAAAACGGTACTGTTATGCCTGTTGGTGGATTAGAATATGGTCATAAAGGCTTTGGACTTGCCCTAGGAATTGAAGCCTTGTCTCAAGGATTATCTGGTTCAGGAAGGAGTAAAAAACCAAAATCAATGAATCTTTCTACATTTGTTCAAGTAATTGATCCTGAGGCATTTGCTGGTTTGAAAGCTTTTAAAGATGAAATGACTTTTCTTTATGAGCAATGTATCAATAACCCACCCATAAATGAAAATAACAAAGTAAGGATGCCAGGACAACAAGCGTTATTAAGAAGACAAAAATCTTTAAAGGAGGGTTTTGAATTAAGTAAAGAAACTATGATAGCATTAAAAAGTATATCTGAAAAATTTGATATAGTTCTTTAAACTTATCTTATCTACCACGCCATTCACTAACTTGTCCAAGTAAATCCAAGAGATCACTCAATTTTTCTTCTCCATATCGTTTTTGAATAGCTTTATAAATTATATCCATATCAGGAGCTATTTTATTTAAAACTTCTTGTCCTAGTGAAGTCAAAGATAGGCTTATTCGTCTTCCATCCTTATCATCAATAAATCTTGTAATAAATTTTTCAGTTTCAAGTTTTCCAATAATTCTCGATAAACTTGGAGCTAAAATACAAGCATCGAATGCTACTTGACCAGCGTCAGATGTTCCTTTTTCACCCAAAACTCTTAAAACTCTCCATTGCTGCTCTGTAAATCCATGCTTAGCTAAAATAGGCCTAAAAGACAACATCATTGCCTCTCTAGCTCTTAACATAGCAATTGGCAAAGATTTACTAGTTTCTGGAAAACGAGCCGTGTCAATATTACTAATTTTACAATCCCCCAAGATAGAAATTAACAGTAAGCTAATTTGAAGTAAAATCAATTTACATATTATTTTAAATTATTAATTTAAAAGATTAAATGATTATTTCTTATTTTGATTATCATAAAGTATGATTAAATAAAAATTTAAATATATTGGCTAATTTAATTAGGTGGAAAAGATTATGAAAAATAGTGCAAAAGAGAAGCTAAAAAAAAATGAATTGTGTCTTGGTGTAGGTTTAAGACAGAGTAGAACGGTAGATATAGGTAAAATAATGGCTACGTGTGATTATGATTGGTTGTTCATAGATATGGAACATAATAGTATGGACATAGATATTGCATCACAGATTTCAGTTGCCGCACAAGATGCCGGCATAACACCAATAGTAAGAGTGCCAGATTTTGCACACCATCATGCGACGAGAGTGCTTGACTGTGGGGCTATGGGTATAGTTTTTCCTCACGTTGATAATGCAAAAACTGCAGAAAAATTAGTCTCTTTTTGTCTTTTCCCTCCTAAAGGTCACCGTTCCATGACAGGATTATTACCACAATTAGATTTCAAGCAATCTCCAATTTCAGAAGTAGCGTCGGTAATTAACGATAATATGTTAATTGTAATTATGTTAGAAAGCCCTGAAGCTATCGAAAATGTAGATAGTATTGCTGCAGTTCCTGGTGTGGATGTTATTTTAATAGGTACTAACGATTTATGTATGGAAATGGGAATTCCAGGTGATTATTCTAATCCAAAAATTAAGGAGGCATATAAAAAAGTAATTAATGCATGCAAAAAATATGGCAAGACACCAGGAATGGGTGGGGTATATAACGAAGAACTTATGTCAGAATATATTAGTATCGGAATGAAATTTATATTGTCAGGATCTGATCTTTCTTTTATGATGGCCTCTGCATCACAAAGATCAAATAAATTAAGATCTTTCCAAAAATGAAGGTTTAATAAATTTTTCTGGAGACTAAAAATGAACGAAGTACCTCTTTTTTCATCATTTAAAATTAAATCCAAAAGCTTTAGAAATCGCATAGTTTTGTCTCCTATGTGCCAATATAAAGCTAAAGACGGAGTTATTAGTGATTGGCATTTTCAACATTACTCAAGATTTGCTTTTTCAGGACTAGGTGCTGCTTTCGTTGAAGCTACTGGAGTATCACCAGAAGGAAGAATTGGACATGGGTGTACAGGTATTTGGAGTGACAGTCATGTTGAAGGATTATCTAAAATTACAAAAATATTTAATGAATACAATTGTTTAAGTGGTATTCAATTAGCTCATGCTGGAAGAAAAGCCAGCTATTTAAGACCATGGGATGGTGCTTCTCCTATTACTGAAAATGATAAAGTAGAGCCCGCTTGGCAAACCATAGGACCAAGTGCAATTCCTATAAATAACAGTTCACCTGTTCCAAAAGAAATGACAGTTGAGGATATTAATAAAGTAAGGGAGGATTTTAAAAAAGCTGCTCAAAGAGCTGATAAAGCTGGTTTCGACATTATTGAGATACATGGCGCTCATGGTTATTTATTACATTCCTTTTTCTCTCCGCTTTCAAATCAGAGAAATGATCAATACGGAGGAAGTTTTGAAAATAGAATCAGATTTGCTCTGGAGATAATTGATGACATCAAGTCTGTTTGGCCAGATAATAAACCATTATTTTATAGGTTGTCATCCATTGATGCTCCAGGTCAAGGTGCGAACTTAGAAGATAACATAAAGTTGGCAAAATCACTTAAAAGTGTTGGTGTAGATGTTATAGATTGTTCTTCGGGTGGTATTACTGGCTCTCCAGTTCTTACTAAATCCAAGATTATCCCTGGTTTTCAAGTTCCTTATTCTGAAAAAATTAAGAAAGATGCAGAGATAAGCTCAATGGCAGTAGGGGCTATTATAAGTGCAGATCAAGCGAATGAAATTATTTCAAATAAAAGAGCTGATTTAGTGGCTATGGGAAGAGAGTTACTTGCTGACACACAGTGGGTTTATAAAGCTGCGACATATTTTAACTTAGAGAATGCTAAGGACTATCTCCCAGATAGTTATTCTTTTTATTTATCTAGAAGAGATGAGTATTTAGATAGAGCTGCAAAACCTGCTTAACTAGGTGTTTTTAAAATCGAATTTATAAAAATCAACAGGTTTTAAAAGTTTATTTTCCTGGGCTTCTAAAGCCCCAAGCTTTGCACTTTCCTCTGTATAACTAACCCACGCGGGATCTGCCCACATAGCAGCTCTTTTATTTTCTCTATCTCCTGCATTTTGATATACCCAAATATGAGTATACTGGTTTGGGTTACCAGTCTCAGTAGTGGCAAAAAGTAATGGTTGACCTAAGTGTTTAGATTGTACAAGTTTACCTTTTTCGCTGTATAGTTTTAGATGGGTATTAATAGTGCCAGGCCTACATGTATATGTTCTAACGTCTAAAAGCATAAAAAATCCCTTAAAATTTATTAAATTATTTAAAAATATTAGCTTTTTTGTATAAGATTGTAAAAGATTATTAACTTGTTGAAATATTGGAAATGCATAGTGATTTCAGGAGAAAAAATTAATACTGTTGAGAGACTTGTCATAGATGCATCGAGAGTTAGTAGATATCTAAGTTATCCAAGGAAAGTTCCAATATGGAAATTAATTTTTAATCTTCCAAAAACTTGTTATATATTTCGTGAAAATAATAATTCAGACATAGCAATTGATATTGAAAACATGATGGGCTTTGCAATTGTACCAGCGTTGTCAGAGAAAGAAGCTTTAAATCGATTAAAAACTTTAATACCTTCAATAATCGTCAAAGATAATATAGTCAGGTTATGAAAAAAATTTATGTTGATGCAGATGCATGTCCAGTTAAAGATGAAATAACTAAAGTTGCAATTAGGCATAACATAACTGTCTTTATGGTTTGTAATGGAGGGATTAGGCCATTTAAAAATAACTTGGTGAAATTAATTATTGTTTCTGAAGGAGCTGATGAAGCGGATAAATGGATACATAGTAATGTTAAGGTTGACGATATTGTTGTTACTTCAGATATTCCATTAGCATCTAAATGCATAGATAAAGGTGCGTTTGTCTTAAAAAATGACGGGCTGGTTTTAACAAATACAAATATAGGAAACATTTTAGCTACAAGAGACTTGATGTCTGATCTCAGGTCGTTTGATCCATTTTTAAAAGGTAAAAACAAAGTTTTCACAAAGGCAGATAAAGGTAAGTTTTTAAATGCTTTGGATAATTTAATTACTCAAAAATAGGAACTAATAATTTTCTAAAGATTTTTTTATTTGCTAAATCATACAATTTAGAATATAGCATTGTAACTATCTTAGCCTAAGAAGGCAGTCAGTAACTGACTAATACGATCGACTTACTTGCTCATTTCATGTTCAATCTAGTCTAGCGTGTTTTGATTGAACAACAAAGCTTAATGTTTAAGCGAATAACAAGGAGTTAAGTATGCCTAACGGTACAGTAAAATGGTTTAATCCAAATAAAGGTTTTGGCTTTATAGAGCCAGAAGGTGGATCCCAGGACGTTTTTGTTCATATTTCTGCTGTAGAAGCAGCTGGTATGAATACTTTAAATGACGGAGCTAAAATTAGCTTTGAATTAGAAACTGGAAAGAACGGCAAAGTAGCTGCAGTTAATCTTCAGTCTATGTAAACCATTTTAAATCTTTTAATTAAAAGGGCCCTAGGCCCTTTTTTTATTTTGAGGATAAATTAATTTAATGTAATATAATGTAATTTGTTTACTTATTAATGGTCTAAAGCGAGTGAGTAAAATGAAAACATTAAAATTAACACAATCAACTATGGAAAAAAGAATTTCTAGATTTTTGGATTTAGAGCCGTTACCTATTCAGATTGATGAAACTATTCCTCAAGCTGGCAAAGACATTGTGTATGCAAGAAAACTACTTTCAGTCATTGGTTTAGATCCGTCAGAAGGTAAAACACCCATTAATTCAGGTGCACCCATTACTGGAGCTGGAGGAATCACTATTACTTTAGCTAAATGTCCTGTTGGCCAAGGCCCAGGTCTTCATAATCATCTTGCAACTTATGAAACTTTTACAGTTCTAGAAGGAGAATTTTTAATTAAATGGAATGATGACGGTTCAGAAGAACTGACTCTTAAAAAATATGATACTATTTCTATACCACCAGGCGTTTGTAGATCTTTTACTAATGTAGGAAAAGAAGAAGGTCTTTTACAGGTAATTATTTCTGGTGGAGTTCATGATATGAATGATATTTCATTTACTCCTTATGCGGCTCAAGAGATGAATGAATTAGAACCAAATTTATCTAAAAAATTTGAGAAAATCGGATTTAAGTTTGACGCTGGCATTTAGCTAATTTAGCTCAAAGTACTTACTAGTGGTATTGAGATAATTGATAATAATGTCGATATCAGTAATGCTCTTGTAATTGCATTTGGGTTAACATCATATTGAGTTGAAAAAACTAGGGCCATTAAACCAACAGGAGCTGCAGCTACCATAATAGCGGTTTCAGATATAGAAAATTCAATTTCATTTAAATTCCACATTACTAATATTGCAATTAATGGATGTAATAAAATTTTAAATCCTATAATTAAATTAGATATTTTTAAGTCTATTTTTTCAATTTTTTGTGAGAGGATAATTCCTGCTGCAAAAAGCGCGCAAGGAGCAGCAGAACCAGAAATAAAGTTTAAAGCTCTTTCTATACTTAGAGGCAAATTAAAATCTAGAAAAACAATAAATAAGCCTGTAAGAACTGCCAATAAGGGTAAATTTGATAATTGCTTGAAAACTATATGGCTTAATTCTAAATTTTTATATTTTATAAAGTCTAAGATTATCAAATTAACAACGAGAAAAGCCACATCAAATCCAATTATAGCTATTATAGGATCAATTAACTCAGGACCATATTCATTTAAAGCAATTGGATAGACAAATAATAAATGGTTTGCAAAAGAAGATGCCATTCCAATTAAAATTGATTCATTCCATTTAAGATTTAAAAAATATTTTGCTATAAATATTGCTGCTAAATAAATAATTAATTCAGATATTATGTAGCTTGAAATTAGTAGCCAATTAACATTTGAAAAACTGATTGAAACAGTCATCTTTAAAGTCAGAGCTGGTACTGCTATAACACCTATATATTTAATAATGGACAGAGCGTCTTCATATTTAAATATTAATTTTTTTGCAGAAACATATCCAAGTAAAATTAATAGTGCTACGGGTAAAAAAGAATTTATAAGAAGTTGTATCAAAAATTTTTCTCACATAATTGATTATATAATTTTATTTTTTAATTCTTTTTTTTAATTGAGAAATTATTAATCCTGCAATTACAATTAGAAAAGCTCCAATTATAGTGTTCTGATTTGGAACTTCATTATAAATAAGATAACCCCAAAAAGCTGCTAATAGTACAGTTAAATATACAAATGGTGCTGCAAAAGAGGCACTAATTACTTTTAAAGCTTCTATAAATAAAAAATGACCAACTGTTGCTAATAAACCTAAGCAAAACATAAAAATGGTTTGATAAAAATCAGGCCATTTCCAAAAATAAATAATAAATGGGGCTGATAAAAATGTACCAGTTATTGCGGTAAATAAAAGGGTGGTCTGATTACTATCAGATGAATTAAGAAATTTTGTTGATATAGTAAAAAAAGAAAAACATAAAGCTGCTAAAAAGGGAAATATAACTGCGTAATTAAATGACTGGCTATTTGGATTTGCTATTATGATTGCGCCAATTAATCCAATAATAACGACAATAATTTGAAGAAACGAGATTTTCTCTTTTAAAATAAAAAATGCTAAAATTGTAGTAATTACCGGTCCAATCATATAAATGGCAATATTTTCTGCAAAAGGCAGATAAGCTAAACCTGTAAACATAAAACAAGTAGTAATTAGGAGTAATGCTCCTCTTAAGACTTGTAATACTGGATACTCGCTCATAAGATGCATTTTTGAATTCTTATTAAATATTATTATTAAAATTATTAATTGAGATAGGTACCTTGCAAATACTACCTGAAAAGGGTTAAAGCTTTGTCCTAACTCTTTTGCTGTTAGTTCCATTATTGAAAAAAACAAATAAGTTAATATAAGTAGTAGCGTACCTAGAATTGTATTAGAAAGATTTAGATTAAAATGTTTTTGGATTAAATTTAACATTATTTAACAT
>CACCSH010000027.1:0-10547 GCA_902548635.1 uncultured SAR116 cluster alpha proteobacterium
AAGAAACAATGGAATATCATCACGATATTCATCATAAAGCCTATGTTGATAATGGTAACAACCTTTTAAAAGGTACCGAGTGGGAAAATAAAAGCTTAGAAGAAATTATTGTTGGGACTTATGATTCTAATAATGTTGCTCAAAGCGGTATTTTTAATAATGTATCTCAACACTGGAACCATGAACAGTTTTGGAAAATGATGGGTCCTGCAAAGGTTAGCATGCCGTCTGAATTAGAAAACGCTATAACAAGCTCTTTTGGAAGCGTTGACAAATTTAAGGAAGATTTTTGTAACGCTGGTGCAACACAATTTGGTTCAGGTTGGTGTTGGTTAGTTAAAGATAAAGATGGCAGCCTAAAGGTAACTAAGACAGAAAACGGTGTTAATCCTGTTTGCTTTGGACAAACAGCATTATTAGGATGTGATGTATGGGAGCATTCTTACTACATTGATTTTAGGAACAAAAGACCAGTATACTTAAAGAATTTTGTAGATAATTTAGTTAACTGGGAAAATGTTGCATCTAGACTTTAAAAAGTTTTGATTAGAAGGAACTTAATGTAGTTCCTTCTAGTTTTTTTCCATAATGATATCAAAATTTAAATTATAGCATTTTTGGTTAT
Source organism: uncultured SAR116 cluster alpha proteobacterium (assembly GCA_902548635.1). Lineage (GTDB taxonomy): Bacteria > Pseudomonadota > Alphaproteobacteria > Puniceispirillales > Marisalimonadaceae > Marisalimonas. The sequence continues at coordinate 626 of CACCSH010000027.1, forward strand.
TATCCTCATCGAAACCTTCATCTAATTGCCTTATTAAACTCTTCTTCACTGCAAAAACAGTATCACTCTGTAAATATTTATCACCGTCTATGAATACGTGAGTTACTAAATCTTTGTAGCCTTCAGCTTTAACCATAAAGTGGATATGTGCAGGTCTATATGGGTGTCTATCCAAATTATTTAAAAGATCTCCTACAGGACCATCAACAGGGATTGGATAATATTGTGGTTTTACTGTTCTAAATAAATAAGATCCATCTTTAAGGGATAATAAAGTAGCTCTTAAATCAACCACATCACCATCTTTTTGAACATCATATAAACCATCAGGACCTGATTGCCAAACTTCAATTGATGCTCCTGGTATTGGATTTTTATCTATATCCATAATATTACCTGAAACTATACAATTATCTCCTACTACACTTTTAGCTATATTTTCACCGTTAGTAACTGTCGGCGACGGTGCATGGAATGGTCCTAAAACAGTAGTTTCAGTTTCATCCTTTGACTTGCGATTATTTATAGCGTCTAGCAACATCGAAACCCCCAAGACATCAGATAAAAGTATAAACTCCTGTCGTCTATCATCACATTTCTGACCTGTTTTAGTTAAAAACATAATAGCCTTCATCCATTCATCTTCAGTTGGTTCAACTTCTTTTACAACTTGATGAAGATGAGTAATTAAGGAGTTCATTATTTGCTTAAGTCTTTTATCTTTTATTTTAGAAAAGCTATCTAAAACAGCTTCGGTTGCGTTGCTTTCATTAAAATCCATTTTATTTCTCCCAATTAAATAAAATTATCTATATATTTAACGAATAAATCAGCTCCCTTTTGAATGTTTAACTCCCAATCATTCGCAGCATCTTTATTAGCATTATCAGAAATATATTTATAACAAAAGAAAGATAAATTGTTGAGTAAACAGAATTTTGCAATAGGATAACTTTCCATATCAACTATATCAGTTTCTAATTTCTGTTTGCCAGTTACAAAATTATCTCCAGTTCCACAGGAATAACCTTCATAATCCAAAGTTATGGTATTAATTTCATCATAGGGCGTTTCTCCCATTTGAAAACCTAGCGGCCTTACATCCATATCTCTCTGTTTAAAACTGTTAATTGGGACCAAGCCACCTAAATGTTCATTTAAAGACCCTGCGGTACCGTAATTAATAATAACTTTAGGTTTAAAAGAGTTGTAAGCATTCACAACGGAAAAAGATGCGTTAACTTTGCCAACACCTGAATAGACAATATTCCAGTTAGGAAGTAATGATTTTGGTAATTCTCTCTCTAAAGCAACAATAATAAGGGTATCTTTAGGAATCAACTTATCAGGTGGCATATTTTAACAACGAATGTACAGTAGAGTTTAATTTATCTTTTCCAGACAAAGCGACTAATTCGATTACTACCAAAGAAGAAACAACTGTACCTTTCGAAAATGAAATTAAATCTTCAGCGCACTTTAACGTTCCGCCAGTTGCGAGTAAATCATCTATTAAAATAATATTTTTATTTTTTAGATCTAAATTTTTTTTAATTGAAAGCTTTGATACACCATACTCTAATTCATATTCTTTGCTAATAACTCCTCCTGGTAGTTTGCCTTCTTTCCTAATCATAAAAGATCCAACACCCAAAGCATCAGCAATTAAAGTAGAAAACAAAAAACCTCTAGCATCCAAACCACCGATTAAATCAACTTGGTAAGGTTTAATTAGCTTTAAAAAATCTGTTTTAACTTTATTTACTGCTTCATTTTTAGCTAATAAGGGACTGATATCTTTAAACAATATTCCTTTTACAGGAAAATCAGGAATTTCTTCAATATAATCATATAAATTCATTTATAATTAATCCACTTTATAAATATTAGTTAAATGTTAGTAATTATATATTAGTATATTTTTAATGGATAAAAAATGAATTATTTAATGCCCCATTCACCTAAGAAAGATATTTATATTAATGAATACGGGCAATTGAGTAATTTAAAATTCGTACTCAAAGATATGTGCAATGTTAAAAATTTAAAAACTTCGTGTGGTAATCCAGACTTTTTTAAAAAATGTGATTTTGCCAATGATCATGCCCCATTTTTAAAAGATTTACTTAATGAAGGATCTGTTTTAAGGGGTATAACAGTTTGCGACGAATTCTTTTATTCTTTAATTGGCGAAAATGGTCACTACGGAACACCTATTAATTTAAATGCACCTTTTTGCGTTCCTGGTGGATCTAGCTCAGGGTCAGCAGCAGCTCTTACAACTGACCTTTATGATTTTTCTATAGGTTCTGATACAGGTGGCTCAGTAAGAATACCAGCATCTTTTTGCGGATTAATTGGAATGAGGCCTACTCACAATAGAATAAACACTAAAGGAGTTTATCCAATGGCTCCTAGCTTTGACACAGTAGGATGGTTTGCTAATAGTGTAGGAATATTTCAAAAAGTTGGTGAAGTACTATTAGATAAAATGGATAAATCAGATATTAATTTTAGACAATTTGTTATAGCAGAAGATCTTTTAGAACTTTGTGATACAGCGGTCCAAGAAAATTTTAATAATTATATTAAGAATAATTTACCAGGTATTGATAAAAATCGTTTATCTAACATAAGTAAAGATATTATCGCTGATAATTTTAGGATTCTTCAAGGTAATGAAGTTAAAATAAATGTTATTCCTTGGATAGAAAAGAATAAACCTAAGATGTCTCCTGAAATTAAAAGTAGAATTGATATGGCTTCTAAAATTACAGACATAGAAGTTAGTAAAGCTCTAACATTTAGAGAAAAGCTTATAGATGAAATCAAAAAATCTTTGCCAGAAGGCACTGTAGCGGTGTTCCCTACAGCTCCATTTTCTGCTCCCAAAAGTGGTCAGGATGATGAAAGCTTAGGGTTTTATAGAAAAAGACTAATGCAGTTAACCTCAATTGCAGGCATGACCTCAAGACCACAAATATCAATACCAAAGTTAAAAGATAAAACTGGTCCTGTGGGTATTTCGTTATTAGGATGGCAATATAGCGATGAAATATTATTGAATAAATTAGAAGAAATTTAAAAAGGAAATAAAATGACACGAATTAAAGACTGGAAAGTAGAAGATTTAACAAGTGAACAAAAAGAAATTCATGACGCTATCATTAATGGTCCTAGAGGGCATGTAGTTGGACCATTAAGAGTATGGTTAAATAATCCTGGACTTGCTAGAAGTGCCCAAACTGTTGGGGCATATGCAAGATATGGAACGTGTTTATCAAAAGGTTTATCTGAACTTGCCATAATTGTAACAGGAAGAGTTTGGTCTTCTGCATTTGAATGGGAGCATCATGCACCCCTCGCTATTGAAGGAGGGATTGATCCAAAACATGTCAAAACTATTTCGCTTGGTAAAAAACCAATCTTTGAGAATCCAGAACAAAATGCAGTATTTGACTTTGCAGCAGAAGCTAATATTCTTAAAAATGTGTCTGACGACACATACAAAAGACTTGTTGATTTACTTGGAGAAAATGCAGCAATTGATATTGTTGGCATTTGTGGCTACTACAGTCTAATATCTATGACGCTTAATGTATTCAAGGTCCCTAATGACACCGACAAATGGCCACTACCAGAAGTAAAAGATTTTTCAGAAATGGTTAAAAGCTAACTATTACTTGGAAAAGTATATTGTGCTCCTGTATGTTGACCTGAAGGCCACCTTCCAGTCACAGTCTTCAGTCTTGTGTAGAACCTTACTGCTTCCATACCATATACTCCATGCCCACCAAAAGCAGATCTTTTCCAACCTCCAAACGAATGATAAGCAACAGGAACAGGAATAGGCACATTAACTCCTACCATTCCAATTTGACATTCATTTGCAAACTGTCTTGCAACCCCACCATTTGAAGTGAAGATGGCTGTTCCATTACCGTATTCATGCTTATTTACTATATCAAGAGCGTAATCGAACGTGTCTGCTCTTACCATTGACAAGACAGGACCAAAAATTTCTTCCTTATAAATAGACATATCCGTTGTAACATTATCAAAAAAGGAACCACCGATAAAAAAACCATTTTCATAACCTTGAAGTTTCAAATTTCTTCCATCTACAACCAAGTCAGCCCCCTCATCAACACCCTGGTCGATATATCTTTTAACTTTTTGTAAATGATCAGAAGTAACCAATGGACCCATTTCTGAATCAGGGTCAAGTCCAGGACCTATTTTTAAATTTTCAATCTTAGGTTTAACTATCTCTTTTATCTTATCGCCTGTGTCTTTACCTACAGGAACTACAACTGAGATTGCCATACAACGCTCACCTGCAGATCCAAAAACAGAACCCATAATAGCATCTCCTACCATCTCCATATCAGCATCTGGCATAACGACCATATGGTTTTTGGCACCACCCATAGCCTGAACTTTTTTTCCATATTTAGCTGCTTCACTGTAAACATACTGAGCAATAGGTGTAGAACCAACAAAGCTTACACCACTTATGTCCTTATGTTGTAAAATAGCATCAACAGTATCTTTCCCACCATTAACCATATTAAGGACTCCAGGAGGGATGCCGGCTTCAAGAACTATTTCAGATAGCAATCTAGTTGAACTTGGATCTCTCTCTGATGGCTTAAGTATAAAACAATTTCCACATGCAATGGCTACTGGAAACATCCACATTGGAACCATTATAGGAAAGTTGAAAGGTGTAATTCCAGCACATATTCCCATTGGTTGATAATCAGACCAACTATCAATTGACCTTCCAACATTACTTGTATAATTGCCTGCTAAGTGATTAGGAATACCACAAGCAAACTCCACAACCTCTAATCCCCTGCCAATTTCTCCCAGTGCGTCATCAAAAGTTTTACCATGTTCTTGTGAAATAAGTTTGGCCAATTCATTTTGTCGTAATTCTATAATTTCCTTTAACTTGAACATCTTTCTAGATCTAACTAACGGTGTCATACTTGACCATTCAGGGAAAATATTAAGAGCTGACTTAACTGCTTGATCAACACAATTTGCAGTTCCTGAGACAACACGCGACATCTCTTCACCTGAGGCTGGGTTGTATATAGGTGTAGAAGATAAATTTGGAAAATCAGCATTCTGCCCATTAATTAAATGATCTACAAGTTTCATTTGTACTCCTAATAATTTTCAATAATAATAAGATTAATAATATGGACTATAGTGCAGAAAACTTAATTAAAGTAAATTGAAAGTTGTTTTTTACGTGAATAAAATTGCTTCAGAAATAATTAAATATAGAGTTACCTACCTAGAAATGAAGAGCCGTCCACACTTTGATTGGCCAAAGACACTGAAACATAAATTAACTATTTTAAAAGCTGAAAATATTCCTTCTTGGTATTTTTTATTTTTTTACAAACAGGTTGGAAAAAATTATTACTGGACTGACTGGCTTAATAAGACTGACAAGGAAGTTAACGATTTTGTAAATGATAAAAATGTAATATTTTACACTCTTATTAAGGATGGATGGCCAGTGGGTTTCTTTATGTTAGATTATAGAAAAATTAATATCTGTAATTTGAGCTTTTTAGGACTTGTTGAAGAAGCAATAGGTATTGGTTTAGGAGAATATCTTTTAAAAACAGCTATTTTAACAGCTTGGGACAGCAAAAAAATAGGAACTTTAACTGTAAACACGTGTTCGCTTGATCATAAAAGAGCTTTACAATTATACCAAAAAAATGGTTTTTCACCCGTTGAATTTAAAGATTTTGAAAAGCATGTTTAATTAGTGAAATTCTTGCCAGGAAGAAACATTCCTGGTCTGTTGTTGGTTGCTCCATCGTTCTCCCAAACTACTTTTCCGTTTACAAACACACTTTCAATGCCTTCCGAATGAAGTTTTGGTGATTTATAAGAAGCTTTATCAATAATTGTATCTGGGTTAAATATCACTAAATCAGCATAGTTTCCTACATCTATTGTACCTCTAGATTCAAGTCCAAAAACCTCAGCGCTTTTACCAGTCATTTTATAAACAGCTTCCTCAAGTGGGAATAGTTTCATTTCTCGAGAATATTTTCCTAATACTCTGGGAAAAGTTCCCCAAAGTCGTGGATGAGGATGTCTATCACCAGGAATACCGTCAGAGCCTATCATCGACCCTGGAAACATAAGAATTCTATTTAAATCCTCATCATCCATCTGAAAGTATATAGCTCCAGCTGGATAGAGCTTATCAATTGTTTTATCTATACTTAAACCAAATTTTTCTGATAAATCATTCAAATCTTCACCAGAGATATCTGGATAATTGTCTGACCAAGTTACTAAAACCTTGTCTGCTCTTTTTACAAAGCTTTTAAGTAGCATAGTCGAACTAGCTGTGTAAGGGTAACAATCTAGATCAAGAAAATTATCTTTTTTAGCTTCTTCAATCAACTTAAGAGTAGTTTTACTTTTTCCCCAATTTTCTCTTCCTGCACATTTATGATGTGAAATTACAGTTCTTACCTTTGTTGAAGATGATATTTTAATAGTTTCATTAACTGATTTAATAACATCAACAGCTTCATTTCTCATATGTGTAGTAAAAACCCCATCAAACTCTGGTAAGATTTTAGCTAATTCAATAATCTCTGAGGTAGGTGCGTCATTTGCTGCAGGATATGCCAAACCAGTTGATAATCCAATTGAACCATCTTCCAGAGCTGTTTTTAAACAGTCTACCATTTTATTTATTTCATGCTTGCTTGCAGGCCTTTCAAACTCACCATTCATTGCCTCTACTCTTAACATTGAATGCCCCGTTAAAAGAGCAACATTTACAGTACTAGGTTTATCTTCGAATTCAGTTCTATAATCCTTAACTCTTGGAAATCTAAAAACATCTGACTTTCCTAAGAGTGCTATTGGCGCTGGAACATCACCCTTATAACTAAATGGTGCTAAGCTAATACCACAATTACCTGCTATACAAGTTGTTACACCCTGACTGATTTTTGAAGACATTGTTGGATCTAAAAATACATTATCATCATCGTGAGTATGAACATCTATAAATCCTGGCGAAATAATCTTATTTTCTGCATCTAATGTATATTTAGCTTTAAAATTAGATAAGAAATGGTTTTCTGACGGATCTCTTACGTCTCCATTCTCAGGAGGGAAAACACCAATTATTTTACCATTATCAATAATTATGTCAGACTTAAATTTTGGCGCGCCAGTACCATCTATAACTTCACCATTCTTAATATGAACATCATAAGTATGCATTAATAAGCTCTTTATCAAATTACTTTTAATAATAGTATATTATATTTAATCATAAATAAATTCCATACTTACTAGATCGAAAGAGATTAATTTGTATAAATGACATTAATGTAATATTGTTTGTATTTTATAATCTTGGGAGGATTATATGTCTTCATTATTAACTAATTTAAGAAGTGCAGTCATTACTGGATTTGTATTAGCATTTATATTAATTTTCTTTTTGGCACAAGGCTCATTTGATCAAACAGCTTTTAATATGTGGCTATTAAGATGGTTTCACGTTGTAGCTGCTATAATGTGGGTTGGTATATTATATTACTTTAATTTTGTACAAATACCTAATATGGCCAAGATCCCAGATGAACAAAAGCCAGCTATTAGTAAAGTTATTGCCCCAGCTGCATTATGGTGGTTTAGATGGGGTGCAGTCGCCACAGTTTTGTCCGGTTTGATTTTAGCCCACTTAAATGGTTATCTTCATGATGCAATGACATTTTCTGAGGGACAATGGCCAATAGGTATTGGCATGTGGCTTGGAATAATAATGTTTGTGAATGTTTGGGCAGTAATATGGCCTAATCAAAAAAAAGCTTTAGGTATAATTGAAGTCGATGCAGAGACTAAAGCTAAAGCAGCAAGAAAAGCAATGTTGTTTTCTAGAAAAAATGTAATATTGTCTATTCCCATGTTAGTAGCCATGACAGTAGCTCAAAACAGCTTTTCCTAATTATATTTAATTAAGGAGTATTTTTAAAGATACTCCTTATATTATTTCATTGCCATATTCCAAAAATCTATTTCAAGAAGAGTAGACTTATTAAAAATTTTATTAACTTTTTGCCATTTGTAAGTACCTACAAAATCGTCTCCTAATCTTAAAATAAATGCTTTGTCTATTAAATTAGCTACATTTTTGCACACGTCTTGGTATTCATTGCTAGAATATGTCTGTATCCACTTTAGATACATATGCGTTTTTGGATTACTATTTTTATAGTTAATACCAATTTCACCATAACCAAGCACACATGGAGCAAGAGATGATAATAAATCTAGCAAATCACCTGAATAACCAAGCTCTAAAACATATCTAGTATAGGCAATATTTTGATTTTCTTCATCAGCATTTTCTAAATCAGATTTTGATATTCCATAATTTGCACATAGGTCAATATGAAGTTCCATTTCAAAATTTATTAAGTCATTTACTGTGCTAGCTGCAATTTTCATTTCTTCAAGATTATCAGATTTCAAAATTGCTAAAGCCCAGGCTTTAGAGAATTGAATTAAAAATAAATAATCTTGGGTTAAATAATGTAAAAAATTTTCTTCTTTGAGGGTATCATTTGATAATTTGTTAACAAATTCGTGCTTAGTGTATAAAAGCCAGTCTTTTTTATGGTTTTCTTTTAATAGCTTAAAAATATTTCCGTAAGACATTTGTAAAATCCTGTAATCAAATTCATAAAATATTAGGCAGCTTGTATCTTTTTCCACCAATTCTGGTAAGAGACAAGCTCTTGTGGATATAAATTTTGCCAACAATTTCCTTTTACAGCTAATCTTTTAGCTTTATTCTTAAGTCTTTGAGCTATAATTTCCTCTTTATTTTTGTCAAACTCACTTGGATTTGTTTTAATATAGTCATGTACTCCTATCATTTGAGGTGTAAAACCAAACATAGAAAGAGTTCTTGCACCAAACCATGGGGATAAATATAAGTCCATCAATTTGTAAAAATTATCCTCCTGACCTCTTTCTTTTCCACCTTTAGTTAGCATCCATACATTATTCCAAGTCTGATGCCCCTCTTTCATAGTTCCATAATGAATATCAGCACCTTTTTTTGCAGCTATAACAGCTATAGGCTCCCAGCAAGACGAAACAAGTACTTGTTCACTAACAAGTAAATCAACACCATTACCAAAATCTTTCCAAAAGGTTTTAAATTGTCCTTTCTTTTTTTTATCAATCAAAAATTCGCAGACACCTTTTAACTCTGACTTTGACAAATCAGAAGGATCAATAATATCTTGTTTTTCAGTTTCTTTTAAATATAAAGCTGTAGTGGATAAAGTTGGACCTGGTTCATTTTGCAAAGACGCATAACCTTTGAATTGACTGTCAAATAATGCATCCCAACTATCAATGTCAGCACCAACTTTTGCTTTGTTATAGGCTAAAGAATCAGCATTTGATATATATGGCACAGCAACAACTTCACCGTTTTTGTTTCTAATTGTATCTGCAGCAAGATTTCCTTCTTTATATTGAGGCATCAAGTTTTTCCAGTTTTTTATTCTAGTCGTATCAAGGGTTACTATAGATTCTGTTTCAAATAAATGATCTTCTTGGCTACCACCATTATCAGTTATAGCATCGTATAATTTTTGACCTCCACCTACTTTAGAAAATAACTGGAGAAACTCTTTTGAAGAACCTTTCTTAAGATAAAAATCTATTGGAACGTCGGCTTTTTCACTCATTTCGTTCCAACTATTAGTTACTTTAGCTACATTGACAGAGTAAACTTTTAATGGATTATTTGCTAACGCTTTCATTATTAATGTCTGACTAAAACAAGATGATAAAGTAATTAAAGACGTATTTTTAATGAAATTTCTTCTATTTAGTCTTA
>CACCSH010000028.1:0-9722 GCA_902548635.1 uncultured SAR116 cluster alpha proteobacterium
AAACCATGATAAAAGTAAAATCATCCAAGGACCATGGGTCAAGGATAATGAAGGGATTGTTCATAATCCACTGTCCATAGACAGTTTTTTTTTAACACTATATCTTGCTAACTACCGATAACAATCATCTTAAAATAAGAAAAATCTCACTATTAAATTACAATAGCTTACAACTATTTAGCTTCTAAATTATTCCTTGCTGTCCGATTCACCCTTCGGTAAAATTGTGGGACAGAAGTTGCGAACTAAAAATAAGCTAAATCCATTAGCTCTTAAAAAATTAAAAGTGCCTAATAGACACAGTGATGGTAATAACCTTTATCTTAAAATAGTGATCATATTTTAAACAGAATGTCCCAACCAGTAACAAGCACCATTAAGTTTAAAAATGCTATTATAGCAGGAGCGACGTACCCTTCAGCAGATGTCTTTACGCCGTCAACAGAACCCCAATAACTATGTATAGTTTGAAAGCATACAACAGCGCCAATACATGCCTGCACAAAACCATAGACAAATAGTAACCAAGCGCCTTCGACTGAAGTGAATAAAGCAACACCTAGGGTGACTGCAAAGCCAGCAGCAAAAGTACCAACAAGTCTTGTCATAATTGCGCTGCCTTCACCGAAGCCATATTTCTCAATGTACTTGCGTGTTTGAAAAATACATTGATAAGCATAAACCAAATTTCCAAATATTATAATTACTATGAGTGAAAAAATTAGCATTTTAGTTTAGATATCCAAACCTCTCAATTGGGGGACAGATTTTCCATAAAATTAACACCCATCCGAAGCATAATGACTAAAAAATAACAAAAACTTGGCTAGATAAATACCTACTATAAATATAGGCTTATTTAATTATTTGTAAATAAGTTGGTAGAACAACTTGTAAACATTGATCAATGTTCATTAGGAAACAAGTACAATAATCCTGATTTTTATTGAAGTTTACTAAAAAACATATTGTTCTAAAAAAATATATTTAGCGTTAAAGTGATTGCATCATCATCCGATAACTGCCCAAATGCAGACGTGGCCGTGCGTGCATTATAAAACTGGCTGGTCAATTTGACACTGGTAACATCATTGACTCGTCTCGAGGCTTCCAAAGAGACAAAGGACTGATCCGTTTTACGATCCACTGATGCCAAAAATAAGAATTTACTGTCTGCAATGTCATTAAATACAAGCCTTACACCCGCAACACCAAATTGATTGGCTGCGGCCTGTGGACGGTCGTCATGTTGAATTTCACCAATCAGGCCAATATCCCATATTGTTTCAAATGCTCCGTAATAAGTATATTCAATCCCCGCAACAGCCGCCATGAAATCATGAGCGCCAATTAAGCTACTTTGAGTGCCATGAAGGCTTTCCCATTTGAGCAATGTTACATTGCCCGTATATTGAGCTTCAAATCCTATTGATTTTTGTAAAGCGTAATGAGGGTTTAATAGGCTTCCATTACTATTGACAGACAAAATGGGATCACGAGCGGTACCGTAAAAAACACTTCCTGCTAGATCCCAATCTCCAGCAAAGCTAGACAAGCGTGCTGCAAAATCATCTGCATCCTTGCCATTCTTACGCGCATATTGTGCAGAATTGACCGGAACTCCACTACTCGGATGCGCGTCACTATCATTAAATGTTTTTTCTCGAAAACTAGAAATATACCAAAGCTGCAGGTCACCAACATCTAGATAGCGTTCAGCAGATATAGATGGTGCCCCAAGTTTACCTGATTTACCCTCATTTGCTGCAGCATCGGACTGATTAATAACATCAACAACATTTTTACTTTCTGCCTTACCCCAAAATTCCTGACGATTTCCAACAAAAAAATCAAATCCGGCGAAGGGACTACGAAAATAAGCCTGTCGAGCTTCAGTGATCCGACGACCACTATCTTTTTTATCCCCACGGAAAATGAATTCACCCACAATTCGACTTCCCTCAAAATCATGAAAGGCATCAATCTTTACTTCCGCTGAACGCCCTTCTGACGCCGTACCATCAGCATGATCAGGATAAAAATCTAGCCGTGACGAAAGCGTGCCATTAACCTTACCAGCAAAAGCCGGTTGTGTTAACAAAAGGACAATAGCAAAGCAACGAGCATAATACGTAATCATCGTGTCCGTTTCAATGCGGATTTTTCAAAATCACGTTCGGTCATACCGGTCTGAAACTTCCAATCGGCAAACACGAGTTCCGTTTTCTTGCCTGTCTGGTGATTAATCATAACCAAACGATTAGACCGCCAGAATTTATCTAGATATTGATTATAATCTTCATAAATCAAGGTTTTCAAAAGTGCGTCTTTGCGGTCATAGAAATCAATTTTGTGAACGCGGTACTCAGCCTTATCCATCCAAACGATCTGGCGCTTATAGCCACTTTTGCGATCAACCGGATCATATTCAACAACAAAACAGTCAAGACCATTCAACACTTCATCACGCAGATAATTATAGGTGTATTTTTCAACTTCCTGACTGGCGATATCTTCATACGAAAATTCACTACCCATAAAAGGACCTGCCTTATTTGAGGATGCGATACGCTTAACGCGTTTCAGAGCTGGCAAATATAACCATTGGTCATCCGAGTCAGCTTTTTTTGTATGCGAAAGGAAAGCTGTGCCACGCACATCCCCTGGACTATCAAATATCACCAGAGACTTATCACCTTCGTTATCACCCTCAAACGTTCTATTACGGATGGCACGTTCAGTTGATTGGCCATATTTATCCATTAAGATCATTTTTATCTGGGCGGTTGAATCACCAAACCCCTTGTCGCGGCTATCGGCTTGAATCGCAATCTCTAGTCCTTTTTCAGGCGAGGCAATTACCACCGTTGTCATAACAGCAGAGGCAATTGCGACAAAAGTGGTTACAGTAGCGAGTTTCATTTTAGTCTCCTTAGACAACATCATGGCTTAAACGTTTTGCGGTGCTTCTTTAGCACCCATTACCGGTGTGGTTTCTTTTTTATCCTTATCAAGGGCAATCAGCAATGCAGGAAGTAAAGTCATATCAGCAATCAAAGCTATAACAAGTGCTATACCTGTTAACATTGCCATATTGCTGTTCACGCCGAAAGTAGATTGAGCCAGAATAGAAAAACCAGCTGTAAGTATCAAGGTTGTGACAACAAGTGCCGTACCAACACCATTGAAAGCAGAAATGACAGCATCATGCGCAGACAGGTTTAATTCGCGACGAGCAATCTGATATTTGCTAAGAAAATGAACACTATCGTCAACCACAACGCCAAGCGCCATACCCGCAACAACAGCGACAGCCATATTGACCTGCCCCACAAGCAAACCCCAAAGGCCAAAGGCGAGTGCCGCAGGCAGCAAATTAGGTATCAAGCTGATGATTCCAAGCCGGACATCACGTAAGGCAATTAGAATAACACCACTAATCAGAAAAACTGCAACAAGGGTTCCTAGCAGCATACTTTGAATATTACGTTCGGAAATATAAGCAAACATTACAGTAGGTCCAACAGCTGTCAGGTTAAAATCAAGCTCATCCTTTAGGTAGCTCTCAGCCCGAGCAATCCAGGCACGAAGTTCATTCGTGGTCATATCGTCAATTGTGACAATAACCTGTGTTGATGATTTGCTGATATCAAGTTGATTGTTCAAATCCAAACCAAATGGCAAGGATAACTCATATAAAAGTAGGTATTGGGCGGCAAGTTCCCGTGAATCGGGCACTCGGTAAAAAGCCGGATCACCAGCGTTCAAATCACGATTAAGACGCTTAAAAGTGTCTGAAATAGATTGGACGTGCGTTACCACAGGCTCGTTATGCGCCCAAGCGGTAAAATTAGATACTTTTTCAATAAAGATCGGATCGCTAACACCATTGGATTCGCCAGCAGGCAAACTAAATTGTACCTGATTGACACCGGTTAGATTGCTACTGATCCAGTCGGTATCCTGACGATACTGTACTGAGTCGTCAAAATATTTAACAAAGTCATCATTGATTTCATTGAGTGGAATAAGTGAGAGAATACTAACTGAGATAATAACGCTGGCTGTTAGAAACAACTTATAACGCGAAGCGACATATACACCAAGCTTTCCCATTTTATCATCAAGCTTTGCCAAAGTAGCTTTTGATTTTAGCGGCACAAAGCTGATGAGAATAGGTAATAGAACAATTGAAAATATCCAGGCAGCCATAACACCTATTGCTGTTATATTACCCAAGTCATGAAACGGTGGTGAATCTGAAAAATTCATCGACAGAAAACCCAGAGCTGTTGTCAGACTAGTTAGAAAAATAGGTTTACCATTAACTCTTATACTGTAAAGCAAGCTGTCGCGTTGACTATGCCCTGCCCGCATTCGGTTAAACATACTTACCAATAAATGGATTGAGTCGGCGACCGCAAGGGTGGTTATAATGGTTGGTGCACTGGCCGATGGCGGTGTCAGGCCAATGCCCATCCACCCTCCAGCACCCATAGCTACCATGATACTTGGCACAACAACAAACAGCACCAAAAATGTTGCCATTATCGATCTAAGCAATAAATAAGCGACAATCAAAATGACCAAATACATCGCAGGCACTAATGTTGCCATGTCTAGCATTGATGACTCCAAAAAAGCGTTATTAAGAAAAATAACACCCCCCAAACGAATTTTGACGTTATGTTTGGCTTCGATCTCGGCAGCCATTTTGCGTGCAGCGGCCGCTACAATGGCAACCTCGTCAGCGTTTTTTTCTGGCATTTGAATGGTTGCATTTACCGATGTAGCCCGATGTTGCTTATCATGAATTTTTCCTGCCAGAGCTGGCTCGGTCGTGCTAACATTATCAACCAAAGCTTGCTCATTAGCGTTCATTGAAATTGCATCAGTATATAAATCCCTGACTATCAAATCATCACCTTTAACCTCGGTATGCTGATAATTTGAAAGACTATCAACTCGGATGGAAAAAGGAAGTTGCCACGCAATGTCTGTTAATTCTTCAACAGCGGCAAGCACCTCAGGCGCGTTAGCTTTGCCTGAAATTGGATCAACAGCAAAGTTAACGTTATCAATCTTGGTATAGGTCTGCTGGATTTGTTCAAATGCTTTAAGTTGAGGGTTTTCTTTACCAAAGAACACTCTGTAATCATTGTCAAAGTAGAGAAATTGGGCGCCTGCAGCAGCAATCAAAGTTACAGATGCAATAAGACCTAAAACTAGAAATCTGTATTTAAGAACCCACTCGCCATACGAACTATTTTCCTGTGACATCAAAGCACCCTATAAAAAGAAAAATTAAGTTGAAAGTTTTGTTAATAAACAATAATCAAGAAATAAATACTTTAAATACTCAAAGAAGTAAATGTAGCTAAATAATTTAGGTTTGACAAATAAATAGGCAGATATTGATAGATTTGTGGCTGTCTCACTTGCAAAGGTAATGATCATACTGACTACCAATCAACCCATCCGCCATTCAATTAAATTATATATTGATATTAAATATTATAAATTTATTGTTAAAAGCTGAAGCCACGGGCTGACACTGGCCACAAATCTACAACTTTCTTATCATCAATTACAACATACCAATCGTGAAGATTACACGTTGGGTCACAATGTCCGGGAATTAAAAAAACTTTATCGTTTATTTTAAGAGAATTAGTAGGGTCGGATAACACACCATGTTCATCAGAACATTTTATATATTCTAATCCATCATTAACTATTAAAGGCAACCCGCTATCTACCGACATTGATTTCAAACCAGCATCTACAATTGCGTGATTTCCTAATGTATTAGACATTACGCCAGATAGAACAAATAATGAGTTATCAAAATTATTAGTATTATTTGTTTCATAATTATGTTTTAGGGATGAATAGTGAGCATCCATAAAGGCATATGAACCAACTTGTATTTCGTCATATACATCTTCGCTGACTTCTAAGTCAAAACAACCTGTTCCAACACCAGTAATAATTGGACTATATTGTTTAAAATTTGTTTGTAAATATTTGATTTTTTTACTTGTTTTTTTTACTTGTTTTTTTCTTAAATCAAAATCTTCAATATGTTGTATTGAGCCATTGTAAGCCTGAAAACCTACAAAACTTAAATTTTTCATTCTTTTAAGTAAATTTAAAAGTTCATTAATTTGATCAAATGAACTTACACCACATCGATTTGCTCCACAATCATACTCTATATATATATCAATTTGTGCGTTATTTTTTTCTGCTGATCTTTGAATATTTATAATGTTTTCTGCATCATCAACACAACAACCTAATTTTAATTCTTTTGATGCCATTTTAGTTAATCTATTAATCTTATATAAGTCTGTAACTTGATTGGTTATTAAAATATCTTTAATGCCACCTCTTACAAAAATTTCTGCTTCACTAACTTTTTGACAACAAATTCCGTGAGCGCCACCATAGTTGATTTGATAGTTTGCGACATCAATTGATTTATGCATTTTTGCATGAGGTCTAAGTTTGACATTATTTTCTAGAATAAAATTTTTCATCTTTATAATATTATTTTGAAAAACTTTGAAATTTATAATTAATGAAGGCGTTTGTATGTCTTTAAGTTCCATACCAATGGTTGCTGGTATATTAAACCCAACTTCATATTTTTCTAAATTCATAAAAATCTCTGATACTATTTGTAATGATAGTAGTATAATTAATTAAATTGTATTATCTATATAATATATTTATTTAACATTTTGGATTTAATATGAAATTTTTACATACAATGATTAGAGTAACTAATATAGATGAATCAATAGACTTTTTTTGTAATAAGCTTGGTTTAGTTGAAATTAGAAGAAAAGATGTTCCTGAAGGCAAATTTACTTTAATTTTTCTTGCGGCTCCAGAAGATGAAAAAAATGCAAAAGAAACTCGTTCTCCAGAAATTGAACTAACCTATAATTGGGAACCAGAGAAATATGATTCTGGAAGAAATTTTGGTCATCTGGCGCTTTCAGTGAAAAATATTTATGATACTTGTCAAAAATTAATAGATACAGGCGTAACAATTAATAGACCTCCACGAGAAGGAAGAATGGCTTTTGTTAAATCACCTGATAATATTTCTATTGAATTACTTCAACAAGGTGAAAATCTTGAAATAAAAGAGCCATGGTCAAGTATGAAAAACGTTGGAACTTGGTGAAATTCTTTTCCACTATTTGAAACAAATATTTCAAAAATAATATTTTACATTATGTTAATCCATTAAGATTAATAGGAGAGTTTTAAAATGTATAAAGTTCTAATAATTATATGCTTATTATTATTTTTATCAAACTGCAATCAACATACTAAGATCTCAAACAAAGAAAATATAGTATTACCTCCTATAACCTATCAAGAAAAACCATTTGAAATTAAATGGAAAATTAAAAAAAATTCTATAACTAATATTCCTTCAAATATAAAAGATAAAATTAAAAATATTTGTAAAAATCATAATAAAGTAGTGTTAATCAAAATAAAAACTTATGCTGATGACACAGCCAAAGGTACTTTTGATTGTCGAATATAGACTAAACGCTTAACAATTCTAACTGACTTATAATATCTACAACTGTATCTATTTTATCATCCCGCGTTTTTAGATTTTTTTGAATAAAAAGTTTTTGATCAGGTCTAATTTTTATTAAACCAGATTTGTCACTTATCCATTTGAATAGTTTATTTGTATCTTCGAAATAATTATTTTTAAAACCAATTAAAATACCTTTGGGGCCGGCATCTATAATTTTTATTTTATTTTTAAGGCATTTATTTTTAATCATCAAAGTAGCTAATAAATTATTAACTTCCATAGGTGGAGGTCCAAATCTATCAAAAAGCTCTTCAGTAAAATTATCTATATCCTCTTTGTTTAATAGCTCACCTGCCTTCCTATAAAGAGACATTCTGGTAGAAAGGTCATAAACGTATGTTTCTGGAATAAGAACTGGTAGTCCAAGAGATATCGAAGGAGACCAAGTTTCTTCAATGGATTTACCACCCTCTTTATATGAACTTACAGCATCTTTTAACATATCTTGGTACAACTCAACCCCCACCTCTTTGATTTGTCCAGATTGTTCATCACCAAGTAGATTACCTGCCCCTCTAATATCCATGTCATAACTTGCTAGGGAAAAACCTGCTCCAAGATTATCAAGTGTTTTTATCACATCTAGCCTTTGCTGAGATTTCTTTTGTAAAATTTTATCTTTATCAATTGTAAAATAAGAATAAGCACGAGTTTTACTACGACCAACTCTACCTCTAAGTTGATATAATTGAGAGAGGCCAAACATATCAGCTTTATGGATTATTATTGTATTCGCATTAGGTATATCAATTCCAGATTCAATGATATTAGTAGATATCAAAATATCTGTGATACCGTCTGAAAATAAATTAATTGATTTATCTAATTCATCTATCTTCATTTGCCCATGTGCAACACTAATTGATAAATCAGGAACCATTGTTTTTATTCTATCATACAAGCTATCTATATCTTTAACTCTGGGGCAGACAATGAACGTCTGTCCACCTCTATTTTTTTCTCTATTTAAAGCATCTAATAGCACAACTTTATCCCACTCTAAGACGAAGGTTCTTATTGATAATCTGTTTACAGGAGGAGTGGTGATTAAGCTAAGTTGTTTAAGTCCAGACAAAGATAACTGAAGTGTTCTTGGAATTGGAGTTGCTGATAGTGTCAACACATGAATATTTCCTTGAAGTTCTTTTATTTTCTCTTTTTGCGCGACTCCAAAATGTTGTTCTTCATCTATAATTAGCAATCCTAAATTATTAAAATCTACGTCGTTAGAAAGTAAAGCATGTGTTCCAATTACAATATTAACTTCACCAGTTTTAAGGTCATTTTTTATTTTGTTTCTATCTTTTAAACTAGTCATTCGTGATAAGGAAGAGATGTTTAATGAGGTTGTTTTAAACCTTTCAGAAAAACTTTTATAATGTTGTTTTACTAAAATTGTAGTTGGGGCTACTAAAGCTACTTGGTAACCAGAATTTGCTAAAATAAAAGATGTTCTTAATGCAACTTCAGTTTTGCCAAAACCGACATCACCACAAATCAATCTATCCATTAGTTTGCCAGTTTCTAAATCTAAAATTATATCATTGATAGCCCTTTTTTGATCATCAGTTAACTGAAACGGGAATTTTCCAGAAAAACTTTTATAATCTTCAGTAACAAATAGTTTTTCTGTTGATATTATTTCTCTTTGAGCTGCAACTCTTATTAATTTCTCAGCCATATCCTTAATTTTCTTTTTGACATTTGCCTTTCTATTTTGCCAATTAGCGGCACCAAGTTTATCAAGATCTCGTGAAAAATTTGTATCACCTACCCTGCTCAACAAATTCATGTTTTCAACTGGTAGATATAACTTGTCTCCTCCACTGTAAATTAACCTCAGGCAATCATGATCTACACCAGAGGAAGAAATCATTTCCAATCCATCATATAGGCCTATTCCATGGTCAATGTGTGCTATTAAGTCACCAGCTTCAATGGTATTTAAGTCTTTAAGAAAATTTTCTGTTTTTCTTCTCCATGATTTCTTCTTTTTTTCTGGCATTCCAAAGATATCACGATCAAAAATAATTAAATGGTCATTAACTTCAAAACTTTCTACATATGGAGAATATGAAAAATTAAAATT
>CACCSH010000029.1:0-9017 GCA_902548635.1 uncultured SAR116 cluster alpha proteobacterium
TAATCAGAGTCAATGGTGCATGAAATGTGGTTGAAGTGGCTGTATGAGTCTGTATGAGACAGGAATTTATAGTCTGATTTTATTTATTATTTTCATACCACTTATCTAAGTTTACTATTTCATCTTTTGGTTTTAAACTTGATGTAAACCTCTCTACTTCAACAACAAAAAAACTAGCATACTTATCTGTTCCCCAACTTTGAACTTGCTTTTCTACATCTTCCTTTGAGTTAGCTAAATAATGAGAACAAAAAAAGGTACTATTGTTTCCAAGCCACGTTTGAGAGCATGTTGCAAACTCTCCAACTGCATCTTCAGCCCACTGGCCGTGAGTAACACCTTTTGGATACAATTTGTTAAAAGAGGATTTATATTCATCTGACTTTTTTTCTGAAAGAAAATCATAAATAACAATATAGTTATTCTTTCTATTTGCAGTATTTGTTTCCACCATTAACCTATCAATACTTTAGCAATAGAATCAGTTTATGTGTTCCTGAAACTGTGTCAACAGGCACATTTTCTTTGACAGTTAAAAAGTCTTTACTGAGTACAGGGGTTCTGTGTCACCTTTTGTGTTATTAATACTATAACTATAATAACATTTATATGTATCACTTAACTGACCCTACCCACGCATGGGACATGGGGGTGTGGCTAGATATGTATAGTTAGGGTGTGCAGCAGATGGGTTTTTATATTTGATATAATACGTATATGAATATTACTGTTAGTCCAAGCATAAGTATGAACTTCTTATATACTTCAATCATTTTGTAAACGTATTAAAGTAGTCATAAACTTAGCCTTGAGATTTTAAACCGTTCATTAATTGCATCTCAAATTGTTTTATCAGTTTTTTATCGGCTGCATTGTTACAATCAAATTGTTTCTTATTATATGATTGCGTTGTACCATTCCATACAACCTTTTTTTCCATAGCCACTGACTTAGCATTAAAGTAAGAATACAAAAGCCCAAACATCATTTGTCCCATTTCTGGTTGAGTATAAAATAACTGACCAATTTGCTTAAATAACGCTAATTCTAAATTCTTAGTTTTAAAACACACTTCTGTTAGACCTACGATACCACCCATTTGTTTATATTGGTCGGCAGCAGAACCTTGAGCATAAACGTTCTTTGATAAAAGAAGGAAAATTACAAGAAATGGAAATAGTTTATAATAAATTTTGTTAATCATATCTAGACACCCCATTTACTAATATTTTGTTTTAATACCTTGGCATATTTCTGATAAATCAATCAAGGCATTTTCAAATCTTGAAATTTCAGTAAATATTGGGAATATTATTTGTGAGGATGCACCTCCTATTAATCCAAAAACAAACAAACCATTGGACAAATCTTCATTTGTTTCCAAACTAACTGCTTTCAATGTTTGTGCACCTACTTGACCATTAAGTATGAAAAAAGTTTTACCTTCACTTTCTTTTGTAGAAGCAGACTTCCAAATTACTTTATCAAAGTCATAGTCAACTATCAACTTCATACCCATATATGTTTGATGATAAGTTACTTTACAACCTTGTACTTCATGGAAAGATGAAAAGGATTTCCATCCACCATCTCCCCCAATCATAAAACCCAGAGCTTCTTTAATTTTAATATCATTTTCATTTGCTTTAATCGGTTTCACATGAATATTGCTTATAGAAAAAAATAATGAAAATAAAAAAATACAAAATTTTAAATTAATATTCATAAATTTAAGATAATTAATTTTTAGGATTTTGTTAATGAAAAAGTGCTAACTTTTGTTAGGTCAAAGCGGTATTGCTAGATAGGTATAGTTAGGCTCTGGAGCAGATGGTTGTTAATAATTATAATCTAATAAATTAAGTGTTCTTGTGGTTAATCTTTTCACAGTGATTTTCTTAAAGAAATTTTCATTCTCTTTAAAATGTTTTTCTATAACTTTTTGTCCCTTAACATAGGCATTTTCGTCTTTATATTCAAATAATGTTGATAATGCAAAACCACCTTCTTTGTTCCATACCTGATTCAATCTAAAGCGCATCAATCCAATTTTTTTCATACTTTCATAAAAGTTTGAACCTGTTTTTTCTACATAATTTATAAATAATTCCATTTCTGCTTCACTAGAAAAATCTATTAAAACATGACTAATTAGTTTTGCTGATGGTATTGAATTTTTTTGTTCATTCATACATATAACCTATTGGCTAATTTAAAATATAAAAAAATAAAATTATAACTTTACAGTTACTATATTATTATATTCCTTCAACCATAAGTATGTTTGAAGTAGAATTTTCTAATCTTATTTTTTTATAAGGTCTGTATTCTTCACGATCATACCATTTCATATCTGATTTTTTGTCAGGAAATTTTACTAATACCATTCTAGTAGGTTTCCATAAATTTGTTTCCAAAGAATCTATCTCTCCACCCCGAATTAAGTATTCACCTCCATAGCTTTCAATCATAGGTTTAACTTTTTCCATATATTTTTTGTATTCTTCTATATTGTGTATATCCACGTCACCAATCATATAAACTGACATAAACGTTTCCATGTTTTCTTTTCCATATTTATCTCGCTAATCAAATACCTACAAAGTAAATATATAAACTACCAAACAATAAAATATCAATTATGACAATTTTCATAAAGCTGTTCATACCTTTATTCTAATCAAATTTAGTAAATCTAGTAAAGCGTTAACTATTTTGAGTAATTATGACAAATAATTCTTTTTATAGACATATTTTGACCTACTTGACTTGGAAAAATAATCATAGATGAAGGGTCACAATGATGGCAAATAGTGGGATATTATGGATTGATATTATATATGATTTTTGCGTTCAATTATTAATTGATACAGCAAGATTTTTGGGTATCTCATATGAAGAAATTAATGTTTGGTTATTCTGTGTAATTTGGCCTTTGTTGAGCTTAGTTTTATTCGCTGAAGTAGTAAGGCTAAGAATAAAAAAAGACCACTAATTAGAAAGTAAACTGAGCATGTTTTCATTATCGTTAGGTATGTTTTCCATTGAAATTAAATCATACCTCTCTCTATAATATTTAACATGACAAATATTATAGAAATTGCCAAGAAATTATCAGAACGCATAACTAATGCTGAAACCCGTCAACGTTCTAGAACAGCTGCAGAATATCAACGTTTCTTATATGCTATAGAATATATTCTAACCGATATATGGAAAGCATCACACATACACCCTGAAGCTGAGTGCTCAATTCACAAGCATAATAATCACTACTCAAGTAACAGTAGATACCGTAGCCCAAATCTTACATACAGGATGACTATGAATGCATTTGACGGACTGCAATTACTTAACCTTATTGTGGTTACCAAAGATGGGTATTATGACCGTATTAAAATGCAAGGTGGTTTAACTAGATATCGTGCAAGAGAAGAATTATTAGAGATGCTTAATGAAATATCAGAGCATCCAGCAATTCACTTAAAAACTAATCTAGATGCAGAAACTATCCTTTTACGTAATGAGATAGATGGAAGGAAATTATTAGTTGATTATGAAGAAGATACTTTTACTGAGAAAGCTAGAAAAAACCTTAGAACTATCAACCAATGTTTTATAAGACATTG
Source organism: uncultured SAR116 cluster alpha proteobacterium (assembly GCA_902548635.1). Classification (GTDB taxonomy): domain Bacteria; phylum Pseudomonadota; class Alphaproteobacteria; order Puniceispirillales; family Marisalimonadaceae; genus Marisalimonas. Next base: position 3,630 of record CACCSH010000029.1, read on the forward strand.
GGTAGATTTACGTATTTTAGATAAGGATGTTTTAGCACTCCAAGAAAGACTATTTGATGACACTGAAAAACAACCTATAGACCTAACTAAAAGAACATTAGTACGTATCTTCTCTAACAATTCATTTGAAGAAGGTGGAAGGTTCTATAGAGGATGGTGGCAAAATGTTCCAAGTGAATATAGACCCTTTATAACCATAGATAGTAAAGCCACATCAGAGCATGATTATTCTCAGCTTAATCCTAACATGATTTACTCTGTCTATAACAAAGAATTAGGCAGTGAAGATGCCTATAGCAGAGTAGCAGGAGAAGAGCATCGTGATGTAGTTAAACAAGCGTTTAATGCCATGTTTCAAGCGTCTACAACACTTGATAGAAAGCCAGATGGTATTGAGTTAGATGAAATAAGTATGTCATGGAAAGAGCTTAAAGAAGCTATATTAAATGCCCACAAGCCAATTAAAGATTACTTCTTTAGAGGTTTAGGAAATAGATTACAATTTGAAGATAGTATTATAGCTGAAAACATAATGCTTCAATTTGCTAAGATGGATGCTCCTGCATTACCTATACATGATAGTTTTATAATGCATCATGGTTTTAGTACTTATGGTGAATTAGAAGAAGCCATGAGAAAGGCTTTTCATGAAAGATTTCATAGAGATATTGGTGTTTCAAAAGAACTAGTAGTAAAACATAAATCTAATATTCCAATTGATAAGGATGAATTGGCAACTCCATCATTTGAAGATATAATCAATGCAGAGAATGATTACTCTCAATGGAGAGATAGAGATGATATGTGGATGAGTAGGAAATGAATAAAATACGCCCTATTCATTTGAGACGTTCTTGGCTTTTTGTTGGTGCAGCAACAGAAAACCATATTGATGAAGCTAATGAAAGTTCGGCTGATGTTTGCATTCAAGAGTTTGAAGACTTTTGTGTTCCTGAACGACGAGAATTTGCTAGAAAAATAATGCCTGAAGTTATTGCTACATGGAAAAAAAGTGGCAAGGTTGCTGCTGTAAGAATAAATCCTCTGGAAGACCTAGATGGAATAAAAGACTTGAGAGCTGCTATTTCTGCAAATGTTGACACAGTATTATTACCTAAAGCTAATTACTCTCACCAAATTGATAAACTTATTAATTGCATTTCTGACTTAGAAAAAGAATTTGGAAAAGAGATAAACTCTACTGAAATAGTTCCTAATATAGAACAGGCAATTGGTTTAGAAAATGCTCTATCTATTTTAGAAAAAAAACAAAGAGTAGTTGCATCTTTAGTTGCATCAGAGGATATGAGTGTTAGCTTAAAATCTCCACGCAATAAAACAAGTAAAATTCTCAATTATGTTCGCGAACGTTTCCATGTTGTGTGCTGTGCTGCTGATGTTGTTTCCATTGATATGCCTTACACTTGGGCTGATGATGAAGGAGTAAGAACACAAACAGAACTAGCTCGTGATATTGGAATGTTGTCAAAGAGTACTGTCAACGCAAGTCACTGTGATATAATTAATAATATTTTTTCACCTACAAAAAAACAATTAGAAACAGCTACTTCTCATGTTGAAGTTTTTGAAAAGGCAAGAAAACTGGGTCAAGGCCAAGTTGATTTTGATGGCATCAGAATAGAGATGCCAACTTATTTAAATGCATCAGAAGTTATTAAAAGGTTTAATGAGTTAAAACAATTTAACTAAGCATACTGACTTATGCAGACATAAAAACCCTCTCCAACCATATATGATAAAATTGAACCTGAATCCTTTAGCATTTTTGTGTTAGGTAATAAATATAATGTATATTTTACTTGTTATAATAGCATTTAAGTAGGATAAGTTTATTGTTATGTAAAAGGGGTATTGAATGTCTAAAAAAGAGGAATTTATATTTAATGATTCATTATGGTCAGAGATTGTACTTGCAATCTTGATTGGATTTCCATTGGGATTTTGTACTCTTGGATTATATTAGTTAAAACCATTAAATATATTCTTTTAGTATGAATAATCCCCAGCATAATATAGCACACCAAATCAGTACTTTTTTTTGTTTATGTAACATATCTTAATTTTATACTAAATTAGTAATACTCTCAATACATTGACTATTTCTAATTAAATTAGTTATCAATTGTTCATATAGACTTACACATCCACTATACTCAAATCTCATCCATATAATTTGAAACTGATTATATTTACTCTGCTATATATCTATTTATGAAACATTAAAATGGTTAGCATTTCATTATGGAAGTTTACTTTATTTGTGGAACGTTTCTTCCATCACATCTATGTATTACAGCATAACTTATTAATTTTTTTCTTAATTCAAAATTATCTTTTCTGTGCTGGCTATTAATCATTTCTAAAAATGCTTTATGAGATGGATACCAATAAGCCAATATTTCTTCTATTGGTTCTAGATTTCCGTTAATTAAGTGTGGAGCTTCCACTTTTAGAGACCATATCACTTTCCCTTTAACCTCACTTATCATTTTTTTATTTATTGACCTCCATTTTAAATAAAGGTCACCATTTGGAAATTCACCCTTTAAATATCTATTTTGATTAATCATAAGAACTGGATAATCATTATCTGATTTAGCTATGATTTCCATTTCGTCTCTATCTTTTTGTAAGATAGTATCCATTTAATTTACTTTTTTCATAGATATTTTTGATTTCATTTCATAATCAAACATATTTCTCGAATATACCCCATGTTTAAAATAGAAATATTTTGATGCTTCATATTTATTTCCAGTTGGGGGAGAATATTTTCCACTAACTTCAAGTTTATCATCTAAATAAACATCTACATCAAACCCAGATTTTCCATCAAAATTAAGTAAAACATTTAATTTATATTCGGTTCCATCTCTTTTGATTTGAGTGGTTCCTAAGCCGGTTGATTTTATTACATCTTTAACACATTGTTCTCCAGGACCAGTCTTGTAATCTGCGTAAAGACGTAATTGCCCACCAGATTGCACGTTTACTTTGAGTGGAGGTGCACAACCATTTCTGCCATCATGAATTTGGAATATATCAAATTTTTCTGGATAAAAGCTCTTACTCTTATCTTGAAAGGAAAATACTGTTTGAAAGTCATATTTAGCTCTTGTAGATAATGAAAGAGCTTTTTTTGATAGAATTTCAGCTCTTTGATTATAAATTCCACCCTTACAAACATTTTTGTTGTTTTTGCTAGTTTTGAAAACATAACTTGGATAATTATTTATAATTGACCCTTTATCTGGAGAACAAGAAAATGTCCAATCTGATATTTTATTTGGTACTCCAAAGTATTTTTGTTTTGCAAATGCGTTACTACCAAATATGAATATGATGATAACTAAATAAATGATTTTCATGTTTAGCCTCTCAAATTATTTCTTGTATCATAATGATATTATTCATTTAAAATCTGTCAATCTAAACCCAACACCCCCATCTGCTATAAAGTCTAGACATTCATATCTAGCCATACCCCCATGTCCCGTGCATATGGTGCCCTTTAAGTGATACATATAAGTGTTATTACAGCTAGGTATATTTATACATATTCATACCCACTTACTCTGTACTGGTAACGGTTAATTTAGGGTGGACAAAACGGTAGACTATTTTGTGGCTGTTGACACATATTCAGTAATACATAATCTGAGGGCAGAGCTTGTATTCAACTATTAGTGGTGTACTATATGTGAACATAACTTCACTCTGGGTGTAACAAAATGCTGATATAAGCCATTGTAATTGCTCCATTATTTTTTTGTATCTATTGAATTTTAATATAAACTGTGAAACATTTGGCGCAAAACCTATTATAATACTAAGCTGTAATGAGCCAATAAATATTAGATTTAAGGAGTTCAAAGATGAGTAAATATTTAGGGTTATTAATTTGCCTATTTTTAGTAATGGGTGCCTTATTTCAAATTGGTATTTTTTTGTACGTAGATATTAATAGTATTTTAATTGTTTTTGGGGGAGCCTTTGGCTACTCTCTTATCCAGAATAAAAAAGAAGATTATATAAAAAATTTTGGAAAAGGGGCTATTTTTTTGGATGGTTGGGAATGTTAATTGGTTTAATTGCCTTGACTGGAGGAAGGTATGACAATTGGGGTGACATAGATAAAATGGGTGCTGCCCTTAAAGTTTTAATGCTTCCAGTTTTTTATGGTTATATGATTAAACTTATAACAATGCCTTTTAACAACCAAAAATATAATAGGGCTTGGTAGATAATGAAAAGAATATTTTCATTAATACTATTTGTAATTTTCTCCAATGAGGTAATTGCATCCGTAGAAGGTGAGTCTATAATCTGTAATAAAGATACAAGAGGTTATAATTTTATATCTAAGGATAAGGTAAAAATTTCAAGTATAAATTTAAAAAAATTAGATATATTTTCTGTTAATCATTCATATGAAGTTGCTGAAAATGCAATTTTTATTCAACAACCAATTACAGCATTAGATAAAGAAGAAAAATCTAGACCTATTGGTTGGATATTTCGAAGAGACTTAGATTATGTATCATTAAATTATATAAATGGTGACTGGAGTAGAAAGTTTTTATGGAGTTGTGAAATAACTACATCAGAACAATTAGAAATAAGAATTAAAAATAAGTTAAACGATTTAATTAATGTTAATGGTAAAAACTTTAATTAACCAATATCTGATAAACAACAACTATTGTCACATATCGTACACCATTGTTTTTAATAAAATTATCCCTGTTGCGCATCTTTTAATGCGTTTTCATAATGCTTAAGACTTTCCTAAATAGACACCAATGATTTTAGATAAAGTAGAAGATAGTTAGACTTCAAATACTGCTATACCTCGGCTTCCTTCTATTTTTGCTAAAGTCATCAATTCTTTTGTTTTAGGAAGGGTATTAAAATGTTTATCTAAATACTCAACGTTTGCTTCAAATGCTTCTTTTGTGTCGTATTCAAATAAAATCCCTAACTTAAATGTATCACCTTTGTTCCAAATGCGAGTACATACAAAACGTTTTAAACCACGTTTTTTCATTTCAGGTACCCATACTTTACTAGTATTATCAATATGATTTATCATCTCGTTCATCTCAAATTCAGTTGTAAATACAAGAGTAGTGTAATTGATAAGTGCAGACATCGTTATACTCCTTTTGTGTAATACTTAGATTATTTTATAAATTAAGATTTATGGTAGTCAATTATGAAATTTTAAGAGTAAACTAATTCACTCCCATCTGTTGCAAAGCCTAACTGTAAATACGAGCTAAACCTTCTTTTTCTTGTGATTGGTTGGGGTCAGTTAAGAGATGAATATTAATCCTAAAAGTTATCTTTAAATGCTTAAAATATACT
>CACCSH010000030.1:0-8978 GCA_902548635.1 uncultured SAR116 cluster alpha proteobacterium
ACTCCTTAAACTAGCTAATTCAAATAACTTTCTAAAATTTTGTAAACCTTAAACTAAATAAATTTAAAATTCAACATTTTAAATATGATATCAATCAATTCGGTATTAATGGAGACCAAGCCGGGTCTGAACCATCACTGGGCGTTAAAACTCTTGTTTCTCTAAAACCAGTAATATCAATTTTATATAAATTTACATTAGAACTTTTCCCATCATCAATGGGAGCCTCTTGTTTAAAATACATTAAAACTCTTCCATTAGGTGCCCAAGTAGGACCTTCGACTAAATAGCCTTCAGCTAAAAGTCTTTCTCCAGATCCATCTGGTGACATTACACCAATGTAGAATTTATTCTTAAGCATTTTCGTAAATGCAATTAATTCTCCTTTTGGTGCCCATACTGGTGTTGCATATCTACCTTTTCCAAAAGAAATTCTTTTAACATTTCTTCCATTGGCATCCATTATGTATATTTGTTGTGAACCACCACGATCAGAGTTAAAAATAATTTTTTTACCATTAGGTGAAAAACTTGGTGATGTATCTATAGAAGAACTGTTTGTAAGCCTAATTACTTCTTGATTGTTCAAATTCATAGTGTAGATGTCTGTAACACCTTTTTCTGCTAAACTCATTATTATTTTATCACCGAATGGAGAAAATCTGGGAGCAAAGGTCATACCAGGGAATGAGCCTAATAATTCTTGTTCCCCTGTTTCCAAATTAAAAATATATACTCTTGGTTCATTTTTAAAATATGCTAAATATGTTATTTCTTGTGTTGTTGGAGAAAATCTAGGAGTTAAAACTAAAAAACTTCCATCTGTTAAGTATTGATGATTTTCACCATCTTGATCCATTATAGCAAGTCTTTTTAAGCGTTTATTTTGAGGGCCGGACTCTGCAACATAAACTATTCTTGTATCAAAATAACCACTATCACCCGACAATCTCTCAAAGATTTCATCAGAAATTATATGAGCAACTCTTCGCCAAGCTTGAGCGTCAACACTTAATCTTAATCCTATAAGATCAGTTTCAGCAATAATATCCCATAATCTAAATTCCACTTCTATCTGTTGTTCATTAATACTTTTAACTGATCCTGTAATTAATGCTTTAATTCCTAAAGGTGTCCAATCTGTGAAGTTTGGTCTAACCGAGGGACTTGTCGGAGGGGCTATAAAAGCTGCACTTTCAACTGCTTTAAATTGACCAGATCCAACTAAATTATTTGATATTACTTCAGCAATTTGTCTACCAATTTCATTTGCCTTGCCCTCTTCTCCAGTAAAGTCAGCAATGGCTATTGGTAAAGGTTCAACCTGGCCTGAATTAATTTTTATTCTAATATCGTCAGCAAGGAGATTAGAGATAAAAAAAGAATAAATTAAGATTAAAACCTTAAAAAATGATAAATTTAAATAATTAGACAAATCAACCCCACAATATTTTGATAACTTTTAATTACTTTATGAGGCAGGATTATGGCAACTGTTAAATTATTTTAATTAGTAATTACTTATAAAGGATGTGTCGAAATCGAATAAAAAATTTTCAAATTTCTTTTCTTTACCTTTTGGCAACGGCAATGGAGAGCTATCCAACACTGCTCTCCTAGCAGTATCAGCAGTTGCACGATAAAATTTATCTTTTTGATATAAATTTTTATCATAAATTTTAACACTTTTAATACTTCCATCAACATTAGTGCTAATTTTCAGCGTTATAACCATTTTAACTTCACTCGCAGCATAAGAAACATTCCAATATTTTGTAACATGATTTTGAATTTTATTAATGTCCGTAACACTTAATTTTATTTCAGTTTGTTGAACTTGCCTGTTTGAATTACCTGCGATTTTTTTAATTTTTTTTAATATTTCAGTGTTATTATGTTCTTTCTCCACTTTTTTACTATTTTCAACCTTTTTTTTAGGCTTTGTAAGTGTGTTTAAAATGCCTTTTGCTAAATTTTCTTTTTGTTTATTCTTTATTTTTTCTGGTTTTTTTTCTACTTTGGGTGGTAAAACTTTTTTAACTTTTTTTTTCTTAAGTTTTGGTTTTTTTTTAATTAATTCTGCAATTTCTCTAATTTCTTTTTTCTTTTTTAACTCTGCATTCTTTTTTTCAACCATTTTTTTACTTGGTACTGGCGGCGGTGGAGGTGATTTTTTAACTTTTTCTTTCTTTATTACTTTTTTAATTTCTTTTACTTCTTTAACTTTAGTTTCTCCTAACTTAAGAGACGTTTTGGAACTTATTGGAGTATCTTCAACAATATCGATAGGTGATTCAATAGGCTCTTTAATTTTTAAAGAGGGTAAACCATAATAAGCCAAAATAATAAAAAAGACATGAAGCCCTATAGAGATGAAAGTTGACTTAAACATTGTCTCAACTTTCTTTTAACTTAGCTACTAACGCAACCTTCTTAAAACCAGATCTTTTTATTTTAGCTATTGTATCTAGAACTATTCCATATGGTACATGTTTGTCACCTCTAACATAAATTCTAAGGTTTTTATTTCCTTCAGAAATGGCCTTTAGACGAGGTAAAAGATTAAGAGCATCAATAGATCTTTCCTGTATATATAAATCACCATTTTGTTTTATGCTAACCACAATTGGATCACCTTTTGAGTTTAACTGAGCTGCCTTTGTTTTTGGAAGATCTACTGAAACACCTACAGTCAATAAAGGGGCAGTAATCATGAAAACAATCAACAGAACTAACATTACGTCAACAAAGGGGGTAACATTTATCTGGCTTATTGTTTTATTTTTATTATTTTTATTTTTAATTAGGATTCGATTATACATTTAGTTTTCTTCAACCTGTCGTTGCAAAACTGATGAAAATTCTATTGAGAAATATTCAAGATTGTTTGACAATTTTTCTAAATCATTAGAAAACTTGTTATATGCAGCAACTGCTGGAATAGCAGCTAACAAACCTAATGCAGTTGCAAATAAAGCTTCAGCTATGCCTGGTGCAACAACCGCAAGACTCGTGTTGTTACTAATAGCTATTGATTGAAATGCATTAACTATACCCCAAACTGTCCCCAACAAACCTATAAAAGGTGCTACAGACCCTATTGAACCAAGGAAGCTCATACCTTTTTCTAATTTTTCAATCTCTTTACTTATAGAGATGTGCATAGAATTATTAATTCTTTGAAATATTTCGTTAAGTTTATTTGTAGATAAAGAATGTTTTGTATTTACTCTATTAAACTCTCTCATACCAGTTATAAAAACTCTTACTTGAGCACTGTTAATATTTTCAGAATATTCTTGATACAAATTGTCTAAATTAACACCAGACCAAAAAACATCCTCAAATTCCATAGAAAATTTTTTCTCCTTTCTTATAGTATTGGACTTATTGATAATAATAGCCCAACACCATATGGAAGCAAAAATAAGAAGAAACATTACTCCTTTAACAAAAGGGTCTGCTTGAAAAAAAAGACCTAATATAGTCAAATCAGGCCCACTTGAAATAACCTCTGTCTTAACTTCTGAATTCATTTTTTAACCTTTAAAGTTACTGTAAACTATTTTGAAAAAAAGAATTTTTCAAAACCTTATTAATACGCCTTACTTTAAAGCTACTACTCATAGCTACTATTTGAATAATTCCACTGACTAACAACTCTTTTGATTTGGTCATATCACAGTACCTGTATGCTAACTGCTGTATAGTTATACTAGAGTTTTTGGCATATTTAAGGCATGTTTCTACCAGTAATGTATCATTAAGAATAGCTGGTTTGAACCATTTAATATCAGCCTTTCTTACAACTAAAATAATATCATGATTTTTTTTTAAGTTTATTTGATCTATTTTTAATAAATTTAGGAGAGAAGTGCGCGCCCTTTCAAAATATTTTAAATAGTTTGTATGATAAACAATCTGACCTGCATCGGTGTCTTCAAAAAAAACTTTGACAACATAATGATGTTTATTATTTTTTATAATACCATCAAGATTTTGAAAATTTATTTCCATTTAGCAAAAAATTCCTAAATTTATTTCTCATTCGAATTCATCATATCAGATTGTTCTTCTGCATTTTGGGGGGGAGTTAAGCCTAAATGTCTCCAACCTGAAGCAGAGACAAATCTACCCCTTGAAGATCTTTGAATTAATCCACGTTGCAACAAATAAGGCTCTATTACTTCTTCAATCATATCTTTTTGTTCTGACAAAATTGCTGACAAGGTATCTAATCCTACTGGACCACCTTGGTATTTTTCAATAATAACATTTAAATATTTTCTATCAATTGCATCCAAACCAGATCTATCTACTTCCAACTGTGTGAGAGCATTATCCGCAAAATTTTTATCTATTGTATTACTTTTTGATATAGAAAAAATATCTCTAACTCTCCTTAGCAATCTTCCTGCTACTCTTGGAGTTCCTCTTGAACGTTTTGCAATTTCGTAAGCACCACTTTCTTCAAGATTTAATTTTAATTTTTCGGCTAATTTTAAAAGTATTTTTACTAAATCTTGAGAATTATAAAATTCCATTCTTATTTGAATACCAAACCTATCTCTCAATGGTGTGGTTAATAAACCGGACCGAGTAGTTGCACCGACAAGAGTAAAGGGGGGTAAATCAATTTTAATAGTTCTTGCCGAAGGGCCTTCACCAATAATCAAATCTAACTGAAGATCTTCCATAGCTGGATATAAGATTTCTTCAATATTTGGAGATAAACGATGAATCTCATCTATAAATAAAACATCTTTGGGTCTTAAATTTGTCAATAAAGCCGCTAGATCTCCAGCTTTATTTATAATAGGACCTGATGTAGACCTAAACCCAACCCCTAACTCAAATGATATTATTTGTGCTAATGTTGTCTTACCAAGGCCAGGAGGACCAAATAATAACGCATGATCCATAGGCTCCTGTCTTGAACTAGCTGCAGAAATAAAGGTAGATAAATTTTTTTGAACTTGAGGTTGACCAATGAATTCTTTCAGTTGCTTTGGCCTTAAGCTGAAATCATGATTTTCTTTTTGCTCTACAGCTTCAAGGTGAACTAACCTATCATCCCCTTTTTTTTCATCCGTCATTATGATCCTCCTGATAGTTCCTTGAGAGCAATTGGTACTATTTGACTGACAGTGAAATTTTTATCTTTATTATTTAGACTAAAATCTTTTTTAATCCTCATTACAACTGAGAAAACATCACTCCTAGAATATCCCAAATTTACTAGTGCTGAAATAATGTCTTCAACTTCAAGTGACAAATCACTCAAATCACTATTTATGTTATTATTTAACTTTTTTTGAAGTGTTATAGGAATTTTTTTACTAATAGAATTGTTAGATATATTATTATTTAAACTTGACACTTTTTCAACCAATTCTGAAGTTATCCTCCCTGCGACTTTGGGTCCAACACCATCTGCCCTTGAAATCATAGCTTTATCTCCTGAGGAAATTGCTAAAATTAATTCTTCGACATTCAAAGTTGAAAGAATAGAAAGGGCTGCTCTTGGGCCAACTCCTTGAACAGTTTGTAACAATTTGAAAATATTTTGATCCTTTGACGATGCAAAACCGTATATAACTATTTTATCATCTCTAATTTGTAAATCAGTAAATAATGTCAATTTTGATCCAATTTCATCTAAAGAGGTTATTAATTTTGATGAGACGTTCAAAAGATATCCGACTCCATTAACTTCCAAGATAATCTCAGATTTACCTATTAGGGTTAATTTACCACTCAAAGAGGCTATCATTTCAAACCTAAAAATTTGATTAAGAATACATTATACATTTTTTTCTTTCAATAAAGCTTTAGCGATTGCTGAATTTAAACCATCGTAATTATCCGATAATTTAGAGTTTGTTTTATCATAACCTATATGTTGAGCAGAAATAGCTATTGCTAATGCATCTGAGCTATCTTCGTTTTTAGGGATAATGTTTAATAATTTTTCTATCATTGATTTAATTTGATCTTTTGAAGCAGAGCCATAGCCTGTAACTGTTTTTTTAACCAACTTCGGAGGAAGCTCTTTAATTTGAAGCCCTGCCTGGGCTAAAACTAATATTGAAACCCCTCTTGCCATGCCCAGCTTCAAACTTGAGCCAGTTCCAGGCCCAACAAATATCTGTTCTATAGCAGATAAATTTGGATTATATTTTTTTACTATTACTGATAATTTATTCTCTAAAAAAAGAAGTCTTTCTCCAACTGAGGAAATAGATGGTGGAGATATCCTTCCATTATCAATATGAATTAATCTATTATTTCTAAATTCAATTATGCCCCAACCTGTATTTCTCAATCCTGGATCAATTCCAATTATGCGCAAAGTTATAACCTTTTTTATAGATCAATTTTTTTTATAATTTCGTCATTGATTTCAAAATTACCATAAACTCCTTGAACATCTTCACAATTATCGAGTGTGTCTAAAAGCTTTAAAATCGAAGTGGCTTTTCTTTCATCATCAATTTGAACATTATTTTCAGGATACCATATCAATTCCGCCTGATCAGGAACCCCCAAAATATTTTCAAGTTTTTCACGAACATTGTTAAACTCATTAAGAGTAGTAATTATTTCATAATTATTTTCGTCTGCTTTGACATCATCAGCTCCAACTTCGATGGCAATATCAAAAATTTCGTCTTCACTCATTATATTTTTTTTATATACAATTTGACCAACATTATTAAACATAAAAGATACTGAACCAGTTTCTCCTAAGTTACCTCCATATTTGGTAAAAGAAGACCTTACTTCAGCAGCAGTTCTATTTCGATTATCTGTTAGTGCGTCTACAATTAAAGCCACCCCACCTGGAGCATATCCTTCATATCTTATCTCTTCTAAGTTAGAGTTTTCTCCATCTTCAGCTTTTTTAATTACCCTTTCAATATTGTCTTTTGGCATATTTACAGCTCTACAAGCTGATAGCGCAGATCTTAATCTAGGGTTACTTGATGGATCCGTACCACCTCGAACCGCTACTTGTAATTCTTTTGTAAGTCTTGCAAATTTTTTTGCTCTTCTGGCATCTTGAGCCCCCTTTCTATGCATAATATTTTTAAATTTTGAATGCCCAGCCATTTAAACGTCCCTAATATATCCTTTAAAATAATCACACTAATATAGTTTGTTCTAATTTGCCCCCTAACCTTAGAGGAATTATTGATTTACTCAAACCATTTGTATCAGTTTCTATAACAACACCACAAAGAGTTGGTTCTCCAGACGAGACTTCAAGTCTAGATTTTTTTTCGTTAGGATGCATGAATCTTTTAAGCGCGTCATTTTTATCCATACCAATAATAGAGTTATAATCACCGCTCATTCCAACATCAGTTATATAAGCAGTTCCATTTTCTAAAATTTGATGATCTGCAGTAGGCACATGCGTATGAGTACCAACAACCGCAGAAACTTTGCCATCAAGCGCAAACCCAATAGCCATTTTTTCAGAAGATGCCTCACCATGGACATCTATAAGAGAAAAATCAACGTTTGATGTTAATTTGAGATGCTCAATTATTAATGGTACTTTATCAAAAACAGGATCTGATCTAGACATAAATAAATTCGTCATAACATTAGCAACACCAATAGTACCAGCCTTTACTTTTACAATTGTCATACCTAAACCAGGTGTTCCTTCGATCATATTCATCGGCCGAAGTAATCTGTCAGATTTAGAAATATATGAAATTATCTCTCTTTTATCCCAAATATGGTTGCCAGTCGTCAAAACGTCAGCACCTGCATTAAAAAAGTCATCGCAGATTGAAGGTGTTACTCCAAATCCACCAGCAGCGTTTTCTACATTTATTATAACAGCATCAAGTTTTAATTGTGTTTTGAATTTAGCTATTTTTTTTTGTGCTAAATTTCTTGCATTTCTTCCTACAATATCACCTAAAAATAAAACTTTCATTGATTCCTTCTTTTAATTAAGCGTTGAAAATTTTTCTAGATAAAAATTCTTTTTCTGTGACTATGTAGTCTAAATTCATATCATGATTTTCATAAGGTATTTTATCAGTTTCTTGTTCACTATACGAAAGTCCAATTGTAATAAAAAACTTTTTTTCTTTTTGAAAGTGTTTTTTTAATTTAATTATAGATTTGTCATAATATCCACCTCCATATCCAAGTCTGAAAAATTTTCTATCAAACATTAACATTGGAACAATCATCAATTGAGGAAAAATGATATTTTTGTCATTAATAGGTTCTAGATTTCCTAAAGAACCAATTTTTAATTTATCTTCTGGAGACCATTTCCTAAATAGCATAGATTTTTTTTCCATATCTACAACTGGCAAACTCATAACTATGTGTCTGTCCTTAAAGTGTTTTACAAACTCAAAAGGTTCTATCTCATTGTTTATAGGGTAATATAGACATGCTGTTTTGATGTTATGATTATAAAAAAATATATCATCTAAACAATATTTTATTTGTTTGGCTAAGTTGGTTTTAGATACAAAATCTAATGTAATTTCGGATCTTTTATTTTTAGCTAAAATTCTAAGGTGTTTTTTCATTTCCATGCTCAGCTAAAAATACGAAAGCCAAATAGTCGTTGGATAAGTTATCCTATGTTGCCTGTTTAACAGGTGGGCGCCATATACTGAAACCAGGGTTACAGAAGAGACGGCTCCCTAAAGATACTTATGGCCCCAAGGATTAAAATTCCTAACAAAAAATTCAGCTTTCTAAACTCATTTTATTTATTTTCAAGTAACTTTGCAACTTTATTCATTCTATCAGTAGCTTTAGCTAACCAATCAATGAAATCTTCAATTTCAATTAAATTTAAATCTTTATCAGAACTCGATTCTTTGTTTATAATTTTGTCAGCTAATATTAGAGAGGTCATAGCTAATAATCTTGTCTCACTTACCACGCCAGAAACCTTGGATAGATCTTCAATAACTTTATTTACCTCTTGAGAA
>CACCSH010000031.1:0-8664 GCA_902548635.1 uncultured SAR116 cluster alpha proteobacterium
AACTGTATGGGGCAAACTTGTACCATCAAAACTATCGTTATCTATGGAAGCTCTTCCTATTGGACTAGCTCATGGAATTAAACTTAAAAATGAAATTGAAGAAAATAAAATAATTACATGGAATGATGTTGATTTTTCATCAAATGATCCTGCAATTTCATACAGAAGAAAAATGGAAAAGGATTTTAAAAAATCATAGGCTTATCTGGTCCTTTATCTAAACGCCATACAAAACCTGAATTGCCTTCGTTTGGAAAAAATTTTCTTAAAAGTGGATCATGACCAGGTATTACCAGTTCGTCCTTTGAAGCTAACTTTCTGATGATTTTAAAACCATTGAGCATATCTTCAAGATCTACAACAATCGGGAAAGGTTTACCTGTGAGAAAATTTTCATAAAAGTGAGTGGCATCTGATGCTAAACACATATATCCGTTTTCAGTTTTAACTCTTACTGACTGCAATCCTCTTGAGTGTCCTCCAATAAGGTGAGTCGTTACTCCAGGTTGAATTGCTCCAATTCCATTATAAAATATAACTCTTCCTGAAAAAACATTTTTTACCATTTGGCATACATGTTCTCCAGTGAAGGGCATTTTTATTGTTTCGTGACACATACAAGGTCCAGTTGCATACGCCATTTCTGTTTCTTGCAAGTGAAACTTTGCATTAGGAAACTCAATTAATCCCCCTGCATGATCATAATGTAAATGCGTTATAATAACGTCAGTTACTTGACTGGCATTTATGTTAATTGCTTTAAGAGCCTCAGATGGTGATCTGTCAATTGGTCTATTTCTTCTTTTTGCTTCTTCGTAATCATAACCAGTATCAACAATAATAATATCTTTGTCTGATTTAAGGACCCATATAAAATAATCAATTGTATGAGCTTCGTGGGAATGATCATCAAATATGAAACTCTCTTTTCTAGTCCTGTCCGTTCTTTCTGCATATTTTAAAGCATATACTTCCCATTTTTTTTCTAAAACTGTATCCACTTTAATTTCTCCTTTGACAATCAAACTTCTTCTAGTCTATCGGTGGCTGGAGGGGGTGTTGGGCTAATATTAGATATTAAATTATAAGTTTCTTGATCTAAAAAAATCTCCACTGAGTCTAATGATGGTTTTAATTGTTTTAAGTTTCTTGCACTTATTATTGGTGCAGTTATAGCATCATTATATGATACCCAAGCAACAGCTAAAGCAATTGGGTCGTAATCTAAGTCGTTAGCTAAATTGACAAGTGAATTAGCTGCGTCGTACATCCAATTTTGACCATATCTTTTTTTATATTTAGAATTATCGTGCAGTCTACCCAAACTATTTTTATTAGATGAATCAACTGAACTATATTTTCCAGTGAGAAGTCCACCACCCAATGGACTATAGCTAATAACGCCAATATTTTCAGTTTGTGACATAGGAAGGATTTCGACCTCAGCTTGTCTTTTAACTATGTTGTACATGGGCTGAAGAATATCAATTGACGGGAACCCATTTTTTTCCGCAATCAACTGAGCTTTCATTACTTGCCAAGCAGAAAAATTTGAAGCACCTAATTGAAAAAATTTTCCTTCTTCTCTAAGTTTTTGAAGTGTTTCAAATGTTTCTTCTAATGGGACATTGTTATCCCAATGATGTAAGAAAAAAACATCTACATAGTCTTGCTTTAATCTTTTAAGACTTTCTTCTAACTGTGATCTTATATTTTTACCACTAGACCCACCAACTGATCCAGCCTTAGTAATTAAAATTATCTTATCCCTTTCTTCTTTAATTAAATTACCAAGAATTAATTCAGATTTACCTCCCGTATATACAAAAGCAGTATCAAAGAAGTTTATACCTCTATCACGACAAGCTTCATACATTTCTTGACTATCTTTTTCGTTTGCTCCGTCACCAAATTGCATAGTACCAAAACATAACGATGAATTTTTTAAATTATTAGGACCAAATTCTCTTATCATTTTCATATAACGAAACCTCTTAATTATTCTTAAAATTTTTCATCCAAGTAAGACCCGCTTCAGTAGTTGTCTTTGGTTTATACTCAGCTCCAACAATACTTTTATATCCAGCTTTGTGTATTTCGGGAATAATATAACTAAAGTCTAATTCCCCACTATCTGGTTCTGCTCGATCCTGAACTGATGCTATTTGGACATGACCAATAAAAGGTAAGTGATCTTTAAATCTTTTCACTACATTGCCTTGATTTATTTGAACATGGTAAAAATCAAACATAATTTTAACAGTATCTGATCCTACTAGTTCACAAATTTCTCTTGCTTGCTCAACTTTAGTTAAAAAGTATCCTGGATTATCTTTTAAATTTAAAGGTTCAATAACTAATCCTATACCACTGTCTTTTAGTAAGTCCTTAGCAAATTTTAAATTATCAATAAAAGTTACGAGAGATTTTGTTGATAAATCCGTCACACCAGCCATAGCGTGAATATTTTTTGATTTAATAACTTTAGCATACTCAAAAGCTTGAATTATAGCATCTCTTGCTTCAGATATTCTTGTTGGAACTGCAAGTAAACCATTGTCACCTTCCTGAATATTTCCCTTTAAAGTATTTATACCCATAACTGGTAAATTAACTTCATCTAAAGCTTTTTTTATATCTTTTGAGTCAAATTGATATGGAAATTGAAATTCAACAGCATCAAATCCATGTTCTTTTGATTTATAAATAGCATCTATCTGAGAAAATTCATTCCATAAAAGACCTAAATTTGCAGAAAATTTATACATAATATTAATCCCATTCTATATTAAATTTCTTTATAACTGAGTTTATTTGAGATTCATCTAATGCTTTTGCATCTGCACCTTTTAAGATTAGAGCTAATTTTGCAGTAGCCTCTAATTCTTCAATAGCATTAACTGAAGATTCTAAGTCTTTGCCTGAGACAACCGGTCCATGATTAGCTAACAAAACAGCAGACCTTTTACCAGCAAGACCTTTGATAGCATCACCCATAGCAGGGTCACCAGGCACAAAGAAGGGAAGTAACTTAACTTTCCCTAACAGCATTATTGAGTATGGTGTGTAAGAGGGTAATACATTATCTTCGTCTATTCCGGGTAACATAGATAGAGCTACAGAATGAGTAGAATGAAGATGAACTACAGCACCAGATTTCATACCTCTTGTTTCATAAAAAGCTTTGTGAAGGGGTAACTCCTTAGTTGGTGATAAAGATCCTATGAATTGACCAGACTTTGTCACTTTAACTATTTCATTTGGTTCAAGCCTTCCAAATGAAGATCCTGAAGGTGTAACTAGTATATCATCATTATCTAAACGAACTGAAATATTACCTGTTGATCCATGAGTAATACCCCTATCAAACATTGAAGACGCCAAAGTACAGATTTGTTCTCTTAATTTATTTTCGTTCATTTATAAAATATAACCTATATATATATTAATTTCAGTAACCAAATAATTGGTATAAAATACCTATAGACAAGCCAATTACCACATGACTGCCAATAGCTAAGGAACAAGATAAAAAAGGTGATGGTGTTTTTAATCCCAGAAAACCTTTACCCAAAACAGGCATGAAGAAAAACCAAGGAACAACAACACTTAGCAAACCAAAAACAAATCCATTAAAAATTGAAGCATTACAAATATTATATTTTAATAACATAAAGAAAAATATTGAATACATAATCGCAACAGTGTAATGAACAACCCATCCAATTCTTAATTCATTTTTTATTGGGGGCACTTCTTCGATTATTGGATTATATATTTTTGCTTTTGATATTAATAATATATACCATCTTCCAACAATTGCCCAGTCTGATGGATTTATATCATACATAATTTTTAATAATCTCTGCCAAATATCCATCGCAAGACATGAAATAATCCCAATAATTACAATGTTCAATATTTCCATTAAAAGCCCTTTTTATATTTAAATTTTTATAGCAATGAACTCTTTAACAATATAAAATAATATAAGGGATCTTTAAAATATATCTATTGTATTTTATTTTTTTGATGAAATTTGAAACTATAAAAACTAGAGGAGAGAGATTTATGGCTAATTTTAATGGACAAACTGCAGTAATTACTGGGGGTGCACAAGGTATTGGTTTAGCGACTGCAAAGAGTTTTATTAACGATGGCTGTGAAGTTATGATTTGGGATATAGATGAGAAAATGGGTATGGAGGCAGCAAAAGAGCTAAATTGTCATTTTTTAAAAGTTGATCAAACCAATAACAACTTAGTCGAAGAAGTTACAGAAAAAACTCTTAAACAAATAAATAAAATTGATATTCTAGTTTGTAGCGCAGGTATTGCTGGACCAACTTATTCAACTTGGGATTATCCTGTTGAAGAATGGTCAAGAGTATTTGACGTAAATGTAAATGGTGTATTTTACTGTAATAAACATGTTGTAAAATCAATGCGTGAAAGAAATTATGGTAGAATTATCAATATAGCCTCAATTGCAGGCAAAGAAGGTAATCCTAATGCTCCTGCATATTCCGCATCTAAAGCAGCTGTAATAGGTTTAACAAAATCTCTTGGTAAAGAAACAGCAGATAAAGACATCGCTGTTAATTGTATAACACCAGCTACTGCTAAAACGAGAATTCTTGATCAAGTATCACAGGAATTTATTGATTATATGATTTCAAAAATTCCAAGAAATAGATTTGTTACTGTTGAAGAAGTTGCATCTCTTATTACCTTTCTAGCGAGTAAAGAGAATAGTTTCACAACGGCTGGAGTCTTTGATATTTCAGGAGGCAGAGCAACTTATTAATTGGTGAGGATTTTTAGGAGATCCTCTGCACCTTAACTCAAAAACTAATAACCGGGGGAGGAACTTATTAGTTAGAATTAGTACAATTAAACGGGGGAGTTTTATTGAACATGTTCAATATTTGATTCTTTTTCGAGATTTGTCTTGTGATAATCAAGAATAAACTTTTAGAGCTTTAAATTTGTTATATATTTGTGCAAAAAAATTACTTTTATAATTTTTGTTTAATAATTAATCATTTTAAACTTCTGTATTAATTTCCATTACTGCAGAAAGTATTACAACTGCGAATAAAGAAAGTCCCATTCCCCTATTTACCCAAACCTGCTTGTTAGATGCTAATGACCATCTTTTTAGACTTATCCCTAACCACAGCCAAAATAAATGTATAGGTATCCAAATTGAATTTACTATAATAAATTTAGTTAGAATCTCAACATTATAAGAAGTCATTCCAAGTGATAGCACTACAAATAAATGTCCTTGGACTACATAAGCCTTTGGATTGACAAATTGTAAAAAAATTCCTTCGTATAATTTTGGAGCTTTAAAACTTTGTTTAAAACCAGTTTTATTTTCAGATGTAGCTATACGCCAAGATAAAAAAGATAAGTAGGATAATGATAAAAATAAAAAAGTTAGTTCAACTCCTTCAATTTCAAACAGAAACTGTTTAAAGCCCAGCACAACTAGTAATGCTACCCCATTAGTTCCAAAAAACAACCCAATGAGATACATCATTCCAACTTTCCATCCAAAACCAGCACCAACACCAGCTAAAGAAAGTACGCCTGGACCAGGAGTAATCATCATTAAAAAACTAATAATTATGTAAGCAATCATTTTAATCTATAGATAATATCTATACCTTGGATCAATGGGATTATTTTTGAAAATATAATTATAATAAGATTTTGATAATCACATTATTACAGAAAAATCTTTCCTGGGTTCATTATTTTTTTTGGATCAAAAGCATTTTTAACTTTTTTCATAACGTCTACAGCGTTTCCTAATTCCTTCAACATATATTTTCTTTTGCCTTGTCCAATACCATGCTCTCCGGTACATGTACCATCCATTCTAATAGCCCTTTCAGATATTCTAATTAAAAAACTATCTAGTTTGTCTAATTCAGTCTTGCTGTTTTTGTCAATTAGTAATGCAACATGAAAATTTCCATCACCTGCATGACTTACTATTGGACCTATCAATTCGTTCTTTTCCATGTCTTCAATCGTTTCTGTAATACAATCAGACAGTTTGGAAATTGGCACACAAACGTCTGTTGAATAAATTTCTGCCTCAGGCCTTACTGACCTACATGACCAATATGCATCATGCCTTGCTTTCCATAATTTGTTTCTTTCTTCATTATTAGAAGTCCATTCAAAATCGTTACCACCAAAATCTGATGCTATTTCACTAAATAATTCTGATTGCTCTTTTACAGATTTTTCACTGCCATGAAACTCTAATAGTAATAAAGGCGCTTCAGGAAGGTTTGTCTTAGAATAACTATTAACTGCTTTTACTTGAGCAACATCTAAAAACTCTATCCTTGCTACTGGTATTCCAGCTTGTACAGTCATTATAACTGCATCAGTTGCATCCTTAACTGTTGGAAAACTTACTCTACCTCCTGCAATAACTTCTGGGATACCATAGAGCTTTAGTGTAATTTCGGTAGTTATACCTAATGTCCCCTCTGAACCAACCATTAACCGAGTTAAATCATAACCTGCTGAACTTTTTCTAGCTTTATTTGCTGTTTTTATTATTTGACCATCAGGAGTAACAACCTCAAGAGCAATTACATTATCTTTCATTGTTCCATAACGCACTGCATTTGTTCCAGAAGCTCGAGTAGCTGTCATCCCACCAAGTGAAGCATTTGCACCAGGATCAATTGGAAAAAACAAACCAGTATCTCTTAAGTGGGTGTTTAGTTGTTCTCTGGTAACCCCAGGTTGAACAACAACTAACAGATCTTCCTGATGTACTGTCAGGATCTTATTCATATTATTCATATCAATAGAAATTCCGCCATAAGGAGCATTAAGATGTCCTTCAAATGAAGAGCCAACACCAAAAGGAATTATTGGACATTTAAATTCATTACAAATTTTTACAACTTTTTGAACATCTTCTTTGCTCTCGGCAAAAACAACGCCATTGGGTAATTCTGATTCATGAATAGTCATTGTATGAGTATGTTGTTCAAGTATACTTTTACTACTAGAGAATTGTTGCCCAAATTCTTCTTGAATTTTTTTTATACATAATTTGATGCTCTCTTTATCATAATCCTCGTCAGACCATACAGAAACACTACCATCCATTTTAAAAACCTTTTCTATAATTTATAAAATTTTTCCTGGGTTCATTATACCCTTTGGATCAATTTCTTCTTTTATTAATTTCATGAAATTAACAGCTGGACCTAATTCATCGACTAAGTATTGTTTTTTACCCTGCCCTACTCCATGTTCTCCTGTACATGTTCCATCCATACTAATGGCTCTATGAGCTAATCTCTCTAAAAACCCGTTTGCAACATCAACTTCTTTTTGTATCTTAGGATCAATCATTAGCTGAACATGAAAATTACCATCACCAACATGACCAACAATGGGTCCGAACAAATTATTTTTTTCCATGTCATCTATCGTTTCAGTAATACATTCTGACAATCTTGATATTGGCACACAAACATCCGTAGCAATATAATCCGCATCTGGCCTGCAAGCTTTAACAGCATAATAAACATCATGCCTAGCCTTCCAAAGTCTATTTCTTTCTTCAATATTTGCATTCCACTCAAAGTTATCACCACCAAAATCTTTGGAAATTTCGTTAAACAACTCGGATTGTTCTTGCACAGAAGATTTACTTCCATGAAACTCTAATAATAATAATGGTGACTCAGGTAAGTTTAACTTTGAGTAATTATTTACAGCTTTAACCTGCGCAATATCTAATAGTTCTATTCTGGCAACTGGAATTCCAGCCTGTATAGTCATAATCACAGCATCCGTTGCATCCTGAACAGACGGAAAAGTACATCTACCAGCTCCAATTTCTTCAGGAATACCATAAAGTTTAAGTGTAATTTCAGTTATTACACCTAACGTACCTTCAGATCCAACAATTAATCTTGTCAAATCATATCCAGCAGAACTTTTTCTAGCTCTACTAGCCGTATTTATTATTTCTCCATTTGGCATTACAGCTTCTAATGAAATTACATTATCTTTCATAGTTCCATAACGAACGGCGTTGGTTCCAGAGGCTCTTGTCGATGCCATTCCTCCAATTGAGGCATTGGCACCTGGGTCAATAGGGAAAAACAAACCCGTATCTCTAAGGTGTGTATTTAGTTGTTCTCTAGTTACACCTGGTTGAACAACAACAGTTGAATCTTCAGGGTGAACTTCAATTATATTATTCAGATTATTCATATCTATGGAGATCCCACCAAAATTAGCATTTAGATGACCTTCAAGGGAAGAACCTACTCCAAAAGGTATTATGGGACATCCATATTCATGGCATATTTTTACTGTTTTTTTTACATCCTCTTTGTTGTAGGCAAAAACAACACCATCAGGCAATTCTGGTTTATGAACTGTTGTTGTACTTGTATGTTGCTCACGAACTGATTTAGAAACTGAGAATTGCTGCCCAAACTCTTTTTTTAATGCTTCTACCGCAGTATTTGTGTTGTACTCAAATTTTGAGTAAAAAGAGCTGTTTTTAACATCTAAAATTGTCACTAGTTAACCTCACATAAGTTTTTCTCAATATCGTATTAATATATTTCAAAATAAAGATTGAGTAAATTATTACATTTTAATA
>CACCSH010000032.1:0-8416 GCA_902548635.1 uncultured SAR116 cluster alpha proteobacterium
TCTAAAGGCACTCCATATTGTAATCCAATAGATACTGCAATAGCGAAGTTATTCATCAATGATCTAAATGCAGCTCCTTCTTTATGCATATCAACAAATATTTCACCTAACTTACCATTTTCGTATTCACCAGTTCTTAAATAAACTTTATGACCTCCTACTGTTGCTTTTTGCGTATAGCCTTTCCTTCTATGAGGTAATTTATCTCTTTCAGCTCTTACAAATCGTTCTACAATTTTTTCAACAACTTCACTTGTACGTTTTGTTATGTCCTGTTCATTTGTAATGATGTCTTGATCTTCGCTGATGTCATCTTCATCTAGTAAGGCGGAGTTAAGTGGTTGACTTAATTTGGAACCATCTCTGTATAATGCATTTGCTTTAATACCCAGTTGCCAAGAAAGCATGTATGCATCGCTACAGTCATCTATAGATGCATCATTTGGCATATTGATTGTTTTAGAAATGGCACCAGATATAAAAGATTGTGCAGCTGCCATCATTTTAATGTGACTGTCTACAGATAAAAATCTTTTGCCTATTCGACCACAAACATTAGCACAATCAAATACATCAAGATGATCTTTATTTAAGTGGGGTGCGCCTTCAAGTGTCATTGCACCACAAACATGAATATTTGCAACATCAATTTCTTCAGCAGTAAAACCTAAAAATTCTAACATATTAAATGTGAAATCATTCATTTGTTCTGTAGATATACCTAGTGTATTTTTACAGAAATCTTCACCTAGAGTAAATTGATTAAATACAAATTTAATGTCAAATGCAGACTCTAGAGAGGCTTCAATTAACTTGATTTCTTTGTTGGTAAATCCTTTCGAAATTAATGCATTATGGCTAATTGCTTGACAATCTTTTAGGCTACCAGCTCCAACTGCATATCTTTGCATATCATCAATTTGATCTGCGTCATATCCTAAATGTGCTAAAGCTTCAGGAACCACTCGGTTTATAATTTTAAAATATCCACCACCAGCCAATTTTTTAAATTTAACCATAGCAAAGTCAGGTTCTATACCAGTAGTATCACAATCCATAACTAGGCCAATTGTACCAGTTGGAGCTATTACAGTAGCTTGGGCATTTCTATATCCATTTTTTTCACCTAGAGCTAGAGCTTTTGTCCACGCTTCTTTAGCAGCAGAAATTAAATTTTGATCTGGGCAATCATGAAACATAAGAGGAACTGGATTAATAGATAAATCTTCGTAGCCTCTAGTTTTACCTTCTGAAGCTCGTTTGTGATTACGTATAACTTTCAACATGCTATTTGCGTTTTCGTTATATTTTGGAAATGGACCAAGTTCTCCAGCGATTTCCGCTGAAGTTGCATATGAAATACCAGTCATTATAGATGTAAGCGCTGCACATATGGATCTTCCTTGATCACTATCATAAGGAATACCCCAAGACATTAATAAACCACCTATATTTGCATATCCTAATCCAAGTGTTCTGTATTCATAAGATTTTTGTGCAATCTCTTTTGAAGGAAATTGTGCCATCATTACAGAAATTTCGAGAGTTAGTGTCCATAGCCTTGTAGTATATTCATATGCCTCTATATCAAAAGATGAGTCATCTTTTTTGAATTGCAATAAATTTATGGACGCTAAGTTACATGCTGTGTCATCAATAAACATATATTCTGAACACGGATTAGAAGCATTTATTCTTCCAGCTTCTGGACAAGTATGCCACTCATTGATAGTAGTGTCATATTGAAGCCCAGGGTCTGCACAGGCCCAAGCAGCCTCTGAGATTTTGGACCACAAGTCGGGTGCATTAATTGTTTTGTGAACACCTCCATCTGTTCTTCTTATGAGGTCCCATTCACCTTCTTGCTGAACTTTTTCTAAAAATTCATTGCTCACTCTTACCGAATTATTAGAATTCTGGCCAGAAACTGTTAAATATGCTTCACTATCCCAATCTGTATCATAAGTTTGAAACTCAATTTCCTTAAACCCTTGACCAGCAAATTGCATAACTCTTTGAATATAGTTTTCTGGTATCATAACCGCACGGCAATTTAAGATTGCTTTTTTTAGTTCAGTATTGATTTTAGGGTTTAATCTTTCTTTATCACCATAACTATCTAAATTACATGCATCCATAACGGACTTTAAATTTTTAGCTGTTAATTTTGATCCTGCAACTAATGCAGCAACTTTTTGTTCTTCAACAACTTTCCAATTAATATATTCTTCAATGTCAGGATGATCTATATCAACAGTTACCATCTTTGCAGCTCTTCTCGTCGTTCCACCAGATTTAATGGCTCCGGCAGCTCTATCACCAATTCTTAAAAAACTCATCATTCCTGATGATCTTCCACCACCAGATAAACCTTCGGTACTACCTCTTAATTTTGAAAAATTTGATCCAGTTCCAGATCCATACTTAAAAAGCCTAGCTTCTCTTACCCAAAGATCCATAATTCCGCCCTCGTTTACGAGGTCATCTTGAACAGATTGAATAAAACATGCATGAGGTTGAGGATGTTCGTAGGATGATTGTGATTTCACTAATTTTTTGGTTTCAAAATCAACATAATAATGTCCCTGACTTGGGCCATCTATTCCGTATGCCCAATGTAACCCTGTATTAAACCATTGTGGTGAGTTTGGTGCACACATTTGAGCTGCAAGCATAAACCTCATTTCGTCAAAATATATTTTTGCATCTTGTTCTGTGGTGAAATATTTACCTTTCCATCCCCAATAGGTCCATGTTCCTGCTAATCTATCAAAAACTTGTTTAGCCGACTCTTCACCTTTATATCTTTTATCTTTTGATATTTTATTTAATTTTTCAGTATCAGGCTCAGATCGCCATAACCAATTAGGAATATTTTTTTCTTCTACTTTTTTAACAATAGCGGGAACACCTGCTTTACGAAAATATTTTTGTGCAATTATATCTGCTGCAACTTGAGAATAGTTGCCAGGAACTTCAATATTTGGTGCACTAAAAACTATTGTTCCATCTGGATTTTTAATTTCGCTAGAGGTAGTTTTAAACTCCAAACCTGCATAAGCATCGTTTCCTTTTTTTGTAAATTGTCTTCTAAATCTCATCTCTTTTCCTTTTTACAATAAAGAAAACAATAATTGCGTATTTGTCAGATTTTGTTGCTGAAGTCTCATAATCTCTTGTGGATAAATTGTTTAAATTTTAACAAAATGTCATGATATTCAAAATTTCCTATAAATAAACTCTTGTTTTTCCTTAATTTAATTTTTTCTATTTGATTTACGTTAATTAATATGACCTGTGGATAAACACAATATATAGTAACCACAAAAACTTAAATTACATGATTTAGTATGTGTTAGTAAAGTGGATAATTCAATTTCTTTGATTTTTTTTTGTAACTACCTAATTTTACTTAATTTTTAACCAATTAATTAAGAATTTAAAAATAAATAATAATTACAATGAATATTTATTATTTTTGTAAATAAGTTATAATATTAACAAAAATGAATTAATTAGGAAGACACTTCATGAGATATAGTTTAATTGAGATATTATTAGGAGCTATCGTTTTGCTTACGGCTATAGGCTTTTTAACTTTGGGTATGCAGTCAATAAATACTCAAAAAGATGGGTATAATATTTTGTTAATATTTGGTTCAACTGCAGGTTTAAAAAATGGAGATGATGTAAAAATATCTGGAATTAATGTAGGTAAAATTACTAAATTAGAGCTTAATCAAGAAGATTATAATGCAAAAGTAAGAATTATTGTTAATAACGATATAAAAATTCCAGATGACTCTTCAGCCAAAATTGCCTCTTCTAGTCTTTTAGGGGGGAACTTTTTAAACATAATACCCGGCACATCTGAACAAAATTTAGGACCAAATGATGTTATATATGACACTACTGATACATTAAGTTTTACAGACATGCTTGGAAAATTTATATTTTCAGGTAACAAAAAGTAACAAAATAATTCAGGTTTTTTTGATGAAATTCATATACTTAATTTTTGTTATCATATTTGTTCTTTTTCCTAAAATTGCATTATCGTCTCAATGGATTGAAGGAAATAAATTGGTTATTCAAGGTCTTGATAAGATTACAGCAAGGATAAAAACTTTTGAAGTAGATGTAGGTACAACGTATAAGTTCGGAGTATTAGATATTTTTGTAGAAAGATGTGTTTTTTCAAAACCCATATTTAAACCTGAGTCATTAGCATTTATAAAAATAAAGGATAATTCCGATAGACTCTCAGAGGTAAAATTTAGTGGATGGATGTTTGCATCTAGTCCAGCTCTAAATGCTTTAGAGAATCCTGTTTATGATGTTTCGATCCTTGATTGTAAAAAAGTTGATAAACAATTAAAAAAATCATCATCAGTTGAAGGTAAATAATAAAAATCAGTTTTTAATCTAATGGCTTCATCAAGATCTTGTTTGAATTTAGTTTTGTTAATTTCATATGCACCAAACTGTATCAAATGATCATTTAGAAATTGGACGTCTAATATTTTAAAACCACTTTTCCATAATCTTGCAACTAGGTTTAATAAGGCAATTTTACTTCCGTTTGAAACAGAACTAAACATTGATTCTGCAAAAAAAACTGCTCCTAAAGCAACTCCGTATATTCCTCCGATTAATTGATTGTTTTGCCAACATTCAATTGAATGTGCATATTTTAAATTATTTAGGGAAATAAATAAGTTTTCTATTTCATTGTTTATCCAAGTCTCTGTTCTGTTTATAGTTGCACATGATCTTATCACATCTGCAAAAGCTTTATTCATAGTTATCTTAAAAGGTCTTTTTTTTGCTAAACGAATAAGACTTTTTGAAGCCTTAAATTTATTGATTGGTATAAGAGCCCTATATTCAGGATCAATAAAAACAATTTCTTCATCTTTTCTGCTTTCAGCCATAGGGAAAATACCAAGAGTATAAGCTCGAACTAATTGTTCAGGTGAGATTGATAAAGGGTTTCTAGTGCTCAAGTATATTTTCTTACATTACTAATGAATATTAATAGGAACTTAATAATTTATTTTCTAACCATCTGATGTCGTATGAGCCTTTTTCCATTACTTCGGTGTTTAGAATATCTCTATGCAAATCTATGGTTGTAGAAATTGGTTCTATCACGATTTCTCTTAAAGCTTGCTTAAGTCTTAGAATGCATTGATCTCTGTTATTTCCATGCACAATTAGTTTGGCAATTAAACTGTCGTAATATGGGGGAACTTCGTATCCTGAGTATATGCAAGACTCAATTCTAACACCAAGTCCACATGGAGAGTGAAATTGTAAAATTTTACCTGGAGAAGGTATAAATGTTCTCGGATCTTCGGCATTGATTCTACATTCAATTGCATGACCATTAATTTTTACATCATTTTGTTTGAAGGATAATGGTAGTCCAGCTGCGATCATTATTTGTTCTCTTACTAAATCTATTCCTGTGATTGCTTCAGTAATGGGGTGTTCCACCTGAAGTCTAGTATTCATTTCTATAAAGAAGAACTGATTGTTTTCGTACAAAAACTCAATTGTACCTAATCCTAAATATCCCATTTTTGATACAGCATTTGATGCTATCTCACCTATAGTATTCCTTGTTTTATTATCTATTGCAGGTGAAGGGGCTTCTTCAATAACTTTTTGATGACGTCTTTGAATAGAACATTCTCTTTCGCCAAGATGAACAGTATTGCCGAATTTATCAGCCACTATTTGTACTTCTATGTGTCTTGGTTTTTGAAGATATTTTTCAATATATACGCGGTCATCACCAAATGCCGCTTTTGCTTCACTTTTAGCAGCTGTAAAAGCTGATTCAAGTTCTTCTTCATATAAAGCGACTTTCATTCCTCTGCCGCCACCTCCAGAAGCTGCTTTAATTAAGACAGGGTAACCAATTTTTTTGGCTTCTTCATAAGCATTTTCGAAATCGTAAATATTATTTTTAGAACCAGGAACTAGAGGTATCCCTAGTTTCTGCGCTGTTATCTTTGCCTCTATTTTATCTCCCATGCATCTTATATGTTCCGGTTTTGGTCCTATAAAAACAATATTATGGGCTTCAACAATTTCAGCAAACTCTGGATTTTCAGACAAAAAACCAACGCCCGGATGAATAGCGTCAGCTCCGACTAATTGAGCGGCCGTTATTATTGCTGGGATATTCAAATATGATTTTGAAGATGGAGCAGGGCCGATACATACACTTTCATCGGCTAATCGGACATGTATTGCATCATTATCTGCTGTAGAGTGAATAGCAACGGTTTTGATATTTAGTTCTTTACAGGCCCTTAAAACTCTTAAAGCCACATCACCTCGGTTTGCTATTAAAATCTTTGAAAACATGACGAACCTATTACTCAATCACTACCAGTAACTGATTGAATTCTATTGGTTGGCCATCCTCAAAACCTATGTGGACTATTTTTCCAGATTTATGTGCTGTAATTGAGTTCATTACTTTCATAGCCTCAATAATGAGTAATGTATCGCCGATTGACACTGAAGAATTTAATTTAATAAACGTTTTCTTACCTGGCTCTGGGGATGAATACGCTGTGCCAACCATTGGCGAATTGACTGCACCAGGGTGTTTATTATTAAACTTTTCAGGTTTTTCTTCTATTTTGATATTATTTTCTGAAATATTAGCTTTGGGAGTTTTACCAATAGTTTTTTGAGGACTTGGTGAATTATTCATATTATTTTTAATTTTTATTTTAAAATGCTCAGATTCATATTCTAATTCTGATAAATCATTCTTATTAACAATATCGACAAAGTCTTGAACTATATTAAGGTTTTCTTTATGCGAATTCTTCTTATTCATTATTTCACCTATTTTTTTTGTTCAGTCTTTTATAAGATCGTGAACTGCATCTACAGCAAGCATATATGAGTTCACCCCTAAACCAGCGATTATTCCTGTGACAACTGGAGAAATATAAGATTTATGTCGAAAATTTTCTCTAGCGTAAACATTAGTTATATGTATTTCAATTTTAGGACCATTAAACATACTTAAGGCATCAAAAATACCGATAGATGTATGTGTTAATGCACCAGCATTAATTATAACTCCACATCCATCATCAATCGCTTTATGTATTTCACTAATCAATTCACCTTCTATATTTGACTGAAAAAAATGTAAGTCTAAGCTATAATCTTTACATTTTTCTAGACATATAGATTTAATAGTTTCCAATGAAGCTTTTCCATACTTTTCGGGTTCTCGTCTACCAAGAAGATTCAAATTTGGTCCATTAATAATGTATAGTTTTTTTTTCAAAATTGACCTCCAAAATCTGAATAAAATTTAAAATTGTCGATTTTAAGACACTAAGTAAAATAAATTATTTCTCCCGGAAACTTTTTATCATTTGCTTTAAATTACTTTTTTGTAAAGCGCCAGGATATATGATATCCCCAATAATAAAAGCTGGAGTTCCATTTAAATTTAGTAATCGAGCCACGTTTCTATTTTTCTTAAGTTTGTTTTCAATTTTTTTGCTTCTCATATCAATTTTTAGTTGATTGACATTAAGACCAGTTTTTTCTGCAATATTAAAAATTACATCTTCTGTTATTCTACCCTTTTTTTTCATTAGTGATAGATGAAAATCATTATATAAACCTTGCTTTTCTGATGCAAGAGCAGCGGTAGCTGCTATATATGAACTTTGTGACAATATAGGCAGTTCAACAAAAACAAAGTCGACTTTTTTATCTTCAGAAATAACATCCATTATTGTGTTCACAACTGATTTACAGTAACCACAATTATAGTCGAAAAATTCATATACTGTTATATCAGAATTTTTATTAAAAATACCAGGATTTTTGATGTTTTGAAGTAAAGTAATAGCATCATTTTTTTTGTTTATTTCAACTGTTTTTTTTATACTCTTCAAGAGTAGATTTAATCAGTTTGGGATTTTTAATTAAATAATTTTTTATAATTTTTTCAATTTCTTCTATTTTAATTTCATGAGCATAAGATGGAAAAATAAGCAAAAAAACTGAGGTCAAAATTAGAAGTAATACTTGAATTTTTTGTTTCATATTAGAATCTTTCAAATAATAAGCAGATTATTTTTTTATTTTTATTCTTGCTAGAATGTCTGCACCTCTTAGTTTGTAAGGTTTAGGTATAGATGGATCATCATTTGCTAAATCTACATATTTCTTTGCTTTAATAAAGTTTTTTTTAATTAGAGCTTCTTCAGCTAAAGCAATATATGAAATACCTATTCTATTAACTTTATTAGACGACTTTGCTAATAATCTCCATAAATGGCTCCATTTGGGATTGTTTTGGAGTAATTGTTCTAAAACGATAATAGAATTGTTTAAATATTTCTTATTATTTGTTTGAATATAT
>CACCSH010000033.1:0-7870 GCA_902548635.1 uncultured SAR116 cluster alpha proteobacterium
GATAATAATTCATACCCCATAAGGCACCATCATCAAGACTTTTACCTGCAGGAATTATTTCTTTGCCTGTGTTGTCTACCAGAGGACCGGCAAATATATTTATCTTACCACTTTTGAGTCCATTTAGAGCTTCTTGTGCTTTTTTAGCGACACTATCCGGCATATTTTGGAATTTAGAAATAATTAACATTTCCGCTTTTAGTCCACCCCAGTCATTTCCAGCCCAGTGGTCTGGACCATCACCAGTGTTCCATTTACCGCTTTTTAACTCTTCAATTTTTCTAATGTAATATGGACCCCAGTTATTTATAGATGCAAATAATTGAGCTTTTGGTGCGAATGCGGACATGTCAGTGGATTGACCAAATCCAAGAGCTCCCTTTTTTTCGGCTATCTGAAGCATGGCAGGTGAATCTGTGTGCTGTGCAAGAATATCTGCACCTTCTGCAATATGTACCTTAGCGGCGTCTGCCTCTTTTACTGGATCATACCATGTATTTGCCCATATAACTGATATTGAAGCATCTTTATTTACAGATCTCAATCCTTGAGCAAATGAATTTATACCCATAATTACTTCAGCTATTGGATATGCTCCAATATATCCAATTTTGTTAGTTTTTGTCATTAATCCCGCTACAACACCTTGGATATATCGACCTTCATAAAATCGTATGTTTCCTGTGGCAACATTTTTAGATCTTTTATAGCCGGTAATATGTTCAAACTTTACATTAGGAAATTCTTTAGCAACTTTTAAAGTTGGTTCCATGTAACCAAATGAGGTAGTAAATATAATTTCATTACCTTGTTTGGCAAGTTCTCTTATTACTCTAGTTGCATCGGGACCTTCAGGGACATTTTCAACAACTGAAACTTTGACACCACTACCAAATCGTTTTTCAACCATCTGTTTTCCTAGTTCATGAGCATAAGTCCAGCCATGATCTCCAGGTGTAGTTAAATAAACAAAACCTACTTTTGTTGGGTTACCAGCAAAAGCACTATTAAATATAAAAAATAAAACTGATGCACTCAATGCAAACAGTGAAAAAATACGCATACAAAATTTTAACATTTCACACTCCTAATTTGATAATAAAAGATTAAAGTGAATCTTTAAAATGACAATAAAAAAAGATCAATTTTTATATTAAAATATAAAAATGCAAATATTTATTACTTTTTATTGAGTATCAAAAAAAGGTTTTCCAAGAGATGCAGGTACTACGCTATTATTTTTCGAAATTCTTCCAGATATCATTGTCAAAGCAACAATAGTCGCTAAATAGGGCATCATAGAAAGAATCTGAGATGGAATAGGCCAACCTCTCGCTTGGCCTACTAATTGAGCGATTGTTATTCCTCCAAAAATTAATGCACCGACAATAATTCTCCATGGTATCCAGGAAGCAAAAACAACTAAAGCTAGTGCGATCCAACCTCTACCCGCTGTCATCCCTTCAGACCAGTGAGGTGTCAATACTAACGGGATGTAGGCTCCTCCAATACCCGCACACATTCCCCCAAAACAAGTAGCGTACCATCGAATTTTTTTTACTGGATAGCCAACTGAATGAGCACTTTGATGATCATCGCCAACGGCACGTAACACAATTCCTGATTTAGAATATTTTAGAAAATAAGTAATGAAAATAATGATGGCGATTGACAAGTATGCAATAAAATCTTGTTTGAATAAAATTTCACCAACAAATGGTATATCTGATAATAAAAAAATTTCTATCTTGGGTAAAGAAGGAACAGTTTTTCCGACTAAAGGTGCTCCAGCCAAACCAGTCAAACCAGTTGCAAAAATAGTTAATCCAAGCCCTGTTGCAACCTGATTAGTCATAAAGTTAATAGTAAAAATTGAAAATATAGAAGCCATAAAAATTCCAGATAAAGCTCCTGCAATTATCCCAAAATAAGGATTTCCTAACCATAACACGGCTCCTAAAGCCCCTACAGCACCACTTAACATCATACCTTCAACACCAAGGTTTAGAACCCCACTTTTTTCTGTAATCAATTCACCAGTAGCAGCTAACAAAAGAGGTATAGAAGTCGCTATTATTGTTAATATTAATGCATCCATTTAAGTGACCTTTGACCATTTAACCTTATATTTTTGAAGTGTTTCCCCTGTTAATAAAAAAAACAATAGTATTCCTTCAAATAAACCAGTAACCACTTTAGGTATTCCCATAGACATTTGTGCGTTATCTGCACCTAACTTAACGGTTGCTATAATAATACCAGCAAACAAAATTCCAATTGGATTTAGTCGGCCGAGAAATGCTACTATGATTGCAGTAAACCCATACCCAAAAGAAACTTCAGGTTGCAACTGGCCAATGTTTGCAGAAACTTCAATTACTCCTGCAACACCTGCTAAGCCACCAGATATTAACAAAACAGTAATTGTAATGGTATTTTGCTTGAAACCAGCAAATTTTGCAGCTTTAGGGGCAGCTCCTAACACATTTATTTTGAAACCACTTAATGTTTTATTTACAAAAAGCCACGAAATTGGAATTAATAATATTATAAATAATATACCATAATGCAGTTGTCCTAAATAACCTATACCAGGAAATGGTATCTTATTTATTAGAGCTCCTTCAGGGTATGGTTTTGATAATGGGAATCCAAAACTCATAGGGTCACGCAATGGACCTCGAACTATAAAATCTATAAACAACATTGCCACGTAAACAAGCATTAGACTAACTAATATTTCGTTTACGTTTAATTTCGTTTTTAGAATTGCAGGAATAAATGCCCACAAGGCACCCCCTATAAACCCAATAACTATCATAATAAATATAAAAAATTTTGTTTCTACACTTGGGAATAATAATGCAAAAGAGCCCGCAAGTAGTGTTCCCATTATGAATTGACCTTCAGCACCA
Organism: uncultured SAR116 cluster alpha proteobacterium; assembly: GCA_902548635.1. Taxonomy (GTDB): domain Bacteria; phylum Pseudomonadota; class Alphaproteobacteria; order Puniceispirillales; family Marisalimonadaceae; genus Marisalimonas. The sequence goes on from CACCSH010000033.1 coordinate 2,916, forward strand.
ATATTCCATACATTAGCTCTAAAGCACAACATCAAACCAATTCCGACAATAATCAATGGACATGCCTTAACAAGAATATCACTGATCCTGTCAATTCTTGAAAAAGGGGATAGAAATATTTGATATAAAGTTTCTAAAGGATTATACCCAAGAAAAGTAAAAATTAATAAACCAAAAAAAACTGTTAAAAAAATTGATAAAATTGGGCCGATGATTGTCCAATTTTTGGAAACTTTATCCCTTGGTATAAAAGTGATCATTATATTGTTTCCATTTCATTAGAAGTTTCAAATTTACCACCCATCAATAATCCAACATCCTCAGCAGTAATTTGAGCTACTGGCAAAATCTTACTTAACGCTCCATCATTTATTACACAAATTTTATCGGATAATTCAAAAATTTCTTCTAAATCTTGGCTAATAAGAATTACAGCTTTTCCGCTATTGGATAAGTTCAATAATTTTTGTCTTATTGACGTTGCCGCACCTATGTCAACTCCCCAAGTGGGTTGTGAAAAGATTGCAACTTTAGGATCATTAGCTAATGATCTTCCTAAGATAAATTTCTGTAAATTACCTCCTGATAATTGATTTGCTAAAGGATTTGCCTCGGGACATCGAACATCATTATCCTTTATTATATTCTCACTCTCAATCATACTGTTTTGAGGATTATTTAATAAATTTGAAATTATATTGTTAGCTTTAGGATATTTAAAAAAATATGTAAGAAAAGTATTTTCGGCAATTGTAAAATTTGGAACAGTAGCATGAAGTGTTCTTTCTTCAGGAATAGTTTCCATCCCTAATAGTCTTCTTTCTGTAATATTTTTAAATCCTATTGGTTTATTTTCTAGTAAAATTTGATTGTTTTTTTCACATAGTATTTCACCACTTAACATTTCCATTAACTCTACTTGACCATTACCTGCAATGCCCGCAACACCTAAAATTTCGCCATAGTTTACTTTTAGATTTATATTTTTTAGAGATATTCCAAAATTTGTTTCTTTAGCTTTGTTCAAACTTTTTAATTCCAAAGCAGTGTCTTTAGTCGTACTCACAGAACTAATTTTTTTTAAGTTAGTAATTTCTTTTCCAACCATGGTTTCTGCAAGAAATTTTGTGTTTGTTTTTTTTGCATCAATTGTAGCTATTGACTCACCAGATTTTAAGATAGTTACTTGATCTGCTAATTCTATAATTTCCTCTAATTTATGACTTATATATAAAATAGAGCAACCTGAAGAAGCTAGACGTTTTAAAATTTTAAATAGATTTGAAATTTCTTGTGGTGTTAAAACAGATGTCGGTTCATCCATAATTAATAACTTTGGGTTTTGCATCAAACATCTTATTATTTCAACTCTTTGTTGTTCTCCGACTGAGAGCTCACTGACCCTTTTTAAGGGATCAACAAATAGTTCCCATTCTTTAGAAAGTTTTGAAATTTCAGAGATTAAATCTTTGAATTTAATTTTTTTGTCTAGTGCTATTAAAATATTTTCAGCAACTGTAAGTGCAGGAAATAGGGAAAAATGTTGAAATACCATTCCAATACCATTTTTTCTAGCAGAATTAGGAGAGGATATGGAAACTTCATTATTATGAATTTTTATGGTTCCCGTATCTGGCTTTAAAACACCGTAAAAGATTTTTACTAGTGTTGATTTACCTGCACCATTTTCTCCCAAGAGAGCATGAATTTCTCCCTTCGCTATAGATATGTCAATATCTTTGTTTGCAACAAAATTACCAAAAGATTTATTTATTTTAGATGCTTTTAAAAGAATTTCTGGCTCTTTTTTTATTGCCATAACATACCTATAAAATATTAACTTTTAAAATTAATATGACCTTAACGATATATTAAAAGTATTCAATTTTTTTGTTTAGAAGTCTTCAGTATTAAAAATATTAGTATTGCAATTGTCACAAAAATTATGGATATGAATAAATTAAAATTGCTAACATGCATTTTATTGAAACCACAAGAAAATATAATTACAGTGGTAACAACAATCATTATCCAATGAATTGGTTTGCCTAAAAATATCTTATTCACCTTGTTTCCTTTAAACTATAATTTAATTTACCTTGCAAAAAGTATATGATTAATAAAATTAAAATCCCAATAAAATTATAATAAAAACCTTCTAAGCCATAAATAGTTATAAATGGTGGAATTAGTAAAGTTACTGAACCAAGTAACACTAATGTTCGTTTGTACGAGTTTAATTTACCATTAAACCATCCTTCAAGACCAAGCGTCATTAACCAGTAAGCCAGTAGAACAGCAATAAGACTATACAAACTCCAAATTATTGGTCCTTCCATTAATAGTGAGGGATTATAAACAAAAGCAAAAGGTACAATATATTTAGCAATTCCTACTTTACTAGATTCAACTGCAGTTGCCATTGGCGGTGACTTAGCAATGGCTGCTCCTGCAAATGAAGCTAGAGCTACAGGAGGTGTTATAGTCGATACAACTCCAAAATAAAAAGCAAACATATGTGCTGCGATAGGAATTATTCCAGCTTCAATTAAGGATGGAACAATTAGTGCTGCGACAGTTATGTAAACTGCAGTAGTTGTCATACCCATTCCTAGAATAATTGCTGAAATAGCAGTAAGACAAAGTAAGATAAATAGTACTCCGCCAGATAAATCTATGACTGATTGTGTAAATTTTAGACCAAGACCAGAAACAAATACAGAGCCAATAATTATTCCAGCACAAGCACATGCAATAGTAACAGGTACTGTTGATTTAATACCACTTTCAAATGCTCCAAGAATATCTACAACTGACATTCTTGTACTTTTTTTAACAAAACTTAAGATTATGACCGAGACAATACTCCAAAAACCAGCAGTCATTGCAGTCTTCCCATAAATTAATAGGCCTATTAGCACAACAAGTGAAAACAACATATGTCCTCCACCTTTTAATACCTCAATGACATTAGGCAGCATAGATTTATCAATTTTTTCTATTCCGTGCTTTTCAGCTTCTATGTGGACCATGAAGTAAATTGTTGTGAAATATAAAAAAGCGGGAATTATAGCTGCAAGAATTACGTACGAATACGGAGCTTCTAAAAATTCTGCCATTATAAAAGCTGCAGCTCCCATTATCGGAGGTGTTATTTGACCTCCAGAAGACGCGCAAGCTTCAACTGCTGCAGCAAATTTTGCTCTATATCCATAATTTTTCATAAGAGGTATTGTAAAAGAACCAGTAGTTACAACATTTGCAACAGCAGAACCATATACAGTCCCTGTCATTCCAGAAGCCACAACTGCTGCTTTCGCAGGTCCACCAGTTCTGTGTCCAGTAAGTGCAACGGCTAAGTCAACAAAAAACCTTCCAACCCCAGATCTAATTAAAATTCCACCAAATATTATGAACAATACTATATACGTAGAGGCTACGTATAGTGGTATGCCGTATATTCCATCCGAAGTCATAAATAAAGTGTCTATATATTTAGCCAACCTTGTTGGTGGACCATAAAAAAATCCAAAAAATTTATGAGCGTATAATGCATGTAGCATAAAAAAACCTGCAACAAAGACCATTGCCCAACCAACTGCACGTCTGGTTGCGTCTAAAACTATAAAAATAAGAATGGATCCGACTATTATATCGCCAATATATTTATCACCATACCTCATCATAAAGTTTTCAACATCCCAAGTTGTCCATAATTGAACAAATATTATTGACAGGATAATCACAAGGTCATACGAGAAGCCAAAAATTCTATAAAAATTTCCCTTTAGATCTTTTTCTAAAACTATTGGATCCTTTACACTGTTTCTAAAGAGTGGGTATATAAACACTGCTAACACCATCATTGCTGATAGGTGGATGGATCTAAAGGATCGACCTTCTGGTGTTCCGTAAACTGCAACGAACAGATGATAAAAAGCCAAACCAACTGAAAGCCAAGAACAAATAACTAAAATCCAATAATATACTGATTTGTCTTTATTCCATTCCAACAATTCATCAAAGAAACTTGTTTCTTTAACTTCATTGTAAACTAGTTTTTTTGAAGTTTGTGACATATTTTTAAAAGATGAAAATTAAAGAAAGGCACAAGTATGTGCCTTTCAAAATTTGAAATTACATTACGCCTTGTTCTTTGTAGTACTTTGCAGCACCTGGATGAATAGGTACAGCAGCACCGTTAACAGCATCTTTCATTAACACTTTTTTCCAAACACCTTTAACTTTTACAAATTCAGCATGATTGTCCCAGAAAACTTTTGTCATTTTGTAGACTAAATCGTCAGATAAATCTTTATGAACTATCATCGAAGTAACAATTCCTAATGTAGGTATGTCTTTATCAAGAGATTTGTATGCGCTTGCTGGAATTTTTCCATAGATATATCCAGGATTATTTTTAACAATTCTGTCTATTCTATCTTTAGGCAAGCCAATAAATCTTATACCTGGACTATTTTCTAACTCAATAAAACTAGCTTGAGGTACTGAAGTGGCAGCCATAAAAACATCAGCTTGTCCATCTTTCATCAATGCGACTGATTCTTTATAACTAACCATATGAACGACGCCACCATTCTTTTTTATAGTACTAAAATCATAGCCATAATCTTTTATAATAGACTCACAAAATGCTGTTCCAGTCCATTTTGGTTTGCCAGGACTGATATTTGCTGATTTCATATCTTCAAAACCTTTAATCTTTGAATCAGCTCTAACTGCAACCTGAAATGCTGCAGGATAGAGTGTGGCAAAATATCTGACGTTTTTATGTGCTTTTTTGAATTTACCCTTTCCTGAGTATCCATTAGCAACAGTATGCGCATAGGTCCATCCAATCTCAGCATCACCACCATCAACTGACATTACATTGGAAATACCACCACCAGAAGTATTAGAAGTTGAAACACCTTTTATGCTAGTTTCCATTACTT
>CACCSH010000034.1:0-7813 GCA_902548635.1 uncultured SAR116 cluster alpha proteobacterium
TTTATTAATATCAATTCAAAATTGTTAATAATTGTAATTATTGCCTTTACTTAGATTTATTAAATATCTAAAGAATACTTTATTACATGTAATTTCAACTTTGAGTAAAAAAATGCAAGAATTATCACACCAAATTTTGAAAGATATTCGTAATAAATTTGAACAAATAGATGGGTGTCCAGTTCAGGGAAAAAGAATATTTTTTGAAAATGCTGGTGGAGCATTAACTCTTAAATCAGTAGTAAAATGTTCTATGAAATATGCCGCAATTCCTGATAACCAAGGAAGAGATAACGATGGATCATACGAACTTGTAAAGACAATTAATAAAGCTAAAGAAGATATGCGAATTTTCATGAATGCTGCTTCTGGTCAATTTTTTGTCGGAGAAAGTGGAACCGAATTATTATTTAGAATAATTATGAATGCGTGTTTAGGAACAAATAATCAAGGCATTGTTTTAGGATCCACAGTAGAACATCCTGCTACAAGAAGTGCTTGTTCAAGATGGTCTAAAATTTCTGGCAAAAAAACATGTTTTAATTCCGCATAATGATGAAAAAGGTCTAGTTTGCAGTAAACAATATTCAAAGTATATTACTAAGGATACAAAAGTAGCAACAATTTTACACACATCGCCGGTCACCGGCATGGGTATGGATATAAAAGAAATTGCAAAAGAAATTAGATTTGTTTCCCCTGATTGTTTTATCATTGTAGATGGTATTCAACATGCAGCTCATGGTCAAATTGACATAGACAATTACGATATAGACGCTTACGTAATCTCTCCATACAAAATGTTTTCAAGACATGGGTATGGATTGGCTTGGATTTCTGATAAATTAACAAATTTACCTCATGACATGTTAGTTAACGGCCCTAAAGAAACTTGGGAATTAGGTACAAGAGACACTGGCGCTTACGCAACATTATCAGAGGTGGTTTCATATTTTGAATGGTTAGGCGAATGTTTTACTAATAGTAATAATAAAAGAGATAAATTTGTTGCAGCTGGTAAGGCTATTCATAAACATGAAAAAAATTTAACTCAAACAATGATATTTGGTTATGGTAACATAGCTGGTTTGTCACAGATTAATAAAGTCAACATAATTGGTGGATTAGATAATCCTGCCAGAGAAGGACTTGTATCAATGTATGTTGACGATATACCGTCTGCTGAAGTAGTAAAAAGACTTAATAAACATGGGATAAGAACACATCTCAGAAAAGCTGACCATTACTCTGGAAATATATTAAACCCACTAAAACAGAATAGTTGTGTTAGAATATCTTTATGTCATTACAACTCAATTGAAGAGGTTTCTCAGCTTCTAATTGCAATAAAAAAAATTTGTGAATGAATTATCAAGGTTTGTGGTTTTAAAATTAGGATAAGTTCAAGATTTAATAAAATATTTTGAAGTGTATATACCGTAATTAAATCGCTGTTTATTATTTTCGTAACTATTCAAGTCATATTCTTTTACTATAAATTTAAGTAATAAGCTCACTATTTTAGGAAATTTCTCTTAATTTATTATAACAATTTTGAAAATTGCATTTTCTATTTTTATGAAAAAAAGTTAGTTGTATACTATTTGGAATAACAGCTATTTGCTCCCATTCAGGGATTATTATCACATCTAATTTTTGAATTTAATTACTTTTTTTGCTGGTGACAAATTAATTTCATCCACAACTGTATTCCTATTAAGTGTTAAAATATTAGCGACCGAATTTGAAATATCATCAACACTAATAGCGTTTTCTGGATCATCTCCAGGTAAGAAATTTAAGTTATCAAAGAAATTTGTTCTAACCATTCCAGCGTTTATTATGCATACACGTATATTATTACTCGCTACATCTTTACTTAGTGATTGTGCAAAACCTCTTAATCCAAACTTTGAGCTACAATAAAGACTTCCATTTTTGGCGCCAGACAATCCAGCCTCAGATCCTATAAATATTATATCACCTTTTTTTATTTTTTTGAAATGAGGGAGTAAGCCTTTAGTTATAATTAAGTGAGAGGTTAAGTTCATCGAAATGAAATTATTAATTTGATCAACAGAAAAATTTTCAAGAGGACCAAACTCACCATTACCCGCATTGCTAACTAATCCATTAATTTTAGGATGATCTTTTAAAATTAACTTTATATTTTTTTCTAAATTATGAATGTCACTTATATCAAGCGTGTATGTAATATAATTATCATGTTGTATTATTGATTTTTTATGATCTCGAGAAATTCCAACTACTTTAGCTCCCAAATCAAGTAGTTTAGCAGTTATTGCTTTGCCTATGCCACTAGAACTTCCTGTAACTAAAACATATTTATCTTTCATAAATTTATACCAATATAATTAAGCATAACATCTAAAAATTTGACTATTATCCAAATATTTTAATGTTAGGTTTTTACAAAAAACTGACATTTCTTCTTCAATATTTGTATCATAAGAAATAATACCATCATTACTATATAAAGGACTTGTGAATAAAGGCTCGTTGGGATAAAGATTAAAAATATCCTTAAACATTTTTTTTGGAAAACGTAATGGCCCTACACTAACGGAGTGAATGGCTTCTAGTGGAATAGAATTGTAGACCTTTTCTAACAAATCTTCATATAAAAATTTCCAATCTTTTCCATGAATTAATGGATCAAGTCTTAGTCCAATCTTCCAACCTCTTAATGCTAAATCAGAAATAACTTGGATACGTTTTGAAATTGAAGGAACTTTATTGTCTAAGGAAGATGACATTAGTTCAGGAATTAGACTATATGCAATAATTACATTTTCCATTGGTTCTATTGACATAAATGGCTCTCTTTGAATACTTTTTGTTCTAAATTCAATTTCAACTTTTGGGTATTGTTGAAATATTGGCAATATGTGTTTTGCAAAGCCTGTTACGTTTTCAAGGGCAAGAGAATCACAGTCGTAACCAGAAAAAAAAGTTATTTTAGAATTAATATTCTGATCAATAACATTTTTTATACTAGCACCAAAATCTTCAAAATTAACAAAAATAACGTAATTTGCAGAGGAAAACATCCCTTGAAGAAAACAATACCTACAATCATAAATACAATTGTACATGTGTGAAAAGTAAAAATTTTTTGAAGATCCTATTCCAAAACCTTCTGGGGTACGCAGCACAAAACCGTCATTTTTATGAGCAAGAATTAAATTAGGGTTAGCTTTTTGTATTCTGAAGTTTTGATTTCGCTTATTAAAAATTTCAGCATATTTATCTATTTCAATGAAGCGAGACTTTTTGAACTTTTTCAGTATAGATTTAGTTCTCGGATGATCTCTAATTTTTTTTTCAATATAAATTGTTTCTATCAAACGTCGCTCCAATTAACCTTATTGGTTTTAATTTTATTATTTAAAGAATTAATTACAGAACTTGAACTTTTACATTGTTTGATTAAATCCATTATTTCATTATTATCACAAAAAACTTTTAAGCGTCTCAATAAATTCTCTAATTGGGATGATTGAGTTACTGAAAAATGCCAATTAGATGAAATTTTGAAAAAAATATCAGGCTTTGCTTTTATTTGATTTTCGTTTTCTGAGAGATTTTCATAATATGAAACAACTTGAGCAATCTTAGTAAGATTTAACTTTAATAATTCAATTATCCTTAGTTTAGTTAATTGTTTAATGTTATTTTCAGGACCATCAGAAATAATTTTCATAATACAAATAAATTCTTTTGAAGTTAGTTTACTTGCAATATCAAAAAACGCGCTTCCTTCCATATCTATTAATTCTTTTGAAGAATAATCCATTATTGGTATATCTGTCGTTAATAGACTCATCTTAGGTAAATTCGATTTAGGCATGGTTGCTGGATATGTAATATAAGAGTTTTGATTAAAAATTTTATCCACTAGATATATATTTCCGTAATCACCTTTGCCAGATCCCGCAATACCTATATTGATCCATGAGGTCCATTTAGAAGCCTTACTAATTGTGTAAAGATATGACGTGGCAGCTGCAGAATTATGCCTTCCTATTCCAGATAGGATAAGCCAATGTGTCTCTTCAATATTCTTGTAAATAGGATATAAAGTTTTTTTATTTATAAGTGCCATTTCGTAATAATCTAAAATTACTTTGGCTTCTTCTTTGAGAGCAATAACCCATCTAACTGACATTTTATACAACAATTCACTTTTATTCATTTTTTAAGTTTATCTAATTCAATTGACCAGTCTTGAAGTTTACCATTATATTTTTTAAAAATTTCTTTATTTCCTCTTTTAAGGGCGCCATCTGAAACAATAGTTAATTTTTCAATTAAAGTGTCTAAAACATTTATTTTTTGTGATTTTGAAAAATGTTCATTTTTTAAATTTTTTTCTAATGATTTTATCCTAAATCTGTCCATTCCCCAAAATTTTTTAGATAATTGGTCACTATGCCCCCCATATTTTAAAACTAATGGGCTATCTAAAAATCCAACTTCTTCTTTTGCGGTTATTCTTATCCACATATCATAATCTTCGCAAACCTCAAGATTCTCGTCGAAAAGGCCATAATCGTCAAAGATTTGCTTTTTAAGAACTACACTACTTGGAGAAATACAACATAACTTAAGGGAGTTTTTGAATATATTTCCACCTGATTTTTTATGTTTTTTTAATTGATTTAAAAATTTTTTATTTCTATACCAATTTTCATCTGTATGAATAATTCTGTATTTATCCTGATTAAATACAGAGTATTCCATCTGTTTTTCTAATTTTGTTGGTTTCCAAGCATCGTCAGAATCTAAAAAGGCAATCCATTTTGATTTACTTTCTAAGATTCCTTTATTTCTAGCAGCACTTACACCTCTTTTTTTTTCAATGAAATAATTTATTTCTGGAAATAGTGATGATACCATCTGATAAGTTTGATCAGTTGAACCGTTATCAACAATAATAATTTCTTTTGGCGTAATTGTTTGTTTTATGACAGAATTAATAGCTCTTTTTAATAAGTCACACCTGTTATACGTTGGAATTATAACCGAAATTTCTTCTATGGCTTTATCATAAGACATTAGATTTTATTAATTAACGTTAAGGCTTTTTATCAAAAGACTTTACATTATCATCAATATAGTGAAATTTTTGTTTATCAGACGTAAAAATAGCTATTTCAGGTTCAAAAATAGCTGGATCATCAAAGGTACCTACTTTCAAAATAATTGAATTTGGTCTCATTGGGTTTCTTGTTCCAATAGCAGTACCGCATTTACTACAAAATAAGCGAGTCATTGAATTTTCTAAATCATTTCTTTTAAATTCATTAGGCTTACCAGATAGAAATTTAAATCCATCTAAAGGCATGATCATTAAAACGTTGGGATGTCCTCCAGTGATATATTGACATTCCCTACAATGGCACTGAACAGAAGCTTGGGCGTCTCCATTAGATACGTACCTAATTTCACCACAGTAACATCCACCTTCAATTCTCATTAGAAAACTCCAAAATACTTTGTTTAAATTATTATAACTTTGTAACCTCTAAAACTTCAATAGATTCCTGGTCATACCTTACATTAGAATTGTTATAATCATGAGGAACTTTAGTAAGTTTTTCAATTGGTAATTTATCTACCCAAAGTAAAAAATTAATTTCGACATTCTCTGCATTATCAAAATTTACTTTATTATTTATTTGAAACTCTTCATTAATTACTATTGTGTCCTCTTTAATTTCTCTGAAAGAGCCTTTTGTTGGATCATTTCCATAAAATGTTACCTCAAATCTAACTTTCCATTCATTTTTTTTAATAACATTTTCCAATTTTTAATTAATGAATTATTCTTGTACTTTAAGTTTTTGTTTTTTTTCTGTTGACCTTGCAAGAGCTGGAGGGGGAATGTCTTCGGTGATTTCTGCTTTAGTACATTCTAGTAAGTTCATAACTTCCTCTGCCTTTTCTTTCCTACTCCATGTATGAACTACATGATCCTCTAAATCTTTATACAAAAACCAGTCTTTCTCGCTTTTTGAAAGCCATACTTTTATTGCATAAACAGACATTACAAGCTCCATAATAAATTATTTTTTTCTATTATATAAATAATACGTCAAAAAAAAAATTAATGTAGTACTATTATGATTTAATTTCTGATGTAGTGTCTTTTAAAATAATTTCTAAAAACAAAAGAAAGTAAGTATATGAATAATTATGAAAATGTTACTGTCGATAAGCTAGCAAATATATATTTTGATGGAAATGTAATTAGTCGTAATATCACATTTCAAGACGGATCAAAAAAAACACTTGGAGTAATGCTTCCAGGTGATTATGAGTTCAGTACACAATCAAAAGAACTAATGGAAATATTTACAGGAGAACTAGATTTAAAATTACCAGATAATCCAGGATGGAAAATAATTAAAGGAGGCATGAGTTTCAATGTTCCTAAGAATTCTTCATTCAAGGTCAAAGTGTCAAAATTAATTAACTACACTTGTACATACTTTGATGAATAAAATATAAATTTAAAACTTGGTTAATAGGTTTGAAAAGTAAAGTTATTATAATCGGCGGTGGACCAACTGGTCTTATGGCTGCATATTTATTATCTCAAAAAAAATTTGATGTGACACTCTACGACAGAAAACCAACTTTTGGTCGCAAATTTTTGCTTGCTGGTAGGGGTGGTTTAAATATTACTCATTCAGAATGTAGAGAAAAATTTTTAGAAAGATATGGTAATTCTGCAAAGATTTTTGAACCAATTTTAAATAATTTTTCTCAAAATAAGCTTATGAGCTTTTGTGAAATGTTAGGAGAAAAAACATTTATAGGTTCAAGTGGAAGAGTTTTTCCTAAAAGTTTTAAAACTTCTCCCCTCTTAAGATCGTGGTTATCTAAATTAAAAAATCAAGATGTTAAAATGATAACTAATCATGATTGGGTTGGATGGGAAGATAATAAACTAATTTTTAAAACTGGAATAAAAAGAATTACAGTAGATGCTGAGATTACCTTATTAGCATTAGGTGGATTGTCATGGCCTAAATTAGGTTCTGATGGGTCTTGGATAAAAATCTTAGAAAAGAATAATATTGAAGTATCCAAAATACAGCCTGCAAATTGCGGTTTTTTTGTAAAATGGTCTAATATTTTTAAAAATCGTTTTGCAGGATTTCCTCTCAAGGCTGTAGAGCTAAGCTTTAAAAATAAAAAAATAAAAGGAGAATTTATTATCACTAAAGAAGGGATAGAAGGTGGGATTATTTACTCTTTTTCTTCTATATTACGAGATGATATAAATGAAATAGGATCAACAGAAATCACAATAGATTTAAAACCTGATTTTACTATTGAAAAAATAAAGGAACTCCTATTGAAGCCAAGGTTAAAATTAACAATTACAAATTATTTGCGTAAAACTTTAAAATTATCAGAGGTCGCAATCGGTTTACTTATGGAGCTTAAAAATAAAGAAGGAACTAATAATCATCAAATAAGTAATCTAGCTTATATGATAAAAAATTATAAAATAACTCTAGAAAAGCCTTTTTCAATTGAACGGTGTATTTCAACTTCAGGTGGCATAAGTTTTAATTCAATAAATGAGGATTTTATGCTTGTAAATAAACCAAACACCTATGTTGCAGGAGAAATGTTAGATTGGGAAGCTCCAACAGGAGGGTATTTGTTACAAGCTTGTATATCTAATGGGGCATTTGTAGCGAATAATATAATTAATAAAAAGAGACAAAATAAATGAAGATTTATTTTCTCTTTTTCCTTAACTTAATACAAGTTT
>CACCSH010000035.1:0-7477 GCA_902548635.1 uncultured SAR116 cluster alpha proteobacterium
ATTAGCTTTAGGTAGAAATGTCTTAGTGGCGTTTATGCCCTGGAATGGCTATAATTTTGAAGATTCAATTTTGATTTCTGAAAGAATAGTTAAAGAAGATGTTTTTTCTTCTATCCACATAGAAGAATTTGAAGTGATGGCAAGAGATACAAAGTTAGGTCAGGAAGAAATTACTCGTGATATTCCAAATATTGGTGAAGAAGCTCTAAGAAATTTAGACGAGGCTGGTATGGTATATATTGGTGCTGAAGTTAAACAAGGTGATATAATGGTTGGTAAAGTTACGCCTAAAGGTGAAAGCCCAATGACACCTGAGGAAAAATTGCTTAGAGCTATATTTGGAGAGAAAGCCTCAGATGTTCGTGATACGTCATTAAAAGTTCCGCCAGGAGTTTCAGGTACCATTGTTGATGTCAGAGTTTTCTCCAGAAGAGGTGTTGACAAAGATGAAAGAGCTAGAGCTATTGAAAGGGCTGAAATAGAAAAATTCGCTAAGGATAGAGATGATGAAAAAACTATTCTTGAAAGAGGTTTTTATGGACGTCTTAAAGAATATATTATTGGTAATAAGATACACGGTTCATCTATTAAAATGTTAAAAAATGGCGATTTATTAACTGAGGAAATTATTTCACAATTATCACGAAACGATATCAGAACAATTAAGATTGAAGATGATAAAGTCCAGAAAAAGATTGAAAAATTATCTAATCATTTTGATGGGGTTATAAAAACCTTAGAAAATAGATTTAATGACAGGGTTGATAAGTTACAAAGAGGTGACGAATTATTGCCTGGTGTAATGAAGATGGTTAAAGTTTTTGTTGCAGTTAAAAGAAAACTTCAGTCAGGGGACAAAATGGCAGGAAGACACGGCAATAAAGGTGTTATTTCGAGGATTATTCCTTCTGAAGATATGCCATATACAAAAGATGGTACGCCTGTTGATGTTGTATTGAATCCTTTAGGTGTTCCTTCTCGAATGAATGTTGGACAGATATTAGAAACTCATTTGGGTTGGGCTGCTTCTGGTTTAGGGGATAAGATTGGTAAAATGATTGAGAGTAATCACGATGCTAAAAACGAAAGTGTTAGAAGTTTTTTAACTCAAATTTATGGAGAAAAGCAATATAAATCCGATTTTTCAAAGATGAATGATAACGATTTAATGCAGCAAGCCCTTAACTTAAGAAGAGGTGTGCCGATGGCTACCCCAGTTTTTGATGGAGCTAGTGAAAAAGATGTTAGAAATATTCTGAATTTGGCAGATCTAGACGAAACAGGTCAAGTTTGGTTAACTGATGGTAGAACAGGCGAAGTTTTTGATAGAAAAGTTACGGTTGGTTATATCTACATGTTAAAATTACATCATTTAGTAGATGATAAAATACATGCAAGATCGATTGGTCCCTATTCTCTAGTAACTCAACAACCTCTTGGTGGCAAGGCTCAATTTGGCGGTCAAAGATTTGGTGAAATGGAAGTGTGGGCTCTAGAAGCATATGGTGCTGCCTATACCCTACAAGAAATGCTTACTGTTAAATCCGATGATGTTTCTGGTAGAACAAAAGTTTATGAATCGATAATCAAGGGAGATGACGATTTTGAAGCAGGTATTCCGGAATCATTTAATGTTTTAATCAAAGAGTTAAAATCTTTAGGTTTAAATGTAAATATGGATTTAGTTGAATAATTTATTGATTTTTAAAAAGAATAGGAACGCAAATGAATGAACTTATGAATTCCTTTGGCCAAACAGGTTCAACACAAAGTTTTGACCAAATTAGTATTTCTATAGCATCACCAGAGGCCATAAAAAGTTGGTCCTTTGGTGAAATTAGAAAGCCAGAAACTATAAACTACAGAACCTTTAAGCCAGAACGTGATGGTCTTTTTTGTGCAAAGATATTTGGCCCTGTAAGAGACTATGAGTGTTTATGTGGCAAATATAAGCGTATGAAGTACAGGGGCATTATATGTGAAAAGTGTGGGGTAGAGGTAACTCTTTCTAAGGTAAGAAGAGAGAGGATGGGGCATATTGATCTCGCTGCTCCGGTTGCACATATATGGTTTTTAAAATCATTACCTTCACGCATAGGCTTGCTTGTAGATATGACACTCAAGGATTTAGAAAGAGTTCTCTATTTTGAATACTTCTTAGTTACTGAGCCTGGTTTAACTTCATTAACAAAAGGTCAATTATTAACTGAAGAAGATTATGACGGTGCTCTTGATGAATTCGGTGATGAAAGTTTTGAAGTTTCAATAGGTGCGGAAGCAATTAAAAGAATCTTAACTGAAATGGATTTAGAAGAAGAACTTATAAAAATACGTGATGATTTGTCCAAAACAGGTTCTGAAATCAAAAGAAAAAAATTAGTAAAAAGACTTAAATTGATAGAATCTTTTATTGAATCCGGTGCTAAACCAGAATGGATGATTCTCGAGGTTGTTCCAGTCATCCCGCCTGAACTACGTCCTTTAGTACCGCTGGACGGTGGAAGATTTGCAACTTCTGATCTAAATGACTTGTACAGAAGGGTTATAAATAGGAATAATCGTTTAAAAAGACTTATTGAGTTAAGGGCGCCTGATATTATTATTCGTAATGAAAAGAGAATGTTACAAGAATCTGTAGATGCTTTGTTTGATAATGGTAGACGAGGCAGAGTCATAACAGGGGTAAATAAAAGGCCATTAAAATCTTTATCTGACATGCTTAAGGGTAAACAGGGAAGATTTAGACAAAACTTACTAGGGAAACGAGTTGATTATTCTGGTAGATCCGTAATTGTTGTTGGACCTGAATTAAAGTTACATCAATGTGGCCTTCCAAAAAAAATGGCTTTAGAATTGTTTAAACCCTTCATTTATTCAAGATTAGAGCTTTATGGGCTAGCAAGTACTGTAAAAGCAGCTAAAAGAATGGTTGAAAAAGAAAGACCTGAAGTTTGGGACATCCTTGAAGAGGTGATAAGAGAGCATCCCGTTATGCTTAATAGGGCACCAACATTGCATCGATTAGGAATACAAGCGTTTGAACCAGTTTTGATTGAAGGAAAAGCAATAAATCTACATCCTCTTGTATGTACAGCTTTTAATGCAGATTTTGATGGTGATCAGATGGCAGTTCATGTTCCTTTATCACTAGAAGCTCAACTTGAAGCAAGAGTCTTGATGATGTCAACAAATAACATATTATCTCCTTCAAGTGGAAAGCCTATCATCGTGCCATCACAAGATATCATATTAGGTCTATATTATTTATCTATGAAAAGTGATTCTCTCAAAGGTGAGGGTATGATATTTTCATCTCCTACGGAAGTGTTAATGGCCCTAGATAATTCTCAAGTTGAACTTCAAGCGAAAATTAAAGTTAGAGTTAATACGTATGATGATGCAGGCAAAAATATTGTAAAAATTGTTGAAACAACTCCAGGAAGAGCTAAACTTTCAACATTACTTCCTAAACATAAGTCGGTAGATTTTAATACTATTAATAAATTGATGACAAAAAAAGAAGTTACGAATGTTATTGATTACGTTTATCGACATTGTGGGCAAAAAGATACCGTTATCTTTTGTGATCAGCTCATGGCAATGGGTTTTAGGCATGCTTGTACTGCTGGTATATCTTTTGGTATTTCTGATCTTGAAACGCCAAAAGCTAAAGCTGAACTTATGATACAAGCAGAAAAACAAGTTAAGGATTTTGAACAACAGTATCAAGATGGATTGATTACTCAAGGCGAAAAATATAATAAAGTTGTTGATGTTTGGTCTAAATGCTCTGATGATGTTGCTGCTGAAATGATGAAGAATATTTCAACAATAAAGGTTGGAGAACCCGTGAACTCAGTTTGGATGATGGCTCATTCAGGGGCTAGGGGATCTGCGGCTCAAATTAAACAATTAGCAGGTATGAGAGGCTTGATGGCTAAGCCTTCAGGTGAAATTATTGAAACACCTATCAAATCATCTTTCAAAGATGGTCTAAATGTTCTTGAATATTTTAATTCTACCCATGGTGCCAGAAAAGGACTCGCAGACACAGCTTTAAAAACAGCTAACTCTGGATATCTAACAAGAAGATTAGTTGATGTCGCCCAAGATTGTATTGTTACTGAAGAAGATTGTGGGACAGAAAATGGTTTTGTAATGAGGGCTGTAATTGAAGGTGGAAACACTATTGAACCTCTTGCTGAAAGGATTTTGGGTAGAACTGCGGCTTCTGATATCATAGATTCAAAAGATAATACTATTATTTTACATAGTGGTATTATTATAACTGAGGATGATATTGAAAAGATAGAAAAGGCTGGTATTGATCAAGTTAAAGTTAGATCTGCCTTAACTTGTGAAACACAACCAGGTATCTGTGCAGCATGTTATGGAAGAGATCTGGCTAGAGGTACTCCAGTTAATATTGGAGAAGCTGTAGGAGTTATTGCGGCTCAATCGATAGGTGAACCTGGTACTCAGCTAACAATGAGAACATTTCATATTGGTGGCGCTGCTCAACGTGGTGCTGAACAATCTAAAATTGAGGCACCTTTTGATGGCAAAATAAGGTTGGACAATACTTCTTTAGTAACAACAGAGGATGGTAGTGAGATTGTTCTTTCTCGTTCATCTGAAATGCTTATTTTAGATGATCAAGGAAGAGAAAAAGCTCGCTATCGTCTTCAATATGGAGCTAAGTTGTTAAAAAAAGATGATTCCATTGTGAAAGCTGGTCAAATATTAGCTGAATGGGATCCATACACAATACCAATTATTACAGAAAAAGAAGGAACTGCTCATTATGTCGATCTTGTAGAAGGCATTTCCATGAGAGAAACAATTGACGAATCGACTGGTATAGGAAGTAAAGTTGTAATGGATTGGAAGCAACAATCTGGTGGATCAAATTTGAGGCCAAGAATAACTTTGAGAGATGCTGATGGAGAAGTAATAAATTTACCAAATGGATTAGAAGCTAGATATTTTATGTCCATGAATGCAATTTTAAGTGTTGAAAATGGAAGTAAGGTCAAAGCTGGAGCAGTTTTAGCTCGAATCCCAAGAGAAAGCTCTAAAACTAGAGATATTACTGGAGGATTGCCAAGAGTTGCCGAGTTGTTTGAAGCAAGAAAACCAAAAGATTTTGCAATAATTTCAGAAAGTGACGGGGTAGTTGAATTTGGAGCAGACTATAAAGCTAAGAGAAGGATCAGAGTTGTTCCGCAAGATAGTGAAATTGATGTCGTTGAATATATGGTTCCAAAAGGAAAATTACTAGCTGTTCAAGAAGGTGATTTTATTAGAAAAGGTGACATGATAATTGATGGCAGTCCAGTTCCACACGATATACTTAATATACTAGGTGTGGAAGCTTTGGCAGATTACTTAGTCAAAGAAGTTCAGGATGTTTACAGGTTACAAGGAGTTAAGATTAATGATAAACATATTGAAGTTATTGTAAGACAAATGCTCCAAAAAACTGAAATAACTGATCATGGTGGCACAACATTTCTTAACGGAGAGCATGTAAATAGATTAGAATTCAAATTAGCTAATGAAAAAGCTCTCAAAGAGGGTTTTGAGCCTGCAAAAGGAGTTTCAGTTTTATTAGGTATAACCAAAGCTAGCTTGCAAACAGAAAGTTTTATATCTGCAGCTTCTTTTCAAGAAACAACACGTGTTTTAACTGAAGCTGCAGTATCAGGCAAATCTGATGCTCTTTCTGGGTTGAAAGAAAATGTTATTGTCGGACGCTTAGTACCTGCTGGAACGGGTTCAATTGTTAACAAACTTAGAATGACTGCTAGTAAAAGAGATAAAGAAATTTTAGATAGTATGGCAAAAGAAGAGCCAGTCTTGATTGAAGAAATGGAGGAAAAACTAGATTGACTAATGCATGTAAATTAATATGTAAATTAATCATCAGTATTTATTTTGTCCTTGACCATTGACTAAGTTAAGAATATAATCCCGCAAATATTGGGTTCTGGTTGTAATTTTAATTAGACGCTAGCCCTTTATTCGAATTTAAGGCTTGTTTCAGCTATTTGTTTTTTATGAAGGATTTTTAAATGCCTACTATTAATCAGCTTATAAGGCATGGTCGTAATCGACCATTTAATAAAACAAAAGTTCCTGCCATGCAATCTTGTCCTCAAAAAAGAGGTGTATGTACACGAGTATATACTACCACTCCCAAGAAACCAAATTCTGCTCTTAGAAAGGTTGCTAGGATTAGGCTTACAAACGGTTTTGAGGTTACATCCTACATACCTGGCGAAGGACATAATTTACAAGAACACTCTGTTGTGATGATAAGGGGAGGTAGAGTTAAAGATCTCCCTGGTGTAAGATATCACGTTATTAGAGGAACTTTGGATACACAAGGTGTTTCAGATAGACGTCAACGAAGATCTAAATACGGTGCTAAAAGACCTAAATAATAAGGAAATTCAAATGTCAAGACGTAGAAAAGCTATAAAAAGAGAAGTTATGCCTGATCCAAAGTTCAACGATAAGATTGTATCTAAATTCACATCGTGTTTGATGTTTGACGGTAAAAGGTCCACTGCTGAGAAGATAGTTTATGGTGCATTTGAAGTTATTGAAAAGAAAGCTGGTGTTGAGCCTGTGAAAATTTTTCATGAAGCTTTAGGTAATGTTCAACCTCAACTTGAAGTTAGGTCCCGGCGTGTCGGTGGTGCTACTTATCAGGTTCCGGTAGAAGTTCGGTCAGATAGGGCTTTAGCGCTTGCAATTAGATGGCTTATAAATAGTAGTAGAAATAGGTCAGAAAATTCAATGACAGAAAGACTTAGTGGTGAGTTAATAGATGCTTCTTCAAACAGAGGTGCTTCTGTTAAAAAAAGGGAAGATACTCATAAAATGGCTGAAGCAAATAAAGCCTTTTCACATTACCGTTGGTAAAATATAGGAATTAAAATGTCTCGTGGATATAATTTAAATAGATATAGAAATTTTGGGATTATTGCTCATATTGATGCTGGTAAGACTACAACATCTGAAAGAGTTCTATATTACACTGGCAGATCACATAAAATTGGTGAGGTCCACGATGGAAATGCTACAATGGATTGGATGGAGCAAGAACAAGAGCGAGGTATTACAATCACTTCTGCTGCAACAACATGTTTTTGGACCAGAACAGAGGACGGTAAAGGTTACGATTCACATTATGGTTCGTCTGAAGATGAGGCTAAATTTAGGTTTAATATTATAGATACACCAGGTCATGTTGACTTTACTATTGAAGTTGAAAGATCATTAGCGGTGCTTGATGGTGCTGTTGTTGTTCTTGATGCTAATGCTGGGATTGAGCCTCAAACCGAAACAGTATGGAGGCAGGCTGATAGATACAAAGTACCTAGAATAGTGTTTGTTAACAAAATGGATAAGATTGGTGCTGACTTTTTTAAGTGTGTAGAGATGGTAAAAGATAGGACAGGAGCTACTC
>CACCSH010000036.1:0-6654 GCA_902548635.1 uncultured SAR116 cluster alpha proteobacterium
ATTTTATGTATTTTTACAGCTATAATTTCTGGCTTTTTAGGTTATAGAAAAATTAATCATAAATTTAGATCCAGAAATGCAGTGGAAAAAATAGCTATGAGCATTCTCGCTGTAAGTTCGATTATAGCTATTTTAACCACTGTAGCCATTATTTTCTCTGTTGTTTTTGAATCTATCAGATTTTTTGCACTAATACCTTACGACGAGTTTTTATTTGGTACAGTTTGGAATCCTCAGTTTGAGGGTGCTGAAAGAGCTGGATCTGGCCAGGAAGGATTATCTCAATATGGCGCTATTCCATTATTCGCAGGTACTTTTTTAATATCTATAATTGCTTTATGTGTATCAGTTCCCATAGGTTTATTTAGTGCGATTTATTTATCTGAATATGCAACTTCTAAAGAAAGGGCTTTTTTTAAACCATTACTCGAAATTTTAGCAGGTATTCCCACTGTTGTTTACGGTTTTTTTGCTGCATTAACAGTTGCTCCTTTCTTGAGGTCATCAGGCTCTGTTTTAGGACTTGATGTTGCTTCTGAGTCAGCTCTTGCAGCAGGTTTAGTTATGGGAATAATGATTATTCCCTTTATTTCTTCATTATCTGACGATGTTATAAATGCTGTGCCTCAATCTTTAAGAGATGCTGGCTATGGATTAGGATCTACCAAGAATGAAACTGTAATGAAAATAGTTCTGCCTGCCGCATTGCCAGGAGTTGTTGCTAGTATAATTTTAGCTGTGTCTAGAGCTGTGGGAGAAACAATGATAGTCGTAATGGCAGCTGGTCTAGCTGCTAATCTAACTGCTAATCCCCTAGAAGCAGTTACGACAGTAACTTCTCAAATTGTTACAATTCTTGTTGGTGACCAAGAATTTGAATCCGCTAAAACTTTATCCGCATTCGCATTAGCACTTACTCTAATAATTATCACTCTAGGTATGAATTTTTATGCCTTGCATATTGTAAAAAAATATAGAGAACAGTATGAATAAAAAAAGAATTACTCCATTAGAAGCTACAAATACCGTAAAAAAATCCATTGTTAAAAGAAGGTCAAAGGATAATAGACTCAAACTTTATGGAAGAATTGCAATAGGCTTGGCTGTATGCTTTTTATTATTTTTGTTTTACTCAATATTTACAAAAGGTTTTCCAGGATTTTTTCAGTACTACGTTACCCTTGATATAAATTTTGACAGAGACAGGATTGATCCAAAGGGAGACCTTTCCGATAATTCTTTGTTTGACGGAGAAGCAAGTAAAATTGTTAATGAATCACTATTTTCTATTATAGAACCAAAAGGAAGAAAAGCTAAAAAACAAGCAAAAAAAATTGTTTCATCTGGAAAGGATGTAAGAATTGCTAAAATGGTTAAAAATGATCCTTCTCTATTTGGTACAATTACTAAAGTCAAGTTTGCTCTAGATGATGATATAGATAGTTTTTTGCGTGGCTATATTAAAAGAGAAACACCTGAGTCAGATAGAAGAATAAGTGACAAAGTTATAGGTTTTGTAGATAAACTCAATCAAGATGGTAGAATAACTTATGAGTTTAGTGACTATATTCTGAAGGGTAGTGCTTCTGGAAATCCTGAAATGGCTGGTATAAAAGGAGCATTCATTGGATCAATGTTAACTTTATCAGTCTGTTTATTAATTTCATTTCCTTTGGGTGTGGCAACAGCTGTTTATTTGGAAGAGATAGCTAAAAAAAATAGAATAACAGAATTCATAGAGGTTAACATCAATAATTTAGCAGCAGTTCCTTCGGTTGTTTTTGGAATTATGGGATTAGCAATTTTTATAAGTATATTTGGAATGCCCAGATCTATTCCTTTGGTTGGTGGTATGGTTCTAGCGTTAATGACTTTACCAACAATAATAATATCATCTAGGGCTGCCATTAGAGCAGTTCCACCTTCTGTCAGAGATGCTGCTTATGGGATTGGTGCATCAAAATTGCAAGTAATTTTTCATCACGTTATACCATTAGCTATGCCAGGAATGTTAACAGGTACCATAATAGGAATGGCACAAGCATTAGGTGAAACAGCACCTCTATTAATGATTGGCATGGTTGCTTTTATTGTTGACATTCCAAATAGTGTAATGGATCCAGGAACAGTTTTACCAGTTCAAATTTTTATGTGGGCAGACTTTGCTGAGAGAATGTTTATACAAAAAACTAGTGCCGCAATTATTGTTTTGTTAGGATTTCTTATTTCTATGAATGCATTGGCTGTTTATTTAAGAAAAAAACTAGAAAGAAGATGGTAAGGGTTAAAACAATGGTTAATATTAAAGATGATTTTAAGAATTTAGATTTAACGGTAGGTGATGTATTTTCCAAAGATGCTAGGCTGAAAGCTAGAAATGTTAATGTTTTTTATGGAATTAACAAAGCCATTGATAATGTTACTATTGATATAGGCAATAAGGAAGTCATATCTTTTATTGGTCCCTCTGGTTGTGGTAAATCTACATTTCTTCGTTGTTTTAATAGAATGAATGACACTATAGATAGTTGTCGTATTGAGGGTAAAATTACACTTGAAGATGAAAATATCTATGATAATAAAATTGATGTTGTTCCTTTAAGAGCTCGTATCGGCATGGTTTTTCAGAAACCTAATCCTTTTCCTAAATCAATATATGATAATGTTGCTTATGGCCCTCGAATACATGGGCTATCAGAAAATAAAGAACATTTAGATAATATTGTAGAAGAGTCTTTAAAAAGGGCAGGATTATGGGAAGAAGTCAATGATAGGCTATTAAGTCCTGGCACAGGGCTTTCAGGCGGGCAACAACAACGACTATGTATTGCTAGAGCTATTGCTGTAAGTCCAGAAGTCATTTTGATGGATGAACCATGTTCTGCTCTTGATCCAATTGCAACAGCTAAAATTGAAGAACTAATACACGAACTTGGAAACGAGTACTCTATAGTTATTGTAACGCATTCTATGCAACAGGCAGCAAGAGTTTCTAAAAGAACAGCTTACTTTCATTTAGGCAAATTAATTGAGGTAGGTAAAACAAAAGAGATATTTACAAGACCTCGACATAATCAAACAGAGGCATATATTTCTGGGAAAATCGGTTAGGAGTAAAAATGGAAAATAAACATATTTTATCATCTTTTGATGATGATTTAAAAAAACTTAATGACAATCTTCTCAAGCTTGGTAACGGTGCCTTAACTAATTTCGATAGCTGTATAAATAATTTTGGTACTCAAGATATTATTGAAATAGACAAGGTTATTAATGGGGATATAATTTTAGACGAATTAGATGATAAAGTGCAAAAATTAGGTTTTGAAATAATTGCATTAAGAGCTCCTCAGGCTGCTGATTTAAGAAGAGTTATTGTTGCCCTTAAAATTGCAACAATTTTCGAAAGGATTGGGGATTATTCAAGAAATATTTCTAATAGAACAAAATTATTGATTGAATTAAATTACTCTGATTTGCCGGGTGTTAATATAGGTAAAATGGGACAAAAAACACTTACAATGATAGAGGATGTAATAGAGTCATATACAAATGAGGATGATAAATTAGCTGTTAAAGTTAGAAATTCAGATGTTAAAATTGATAAAATGCATACACAATATTATTTAGAAATTGTTGCATCAATGCAAAGAAATAAAAAATTAGCACCCACAGGAGCACACCTTCTTTTTATAGCTAAAAATATAGAGAGGGTTGCAGATTATGTAACTGATATTGCAGAACAAGTTTATTTTTTAGTGAATGGCAAAGTCTTGTCAGATGAAAGACCAAAGGCTGACGAAAGTAGCCTTATAATACCTGAGTAGAGGAAAATTAAATGAAAACAAATATTTTAATTGCTGACGATGAACCTAACCAGTTAGAGTTAATGTCATATAATCTTGAAACTTCAGGATTTGGAACAATCAAAGCAAGAGACGGTAAAAATGCATTACAGCTGATTGAGGATCATTCCCCAGATTTGGTTATTTTAGATTGGATGATGCCTAATATGTCTGGAATTGATTTATGTAGAACCTTAAGATCTAGATCTGAGACAAAGCAATTACCTATAATTATTCTTAGCGCAAGAAGCGATGACTCAGACAAATCTTTAGGATTAGACACTGGAGCTGACGATTATATTTCTAAACCTTTTTCTCCAAAAGAACTCATATCAAGAGTAAATGCTCTTCTAAGACGATCTAGGCCTGGTTTAATTAATGATATTTTAGAACATGAAAATCTAAAGATTTCCCTTAATGAAATGACTGTCACTTATTTTGATAAAATTGTAAAACTTGGACCTAAAGAATTTAAATTGCTTTCATTATTAATGGAAAGACCAGGACATATTTTCTCTAGAGGTAAATTATTAGATTTGGTTTGGGGGCATGGTGTTTATGTTGAAGAAAGAACAGTAGATGTTCATATGAGTAGATTAAGAAAAGCACTAAAGACTGCCTCAGATAAAAGTTTAGATCCTATAAGAACAGTAAGAGATGGTGGTTACGGACTATTTACAAATAAAACCATTTAAATTCCAGCCTAATATGATATAATCAATTCAAATTATAACTTAAATAGTTGTTATATTTGATATATTTACACAAAATATTACCTTTCTTTTTGTCTCCTTTAGGTATTGTGCTAATCTTATTAATTATTTTTTTCTTTAATCGAAGAAAATTTTATGTTTTTTTATCTTTATTAATTTTATTAATTTCTACGAATCCTTTTGTAGGTAATTATCTTGCTCAAAAGTTAGAGGATCCATACAAGCCAATACCTATATCTTCTATAAAAGAAAAAGATTCTGTAGTTGTTTTAAGTGGAGGGCTTAGCAAAGTAGGTGATAAACAATACTCTACTTATGAATTTGGAGATCCAGACCGTTTTTTTGCAGGTATAGATTTAATTAAACAACAGAAAGCAAATAAGTTAATATTTACAGCTGGCCAAGTGCCGTGGACAAAAAATTGGAAGCCTGAGGGTTTCATTCTTAAGGATAAGGCAATCTCCTTAGGTGTTCCAGGTGAGATTTTAGTTACAGACAAAGTCCAAAATACTTATGAAGAAAGTATTGCTGTTACAAAACTTATTCCAAATAATTCTTCTATTATACTAGTAACTTCAGCTTTTCATATGCACAGATCCAAATATTTGTTTGAAAAGCAGGGATTAAGTGTAACTCCATTTCCCGTTGATTTTAAATATCAAAATAGAAATATTACTCTTTTATCATTTCTTCCAAATACTGGGTCACTAAAAAAAACCTCAAGGTTTATAAGAGAAAACATAGGAAGATTGTATTACAAAATTATTTATTAATTTAATTTAAGTGTTCTCTGGAACCTGCTCTGTATACCAATTGTAAATGTCTTTACCTGTCATTATTTCAACATCATCATGTTCTAAGACGTAATCTAATAACATCTCAAAAAAACCAATTCTATGAGGAACGCCTGTTAGATAAGGATGAACACTTATAGCCATTATCTTGGTGTTTTCATCTGCTTCTTTATAAAGTCTATCAAATTGTAATTTTCCTCTTTTAAAAATTTCATCAGATTTATGAACCTGGACAGATGTCATGACTACGTCATTAATTTCAATTGGATAGGGTAATGTTATCATCCTCTTACCACTTTTAACCTTTAAGTCTTGTGGCAAGTCATCTACAGGCCAATTAGCAGTATATTTAATTCCATTATCAGATAAGATATCTAATGTATCATTAGTCTCAGTTAAACCTGGACTTTCCCATCCAATAACATCTTGTTTAGTAAAGTCCTCAATTTTTTTAATAGCTGACTTTATGTCTACAAATTGATTTTCTACTTTATGCATTGGCCTTTGAATATATCCATGACCCATAGGTTCCCAATTTTCCTTCATTGCTGCTTCAACTGTTTCTGGGTAATGATCTACAACAGTTGCGTTTAGGGCTAAAGTTGAAGAAATACCTCTGTCCTTAAGAGCTTTAAACATTCTCCAAAAGCCAACTCTCATTCCGTATTCATGCCATGACCAATTTGGCAAGTCAGGTAACATTGGGACATTCATCGGAGGAGGCAATATATTTCTTGGTTGGGGTAATTCTGGATCCCAAACTTCAAGATTAACAATGACCCACAAAATTATCTTTTTATTATTTCTTAATAATAATTTAGGCCTGTTTATTATAGGTTGATGATGTAATCTATCTCGTCTGTTCATTAACTTACTCTAGTTAATTTTGTTCCAATTTTCATTAATAACTGTACCACTATTTCTAATTACTTTTCCAATAGGGCAGTACATAGCTAATTGTTTTTTAACTTCAATTAAGTCATTTTCTGAAGCATCTGTTGATATGTCTATATCCAAAGTGATTTCAGGAAATGGTATGTCAACTTCTTGTACTAAACTAGCACCGTCTTTGTTAAAAAGTGTCTTAGATTTAATATCTAAGCTATTAATCGTAAAACCCATTTTGTCCATTATTCTGTGAGTAATAACGTTTGTGCAACCCAGTAAAGATGATACAAGAGTTTCAGTTGGAGATAAGCCTAAGTTAGTGCCACCTCTGGCAATGGGTTCGTCAATGACACTTTCAACATCTCTTGCAATTATATCAGCCCTGGAATGGCTTTTTGAAGACCCATCTAATTT
>CACCSH010000037.1:0-6122 GCA_902548635.1 uncultured SAR116 cluster alpha proteobacterium
ATTGTGAAAAAGTTGTCTTAACAGGAAATAAGAGATCTCAAAAAACATATTATTGGCATACAGGTTATCCAGGAGGTATCAAGGAAAGAAAGGCTGATAAGATTTTAGATGGTAGATTTCCTGATAGAGTTATCCGTAAAGCAGTAGAAAGAATGATCCCCCGTGGTCCTTTAGGACGTCAAGTAATGAGACAGCTATATATTTATGCTGGTAGCAATCATCCACATGAAGCACAATCTCCTCAATCTTTAGATGTAAAATCTATGAATAGAAAAAATAGTTAAGGGTTTAATTATGAGTGAAGAAAACAAAGAAATTAATGATTTAAGTGATTTATCTAAATTAAAAGAAAATGAAGTAAATCAGGTTGTTCAGATTGAACCAAAAATGGACAAACTTGGAAGGTCATATGCTACAGGTAGAAGAAAAGAGTCTACAGCTAGAGTTTGGGTGAAAAGAGGTACTGGAAAAGTTTTAATTAATGGCAAAGAAATGATTAATTATTTTGCTAGACCTGTCTTACAAATGCAACTTAATTTTGTTTTTGATATAACAGAGCGTAAAGACCAGTTCGATGTCATTGCGACAGTAAAAGGTGGAGGCTTGTCAGGGCAAGCTGGTGCAGTTAGGCATGGCTTGAGCAGAGCCCTAAGCTTATTTGAGCCTGAACTTAGAAAACCACTTAAAACTGCAGGTATGCTTACAAGAGATTCAAGAGTTGTAGAACGTAAAAAATACGGAAGAGCAAAAGCAAGAAAAAGCTTTCAATTTTCCAAAAGATAGATTTTATTTAATTTTATTCAAAAGGTGTGCCTAGCGCACCTTTTTTTTATTTTAAATATATCATATAAGTATTTATAAAATAACAAAGGATTAAAATTATGAGCCTTTTGAAAATTGGAATTGCAGGTCTTGGAAATGTAGGTGAAGAGGTTGCTTATCAACTTATAAAAGGTTTCAGAGTTCAAAAAAATCTTTTTGAATTTGAATTAGTAGCTGTTTCAGCAAAGTCAAAAAATAAAAAAAGAAAAATTGACGTGAGTGGTATTAAATTTTTTGATGATCCGCTCAAAATGGCTTCTTCTAAAGATATTGACGTAATAGTCGAATTAATAGGTGGTGATGAAGGAGTTGCAAAAAAACTATGCTTTACAACATTAGAAAATAATAAATCTTTAATCACAGCCAACAAAGCATTAATAGCAAAATATGGTAAGCAACTTGCTGAATTAGCCGAAAAAAATAATTTATTTTTTTCGTTTGAAGCATCTGTAGCTGGAGGTATTCCTATTTTAAAGCTTATAAGAGAGGGTCTAATTGTAAATGATATTACGGAATTAACCGGAATACTAAATGGTACGGCAAATTACATTTTATCAGAGATGGAAGTGGCTAAAAAAGGATTTGAAGAGGTTTTAGCTGATGCTCAAAAAAAAGGTTACGCGGAGGCCGATCCTTCTTTTGATGTTGATGGTATTGACGCAGCTCACAAAATAATAATTTTATCTGCTTTGGCATATGGGAAAATGCCAAATTTAGAAGATTTATCCATACAAGGGATAAGAGAAATTTCACTTAATGATATAAAGTACTGTAATGATTTGGGTTATAAGATAAAATTATTAGGAAATTCTCTAGTTTCAAAAGATATTAATGGCAAAGAAGAATTATTTTGTTCAGTTAAGCCATGGCTGATTGCAAAGAACTTTGGTCTTTCAAATGTTTCTGGTGTAATTAATGCCGTTCAAATTGAATCAAATCTAGCTGGCTCTGTTATGATCACAGGAGCTGGAGCAGGGGGCGAACCTACAGCTTCAGCTGTACTGGCAGATATAGTGGACATTGCTAACGGAACTAAGTTATTTTCATTTGGCAGAAACTCTTATGATATAAAAGTTAATTTTAAAACAACATCTTATAAAGAAAAATATAAGTTTTACTTAAGGCTAAATGTCGTAGATAAATCCGGTATTCTTGCCGATTTAACATCTATCTTTAAAGATTATAATATATCCATTGAAAGTCTTATCCAAAAATCAAACCAAGAAGATAAAACAGCAGAGTTAGTAATTATTA
Source organism: uncultured SAR116 cluster alpha proteobacterium (assembly GCA_902548635.1). GTDB lineage: Bacteria > Pseudomonadota > Alphaproteobacteria > Puniceispirillales > Marisalimonadaceae > Marisalimonas. The sequence continues at coordinate 2,077 of CACCSH010000037.1, forward strand.
CTCACAAAGCTAATAATTCAGTTTTAGAAGATGCATTGATGTCGATAATAAAATTAGATGGTGTTATTACTAAACCTGTTTGCTTAAGCATTTATTCGTAAAATTTTAATAAGTTTTTAATTTGTCCAAAACTATATTATACAATTCTAAAAAATCAGTAAGTAATGCTGATTGGAAAATTATTGTTTTAGATGATTTTACCAGAAGATTTGTAGACTACTTATCTCAAAAATATAATTTACCAAATTTTATTTCGCCTTATTTGATGTTTAAAGAAATAAATTTAGATGATTTTGATAATTTTTTTACTCCAAAGCTGAAAAATCTTCTCCCAGAACCCTTTTTATTTAAAGATTTAGAAAAAGGTGTCAAAAGGTTGGTAGATGAAGTTGTAAACTCACGGCCTGTTGGAATTTTTGGAGATTATGATGTAGATGGAGCAACATCTGCTGCTATGATATCAAGTTATCTGGAGCAATGTGGTTGTAAAACATTCATTCATATACCCGATAGATTTTTAGAAGGCTATGGTCCAAATGAAAAAGCTTTAAAAGCTCTTCATGAAAAAGGTTCTGAATTAATTATAACTGTCGATTGTGGTATTTCATCATTTGAACCTTTGCAAGCAATGAATTCTGTTAATATAGATCTAATAGTTATTGATCATCATATTCCAGACATAAGATTACCTCCAGCATACGCAATCATTAACCCTAAAAGAGTTGATAATCATAAAGGATATGAAGATTTGTGTGCGGCAGGTGTGACATTTATTTTTCTTATTGGACTTAATAGAGAACTTAGAAAAAAAGGTTTTTTTAAAAATAAAAAGGAACCTGATTTATTTCAATTTTTAGATCTCGTAGCATTGGGGACTGTTTGTGATGTAGTGCCTCTAATTAAATTAAATAGGGCATTTGTAAAGCAAGGTCTTTCAATAATGAAAAAAAGAGAAAATTTTGGCATCAAAGCTCTTTCAGATATTAGTAAATTAAGCAGTGCACCAAATACTCAAGCTTTAGGGTTTTCATTAGGTCCTAGAATTAATGCTGGGGGACGAATTGGTAATAGTGAACTAGGTGTATATCTTTTAAAAGAGACTGATGAAATTAAAGCTTTTGAAATCGCTAGTAAGTTAGATGATTTAAATAAAAAGCGAAGATTTTTAACTAGTGAATTAGAAAGTAAAATTGTAGGACAGATTGAAAAAATAATTTCGGAAAATAATAGTGAGGTTCCATCTGCATTAGTTGTTTATGGAAATGATTTTCATGAAGGTATTATAGGTATTGTTGCTGGTAGAATGAAGGAATTATATAATAGGCCAGTGTGTATAATTGCTATTAATCAACATGGTATAGGCAAGGGATCTGGGAGATCAATTCCCGGTATTCCCTTAGGGGAAATAATTTTAGAAGCTTTAAGTTTAAATATAATTAATTCTGGTGGAGGTCATGACATGGCTGCTGGATTTACCATTGATCCTAATAATATAAATAATTTTATTGAATATATAAATAAAAAGGTAAATAACTTAGTTAATGCTGAAATTCCTAAGGTTTCATATATTGCAACCTCAGTAATACCAATTTCTGCTTGTACTTTAAATTTGGTAGATTGGCTGGATAAATTAGGTCCATGGGGCCCAGGTATGGAAGAGCCAAAATTTATTATACCTAATTCTAAAATTTCATCATTTAGAAGATTTGGTTCAAATAATGAACATGCATCTTTTTATATCAGTGATGGGTCGTCAAAAAAATTAAAAGTTAAAAAATTCAATCTTCTTAATAATGCTTTGAACAAAGTATTTGATAATTATGAAAATGTTAATTTTAATTTCTTAGGCACATTAAATGTTGATACATGGAATAATACAAAATCTATTGAGCTTATGCTGGATGATATTATTTATGCAGATGTTACTTGATTTTTATTAAAATTAGAGTTAATACAATTTACACGTGGTCCCTTCGTCTAATGGTTAGGACACCGCCCTTTCACGGCGGCAATACGAGTTCGAATCTCGTAGGGATCACCACTTTAATAGCATATTTAATCTACATAAATTATAGTTTATATCATGATATGTTTATAAACTTTTTTACCTCCATATTTGTTTAAAAAATAATAACCAATTTTGTCCTAATATTTTTTCAATACGTTTTGTTGACCATTTAGCACGTTTCATTGCAGATACAAAGTTTTGAAATTGGCTTAACTTTGATATTCCCTTCGGCATAGGGGGCACAACTTTATAAGGTGTTGTAACAAATCGACCTGTTCCTTTGTCTTTTTGTAGATACTCAAAAAATGCTATATCCTGATCTTGAACCCAATCTGTACCTATGCCAACATTATCTTCTCCAACAATGTTAATCATATATTCCATAGCTTCAACGCAATCATCAATATTACTATCAGTACCTTTTGGTAAAAAAGGTGTGTAACTTGCAAACCCTATCATTCCACCTTTGTTAGCGATTTCTTTGAGCTGATCATCTGTTTTATTTCTTGGATGCTTCTTAATAGCTGGGCAACAATGAGTATATGCGACAGGTGACTTTGAAAAACTGATTGTATCTGAACTTGTTTTAGGTCCTACATGTGACAGGTCAATTAAAATGCCTAGTCTATTCATTTCACTTACTACATCCCTACCAAAGTCTGACAAACCTCCATCGTTTGTTTCCCAACAACCAGAACCAACCAGATTTTGTGTATTGTATGTTAGTTGTGCTATTCTAACTCCTAAATCATAAAAAATTTGAAGTTTATTTATATCGTCTTCGATAGCACTAGTATTTTGCCATCCAAGAATTATCCCAACTTTTCCATCCTTATGTGCTTTGATAATGTCAGTTGAGGATTTGACATGACAAATAATATCGCTGTTTTTTCTAAAATGTTCATTCCAAACTATTAATTTATCGATGGTCTCATTAAAGTTTTCCCAAACACTACATGTACAATTTGCAGCGGTTATTTTCCCGCGTTGCATTTCTTTAAAAACTGATCTAGAGAACTTTGCTATTACTAATCCATCAATGGAAATGTGACTATGAATATTATTTGATAACTTTTGATCTATACTCATATTATTTACCTAATGAGTTTAAAAAACTTTTTATATATAGAATTAACTCATCTGTTTGCGTTTCTGTTAGCATATGACCTCCACTATTAAGAGTAATTAATTTTGAGTTAATACATAGCTTCTGAAGTTCTCTACCGTGATACACTTTCATTAATTTATCATCGAAAGCATTGATAAACAACTTTGGCAGTTTAAGCTTATGGAGTTCGTCTCCAATATTACAATCAATAATAGATTTTAATCGCTTTTCTTTATTAACAACATCAACACTTTTATTTTTCTGATTAAGTATATGATTATTAAATTGTACCTTAAATTTGTGAATGTATTCAGCAGAATATAAAAGATTATATTCACTTTTAAGATACATAATAGTTTCTAGATTTTTGGAATTATCCACTCTTTTTTTTTGTATTGAAGTAAAGTCTTTATCTTTTTTATTCCAAGGGCTAATTAAAATAAGACTCTTACACTCTTCAATATTATTTTTTGCTATAAATGTCCCTAAACCACAACCAGTAGAATGACATATAATATGAAATTTAGTTCCCTTCCATTTTTCCAAAGCAATGTTTATGGCTAAAGCCTTGTCTTCAAGAGACAAAACACCAGAAATTTTAAAAAAACCTGATTTCTCTGATAAAACATCATCATATTCTAGTAAATTGAAATCATGTTTAATTAATTTTTCAAATTTTTTTGTGCCAAACGGTCCTTTTGTTTTTGGTAATAGGAGTAGGACATTAGGCCGATCGTTTTTAAGATCAAAACTACCATGAAAAATTAGTTTCTTTGGGATATCACAGAGTTGTTCTCTATCACTCAAAACAAGTTCCTTAAGTCTTATGTTATTTATTTATCTTATAATATATTTCTTAACTAAATAATAAAATTTCTTTATTTTAGGATATAAAAGATGTTACTAAAGTTAAGAAAAAAATTTATAGGG
>CACCSH010000038.1:0-4309 GCA_902548635.1 uncultured SAR116 cluster alpha proteobacterium
TAATATTTTTTGAACCCAATCAAGTTTTATTATTTCAACTAAAACATTTATTAAATAATTTTTTACGTTTGATTTGGAAAGATTTAGGAAAAACATTATTAGTTAAAAAGAAGTTAAACTCTTTAGTAGTTATGTTATCAAATGAACCTTTACAGAAACAATTACACTTCTTTTTTGAAGAAAAGTAACCTATTTTTCCAAGTTTTTGAGCATCTTCTATGCAAGTGCTTCTACAAGCCTGATAAGCCTTAGTTTTACCCACACTCCAACTCTCACTTAGAACAACGGATGAAATTAGACATATTAAAATAGTAACAAAAACCTTATATATATATTTCATATCGATAATATATCTAAATTTTAACTATAAAGTAATATTAATAGTTGTTTCCCTCATTTATTTTTAATAGAGCTACCAACATTCTTGTTATGAATTACATAATCGATAAATTTGTTTCTGATCTAAAGGTTTTCCATTAGGAGTTTTAAATCCTAAATCAAACAATGCTTTTCCAATTTTATTATAACTTAATTGTTTTTTAGATACAGGATTTACTCTTCTTAGTCGTTTTGCTTCTTTACGGACTTTATCAAAGCTATTGATATATCCAATTCTTCCCTCACATCGACCAGTTTCAACTTTTTTCCTCATTCTTGCTCCTCTTAACTTTGCAACTAATGAAGATTTTTCAAAATCTGAGACTGCAAGAAGAACAGATCTAATTAATTTATTTGTTGGTGTATCTTCTTGGAAATAGTTTGGTGCATCAACTGGTACAAGATTATAACCTAAATCCTTTAAAAACTTTTCTCCAGTTAACCCAACAATAGTATCTCGACTAAATCTATTGGCAGTTTCAATTAAAATTGTTTTTGCGCCATTTGATTTCATATAAGCTAGCAATTCAGCGAAACCTTTTCTTTCGTGAATATGATCGCTACCACTTACTGCTTTATCGTAAAATTCTCTAACAATAATTAATTTATTTTTTTTAGCATAATCTTCGACTGCTTTTTTTTGTCTTTTCAAGCTATCTTTTTCTTCTCCGACATTCGTAGCTGACGAAGTTCTATAATAAGCTAAACAATTTGTCATAGATTACCTCATATATAAAAGTTTCTATATACTATATATAAGGTATTCATTATGTTTTTCAATTTATTTTATGGCAATACTGAAGAATTGCCATAATTATCATAAGATTTAAGCTAACTCTTAGTTGTGAAAATTAGCCATCTCTTTAGCTATATTTTCAAAATTAACTGCATTAAGGAACTTTTTGAAACTTCCAAAGTGATCTGCTTCTTCTTTAGTAAATCCCTCGTAATAGCATTCTGCTAAATCCTCATAGACTTGTTCTTTATCATCATACCCTTGTTCAAAAGCATCATATATTCTTGCTTGGATTTCAGGTATATCAACTGGTGCACTTATAGTCATATCATTCTCCTATTTGTTTATTTAACCTAATATTAATATAGCAAATGAAGTAGACATAAAATGTCATGGTTATGTTGTAGAATATATAACTAGGGTGGATATTAAGACTTACAACCTTTTCGATTTACAGACGAACTCATCAGACTAATGGCATGGATTTTTTTAGTTTTTCGAGGAGCAAGGTTGAAAAAATCAACAATTCTCAACAATTTTCAATTTGGTTGTTTGCTAAAATTTTAGTTACCATAGGTTTTTGTTAACTTTTTAAAATCAAGAAAAAGCGACAAAAGTATCAAACAAAATTAAAGGAAAAGACAAACATGACTTGGGAGAAAGTTTTAAGGAAAGCTGATTATGAAATGTGTATTACTTATCCATTCATTTCAAAAACAGATTATGAATATATTAAATCATGCTGGGAACAACAGGAATGGAAACGAGCTAAATCTATCAATGCGAATGGATTTTATGCGTTGAAGAATAGATATTTAAGTCCAACGCAAATAAATATATGCAGACGGATTATCAGCAAATGTAGTGCAAGACCTTCAAATCAAATGAGATAAACTTGGTCAACTGCTAGAACAAAATGTTAATATTTTATTATTAAATAATTTAGCTGATGCAATACACGAAGTGTATGTGCGTAGCTACACCACCACATATATTTTAAGGAGATGAAAATGACTTTGAAAGATATTTTAAATTCACATGAGACAACTAAAGCTAAACTGAATAAAGTTGCAGAGAGAAACCCAGAACTTTCTTGGATTAAAAATCGTAGAACTTATGGAACAAAACAGCTTTTAGATTTTGGAAGAATAGCTTTAAATCAAAACATTGAACGAAGTTCAAAAACTGCTTAATCAGATGAACGAACCTGGATTTTTTTAAGATTTTAGGTGCAATTTTTACTCAAAAAAAGAAAGAAACAATCCTTTTTAGGATTTATTAGAGAAAAACAGTGAACGATATTCGAGTTGATAAATGTTATTCGTTAACTCATGCCATATTTCATTGGTATTATGATGACGAAACAAATCAAGCCAGACATGAACGAAATAAAAAAGAATTTATAGATGTTTTAAACAGACAAGTTCAAAATGCTAGTTCTAAACGAATGTTTAGCAGTTCTGGGTTAACTGATGTCCTTTCAAGACTTCAGCGAACTGCCGAAACTTTTTGTTATGGTGGTTTAGCTAAATCAAAAAGAAGTGTAACTAAAGATGATTATGACAAAAAGTGGAAGTTCTATATTGCTCCATATTTACCACCAGATTTTGATCAAGTGGATAGAAGATTATCATGAATGTGTATTATCGAGAATATTTAGATAACATTAAATTCTTAATTCAAAACAAAGATAAGCTAAAAGATAAAGATCAAAAGATTGTTGCTCGTTTGCCTTTAGAACATATGACAATTAAAACTCATTATGCTTATGCGAAATGGTTAAGGTTTTTAATTGATACCACATATAAAGCAAAAGTTTTAGCCGAAAGACATAAATCAATTCTTCGTGATTACAATAACCAAATTGATTTAAACTTTGGTTTAATGAAACTTTGTGTTGGCGAATTTGAGTGTGAATTAGAGAGAAGATATTAATGAAAGATATGTTCATTCAAACTGTCATGATGTTTTCTCAGACAGGTCAAATAAACCCACAATATTATAAGTTAGTAAGAGAATTAGAAGCATTAAAAAGCCGAGTTAAAAAGTTAGATGGAAAAACAGTTATGTTTGTTCATAAAGTTCCGTCTGTAGCTTCAGCTTCAATGATTGTTTCAGATGCAGAAGTTGACCAAATAGTAACAAATGCAATGTATATGAAGCCACGTGCCTTCAATGAAAAGTTTTTTGGAGGTAAAACAGCACCAGACAAGCTGAAATATCTTACAGGTTCTTTAAATCGCGCGATAGCAAAGCGACAAGCACAACCCAGAAGACGTGTTTTAAAAACCAGACGTGAGTTTATAGAGTTTTATCAAGATCAATTCAATTTTTTCAATCCGTCAAAGACTGGAAAAATGGGTGCTTTTTTAAATAAAACAATGACCAGAGATTTAACCAGAAAGAGATAATTTTTTCTTTTTTTATTATCTCTTAATGCGAAGCCGAAAATGATCATGCCTCATTTTCTGTTTTCTTCTTGGTTGGAGTATGGAGAGTATTGATTTACTATCTCCATACTCTTATATAAATAATAAGTTCATGATCAATTTATGATGAAATTAAGGTAGTAAATTAATCATGAAAAGAAAATCCAGGCTTTGAATGTCTGGATTTTTTGGTTTAAAATTTTTAAATAGACTTACTTTGAAATATTAAAACTAGCTTCAATCAAAAAATTAATCCCAATTCCAACTAGGAAAAGATTCTAAAATTTTTATTTTTGTTTCTGCCAGTTTTCCCTCCTTGTAAGATAATTTTCTTTTATGTGTCCATCGCCCAAGTTTGAAATTTCCTTCAACATGTGACCAAGGCACCCGTGAATGTCCCTCTCTTTTTGTAAATGTTTTTAAGCATTTTAAACCCTGTTGAAATGGAATATCATGCCTATACCATGCCCAACCGTCAAACGATTCAAAATGCTTTATCCTTTCCATGGAAAGTTTATTAGCCTTATACATAGTAGTTTGTGTTTTGATCCATTGACCAAGTTTAAAATTTTCTTCTATATGATCTTCATGAGCATTTGGATGACCTTCTCTTTCAAAATATTTTTTTAAATAAGATATACCTTCTTGATAATTTGTCTCCCTAGCATCCCATGTCCAACCTGGAAGTGCCTCTAATTCTTTTATTTTCTCAAAAGAAAGTTTATTTTGTTTAAAAAAACTTCTCCTAACAACAACCCATTGACCA
>CACCSH010000039.1:0-4150 GCA_902548635.1 uncultured SAR116 cluster alpha proteobacterium
TTATAGAAGACGACTTGCTTTTGATGAGTTAGTTGCAAACCAAATATCAATGTTATTAATTAAAAATAAAATAACTAAAATTAATAATAATTTATCACCTAACATTAATTCTGAAGTAATAGAAAATTTGTATAAAAATTTACCTTTTAAATTAACTGAAAATCAAAGAGAAGTTGTTAACGAAATTCAAAAAGATATTTATAACCAAAAGACAATGGTTAGAATGCTTCAAGGTGATGTTGGCTCAGGTAAAACAATAGTAGCATTAATTTCAATGTTACACTCAATATCTGATGGATCCCAATCTGTACTTTTGGTACCTACCGAAATATTGGCTTTACAACATCACAACACTATAAAAAAACTCCTTGCTCCGATGAATATAAATGTTGCCTTATTATTAGGTGCATCTAGATCAAATCATAATAAAAAAGAAAGAACAGAAGTTATCAATAGTATAGCCAATGGTCATGTTAAAGTTATTGTTGGCACGCATGCACTGATATCTAAAAATGTCACATATAAAAACTTGTCTCTAGCAGTAATAGATGAACAACATAAATTTGGTGTAAAACAAAGATATGAAATCACTCAAAAAGGTACAAATGTTAACATATTAGTTATGACAGCCACCCCTATTCCAAGGTCCCTTGCTTTAACCGCTTATGGTGATATGGATATGTCAATCATAAAAGAAAAACCAATTGGAAGGAGACGTATAAAAACTTATGTTTTACCTCAAAGTAAAATAAATGAGGTTTTACTTTCTGTTGAAAGAGCAATTAAAAATAGTGCTTTAATCTACTGGGTTTGTCCTATGATTGAAAATTCAGAAAATGAAGATTTAATTGCAGTGAATGAAAGGTTTGATTTTTTAACAAGTTTTTTCCCTAATATTGATATCTCTTTAGTGCACGGAAAACAAAATCAAATTGACAAGGAAAAAGCAATTAATGAATTTAAGGTCGGTAAAAGTAAGATTCTTGTAGCCACCACTGTTATTGAGGTTGGTGTTGATATTCCTGATGCAACTATTATGGTTATTGAATGTGCTGAAAGATTTGGATTATCACAAATCCATCAATTAAGAGGAAGAGTTGGAAGAAGTAATAAAGAATCCTCTTGTATATTATTATATAAATCACAACTAAGCCCAATCGCATACTCAAGATTAAAGATCTTAAAAGAAACTGATGATGGTTTTAAAATTTCTGAAAATGACTTGATATTAAGAGGACCTGGTGAAGTTCTGGGAAGTAAGCAATCAGGAAATATAGATTTCAAATTCATAGACTTACATTTACATAGTGATTTAATACCTGAAGCAAGAGATGAGGCAGTTAATTTATTAAAAAATGAAAATCAACAAAATAAAGTAAACACTCTTTTATCTATTTTTGAAAATAATGACGCTATTAAATTATTAAAAGGTGGATGATTATTTAAAATTTATCTTTTACTAATTTTAGGCGTTACTATTCCACCTGAAATAACCATTTTGACTGCATCCTCTACTTTCATTTTCATGAAAATCAAATCTTTCTTTCGTAAAAATAAAAGAAATCCACTAGTTGGGTTAGGAGTGGTAGGTATAAAAACATTTATTAATGTTTCTTTATTTAAAGTTTGAACCTCACCTTTAGTTTCACCAGTAACAAAACCTATAACCCAAATACCCTTTCTAGGATATTCAACTAAAACTACATCCCTAAAACTTTCTGAATTAGTAGACATAACAGTTTCCATAATTTGTTTTATGGCACTATAAATACTTCTGACAACAGGCATTTTATTTAGAACTCTTTCACCAGTTTTCAGTAATGTTCTTCCAATAAAGCCAGGGGTAATTGCACCAATAAATGTTATTACAACAATACTAATTATTAATCCTAATCCAGGTATTTGATGAGGTAACTGTTTTGTAAAGTCTAAACTATCAGGTAATAAACCTGCCACTTGGGTATCAATAAAAGTAATTATGATCCAAGTTACATAGATAGTAATTAAAATTGGAGAAGTAACTAAAATACCTGCAAGAAAGTACCTTCTGAAACGAGCAAAAATACCTAATTTTTCTTCAGACAACTATATCTCCTAATGATATATTAATTTATAATAATATGAATATGTTTATAATTAGCATAAAAAAGATTGTATTATGAAAAAAATATCAAAAAAAAAATCTGATGAATTAAATAAACTTGTATCAATTGATAAAATTAGACGTGTAATTGAAATATTAAGAGATCCTGATGGTGGATGTCCATGGGATTTAAAGCAAGATTATAGTTCAATAGCACCGTATTCAATTGAAGAAGCCTATGAGCTGGTGAATGCAATTGAAAAAAACGATATAAATGAAATTAAAAGTGAGTTAGGTGATTTGTTATTGCAAGTTGTTCTTATATCTCAAATTGCTTCTGACCAAGGTGACTTTAATTTTGACGATGTTGCAGATGAAATTTCACAAAAGATAATAAGAAGACATCCTCAAATCTTTGATGAAAATTACAAGATTAATGACTTACCCCAAGAAAGTTGGGAAAGAATAAAAAATTTAGAAAAAAAGAATAAAAATAAATCTAATAAAAATACGTTAGATCAAATTGAAAATAACATGCCCACTATTCTGAAATCATTGAAAATTCAAAAGAAAGCAGCATCATTAAATTTTGATTGGATTAGTAAAGATCAGGTACTTGTAAAGATTGATGAAGAATTAAATGAATTAAAAGATGCCTTGAAAGAAAAAAATAATAAAAATATTGAGGATGAACTTGGCGATTTGTTTTTTACATTGATAAGTTTATCTAGACATTTAAATCTTGATCCAGATCAAACATTAAAGAAAGCTAATCAAAAATTTATCAAAAGATTTAATAAAATGGAAAACATTATTGAAGATAAAAAATTAAAATGGCATAATTTAAAAGCAGTCAACTTTAAAAACTTATGGAATAACGCTAAAAAATTAATAAATGAGGATTAAATGAATTCTAATTTACCAAAAACAATTTTTATTACTGGTGCAACATCTGGTTTTGGAAAAGCTACGGCTACATTATTTAATGAAAAAGGATGGCAAACTATAATTACTGGAAGAAGAGCCGATCGTCTTGAAGAACTTGCAAAAGAATTAGGACCGAAATCTTTACCATTATCCTTTGACGTAAGTGACAAGCAGTCTGTACAAACAGCAATTAAAAACCTACCTCCAAATTTTAATAAAATATCCGTACTATGCAACAACGCTGGTCTAGCACTTGGATTAGAAGGTGCGGATAATGCTGACCTAGATGATTGGGACCAAATGATTGATACAAATATTAAGGGACTAGTATATGCGACAAGAACTATTTTGCCATTAATGGTTGATAATAAAGAAGGTCATATTATCAACCTTGGCTCTGTTGCGGGGTCTTATCCTTATCCTGGTGGAAATGTATATGGTGGTACAAAAGCATTCGTAAGTCAATTTTCATTAAATTTAAGAGCTGATCTAGTTGGTAAAGGCATTAATGTTACATCACTTGAACCTGGTCTGGCCGAAACTGAGTTTTCAATAGTTCGATTTAAAGGTGATAGAGAAAAAGCGTCTCAAGTATACAAAAATACTAAAGTTATTAGCCCAGAAGATATAGCTGAAACAATTTTTTGGATTTCCACAAGACCTAAGAATATTAACATTAACCGAATTGAAATAATGGCCGGAGATCAAGCTTTTAATCCATTTAATGTTGTGAAAAAAAACTAAGAGTCATTACTGAGATAAGGGTGATTTTGGGGAATTGCTATCTCTTTAATGTGATCCCAAATCTCGTGATTAGAAGCTGCTAAAATTGGACCTTTTGAATTTAAATTAAATTTTTCTTTGTTTTTTATCATGTATACAACCCCACCAGCTTCTCTTATAATTAAATCTAATGGTGAATGATCCCAAGGTGTTACTCTACCATGAAATAAAAATTGAGTTTGGTTTTTTGCTAACATAATAGTTTCGATTCCAGCACTACCAATAAAAACCCTTTTAGTGTTATTTCGTAAGTTATTCAAAATAGATTGTCTATATTGATCTGGAATACCTTTTGTTCCTCCAGAACCTAAAAACTCTCTAGGATTAAAAGAATTTATTGATAGTTTAGTAACTTTT
>CACCSH010000040.1:0-3990 GCA_902548635.1 uncultured SAR116 cluster alpha proteobacterium
ACATTTGGCAATAATACTTATTAATAAGATTTTAAATAAATTGGAGAGATAAATGTCGGCTAAAAATTCAGTAAACATATCTTTTTCTGTAAATGGAGAGAATTTTGACGATGTAACCGTTCCAACAAGACAACATTTAGCTGATTATTTAAGGTCTCAAGGTTTAACTGGAACACATTTAGGGTGTGAGCAAGGTGCATGTGGGGCATGTACGATTGAAATGGATGGTGTGGCAGTTAGGTCATGTCTTATTCTTGCATCTCAAGCCAATGGCTCGTCTGTAACTACCGTAGAGGGTTTTGATGACGAAGTTATGCAGAAAGTTAAAAATAATTTTTTAAAACACAATGCTTTTCAGTGTGGTTTTTGTTCTCCAGGAATGCTTATGACGACTAAAGAAATAATATCTTCTAAGAAAAAGCTTACTAGAGACGAAATAAGATCAGAAATCTCTGGGAATTACTGTAGATGTACTGGTTACCAGTCAATTGTAGATGCAATAGAAGAATCTATTAACGAAATTAATTAAGGTGTGAATTATGGACGACATTAAAGTAAATCAAAATCCAAAATTAGGATCTATGGACAGACCAAATTCCTATATAGGAAGAAGTTTACCAAGAGAAAATGCTAAAAAACACTTGGAAGGTGGTGGACAATTTGTTGATGATCTAGTTTTGCCGAGAATGCTACATGTTGCATTTTTAAGATCGCCCTTTGCTCACGCTGAAATTAAGTCAATTAACGTTGAAGAAGCAATAAAATCCCCTGGTGTATTTGATGTTTATACAGCTAAAGAAATAGATGAATATTGTACACCCTGGGTAGGTACATTAGGCCATTTAGGAGAAATGAGATCTCCTGAACAGACACCGTTAGCAAAGAAAATTGCTAGGTGGCAAGGCGAACCTATTGCAGTTGTAATAGCAAATAATAGGGCACAAGCAGAAGACGCATTGGAACTAATTGAATTTGATTGGGAAGAAAAAGATGCTCAAGTGGATATGGAAACTGCTTTAGATGATAATGCTGTAGTTATTCATCCCGAATTGGGCAGCAATCTTTTTTGGACAAGGACTGTTAATCAAGGTGACGTAAATCAAGCTTTTGAAACATCTCATGCAGTAGTAGAAACAACACTTGATTTTGCCAGGCATACCGGCGTCACACTAGAATCAAGAGGAATTGTAGCTGACTGGAATAAATCAGAAGGTAAGATAACTATCTACCATAATGGTCAAGCTCCACATATGATGCAGCATATTATAGCTAAACATTTAGAAGTAAATGAAGGTTTAGTCAGAATAGTTAGTAGAGATGTTGGTGGGTCCTTTGGTATTAAAGTTCACGTTTATCCTGATGAAATGGCTGTAGCTGCAATTTCTAAAAAATTAGGACGTCCAATAAAGTTCATTGCCGATAGATTAGAGAGTTTTACAACTGATATTCATGCACGTTGTCATAAAATAAGTGGAAAGTTAGGAGTTGATAAAGAAGGTAAAATATTAGCGATGGAAATAAATGACTTGAGTGGTATAGGACCATTTAGCATGTATCCAAGAACATCTGCCATTGAAACAAATCAAGTGTTGAATTTATCTGGTGCTCCATATGTTATACCAAATTATAAAGCAGTAGGGACAGTTGTTTTTCAAAATAAAACGCCAATGTGTCAATATAGAGCAGTTGGTCATCCTATTGCTGTCGCTATCACAGAAGCGTTGATAGACAAAGCAGCATATAAAATTAACATTGGTCTTTCTGAAATAAGAAAGAAGAATTTTATTCCTGATAACGCATATCCAAATAAAACCCCATCGGGAGTACCTTTAGAAGATTTATCACATCAAGCTTCGATGGATAAATTATTGACTATGATGAATATCAAGGAAATAGAAAAAGAAAAGATAGCAAGCTTAGATAAAAATGTTCTTTCTGGTTATGGTGTAATTAGTATGTGTGAAGTTACTAACCCTAGTCCTTTATTTTATGGTGTAGGAGGCGCTCATATATCTTCTCAAGACGGTGCATCTATTAGACTAGAAGGTTCCGGTGCAATTCATCTGTCTTCATCTATTACAGAACAAGGGCAGGGCACTGAGGCCATTATGAAACAAATAGCTGCGGACCAACTAGGCGTTTCCATCGGCTCTGTAAGGGTAACTTTAGGTGATACTGATGCAACTCCTTATGGTGGTGGTACATGGGCATCAAGAGGAGCAGGAATTGGCGGTGAGGCAGTATTAAAGGCAGCCAGAACACTTAAAGACAATATATTAGATATTGCTGCTGCAATTATGCAAACTGATAAAAATTCACTTGATGTTGAAAATAACACTGTTATTAGAAAAAATGGAGGTGAGGGTATAACCCTTCAACAATTAGCTGAGACAGTTTATTATAGAGGTCATGAACTACCTAAAGGAACTAACCCTGAACTTTTAGCTACTGCTAGTTTTTTAATTGAAGGTATTCCTTTCGTTTTCACTAATAGTGCCATGGGTTGTAAAGTTACTATTGATCAGGACACTGGCATTATAAAAATAGATAAATTTTGGGCTGTTGAAGACTGCGGAACACAAATTAATCCAAAGTTAGTTGAAGAACAAATTAGAGGAGGTGTTATTCAAGGAATAGGTGGCGCTCTTTTTGAAGAGTGTGTCTATGATGACCAAGGTAATATGCAGAATGCAACTATGGCTGATTATTTAGTCCCTATGGCATACGAAATGCCCGATATCATCGTTGATCATGTAACAACTAATTCTGGAAGAAGTATTATTGGAGCTAAGGGTGCAGGGGAGGCCGGTACAGGAGGGGCTCCCGCAGTTATAATGAACGCTGTTAACAATGCGTTAAAACATCATGGAACTGAGGTTTTATCTCAGCCAATTACCCCAGAAAAAATATTAAAAGCCTTAGGAAAAATATAATAAAAACATATATTTAATATTATTTATCAATCTAAAAATTTAATATTTACAGTATTTATGAGGTTTAATCTGTCTTAATATCATTTAAGCTTATTGCAGTGTCTTTTAGTACATCTGTAACATCAGGCATTACTAAGGTTTCATTTTTTTTTGGTTCTGATAGATATCGACCTAACAATCTACTTCTATTTACAAGAAATTTCCCAGTTTCAACCCTTGATGTTTCCCATTTAATTAATTCATCTAAATAAAAATCATTTTGAAGATAATCAGACAAAGTAAAAGCGTCTAAAGCTGCTTTTGTAACACCCATACCTATATGAGGCCTTGCTGTAAATGCTGCGTCACCAATAGTAATTACTCTTTTGTTTAACATTTTATCACTTTCAAGATCAAAAATTGGCTGAATAAGAGGTTGTGAAGTTTTTAACACCAATTCGGTTAATTGAGGTGGAAGTTTGTTTTCGGCTTCCTTAAACAAATCTTGGACTATCTCATCACGTATTTCATTTGGGGGAATACCATCTACAAATTGTTGACCAGATTTACCTAACAATAAGGTATTTAATTTTTTTGCATTTGCAGGTTGATACCATATCCAGTTAATTCTTCTATTCCCTATCTTGAACGGATCTTTACCTTCGCCTGCAATAGGGTAAGCTGCAATTTGCTGATTATTAGGTAAAACTACAATAAAATAGTTGGAAAGCATTTTTAATGACTTTTTAGATAGCTGATCTTCATATACTACCCCTCGCCATCCAACATACCCTGCATACTGAGGAGATGCTTTACTATCAACATAGTGTCTGAGTTCTGACTTAATCCCATTAGCAATTATTATTAAATCAGACTGTTTTTCTTTTTTATTATTAAAAACTGCAGTTACTTTTTCTTTTCCGTGATGAATCTCAGTACAGTCGTCACCCATAAAATAATTTTTATTATCAATTTTTTCTCTGAGTATAGAAAATAAATATTGCCAACTTGTATAGACTTGTGGGTAGTCGTAACTAGCTATAATTTCACCTTTTTGGTCCAATGAAATTCTTGACTT
>CACCSH010000041.1:0-3801 GCA_902548635.1 uncultured SAR116 cluster alpha proteobacterium
ATAAACAGACTAACTGATGCCACCTCAGGTGAAATTCTTTTCCAAAATCAAAATATATTAGATTTTAAGAAAAAGGATAAACTCGCATGGCAAAAAAATTGTGCCATGATATTTCAACAGTTTAATCTTGTTCCAAGATTGGACGTTCTTACAAATGTTATGTTAGGCAAATTGAATGAAATGTCTACTGTGCGTGCTAGTTTAAAACTTTTTACATCAGAAGAAAGACATGCAGCACTGAGCTTGCTAGACAAATTTGGCATGATACAGACTGCTCTACAAAGAGCTGAAACACTCTCTGGAGGTCAGCAACAAAGAGTTGCAATATGTAGAGCTATGATGCAAGATCCTAAATTAATCCTTGCAGATGAACCTATAGCTTCATTAGATCCTTTAAATGCTAGACTTGTTATGGAATCCCTTAGAAAAATTCACGATGAACAAAATATCACAGTGATTTGTAACTTACATACTCTAGATACTGCAAAGCAGTATTGTGATCGTATTATTGGTATGCAGTATGGAGAAATAGTGTTTGATGATTTACCATCAAAACTTACAAATCAAAAAGCTAGAGAAATTTATGGTGCTGAAGCTGACGAAGCTTTTGAAGGCACTATGACATCAGTTTCATTAGAGAGCGCAGATATTAAGAAGACTGCATGAACTTATGAAAATTAGAGGACTAAACTTTAATCAATGGAGAAATATAAATGTTAAAAAAATTATATAGTTTTTTAGCTGTAGTGACCGCTTTTTTAATGGTTTCTGCAGCTAATGCAGATAAAAAATATGATGGACCAAAAATGGACCTCAGTAAATTTCAGCCTGAGTTCAGAATTGGTTTTCTTGGAGATGAAGCATCTCAGGACATTATTGCAAGAAATGGCTGTCTAAAAGATTACATTGAAAAAGCATATGGTGTACCAGCTAAATTGTTTACATTTAAAGATTATGCTGGAACGATGGAATCAATGCTTGGTGGTAACTTAGACTATGGTTGGTTTGGAGCTTCCGGATATGCAGGAATTTACCTTCAAAATCCTGATGCTGTTACTCCAGTGTTAACAAGAATGCAACCTACTGGTGATACTGGTTATTATTCAGTAATGGTAGCCAGAAAAGATTCTGGTATTAAAGGACTGAAAGATTTAAAGGGTAAAAAATTAGGTTTTGCTGATCCTAACTCTACTTCTGGATATTTAATTCCATCTATTGAACTTCCTGAACTATATAATGTTGATATAGATACATATTTTTCTGGAACACAATTTTCTGGTGGCCATGAAAACAACGTATTAGCTGTGCTAAATGGTGACGTTGATGCAGGTGTAACATGGGTATCAGGTGTAGGTAAATGGGAAGAAGGCTACACATCTGGTAACCTAAGAAAAATGGTAGATAAAGGCATTTTAAATATGGATGATCTAGAACAAGTATGGTCTTCAAAGCTTATTCCAAACGGTCCAATTGTTATGCCTAAAAAACTTCCTCAAGAGGCAAGAGACGTAATGGTAGGAATGAAGCAATGGATACTTAAGAACGATCCAAAATGTAGCGAAGATGTTGCTAATGGAATAGTTAAAGCCTGGGTTCCAGTTGATCATTCTTTCTATGAAGTTGTGGTAAAGGCTAGAAAAGCAAAATTAGAAGCTAAAAAGAAAAAAGGCTAATAATTTAATATCTAAACGAAAGACAGTTTTTCTGTCTTTCGTTTTTTTTTTTAAGAAAAATTTTAAACTTTAGAGTTACTTAAATATGAATTCAGACATTGCATTAGGATTTGACACCATAGAAAAAAATTTAAAAGCTATGGCTTTTAAAAGACTACTTTATTCTTTAATCAGCATTTTGGCAGTCATCTTTCTACTATCAAGCGGTCTTACAATTGCGGAAAACAATAATGCTGGTAGTTTTGAAAGAGGAATAAGTAAATTTTTCGATTACCCTGCTGATCTTTTCAAAGAAGCTTTTGAATCTGGTTGGAGATGGTACGCATATGTTTTTAAATATTTACCAGATTTAATATCTACTATCAATATGGCTTTTTTTTCAACTCTGTTTGGGGCAATCTTTGCTCTTCTCCTAAGTTTGTTTGCGAGTAAAAATTTAATTAAAAATCCGTATATCGTTACCTTCGCTAGAAGAACTATGGATATTTTGAGATCATTTCCAGAACTTGTTATTGCTATGATTTTTTTATATTTAATGGGAAAATCAGAGTTACCTGCAGTTATTGCAATTGTAATTCATACCACTGGCGCTCTTGGAAAATTATTCTCTGAAGCAATTGAAAACGCCGATAGCAAACCCATTGAAGGTTTGCAATCATGTGGAGCTCATTGGTGGACTAGAATAAGATTTGCAGTTATACCACAAGTTGTTCCCCTTTTTATTTCATATACTCTGTTAAGGTTGGAAATAAATGTCCGTGCCTCAACAATCTTAGGTTTTGTTGGAGCTGGTGGTATTGGAGAAGCTTTGTCAGCTGTAATTCAGTTCAGATATGGAGACGAAATTATAGCTATTATGTTTTTATTAGTTATCACTATAATCTCCTTAGATTATTTCTCCAGATTTCTTAGAGGTAGGTTAATAGGAGATAATAAATAATGAATTATGCTATAACTCATGACATTACCAATGAAGTTGATATAAAGCACAAAAAGCATATTAGAATTCTTATTATTTCAGCTTGCGTTTTTTTGATTTACTTAATTGGGTCTATAATTCATTTCAATTTACCAGGATTAGCCAAAAAATGGAATAATGATAGAGCTTCTATGTTTATGCTTGATATATATGCTCACAAAGATCACATAAAAATGAATTGGAAAGAGCCCGAAAAGATTGATGTACGATTTGAAGGTGGGTATAGAGAGGTTTATAAACAAGATCCATCATGGTTGATCAGAGACAATCAAAAGAAATCTACAACTGTGAATTTTGAAAATGGTGGAAAATTTGTTTTTTTTCCTGACAGGGTTGAAATGAGAAATTTTCCAAAAACAAAACAAACTTTTGTTTTCAAACTTAATCAACAAGGTAAACCCTATGTAGAAAACTATGTTGGTAAAGAAGAGTTTTTACCAAGTTGGATGCGTGCAACTGAAAATAAAGTTGAAGTGAGGCCTTCTTTATATGAAAGACTTCAAGTTTACGGATCAAAAGTTGAAGTTCATAGATATGAGTTAGGATGGAAATATTTTTGGTTTGATTTTAATAGTCCCTTGGAGGGAAAAGGGTTTTTTGAAGGTATCGCACTTATGTTTGATAAAAATAGAGTCGATCCTGAAATCTCAAATACTAATTTAGTGATAAAAGAATTTTGGGGAAACGAAATTTGGCATCATGATACTGTATTATTTGCTATGGTAGAAACTTTATTAATGGCTATTCTTGGCACGTTAATAGCCTCTATGGTTGGACTTCCATTAGCTTTTCTTGCTGCTTACAATGTTACCCCACTTTCCTCAATTAGATTTTTCCTAAGAAGACTTTTTGACATGTTACGTGGTATAGACATGCTTATTTGGAGTTTAATATTCCTTAGAGCTTTCGGACCTGGTTTGTTTACTGGTATTTTTGCAATAGCGTTCACAGATACAGGCACGCTCGGAAAATTAATGTCCGAAGCTATTGAAAATACTGATAAAAAAGACAAAGAAGGAATTCAATCGACTGGAGCAAACAAAGTCCTTCAGCACAGATTTGGAATAATTCCACAAATAATGCCAATCTTCATATCTCAAAGTTTATATTACTTAGAATCAAACACGCGAGCAGCAGTTATTATTGGGG
>CACCSH010000042.1:0-3762 GCA_902548635.1 uncultured SAR116 cluster alpha proteobacterium
GGCAAAGATCAAGAGGGTTTAGGCTATACTCAGACTACAATTTACAAAGGTGAAAGGATGAGTGCAGAAGTTGCTTATCTAAGACCAATAAAGTCAAGAAAAAATCTTACAATTATTACCAACTCGTTGGTAACAAAATTACTCTTTGAGAAGAAAAAATGTATTGGGGTTGAGGTAAAAAATAAAAATAAATTATCAACATTTATGACGTCAAAAGAAGTTATTCTATCAGGTGGCGCAATTAATTCTCCTCAGATTTTGGAATTGTCTGGTATTGGAAATAGCTCGATACTAAAAAAAAATGGAATTGAGCCAATTCATCATTTAGTTGGGGTTGGAGAAAATCTACGTGATCATATTGCTCCACGGATAATTTATAGGGTTAAGAAGGAAGGAATTTCCTATAACGACAAAGCTGGTGGTATTAATCTAATAAAGCAAGTTTTTAAATATATGTTCAAAAGAGACGGTTTTTTAGCACTTCCGTCTGCACCAGTTGTTGGATTTTTTAAAACCAGAAAAGAGCTAGCTTCACCCGATATTCAGGTACACTTTATACCATATAGAGTAGTTTTAAAAGATGGTAAAAGATCATTAGGAAAGGAACCAGGCATAACTTGCACGGTCAATCAAAACAGACCCGAAAGTAAAGGGAGTATCCACATTAAGTCTAACGATCCAAACGAATTCCCAAGTATAAAGTTTAACTTCATGTCTAATCAACTAGATAAGGACACTCTCGTTGATGGAGTAAAGTTAATAAGAAAACTAATGCAATCGGCTCCAATGAAAGAATTTTGTGATTTAGAAATTCAGCCTGGGTTGGATTATTCAAGCGATAAAGATATTTTGAATTTCATTAGAGATAAAGCCGAAACAGTCTATCATCCGGTTGGAACCTGTAAAATGGGTTTTGATGAAAACGCAGTTGTTGATAAAAATCTAAAAGTCCATGGAATTCAGGGTCTCCGTATAGCAGATGCTTCTATAATGCCTACTCTGATTTCAGGGAACACAAATGCTGCTTGCATGATGATAGGTGAAAGATGTGCAGATTTTATTCTTAACAACTAAAATTTATATAAATGATAAACTCAAAAAGTATTGAAAATTTTTGGACGAGAGGTGATGTTTTTTCACGAGTACACCACGCAATGTCGGAAGCAGGTTTAATCAATAAAGAATTAAATATTGAAGATTTATTTCCTATTGATCAATATCACGCAAGGGGGATTGCTGCCACTGTTGACCTTGGTAAAAGAATGCCAATATCAAAAAATCAAAAAATTATAGATATTGGTTGTGGTCTTGGTGGACCAGCAAGATATTACGCTAAAGAATTTAAATGCTTCATTACTGGAATAGACATAACACCAAGCTTCATTGAAATAGGTAATGAATTCAATAAACTTACATCTATGTCCGATAATATTCAGCTTTTAGTTGGAAATGGAGAAATATTAGATTTTAAGAATGAAACTTTTGATGGTGCGTATTCACAACACGTAACAATGAATATATCGGACAGAAAAAAATTCTTTTCTGAAGCTTTTAGAGTTTTAAAAAAAGATAGTTTTTTTGCTTTTACTGAACACGGCTTAGGCCCTGAGGGTAATCCAATTTTTCCTCTGCCATGGGCTGATTCTTCAGAAATGAGTTTTTTATTACCTCCTGAAACAACTATATCTATACTAAAAGATACAGGTTTTTCTGATATAAAAATAATTGAGACAGCTGATAAATATATTTCAAGTTATGAAAAACTTATTGGGTTAAAGTCTGCAAATAAAAAACCTATTTTAGGTATTCATGTAATTGGTGGAGAAAGTATGAATGAAAGATCTACTAACTCAATGCAATCAATTAAAGAAAATAGAACATTGCCATTTGAGATAGTTTGTAAGAAATAACTGTTGTTTAAAAATTTAAAATTATTCTTTTATTCATTTTACCCTTGTTTTCAATTTTAA
This sequence comes from uncultured SAR116 cluster alpha proteobacterium, assembly GCA_902548635.1. Classification (GTDB taxonomy): domain Bacteria; phylum Pseudomonadota; class Alphaproteobacteria; order Puniceispirillales; family Marisalimonadaceae; genus Marisalimonas. Next base: position 1,971 of record CACCSH010000042.1, read on the forward strand.
CTGATTTGACTAACTTAATTTCTAAAGTTTTATTTACATGTGTTCCTCCACAAGGTTGAAAATCAACATCATCCCCTATCCTTATCATTCTTATCTTACCTGATCCTCTAGGGGGTTTAACGGACATTGTCCTTACTAAATCTGGATTTTCGTCTAATTCTTGATCTGTTATACTTGATATTTGAACTGAATAATCTTTATGAATTAATTCATTTAATTTATACAAAACATCTTCTTTGTCTGGCTTTGTTTCAAGATCAAAATCAAGTCTTCCTCTACCATCTCCTATAGAACCACCTGTAACAGGGTAAGGTATTATTGAACACAAGAGATGAAGACAGGTATGCACTTGCATGTAACTATATCTCTTTGACCAATCTAGAATTATGGTAACTGCCTCATTTTGTTTACAGTCATTAGTGGTTTCAGTTAAATGAACTAGCCTATTATTTATATATTTAGTTCCGACTATTTTTATTCTGTTATTTTTAAATGTAATTGAACCTTCATCTCCTGGTTGCCCTCCTCCTTCTGGGTAAAAAATAGTTTCATTTAGAACTAATCCTTCTGGTACAACTTCAGATATAATCGTTTTATGTTCTTTCAAATAAGAATTATTTCTAAATAGCTCAACAGTCATATTTAACACCTATAAAATACCTAAAACTTTTTTAACAAATATATATCCAAAATGTTATAAGTAATTAATAAATTCTTATTAAATTTTAAAGGGTAAAATAAAAATGAATATTAATGGCAAAAAGGCTATCGTATTTGGCGGAACTTCTGGAATTGGTCTATCTGCAACTCAAATGTTATCTGAAAAAGGAGCACATGTTATTGCAATAAGTCGTAATCCCGAGAAATTAACTCAACTTCCAAAAAACGTTACAACAAAGAAAATAAACGTTCTTGATAGAGAAGCTGTTGAAAAATTTTTTCAGGATGAAGGTGAATTTGATATTTTAGTTAATGCTGCTACTGGCGGGAAAAGGGCTGTTGGTCCTTTTCTTTCTATGGATTTAGATGGCTATAAAGCATCATTTGATAAACTTTGGGGATACACTAACGTAGTAAGATTAGGTACCAAATTTTTAAAAGATAACGGAAATATAGTTTTAGTAAGCGGGACTCCTGCAAGAAAATGTCGTCCAGGACAAATCGCAATTTCTTCTGTTGGTGGTGCAGTAGAAGCTTTTGCGAGAGGTATTGCACCTGAAATACTACCTAAAAGGATCAACATTGTTTCTCCTGGTATCATTGATACTCCAATGAGCCCTCTTGAAGGAACTGCTAGAGAGGAGTATTATAAAAAAGCAACTAGTGATAACCTAATTCCAAGAGCCGGCACTCCAGACGAAGTTGCCAAAGGAATAATTTTTGCAATCGAGAACGAGTTTATAACTGGTACTACAATAGATGTAGATGGTGGATGCATAATATCTTAGGAACTACAAAGAAGAGTATATTGCGTACTCTTCTAAGCTTCTTAAAGTACGTTCAGGCCAATGGGACTTAATAATAGTCCTAATAACCCACCGAAAAAACCTCCCCAAACTACGAGCCAACCTAAGTGCTCTTTTATCATTTTTTGAATAATAATTTTTATATCTTCAGGAGATAAATCAGCTAATCTTGCATCTAATATATTTTCAATTTTAACTAACAATGCCTCTGATGTGGTTTTTCCGTTATCATCAGAATTATTTCTGTTTATAAAATCTTCGATAATTATTTTTAATTTTTTATTAAATGGTTCTTTAAGTGGTTCAAGTGCTTTTCTTCCTCCTAC
>CACCSH010000043.1:0-3650 GCA_902548635.1 uncultured SAR116 cluster alpha proteobacterium
TTTTATTATTTGTTAAACTTTAAAATTTTACTTGGGAGAAAAGTTATGTCAGATAAAAATTTCAATCCAAAATATCGAAGTCAACAATGGTTTGATAATCCGACTAATCCTGGAATGACTGCTTTATACCTTGAAAGATCAATGAACTTTGGACTTACGCCAGAAGAGTTGAGATCAGGTAAGCCTATCATTGGAATTGCACAAACAGGCTCAGATATATCTCCTTGTAATAGAGTACATATAAAGTTAGCAGAAAGAGTAAGAGAGGGAATAAGAAGCGCTGGAGGAATAGCATTTGAATTTCCCGTCCATCCTATTCAAGAAACTCTTAAGAGACCAACTGCAGCAGTTGATAGAAACTTAGCATATTTAGGATTAGTTGAAATACTTCACGGTTATCCTTTAGATGGGGTAGTTTTAATGACAGGCTGTGATAAAACAACTCCTTCTTGCTTAATGGCAGCAGCAACAGTTGATCTTCCTGCGATTGTTCTTAATGGTGGACCAATGTTAGACGGATGGCATAATGGCAAACTTGCGGGTTCTGGCACAGCTGTTTGGGATAGTAGAGTTGAACTAGCAGCGGGCAGGATAGACTATGAACAATTTATAGATATTGTAACAAGCTCAGCCCCATCAGATGGACATTGTAATACAATGGGAACTGCATCAACAATGAATTCTCTGGCTGAAGCATTAGGAATGAGTTTAACAGGCAATGCTAATATTCCTGCACCATATAGAGAACGGGGGCAAATGGCATACAAAACTGGTCTTAGAATTGTTGATATGGTTAAAGACGATTTATCGCCCTCACAAGTTATGACCAGAGAGGCTTTTGAAAATGCTATTACTGTAAACTCAGCTATTGGAGGCTCTACTAATGCTCAAATTCACATTACTGCAATTGCAAGACATATAGGAGTAGAATTAGAAACTGACGCATGGCAAAAAGTTGGTTACGATATACCGTTAATGGCAAATATACAGCCGGCAGGTGAGTACTTGTGTGAAAGTTATCACAGAGCTGGAGGAACGGCTGCCATAATGTCAGAGCTTTTAAGTTATGACAAGCTTCATGGAGACGTAATGACGGTGACGGGTAAAAAATTGTCTGAAAATTTAAAGGGTATTAAAATTAAAGATGAAAAGGTTATTACCCCTTTTAAAAATCCGATGAAACAAAAAGCAGGCTTTATTGTTTTAAAAGGTAACCTTTTTAATGCAGCAATAATGAAAACATCTGTTATTTCAAAAAGCTTTAAAGATAAATTTTTAAACCGCCCTGGTAAAGAAGGGATACTAGAAGGTAAAGTTATTGTTTTTGAAGGTTCTGAGGATTATCACGACAGACTAAATGATAAAAGTTTAGATATGAATGAAAATTCAATTCTAGTTATTAGAGGTGCTGGACCTGTAGGTTGGCCTGGGTCTGCTGAAGTGGTAAATATGCAGCCATCTGATGAACTGATAAAAAAAGGTATAACTGAATTACCTTGTATTGGAGATGGAAGACAATCTGGAACATCAGGAAGTCCTTCAATTCTAAATGCTTCTCCAGAGAGTGCAACTGGAGGTGGATTGGCCTGGTTAAGAACTGGTGATACGGTAGTAATAGATTTAAATAAATGTACAGCAAACATGTTAGTTAGTGACGAAGAAATAGAATTAAGAAAAAAAGACGGTGTTCCACCATATCCTGAAAGTCAAACGCCATGGCAAGAAATTCAAAGAAAATTTGTTGGAGAATTATCTGACGGAGCTGTTCTTGAAAACGCCGTTAAATATCAAAAGGTAAGAAAAACTTTACCGAGGGATAATCACTAAACAATATTATGGATATTAAAATTAAAAATATCTTAGTTGTTGGTCTTGGATCAATGGGCTTTGGAATAGCTCAGTCACTGATACGTGCAGGGTATAGTGTTTATGGACAAGATAAAAACCTTAAGCAACAGAAAAGACTTATCGAAAAAGGTGGCTATGATAAAAATATTCCATTTAATGATTTACAAGCAGTAATTATAGTTGTTTTAAATGAAAAACAAACCAGGGAAATTATCTTTGGCCAAAATGGTATTTCAGAAAAATTAAAGAAAAATAGTCTTATCATGGTTTGTACAACAGTAGCTCCAGATTTTGCTAAAGAAATGGCATCTTCCTGCAATGATAAAGGACTTTTATATTTAGACGCGCCCATTTCTGGAGGATCAAAAAAATCAGCTGAGGGTAAGTTATCCTATATGATTTCAGGTAGCCCAAAAGCTTTTGAGGTTGCTAAGCCTATTTTAGACTGCACTTCAGAAACAGTCTTCGAATTTGGGGAACATGTCGGATCAGGTTCTGCTATGAAAGCAGTCAATCAAATGCTTGCGGGTGTTCATATTGCTGCAATGGCTGAAGCTATTACATTTGGTATAACACAAGGAATTGATCCAAAAAGGTTTTTAGAAGTTATCTCGAAATGTGCTGGGACCTCTTGGATGCTTGAGAACAGAACGCCTCATATTATAGATAATGATTATTCCCCAAAATCTTCGATCAATATTTGGCCAAAGGATCTAGGTATAGTTTTAGATATAGCTAAAAATTCAAATTTTTCTGCTCCCTTGACTGCTGCAGCGTTACAACAGTTTATTTCCGCTGCAGGCTCAGGTTTAGGACAAGAAGATGATGCTGCAGTTGCAAAAATATATGCTAGAAATGCTGGAATAAAATTACCCCAAAATTAGAATATTTTTATACTACTTCTGATATAAGAGATTTATTTCCAAAATAATTTTTTATATTATCAAATACTAATTGTCCCATAGCATTTCTAGTTTCAACTGTTCCAGATGCTATATGAGGTAATAAAACAGTATTTTTAAGATTTATTAATTTTTCTGGGATATTAGGCTCATTAGTGTAGACATCTAATCCTGCAGCTAAAATAAGATTGTTTTCCAGGCAATGAATCAGTTCGTCTTGATCAATTACTGACCCCCTCGCTACATTAATAATTACGCCATTTTTGCCAAGGTTACTAAGAACTTTTTTATTAATTAATTTCTCTGTTTCTTTTCCGCCTGGTGTAATTACACATAAGGTATCTACTTCTTGAGCTAACTGATTTAAATCACTGATATATTTATATTTCACATCTTTTTTGTTTCTAGAATGATAAGAAATTTCACAGTCAAATGCTTCGGCTCTTTTTGCTATTGCTTTTCCAATTCTTCCCATTCCAACAATACCTAATTTAGTACCACTAAATTTTTTTGTTAATGGAAAATCTCCATTAAGCCAAGAGTTGTTTCTTGCAAAACTATCTGCTTCTACAATTTTTTTATATACACATAGCATTAGTGCAATAGCTGTGTCTGCCACTTCGTCATTAAGTACTTCAGGGGTGTTAGTGACTTTTATACCTAGGCTTTTTGCATAATTTATATCTATTGCGTCATAACCTACACCATAACAGGCAATTATTTTTAAATTAGGCATACTTTTCATTAACTCTGGTGTAATTTTATAACCTCCCATAACGGCAATTGCATCAACGTCTGTTTTAATTTCAGATAAGTAATCATCTTCATTTTCGTTTAACCACAATTTATAAGTGTTAAAGTTTTTATCTGCCAGACTTACAAAATATTCAGGCATTTCTG
>CACCSH010000044.1:0-3619 GCA_902548635.1 uncultured SAR116 cluster alpha proteobacterium
TTTTGCCTAATATTCCTGCTTTCTTTTCTTCACTGACAAAATAAAAAAAAGTGGAGGTTGAAATGAAATTAGCACAACAGCTAAAAATTAAACAAAACCAGTCATTAATTATGACACCTCAATTACAACAAGCTATTAAATTATTACAACTAACTAACATTGAACTGACTGAATTTATTGATAAAGCACAAATGGAAAATCCGTTCTTGCAAGAAAAAAAAGAATTATCACAAAATAAACTTCTAGATAATGAAAACATAAACCCAAATATTTGCGAAAATTTAAATGATACTTCTGATTTATTGCAAAATGAAAATAAAATTGATTTAGAAAATACTTTTGACTCTCATTTATCTTCAAATGCAAATGATGAAAATAAAAAATTATATGACAGGGAAATTCTTAAATCTGGTAATATTAAATCTGCAGGTGAAGTAATAGAAAAAACTTTAAAAAACAAAATATCTTTAAAAGAATATTTAGTAAATCAAATTAACATTGAGTTTAAAAATAAAGATTATAAAGAAATTGCAATTGGAATGGTTGACTATTTACATCCTAGTGGGTGGTTCACATCGAAAATAATTGAGGTAGCGGAAGATTTAAATGTAAAGAGTGATATAATATCGAATACACTTAAAAAATTAAAAACACTAGAACCAGTTGGAATATTCTCTGAAAATTTATCTGAGTGTTTAAAATATCAATTAATTGATAATAAGTGTTACAATAAATGTTACGAAATTCTTTTAAGAAATCTACAACTTTTACCTACTGGAAAATTTAAACAGATTAGCAGGTTGTGCAACGTTTCCCAAAAAGAACTTTTTAGAATGATTAAAACCATCAAAACTTTAAACCCAAAACCTGCTGAACAATATCATCAAGATAATATGATTATAGATCAACCAGATATTATTGTATCAAAATCCGAAAAGGGTTGGCGTATTGATTTAAACAAATCGAATTTGCCATCTGTAGAAATTGATGAGGATTATGTTACCGAAATTAGTAATTATAATTTTGATGAGAAAGGCACTAACTTTGCTAATGAAAAAATAGGAGAAGCACGTTGGTTAAAAAAAGCTGTAGAGCAAAGAAATAGAACAATTGTAAGAGTTACTGCAGAGATTGTTAAAAAACAAGTTGGATTTTTTAGGCATGGTCTTAATCATATGAAACCTATGATACTTAAAGATATATCTGACGCTATAGGAATGCATGAAAGTACAGTTTCAAGAGTAACTAATAGTAAATTAATTTTGACTGAATGGGGAGTAATGCCGTTAAAACACTTTTTTTCTGCTTCTATTGCCAGCTCAGAAGATTCAGAAACGCATGCTGCGTCAGCAGTAAGAGAGACAATTAAAATGTTAATTTCGTCTGAAATTGCTGCTAAACCTTTGAGCGATGATAAATTAGCTGGAATATTAAATAAGGAAGGTATGGATGTTGCAAGAAGGACTGTAGCTAAGTATAGAGATATGCTCAATATACCATCTAGTTCTCAAAGAAGAAGAGAGGCAAGATTACAAAATCTTGCCGCTGGTTAAACTAGTAGTATTAATATTCAAGATTTAAATTATTTTCAGAGAGATTTTTGTTATTATTAAATATGATTCTTAAAGGAATGTTGTTTTCAAAATCTTTTGTACCTTTTTGATCGAAATAATCAATTTTAATGAAATATTGATTAATATTTTCTAATATTTGTTGTTGTGTATCAATTCTTGACTTAATAGTTTGTTTTGACAACATGATGCAATTACCTCATTTATTATAAAGTGAATGCATTAGTTATGCCAAATATAATTATAACTTAATTTTTAATTACATAACCTTTTAAACTTGTTCTGCTTAGTAGACTTCTTCCTATTTTTATATAAGTAGCAGGGTCTTGAGACTTTCCGTTAACAGAAATTTCATAATGAAGGTGAGCTCCTTTAACTTTACCAGTTCTGCCCATTTTACCTATAACTTGTCCTTCATTTACTATATCTCCACTTCTAACGCTTATTTTGGCTAAGTGTCCATATGTTGTCATTATACCATAATTATGTTTGATACGGACTACTTTTCCAAAAGAACCATGATAACCAGCAAAAACAACTATTCCATCTGCTGAAACAGAAATATTTTCTTGCCAAGTACCAGCCAAATCAATGCCATGATGCATTCTATATTTGCCCGTAACAGGATGTTTTCTTGGTCCATACGGACTAGAAACGTAGTAATGTTCCATTGGAGGTTTAAGAGGTATATCTTGAAGGGCATCTTTATAAATTGCAAGAAGCTTAAGGCGAGTTTTAAGGGTTCTAAAAAAATTATCACTATCAGGATCTATTGATTTATTATCTTTAATAATTGAGGTAACACTTACTAAATCTTCGTTTTTTAGCTCAACCTTTATTGATTTAAATACATTTTCCATCTGAATAAGTTCATTATCAACAGAAGCAATAAAACGTAAACTTTTTACCTTATCATTAAGTTTAGGTGGTTTAGGATATTGTTTCTTTTTATGTAAATCAGATTTGTAACTTTCGGAGATTGAGATATTGCTCTCATTTAATAATTGACTTATTGATTTGTACGGGATGTCTTGATTTCGGGAAGTTTTGTTAAATAAATCTAAAGCTTTGTCATTATTAGCAATAATTGTAGTCGAATTTAAAATAACATTATCTTTTAATTCCTGATCAAGGTTATTTGTTGTTTCTTTTAATTCTAATTTTTTTTCTAAGTTATTTTCTTGAGTAAATGTTTTTTTATTGAGATTTTCATTCTTGATAGCTTTATAAACATCATTGTTGTCAACATCTACTCTTGTTTTTTTTAGAATTGGAAGTGTTATATTTGATTGATCTTCAACATTAAAATTCACGTTAGTATCTGAGTCATTTTCTATTGAGACATTGATGTTAGCTGAGGCTTCAGTAATTATATCGTTTTTTTTTGCTACATCTATAGCAGAGTAAATACCTTTTGCAGACCAATAAATTATGCTAGTCAAACCAATAATGGTAGTTATTAATACACTTGTGTAGTGAACTGGTTTAAAAGCAATTTCAATTGGTCCTTTTTTAGTAAAAATTAAGAAACGTCTTTCAGAAAACAGCCCTACTTTTTTATCTTTTTTTACTTCTTCTCCAAAACGTTGACCAGTCTTAACAGGAGGAAGTTTTTTACCAAATTTATTAAATGTGGCATTGACCACTAACTACTCCATACCTAAATATAAAAAATACAAAATCCCAATATTTGACAAAATTTGCAATGAAACCATAAAAATTAATACCTTACTGGAAACAGGATTTTTTACTGATAAACTAACTGCAGGAAAAGTTTCACTTTTATGGTTCAGATTATTAATTTCTGTTTCATTTTTTTTAAAATTATTCGATTCGTGTTGTATATTACGATTTTGATTCGCATAACTTTTTTTATTTTCCATAGACAAAGAAATATTTGAGTTACTAGTTTGTTGATGAATTTCTAAGTGTTCATCTTTAGAAATTTGATCTACAGCCTCATTTTCTATCTGTATGCGCATTTGTTCTATGCGATCTCTTAAATCTATAATTTCTTCTGCCATTATATGTTACTCTGAATTTTTTAA
>CACCSH010000045.1:0-3163 GCA_902548635.1 uncultured SAR116 cluster alpha proteobacterium
TTCTGTCGTTACAGATATAACCTTAAATTCAGATCCTACATTGAGAACAAAAGAGTGGTTAGAAACAATAAAAAAAAATGTTTGAAAGATATGTGAGACAAACTATCCTTCCAGAGGTTTCATTGGATGGGCAGGCAAAAATTAATGATACCAAAATTTTAGTTGCTGGCGCCGGAGGTCTTGCTTCCTCGGCTCTTCAATTTTTAGTTGGTGCTGGTTGTAGCAATTTAACTATATATGATCGAGATATTGTGAATGAAACAAACCTTCATAGGCAAACAATTTATAATGAAAATCATGTTGGATTAAAAAAAGTCAAGATAGCGAAGAAACTATTAACAAAATTAAATTCTAATTGTGATATTAAGGCTGTTACTCAAAATATTAATGCGATAAATGCTTCTAAAATTGTTAATAAACACGATTTGATTTTAGATTGTGGAGACAACTTTGCACTTAGCTATATACTTTCAGATGTTTGTTATTCATTAAAAAAACCACTTTTCAGTGCGTCTGCAATAAGGTTTGATGGATATGTTGGTGGGTTTTGTGAATTTGGTCCATCACTTAGAGCAGTATTTCCAAACCTTCCTGATAATATTGAGAATTGTAATACTGCAGGAGTATTTGGCCCTGTAGTAGGAGTTCTTGGATCACTCCAAGCCCAACTAGCAATCAATTACATATTAGGTCTTACACCAAAACCAATTGGCCAAATGATTTCAATTAATCTTAAAAGTTACCATTTTTCAAAATTTAGATTTGATCAAGCTAATGAACCTAAAAAATCTAATTTCAAATTTATCGACTTAAGTCAAATAAAAAAAAATGATGTTGTTATTGAGTTAAGAGACAATAAAGAAATGCCAATCTTGAAAACAAATAATACAATTAGAATTCCATTACACGAAGTAATGGAAAGAATAGTAGAGTTTGATCAAAATGAACGTCTGGTATTTATTTGTAGGAGTGGAGTTCGTTCATGGAATGCTGCTAAATCAGTTGAGGACAAATGGAGAAACACAATAAGCTTAATAGCTGACGACACTAATTATTAGGAACAATTTTAAATGAAAACAATTTTAATAACAGGTGGTACTAGTGGTCTTGGCTATAGAACAGCTTATATCTTGGCTCATGAAAGTGAAAATAAAATTATATTAATAGGCAGTAATAATAAAAAAGGTCAGCAAGCTGTTGAAAGATTAATCTACGAAACTGAAAATAAAAATCTTAGATTTATAAAAGCTGACCTCTCATCTATTAACGAAATTAAATTACTAGCAAAAGATTTAAACAAAGAAAAAATTGATATTTTAATTAATAATGCAGGCGCACTATTTTACTCAAGAAATGAGAGTATAGACCAAATAGAAAAAACTTTTGCTCTTAATCATTTATCATATTTTGCTCTGACTAAGTTATTATTAAAATATAAAGTTATAAAAAATGGTGGTAGAATAATCAATGTTGCAAGCGGAGCTCATAGAGGAATAGACGTAGACTTCAATGATCTAGAAATGTCGAACAACTATAACGGCTGGAAATGTTATAAAATATCTAAACTCTGCAATATTCTTTTTACAAAAAAATTAAGTGAGTTGACTTCTATAAATAATATTACGGTTAATTGTCTTCATCCAGGGTTTGTCAAAACTGAATTTGGTAAAAATAATAAGGGTTTTGTTAGTTTAGCAATTAAATTTTTGATGAATTTTTTTGCCATAACAGTTGAAGAAGGAGCAAAAACAATTATTCATTTAGCCAATAGCGAGGATGTAAAGGATATAACAGGTAAATACTATTATAAAAGCAAAATTAAACAACCCTCTCAATATGCAGAAAATAAAAGTTCAGCTGATCAATTATGGAATAAGTCTATTGAAATGCTGAAAAACAAAGGTTTGACACTTTAAACAAAATACTGCACAGGTTAGCTTATGAATAATTATAAGTCTTCTCTGATCACACCTGTTTTATTAGCAGGTTCACTAATTATTATAATCACTTTTGGAATCAGAGGTAGTTTTGGTGTATTTCAAATACCAATAGAAAGTGAATTTCAGTGGTTAAGAGTTGAATTTTCTTTAGCTATAGCTATTCAAAATCTTGGATGGGGAATTGGTGCTCCAATATTTGGTGCATTAGGCGAAAAATTTGGCGATAAAAAAATGATTGTAGCTGGTGCATTTTGTTACGTTATTGGTCTAGTTCTTTCTACATATGCACAAAATCCATTAACTCATCAATTCTTAGAACTTATTATTGGCTTTGGTATAGCTGGTACTGGCCTTGGTATGATATTGGCAGTAGTAGGAAGGGCTTCAAGCGAAAAAAATAGATCTATGGCTCTAGGAATAGTAACCGCAGCTGGGTCTTTTGGTCAAATGTTTGGAGCTCCAATTGCACAAGCTCTTCTTAATTTCTATAGTTGGCAACAAGTTTTTATTATTTTTGCGTTAACTATAATTTTAGTGATGGCGGTGGTTCCCTTCCTTAAAGACGCACCTATGGTAACAAAAAAAGAAGTAGAGATAAGTCTAACAAAAGTATTAAGTAATGCATTTAAAGATCCAACTTTCTCAATGATATTTTTTGGATTTTTTGCATGTGGATATCAACTAGCTTTTTTAACAGCGCATTTTCCTGCAATGGTTACTGAAATGTGTAGTGCAATAACTCCTTCTAGTGCATTACATTTTATAGGCGTGTCAACAACATCGAGTTTAGGAGCATTGGCTATAGGTTTGATAGCATTCAGCAATATTTTTGGAACCATATATGCTGGCTGGCTAGGTCAGAAATTTCAAAAAAAGTATTTATTAGCAGGCGTATACGCTCTACGAGCATTAATTGGTTTAATTTTTATATTACTTCCAATTACACCTGTAACAGTAATATTATTCTCACTTTTCATGGGATCATTGTGGTTGGCAACAGTTCCATTAACTAGTGGTTTGATAGCACATATTTATGGATTACGCTATATGGGAACACTCTATGGACTTGTGTTTTTTTCTCATCAAATAGGCAGTTTTCTTGGTGTTTGGATGGGTGGGAGGCTTTATGACGCTACAGGCGATTATACTCTTGTATGGTGGATTGGAATTGGAGTATCTGTTTTTTCTACATTAATACATATACCAATAAAAGAACAAAGGCT
>CACCSH010000046.1:0-3130 GCA_902548635.1 uncultured SAR116 cluster alpha proteobacterium
ACACCAATTATTTTATTTGTAGATACTTTTAATCGTTATCATGAACCAGAAAATGTAAGATCTGCAATAAAAGTTTTAAATGCTGCAGGATTTTTTCCTTTTATTCCAAAATCAAAAAATATTAATAGAGTAATGTGTTGCGGAAGAACGTATTTAAGTAACGGTTTGATTGATAATGCAAAAACAGAGGCAACTAACGTTTTAGAAACTCTTTTACCTTATATATCACAGGGTATTAGTGTAGTTGGATTAGAACCCTCGTGTATTTTGTCATTTAGGGACGAATTACCTGCTTTATTAAAAAATAAGAACACCGAACTATTAAAAAATAATTCTTTTACGTTTGAAGAATTATTAGTCAAACAATGTAAAAATCTTACCTTTAAAAAATTAAATGAAAAAGTGTTACTTCATGGTCACTGTCATCAAAAAGCATTTGATGCTGTTAAGCCAATTCAAAAAATTTTAAATTACATTGAAGGTTTAAACGTGGAAACAATAGAAACAAGTTGTTGTGGAATGGCTGGAGCATTTGGCTATGGCAAAGACACTTATGATATTTCAATGAAAATGGCTCAGGAAAGACTTTTCCCAGCCATAAAAAATAATTCAAAAGAAATTAAAATTATTGCAGATGGGACTTCATGTAGATGCCAAATCAAGGATGGTTTAGATAAGCAAGCCATTCACGTTGCTAAATTTCTAGATGATAATATAATTTACTAAAATCAAATTAAGAATTAATCTATTCTTAACAAGAGGTAAGAATGCCAAGCAAAATTAGAAAACCCACTTCTTTTCATTGGGGAAGTTATTACGCTGAGATAGAAAATGATAAACTTGTTTGTATGCGACCATATGAGGATGATAAAGACCCATCGAGTATCGCCAACGGAATAATTGATAGCATTGACGATGACTTAAGAATAAAAGTTCCACATGTTCGAAAAGGTTATCTTCGTGAGATAAGAAAAGAACTTGCTAATAGTAAAATGTCTTTGACAGGAAAACGTGCGAGAGACAAACGTGGATCCGATAATTTTGTTCCTGTAAGTTGGGATGAAGCTATAGATATCGCTGCTTTTGAACTAAGTAGAATTAAGAAAAAATATAAAAATAAAGCTTTCTTTGCCGGTTCTTATGGTTGGGGGTCAGCAGGAAGATTCCACCATGCCCAAAGCCAACTTCATAGATTTTTTAATTGTTATGGTGGTTACACAAGGTCAGTTAATACTTATTCTTATGCTGCAAGTGAAACAATTATGCCACACGTTATTGGTTTATCTTATAGAAAGTTTCTAGATACTCATACAGATTGGAACAACATCAAAGATAATTCCCAGTTAATTGTTATGTTTGGAGGATTGCCACTCAAAAACTCACAAGTAACTTCTGGTGGAGTGGGTAAACATACTACCAAAGATTATATTAAAAAATGTGAAAAAAAGGGTATTAAATTTATCAATGTTAGCCCCATGGAAATGGAAGCTGATATAATTAGTAAAGCTGAATGGATTAAAATAAGACCAGGGACAGATACTGCCTTAATGCTGAGTTTGGCATTTATTTTGGAAACTGAAAGTCTAGTTGATAGAGAGTTTATAAGTAAATATTGTGTTGGGTATAATAAATTTTTAAAATATTTAAAAGGAGTATCTGACGGTAAGGCAAAAACTCCTTTTTGGGCATCTAAAATTACTGGAATACCAAGTAACACAATATATAATTTAGCAAAAAAGATGTCTACTAATAGAACTATGATTACTGGGGCTTGGGCTTTACAACGACAACAATATGGTGAACAACCTCATTGGATGATTACTGTCCTAGCATGTATGCTTGGACAGATTGGTATGCCTGGTGGTGGCTTCGGCCTTGGATATAGCGCTGAAAACGGTATTGGGAACCCAGTTCAATATCACAAATGGCCAGCATTAGATCAATTCAAAAATGATGTTTCAGACTTTATACCAGTAGCAAGAATATCAGATATGCTTTTAGATCCAGGTGAAATATTCTCGTATAACGGTAAAGAAATAAAATATCCAGATATTAAATTAGTATATTGGGCAGGTGGTAATCCGTTCCATCATCAGATGAACTTAAAAAAACTTGTTAAAGCATTTAAACAACCAGATAGTATAATTGTAAACGAAATTTGGTGGAATAGCCTAGCAAGACACTCTGACATTGTTTTACCTGCCACTTCGTCACTTGAGAAAAATGATATTGGAATTCGACATTGGGATCAAACTATATCACCAATGCACAAAATTATCGAACCAATAGGAGAGTCAAAATCAGACTATGAGATTTTCTCGTCAATTTCTTCAAAACTTAATATTAAAGACAAATTCACAGAAAATCGAAATGAAGATCAATGGTTAAAATATTTGTGGGACGAAGCAAAGGAGGGTGCAAAAGAAGCTGGTTTTAATTTACCTGAGTTTGAAAAGTTTTGGAAAAATGGATTTCAAGAAGTATTGTCTCCAAAAAAACAAACTATTTTGTTAGAAGAATTTGTAAAAGATCCTATTAAAAATCCTGTATTCACTCCATCTGGGAAAATTGAAATATTTTCAGAAACTATAGAAAATTTTAATTATAAGGACTGCCCTGGTCACCCAACTTGGTTGGAACAAGAAGAGTGGCTGGGTTCATCTTTAACTAAACATTATCCTCTTCAACTTATATCAGGTCAACCACATAATAGGTTACATAGTCAACTTGACAACGGATCTGAAAGCCAAAGAGATAAAATATCTGGTAGAGAACCTGTGAAGATTCATCCACATGATGCTCTCACAAGAAAATTAAAGGATGGAGATATTGTAGAAATATTTAATAAAAGAGGTAAATGTCTTGCAGGAGTTAATATTAGTAAAGAAGTTATGAAGGGTGTCGTTTTTCTTCCAGTAGGTGCCTGGTACGACCCTGTTGACGATGGCGGATTTTGTGTGCATGGTAACCCAAATGTATTAACTGCCGATATAGGAACTTCATCACTAGCACAAGGCCCGACAGCTCACTCTACACTAGTTGAAGTCAAAAAATTTACAAAAGAATTACCAGCGTTGAGTATTTTAGAGAAACCCAACATAGTTAATAAATAGAGTAATTAAATTTGAGC
>CACCSH010000047.1:0-2896 GCA_902548635.1 uncultured SAR116 cluster alpha proteobacterium
GCCATTAAAGAAAAATCTTTTTGACCAAATGGTATTTTATTTGGGCATACTACTAAGTGTGGGTGTGATTTTGCATATCTTGCTTTAACCTTGTCCATACTTCTTATAAAATTTTCAGTAGGGTATAAATCTGCATTACTAAGTGTAGTTGGAATTAAAACACAATACCCTTCGGCGACAAGGTTCCAAAGCCTTTGAGAGCTTCCAGCTGGGGTGTCAACAATTACAACATGACCTGGTCTAAATTCATTTTGTTTAATAAATTGTTGTACAAGAGAAATGTTAGTATTTTCAAAAGCCGGTGTAATAGGTAAAAATTCCACATTAATTTCAGGATTACTATTTGTTAAAAATTCTGTTGCTGTTCTTTGAAGATCTGTATCAATGACGGTAATATTTTGAGGAGGTATTTTTTCAGCTAAAGCTCTAGCAAGCATAATTGACAAAGTGCTCTTTCCAACTCCACCTTTAACATTGGCGACGAAAATTGATTTAGCATTCTTTACCTTATTAGAAGCCATTTATACCTCCATATCAAAACTTTTTTAAATTTTTGATTAAATTAATGGTTTTATCAAGCATTTCTTTTTCTTTAGACAATGAGTTGATTTTATCTTCAGTGTTAATCTTTTTATTCAAAAATTCTTGCTCATAATTTTTGAGCTGATCCTTTAATTTATTTTTCTCGTTTTCTAAAACTTCTAATTTACCAATAATAAAATTAACTTCATTTAGATAATCGAGAAAATTATTGTTGGACTTTTTATCTTTTAAGTTTATAGATTTCTTTTCAAGGCCTTCATTCTCTTCTAAATTATCCATAATGCGATCATTAGGGTTAACCTTTTTCCAGTTACCGTCTCTTCTTAAAATATTTATTTCATAATTGTCCATTTATTTACTTTAATATAAAATATAGCTTTTTACTATAAATATATGATTTTATTATAAAAATTAAGAATATATACTATATATAGTATGTTTATCACATTACTTTAATAAAATGTTGTAGACGTCAAATAATTTATTGATTTTCAGTTTTACACTTAAAAGACTTTTGACAGATGTGTGATGGTTGAAAAACTGTAACATCTTTACCTTTACCCTGTCTTCTGTAAATACATTTATAACCATCTTTTTGGCCATCTTTCATATTAATTAGTGTTTGTTTAAGACGACAGTTTTCATATTTAATGTATTCTTTAGATAAAGTTTTAGATTGACCATAAATTTTCCCTTTAGAAAAAGTATATGATGAATAAAGACATAAACTAATTGTTAAAAATAAATAACTAATAAAATTATTCTTGAAATGTAACATCATAAAACTCCAATCAATTATTCATCATTTCCTGGGAGATATGCTTGACCCTGTACTGCTTTTGCTCCAATTTCTTTAAAGAAAGATGCATTGTTCTCTACGAAGGATTCAATTTTTTCTTTAATAATTTTTTCAGCCACATCAGTATCATTAGCGTCTATTTCGACAAGACCGTCAATTAACCAATGAACTTTGTATTTCATGAATATCTCCATTAATTGTTAATTTGTTTAAACAGCTTAAATGATAAAGATTGAGCTTCAAGCAAATCTTTTTCATTTAATTCATTCAAAATTTCGTCTCTTTTAGCTTTCGCAGACTTAATACCCTTAGCTACAGCAATATTATACCATGTGTATGCATTAATCATGTCAGGAGGGTCTAAATAATTTTCATAGAGCTTTGCAATTTGTACAATAGCTCTTTTGTCGTTATTTACAGCTCTTTTTTCTAAAAATATTTTAAGTTTATCTTTAATTTCATTAATTTGTTTTTCTGTGAGGTAATCACTCAATTTTTCAAGAATTTTTTCTGATTTTTTTAACCCACCTAATAATGCTGAAGATGCCCAAAAATAAGAATTTTGAAAGTCTTGGGGTGTTAAATCTCCGGTAAGAAAAATCTTTGAAATAAGGAGTTGTGCGTTAATATTATTATTTTCTGAAAGAACCTGTAATTGTTGGATACCCTCATCAAACTTTTTCTCCTGTAAAAGTTTATAAATAATTTTCATATCTTTACTTCTATCTTCTGCTGCATAAACCGAAGATCCTAAGACACAGAAAAATAATGATATAAAACTTATTAAAAACTTTATAGACTTTAAATTACTTTTTAAAAGGTCAAACAATTCTATCTGCCTGCTAACATTACTAATTGTAACTGTACAACCCTTACCTTAAAATTAGATTTTGCTTTTTTTTCGTAAACAATAATTTTAGGCCTGTCGGAATTAGGTTTTTGAAACTCCAATATCATATCGTCTGGTAAAAAAACACCATTATCATTTAAAACTTCCTTGGGGTTTGACTTAAAACTATCCTTAAAAGATTTATCAATCCATATTCTAGCTAAAACTCTTCCTAATATATCAGGTAAATATTTTTTTACATCTTCTCTATTTTTTAAAATTAATTCTTTATCAACTAATTCAAGAGCTTGCTTTACCTCATTTTGATCAAATTTTATTGGGAGGTTGGATTTTTTATTATTAAATTTAACTAAATCTGTACTTTTAGAGGGTATGCTCATTTTAAAATATTCTCCAGATTTATAAAATAATAATCCTAAATAACATTACGCGTAAATCTACCATATGTTTATAAAATTTAATTTAATATAAAGTCTATGGCATAAATTTTGCTCATAATAATATACAGGAGAATTAATATGTTATCAATTTTAAAAAGTGCTTTAAATGCTAACACAAAAGAAATGGGAATAGTGTCTAACAATATAGCTAATGCAAATAGTACAGGATTCAAAAAAAGTAGTACAAATTTTGAACATATTTACTCGACTCATAATTCAACAGATCCTGACAAATTTTCTGGTCAAGGCGTAAATATTAGTGAT
>CACCSH010000048.1:0-2856 GCA_902548635.1 uncultured SAR116 cluster alpha proteobacterium
TGTTATATGAATTAATTTTATTTTTAATGTATTCCAATGAAATTTTATTGTTATTAATTAATATGTTCTGAGTTTCGTTTGTAGTATATTTCATTCTAGATTTATATTTTTTTAACTGATCTAGTCTTTGCTTAGAAAATGGATGTGATCTATAATAGCCCGTGAATGAATTTTCATTTAATTCCTCATTATCACTTAAATTAAGTAATAGGCGTTCTAAACCATCAAAAGGAATTTTCTTTTTTAGCATTATATCAAATGCAAATCTATCAGCTTGTTGTTCTTGAATCCTAGAAAATTGGAGTGAAGATTTTGTAGCCAGATCTTGTGATCCTACAATTAAGCCAATTGCTGAATTTGAATCTAATTTTCCACTTGCAGATAGTGCAATACCAACTATTGAAGCAAATTTTCCATAATTAGATAAACTTTTATTATTGATAGATCTTGAACTATGATGGTTTAGAGCCAAATGGCCAATTTCGTGAGCAAAAACACCTTGTATTTCGCTTATTGATTTAGATTTTTTTATTAAACCTGTATTTATATAAACTTTATTTGAGCCCGTCACAAAAGCATTATATTGATCATTCAAGATTAACCTAGGGTAATAAATATTATTTTTAACTTTTTTATCAATTATAGTTTGTATAACTTTATGCAAAAAAAACTCAATTTCCGCATCTCTAATAATAGAAATACTCTGAGCGGTATATGCTTGTTTTGAAACAAAAATAAAAATTACAATGAATAATATTTTTATGTTGACCACCAACCTTTTTTCTTTGTTTTATCAGAATTTAATTTTCCATCCACCTTCATAATTTCTATTGGCGCAGATGATTGTGTTTTTCTCAAATCAATCTTATCTTCAGCTGTTTTACCTGGTTTATCTTTTTCGTTTTTAATTTTTGTATCTGTTTTCGTTTTTGATCTTCGAATTATTTTCTTTTTTGTATTTTTTTGTTTTGCATCAATTTTTTTAGTATTATCTTTATCTGGCTCTAGCTCTTTATTCTCATCTAAGGCTGTTTCTTTGACTTTATCATTTTTATCTTCGTCAGTTGAATTAGAGGAGTTATCAATTTTAGTTTTATTTTCCTCTTTTCTTCTTTTTTTTAACGGGTCTTTTACTCCTTTTCTTTCTAATTTGTTTTTCATCATTATCAGATGATGAGGTGTCTTGCTTATTTTCAGTAGAATTATTTTGTTTAAAATTATTTTTTTTGATTACTTCCAATTTTTTTAAGGGTGGAATAATTGTATTATCATTTATAAAATTAATTGATATTCCGTATCTAATTTCAATTTCATTAAGATGAGACCTTTTATTATTTAAAATGTGAATGATAATATCTGAGTGTGCCGAAACGCTTATTGCCATATTTTCTTCAGAGCTACATTCTTCTTCAATAGATCTCAAAATTTGAATTGCACTTACTTCTATTGATTGGATTCTACCTGATCCTCCACAATGTGGACATAATTCTGAAGAGTTTTCTACTATAGAGGGTCTAAGGCGTTGTCTTGATAATTCAAGGAGGCCAAAATTACTTATTTCACCTATTTGGATCCGTGCTCTATCTTTTCGCATGGTCTCTTTTAATTTTTTTTCTACATTTATGCGATTTTTGTTTTCCTCCATGTCAATAAAATCAACGACTATTAAACCTGACAAGTCTCTTAATCTTGCTTGGCGAGCAAATTCCTCAGCAGCCTCAAGATTTGTTTTTAAAGCAGTATCCTCTATAGATCTTTCTCTAGTTGCTTTTCCTGAATTAACATCAACCGCAACTAAGGCTTCTGTTTGATCAATAATTAGATAACCACCAGATTTAAGTGTTACTTTAGGATTAAAAATATCATGTAATTGAGAATCTACCTTATACTTTTGAAATAATGGATTTTTATCGTCTTTATATTGTTGAACTTTTTTTGCATGACTTGGCATTAATGATTTCATGTAGTTTTTACATGTTTTATAAGCTTCATTCCCATCAACTAAAACTTCATTGATATCGCTATGATATAAATCTCTAATAGCTCTTTTAACTAACGATCCTTCTTCATGAATGAGAAAAGGTGCATTAGATTCAAGTGTTAAATTCTTAACATTTTCCCATATACTTGTTGAATTAGAGTAATCTCTCTTAATTTCAGTTTTTGTACGTTTACTGCCTGCAGTTCTAACTATAACAGCCATTCCAGTAGGAACATCAAGTTCGTCAACGACTTTTTTTAACCTCTTTCTATCAGTAATATTGGCAATTTTTCTACTTACTCCTCCACCCCTTGGAGTATTTGGCATTAGCACACAATACCTACCAGCTATTGAAATATAGGTAGTTAAAGCAGCTCCTTTTGTCCCACGTTCTTCTTTTACTACTTGGACTAATAAAATTTGTCGACGTGCTATTACTTCTTGAATTTTATAATTTCTGTAGAGACTTTTTTTTACTTTTTTAAGATCTTCTTCATTGTAGTCTAAAGCACTATCTTCATTAATATTTTCTATTAATTTTAAATCTTCATCAGTCTGGGCTGACGCTTCAGCTATTAACTTTTTCTTATCTTCGACAGGAATTCTGTAATAATCTGGATGGATTTCGCTAAAAGCTAAAAACCCCTGTCTATTTCCTCCATACTCTATGAAAGCCGCTTGAAGACTGGGTTCAACTCTGGTTACTCTCGCAAGATAAATATTTCCTTTCAGTTGCCTTCTTGAGTGAACTTCATATTCAAAATCATCTATTATATCATTTGTAGTTGTGATAACTCTAGTTTCTTCTATTTGTCTCGCATCAATTAGTAAACGTTTACTCATAATTCTTCCCCAAATCTCTGTGCAATCTAAAT
>CACCSH010000049.1:0-2808 GCA_902548635.1 uncultured SAR116 cluster alpha proteobacterium
GACAATTAGCTAAATGGAACGCTATGTTGTATATGACTTCTAATCTGCCACAATATGAATTCCTTGGTAAAGGTAAGGCACCAACAAGCCTCTCAGATTTTAAAGGTATGAGAGTTAGAGCTGGTGGTGGTGTTGGTAAAGCAATGGAAAAGCTTGGAGCTATAAGACAAACTGTTCCTGCAAGTGAAGTTTATACTTTAATTTCAAGAGGTGCAGTTGATGCAGTCTCTTTTCCATATACATATGCCCACGCTGCTTATAAAATACATGAAGTTGCAGAATGGTATACAGCAAACTTATCACCGGGTACATCTGACTGCCCATATGTTATAAATAAAACTTCATATGGAAAATTACCAAAACAATATCAAAAGCTTCTTCAAGACCTAAAACCTGATGCCTTAGCGTCTATGAAGGCTGCTTATAAGAAAGCTGATGACAAAAATTTACCAATGTTTAAATCAAAGCTTAAAGAGATAAAGTATGATGAAAAAACTTTATCTGAGTTTAGAAAAACAGCGGGTAAACCTGTATGGGATGCCTGGGTGGATGCAAATAAAGATAAATTTGATGCTCAAGCTCTTTTAGATTTAATATTTGAAACAGCTAAAAAATAACTTTTTTCATGCACTTCTTAATTTAAGAAGTGCATGTTAATTTTTTCAAAATCATGAATTTGTTGTCCAAACTAAATAAGTATTTATCAGTTATTGAAGATAACCTTATCAAAATTTCTGGTATCTCTTTATTCATAGTTATGATTTTAACTTCATTTCAAATACTATCTCGTGTTGCTGGGTATCCTTGGCCAGGTTATTTAGAGTTATCTGAGTTATCAATTGCCATATTTGCATTTCTAGGTGTAGCTTATGCACAAAGACTTGATACTCACATTAGAATGGAATTACTAGTCGGAAACATAAGTGGTAAACCAAAATGGTTGCTTGAACTAGTTTCAACAATACTTTCACTTACAGTTGTAGTGATTTTAATATATTTTAGTTTATTGTTCGCAATTGATGCTTATATAATTGGTGACACAACATATGATTATCTTTATCCTACTTGGCCTGCAAAAATATTAGTTCCTATCGCTTTTTTTATATGGGCTCTAAGACTCATTCTGGAAATATTTGGGTTTCTGAGAATGACTATTTATTCTGATGTTGAGCCAATAGCTATTCCCATTATGAAAACCCCAGAAGAACTTGCTAATGAAGAAATTAGAGCAATTAAGGATTAGGTATGTTTGAAAAACTTTTATCCGGGCAACCATCAGGAATATTTGGCATAGGATACGATGATCCAACTACGGTTGGCATAATATGCACTATTATTTTATTGATTATGGTTGTTTCAGGGGTAAGAGTCGTTTTTGCTGCAAGTATTGCAGGAATAATAGGCCTCGTAGAATTAATAGGTGTAGGACCAGCATTAGGTAATATTGGTGCAATTCCATACTCTAAATCTGTCACTTTTGTTTTGGGTTTGTTACCAATATTTATTTTAATAGGTTTTTTAGCTTATCAAGCTGGAATGACAAGGCAGCTTTATGAAGCTGCAAAAGCATGGATTGGCTTTGTACCGGGAGGTCTAGCAGTGGCTACAGTATTTGCCACAGCTGGTTTTGCTGCTGTATCCGGAGCTTCTACTGCTACAGCTGCTGTTTTTTCTAGAGTTGCAATTCCGGAGATGTTGAAAGAAGGTTATGATAAAAAATTAGCAGCTGGAGTTGTTGCCGCAGGTGGTACTCTAGCATCACTAATTCCTCCGTCTGCAATATTAATCATTTATGCAATTATTGTAGAAGAATCAGTTGGCGCACTTCTTTTAGCTGGTTTTTTACCCGGAATTTTCTCCGCCATTGTTTATGGAGGAATAATAATAATTTGGGCAAAAATGAATCCTGATTTGGGTCCTCCAGGCAGAAGATATAGTTTTAATGAAAAAATGAAGGCTTTACCCGGCATAATACCTATTGCAATAGTCATTACTGTTATAATTAGTGCTATTTATGCTGGTTGGGCAACACCAACTGAAGCTGGAGCATTAGGAGCATTTGTTGTTTTAATAATAGCTATAATGAGAGGGTTAAAACTTCAGGCTCTCAATTTTGCTTTAATTGAAACAGCTAAGCTAGTAGCAATGATATTTTCTATTATTTGGGGTGTATTAATATTTGTAAGATTTCTCGGTTTTTCAGGTTTACCTGAAACATTTGCAAACTGGATTATTTCTCTACCATTTGATCCTTACACTGTTTTAATTTTAATTTTACTCGGATATGTCATACTTGGAATGTTTATAGACGCTATAGGTCTGTTGTTACTTACTTTGCCTGTTGTTTACCCAGCTATAATTCTTCTAAATGGTGGACCAGATGTTACAGCTGATCAAAGCCCTTTTGGAATGACATTTAATCAAGTAAGTGTATGGTTTGGCATTATTGTAGTGAAAATGGCTGAGGTATGTCTTATAACACCACCTATTGGACTTAATTGCTTTGTAGTGGCAGGAGTTAGAAAAGACATTCCTGTTACAGACGTATTCAAAGGCGTGACTTTATTTTTTATAGCAGATATTTTGACAATTCTCGTTTTGATAATGTTTCCCCAAATCATTACGTGGTTACCTGATTTAATGATGTCATGAATTTAGTTAATTAACTCAGCTAAACTTACTAATCTTGATTTCATGTTTTCATAGTATGAAATTGGACAAATTATAGTGTATTTGTTAAATTGACTTTCACATAAAATAAAACAATTAATTTTATTTATCGAAGCTCTGATTGCTTTTGCTTGAATG
>CACCSH010000050.1:0-2617 GCA_902548635.1 uncultured SAR116 cluster alpha proteobacterium
TAGATGTAATATTGTCGAGTCTAAACAATTTACAGACCACCAGAACGGAAATTTTTTTATTAGGCAAAGTTTTACACTTCATGATCCAAATATATTGGCCAAATTAGAGTATAATTTAAATTTGTTATCAAAGGAATTAAATGCAGACTTTTTCCTAGGTGAAATTGAAAGTTCTATGAATACGATAATGATGGTTTCAAAATTTGACCACTGCTTAAATGATCTTCTTTTTCGAATAAGAAGCAAATCACTTAACTTAAATGTTAAAGCAATTATTTCAAATCATAAAATTGCTGAAGATATTGCTAGATTTTCTAAAATACCTTTTTATTTTTTGCCTGTTAACAAAACAAATAAAGAAAATCAAGAAGCTAAGATTAAAGAAATCATATATAATAATGACATAAAATTAATAGTACTAGCAAGGTATATGCAAGTATTTTCCGAAGATTTTACAAATGAATTTGAAGGAAAGGTTATTAATATTCACCATAGTTTTTTACCTAGTTTTAAAGGGGCAAAACCGTATCATCAGGCATATGAAAGAGGTGTTAAAGTTATTGGTGCGACAGCTCATTACGTTACAAAAGAATTAGACGAAGGACCTATAATTGAACAGGACACACAAGAAGTTGACCATGAAATGATGCCTAATGATTTAGTTTCAATGGGAAGAGATATAGAAGCGAGAGTTCTCTATAGAGCGTTAAAAGCTCATTCGGAAAATAGAGTTTTTTTGAATGGTAAAAGAACAATAGTTTTTAAAGGACAAAGAGTTTTGGGATGAAAAATCAAATGGAAAAAGTCGTTATTATTGGATCTGGAGCCGCAGGGCTTACCGCAGCTATTTATGCCGCTAGGGCAAATTTGAAACCTTTAGTTATAGAAGGAATCCAGCCTGGGGGTCAATTAACAATTACGACTGATGTCGAAAACTATCCTGGCTATGCGGATGTTGTTCAAGGACCTTGGATGATGGAACAAATGAGGTCACAAGCCTTAAACGTTGGAGCCCGGATAATAAATGATGTAGTTGTTCATGTCGATTTTAAGAAAGATAGTAAAACTATTTCGTTAGACTCTAAAAGCATATTGTCTGCAAATACAGTTATCATAGCTACGGGTGCTCAAGCTAAGTGGTTAGGTCTTGAAAGTGAAAATAAATTTAACGGAAAAGGTGTTTCTGCATGTGCTACATGTGATGGTTTTTTCTACAGAAACAAAGAAGTTGCTGTTATTGGGGGTGGTAATACAGCTGTTGAAGAGGCTTTATATTTATCCAATATTTGTTCTAAGGTAACATTAATTCATAGACGAGATGAGCTAAGAGCAGAAAAGATTTTGCAAGAAAGACTTTTTGCAAAGGAGAATATAAATGTAATTTGGAATAATATTGTAAGTGAAATATTAGGAGACGAAAAGGGAGTTAATTCATTAGAAATAAAGAACAAAAATTCAGACAAAACTGAGATAATTAAAGTTGAAGGTGTTTTTATCGCTATTGGACACAGTCCTTCAACTAAACCATTTAAAGGAGTTCTTGAAATGGATAAAGAAGGCTATATTGTTGCTCAAAAACCTGGAACATCTATAACAAATATCGAAGGTGTTTTTGCAGCAGGTGATTGTGTTGACAAAATTTATCGACAAGCAGTAACAGCTGCAGGTATGGGCTGTATGGCCGCTCTAGATGCTGAAAAATGGATGCAAAATTAATGAATTTTAATTATTAAGATTTATTAATTCCATTATTTCATATACCAAAGACGCTACTGTAAAATCATAAGCAATAAAATTTTTTATTGGAGAAAACTCGACAACGTCAAATCCTACAACTTCTCGGCCTTTAATAAGTTCTTTGATTAAATTTAGACTTTCATAATATCCTAAACCTCCTGGAACAGGGGTACCTGTTGCTGGCATAACAGAAGGATCTAATCCATCCACATCGAATGATAGATATACTTTTTTTGGAAAATTTAAAGGTAATTTAAATTTTTTTTTATAATAAATATCTTGTGCGTCCAAAAATAAAACTTTTAAAATTTTTCTATTTTCAACTTCTTCTTCACTTAATGCACGCACTCCCAATTGTGCAATTTTATATTTTTCATTACCAAGAAGATACATTACGCTAGCATGTGAATGAACTTCATTTCCATAATTTTGTCTCAAATCAGCATGGGCATCAATTTGTATTATTCCAATATCATCTTTATTACGTAAATCTAATCCTTTGAAAATACCGTTAACTGCACCATAAGTAATTCCATGTTCGCCGCCTAATGTGACGGGTATCTTATTTTGCTTGCTTATTTTTTTAGTAATATTTTCAATATCACTCATAATTACTTTTAATGGCTTACTACAATTTAAAAGCGGATGTGTGTGTATTCCGTGGACGCATGGTATGCTTTTACCAGTATACCGTTCTAATTCATTACTAGCTTTAATAATGGCTTGAGGCCCCTTAGAGGTGCCTTTACCATATGACACTGTTTTTTCTAATGGAACTGGCACAATATGAAATTTAGCATTATCTTTATTTTTTTCTTCTTTAGAAAGCTCTGAGTTTAAAAAGTGATTATTTTTATTATCCATAATTTATATGCTCTTA
>CACCSH010000051.1:0-2472 GCA_902548635.1 uncultured SAR116 cluster alpha proteobacterium
TCCATTTCATACTCTTTCCAGCCAAGAAGAGACTCTTCAATAAGTACTTCTGTGTTTGGAGATAATTTAAGGCCATTAGAAACAATCTCAGTAAATTCTTCTTTATTATATGCTATGCCACCTCCTTCTCCACCAAGGGTGAAAGATGGCCTAATAATAGCTGGTAATCCTACAAAATCTAATGCTGAATTAGCTTCATCGAGATTTTTGGCAATTTTTGCTCTTGCTGAATCTAATCCAATTTTGTTCATACTCTTTTTAAATAATTCTCTATCCTCAGCTTTATTAATAGAGACTGGTTTGGCACCAACAATTTCTACGTCATTTTTCTTAAGAATACCTGAATTATACAACTCCAAGGTAGCATTTAAAGCTGTTTGTCCACCCATAGTTGGAAGAATGGCATCAGGCTTTTCTATTTGTATGATTTTTTCAATTGTATTTTTTTCTATAGGCTCAATATAAGTTGCATCAGCCATTATTGGGTCTGTCATAATAGTGGCAGGGTTAGAATTTATTAAAATTACTCTAATACCTTCTTCCATAAGAGCTTTACATGCTTGAGCACCTGAGTAGTCAAATTCGCAAGCTTGACCAATAACAATAGGACCCGCTCCAATAATTAAAACCGATTTTATATCACTACGTTTTGGCATTTTTTGATACTTTTATATGATTTAAAAATTCTTCAAATAGATAAGAAGACTCAGTTGGTCCAGGAGAGGCTTCAGGATGGTATTGTACAGAAAAGATTGGAAGATCTTTATGTTTGAGGCCTTCTATTGAGCTATCAAACAAAGAAGTGTGAGTAATTTCAAAACACTTAGGAAGAGAATTTATATCTATCTGATAACCGTGATTTTGGCTTGTTATTTCAACTTTGTTATTTATTAAATTTTTAACTGGGTGATTAGCCCCTCTATGTCCTTGAGACATTTTACTAGTTGTAGCCCCAAAAGATAGCCCAATTAATTGATGCCCAATACATATTCCAAAAACAGGAATATTTAATTTGAATATTGATTTAAGTAGTTTTCTACATTTTGATTCTGTTGCTGCAGGATCTCCTGGTCCGTTAGATAAGAAAATTCCGTCTGGTTCAAAATTTTCAATTTTTTCAAAATTTGTATCTTCTGGTAACACAACAATATCAGCATTTAAATTTACTAGGTGCCTTAGTATATTTCGTTTGACACCAAAATCGATGACAACTATTTTGGGTTTAAAATTTCTATTTTCTCTATTTTTTTTGGATAATAATTTGTGAGGATATTCAGTAAATTTGTATTGCTTCTTTGTAGTTACCAAAGACGAGAGATTCAAACCATCCATTTTAGGGTGTTTATTTAATTCAGATTTCAATTCATTTAAATCAAAATTACCGTTTTCATCATAACATATCATCGCATTACAACTTTTATATTTGCGTATAGTTTTAGTTAGTAAGCGTGTATCAATCCCAGAAATCCCAGGAATGTTGTTAAAAATTAACCAATCATTAAAGCTTTTTTCAGAACGCCAATTAGATGGAGATGATGGAGGTTGCCTTACAACAATTCCTGCCACAGATCCAGATTGTCCTTCATCATCAGAACTATTAGAACCTATATTTCCAATATGAGGAAAGGTAAACGTAATTATTTGACCTGCATAAGAAGGATCCGTAACTATTTCTTGATAGCCTGTAAAAGAAGTATTAAAACATAATTCGCCTAGGCTTGTTTTTTTTGAACCAAAAGATGTTCCGAAAAAATGTGAACCGTCACTTAAAATTAATATACTATCTAATATATTTTTATTAATTTTCTTTAAATCAAATGGAATATAACCGTTATCTTGAAATTCTTTTTTTTTGATTTGATTTTTTCATTCCACCCTTTAATTTTTACTTACAAGTTCAAGTATAAGAAATAATGTATTAATAAAATTTTGGGAATAAAAACTAAATAATTTTTTCGTATTTTTTTCATCAGAGATGTAATTAGAATGTATTATTATTTTCGTCAATAAAATTAAAAAAAATTAGTTAAATTAATACAGATTTTATATATTTTTATTTGCATTAATACTTTTAACATCAATAACAAAATTGAGGAAAAAGCAATGACTATTAGAGAAGATATAAAAAATAATTTAAAAGAAGCAATGATAAAAAAAAATGTCGATTTAATTAGTGCCTTAAGACTAGTTATAGCTTCAATTAAAGATAGAGATATAATAGCTAAAGGTAAAGGAAATGACTTAGGTATTAATGATGAAGAAATAATATCCCTACTTCAGACAATGATAAAACAAAGAAAATCGTCTATAGACATGTATTTGGAGGGTAAAAGAGAAGATTTAGCAAAAAAAGAACAAAATGAAATAGAAATAATTTCCAAGTTTTTACCCAAACAATTATCTAAGGAAGAAATAAACGATATTATTGATATGACTATAAAATCATGTGAAGCCTGTTCTATGAAAGATATG
>CACCSH010000052.1:0-2447 GCA_902548635.1 uncultured SAR116 cluster alpha proteobacterium
GTTTAGATATAACTTTATTAGATACATCTTTAATTTTATTAATTTCTTCAATATTCATTTTATCAGTTTTAGTAAGCACTAAAATCCAACTAACCGCAGCCTTATCTAATTCATTCATTATTAATTTGTCAAAATCTCCAATTCCTCTTCTACAATCAACTAATAAACATACTGTTCTAAGAGAAGGCCTACCCTTTAAATATTTTACGGTTAAAGAAGTCCAAGATTGTATATCTTTTTTAGGAGCTTTTGCATAACCATATCCTGGTAAATCTACCAGTCTAAGCTTATTAGATCGGTAAATAAGATCAAAAAAAATTAATTGTCTTGTTCTTCCTGGTGTTTGGCTAGTTCTTGCTAATGTTTTTCTATTTGTTAATGCATTTACAAGTGAACTTTTCCCAACATTGGATCTACCTACAAAAGCAACTTCGTTACCTTCTTCAGGTGGAATAGCATTAGAATTAAGAGCTGCAGCAATAAACTTACATTCACCAGAAAAAATTTTCCTAGCTTTTTCAATTTCTGCATCTTCATACAACAAGTTATTAAAACTTTCTTATTTAGACTCTTTATTCATCTTATTCATTATTACCCATTGCTGACATATGGAGAGTAGGTTATTCCATGTCCAGTATATGACTAATCCAGCTGGGAACGTAGCTAATAAAAATGTAAAAGCAACTGGCATCCATGCAAAAATTTTGGCTTGGATTGGATCTGGAGGTGTTGGATTTAAACGTTGCTGTAGGAACATTGTCACACCCATTAACAAAGGCCATATCCCTATATTTAAAAAATCAGGAAGTATAGATGTGCTATAAGGCAATAATCCAAACAAATTAAAAATGCTAGTTGGATCTTGAACGGATAAGTCTTCAATCCATCCAAAAAAAGGCGTTTGTCTCATTTCAATAGATACAAACAAAACTTTATAAAGTGCAAAGAAAACTGGTATTTGTACTAAAATGGGTAAACATCCCGCAGCTGGATTAACCTTCTCTTTTTTATATAGATTCATCATCTCTTGATTTAATTTTTGACGGTCGTCTCCAACTCTTTCTCTCAATTTTTGAATTTGTGGAGTAAGTATCCTCATTTTAGCCATGCTTTTGTAAGATTTATTCGCTAATGGGAAAAATAGTAATTTTACAATTACCGTAATTGCCAAAATTGCTAAACCAAAATTACCTAAGTAATCATTTGCCCAAGACAAGGCATAAAAGAAGGGTTTAGTAAGGAAATAAAACCACCCAAAATCAATTGCTAGATCAAAGTGCTTTATGTTAAATCTTTCTTCATAGTCGTCAAATAGAGCCAATCTTTTAGCTCCGGCAAAGGTTCTTGATAAAAATTCACCTTTTGAATTTGATGGAATAGTAACTGCTTTACCTAAAAAATCAGTTTGATATTGACCTCCGTTAGAATTCAGTTTTCTGTAAGTGAAATTATATTTTTCATTTTGATCAGGCAATAAAGCAGTCAGCCAATATTTATCAGTTAGTCCAATCCAACCACCAGTTTCACTTGGTTTAATGTTGATTCCTTTTTTTCCTGCTTCTGTAAGATCTCCATAACTTTTTTCAGATAAAGTGCCATCAAAAACTCCTAAAGGACCTTCATGCAAAACAAAAAAGTCGATTGTTTTTGGCTCCCCTGCCCTTCTTATCAATCCATATGGGTATAATGTTATGGAATTATTTGAGTTATTTTCTACCCTTTGATTTACTGTTATCATAAAACTGTCATCGATGCTGATATCTTGGTAAAAAGTGATGTTTTCACCGTTATTCCATTTAAGAGTAATTTTTTTATCTGGTGATAAAATATTACTCGACGACTTCCATAAAGATTTACCATTTGGAACCTTAATTCCGTCAGGGCTACTCCATCCAAATTCAATAAAATAAGGAGAATCACCATTAGATTTTAATAATAATTTTATTAATTCGCTTTCTGGTTCTAAAGTCTCTTTATATTGTGTGAGAGTTATGTCGTCTATTCTAGCACCTTTCAAAGATATAGATCCTGATACTTCTTTACTTATCATTGAAATTCTTGGTACAGGCTTATTAGAACTTTTGGGTTCTGTGGTGTCTGAAGCTACTATTCCATTATCTAAGTTCTGAGGTATAGGGATATTGGAACTATCATCACTTTCTTTTACAATATTCTCGTTTTGAGCTATGTCTTTTTTAGGTTCAACAAATAATAGTTGATAACCTATCAATACAGCCATAGATAGAGAAATCGCTGCAACTAAATTTCGAGTTTCTGGATTCATATTATCTCACTTAATTTATAATAAATTTAAAATATTTTAAATATTTCAATTACATCTGTTTAACCTAAAGTTCATATTATTCAAAGAACTGAAAAAATTAAATTATTTAATCGGATCATGCCCACTTTTCCCCCAAGGATGACATTTAATAATTCTTTTAAAA
>CACCSH010000053.1:0-2365 GCA_902548635.1 uncultured SAR116 cluster alpha proteobacterium
TCTTGGTCTTCCTATTCTCTGAACTGGGTCAGTTATCATTTCATTCCACTGAGCAACCCACCCAACTGTTCTTGCAACAGCAAATAAAACAGTAAACATATCCGTTGGAAATCCCATTGCTTTAAGTATAATACCTGAATAAAAATCAACATTTGGATAAAGCTTTTTTTCTATAAAGTATTCGTCATTAAGAGCAATTTTTTCTAACTCCATTGCTATCTCCAACAAGGGATCATTCTTTACACCTAATAAATCTAACACTTCATGACATGAAACTCTCATAACTGCGGCTCTAGGATCGTAATTTTTATACACCCTGTGACCAAATCCAAATAATCTAAACGGATCATTTTTATCTTTAGCTTTACCTACAAAATCTCCAATTCTATCAACAGTTCCAATTTCTGATAGCATTTTCAATACGGCTTCATTTGCTCCACCATGAGCAGGACCCCAAAGAGAGGCTATACCTGCAGCAATACATGCAAAAGGGTTAGCACCAGATGAACCAGATATTCTAACTGTTGAAGTTGAAGCATTTTGCTCATGATCAGCATGTAAAATCAAAATCTTATCCATAGCATTTGCGATGATAGGATTTATGTTATATTTTTCGGCAGGAACAGAAAAACACATATGAAGGAAATTTTCTGCATATGATAAGTTATTTTGAGGATAATTAAATGGTTGTCCAAGAGAGTATTTATAAGCCATAGCTGCAATTGTTGGAATTTTGGCTATTAATCTTCTAGAGGAGACTAATCTCTCATAAGGATCATTAATGTTGGTTGAATCAGGATAAAAAGCTGAAAGAGCACCTACAACACCTACCATAATAGCCATAGGGTGAGCGTCACGCCTAAATCCCCTATAGAAATTAATTAATTGTTCATGGACCATTGTATGAAAAGTAATAGCATTTTCAAATTCATCTTTTTCAGGTTTTTTAGGTAATTCACCATTAAGCAATAAGTAAGCAACTTCTAAAAAACTACTTTTATTGGCTAATTGGTCTATTGGATAACCTCTATGTAATAAAACACCTTTTTCACCATCGATATATGTTATTGCTGACTCGCACGAACCTGTTGATCCATAGCCAGGGTCATAGGTAAATATGCCTAAATTACTATAAAGAGATCTTATATCCACTACAGATGGTCCAACTGAACCAGATAAAGTTTTTAATTCTAACTCTTTACCATTAAAGACAATTTTATTTTTTTCTGAATATGAATTATTTGACATGTATAACCTGCTTAAAAATTTTTAATCAATAATTAATTATAAAATTAGTATTTATAATTTAGTCGATTTAATGAAATTGTACAACCTAGTTCATAAATAATTGATACCAAGTCTGGAGCGTTAGTTTTTCCTGTTAAAGCAATTCTAAGAATTGGTCCAACTTCTTTAAATTTTAGAGTGTTATCCTGAAAATATTTTTTTAAACAATAGTCTATAGACATTTTGCTCCATTCACATTTTTTTAATAAATCACCGATACCGTTGATTATTAAATTATTTTCTTGTAATATTTTTACCTTATTTGTGTCTTTACAAAGAAAGTTATCATCAATTATCCATTCAAGATCATCTTTTAGGTCTATATATACATTAACTCTTTTTAAAAGGTCAGGTAATAGTGCTTTTACTCTTCTTTCCTGATCAATATTTAAAACTAATTTAAATCTTTCAGTTAATAAATTATATATTGTATTAATATTGATATTATTTAGGTACTTTGAGTTAATGCTGTAAAGTTTTTTAATATCGAATTTAGCAGGAGACTTGTTAATTTTTTTTAGTGAAAACATTTCAACGGCTTTTTCTAATTCATAATCGTCATCTTTATCATTATGAGATGTCCATCCTAATTGCGTCAAATATGACAACATTGCCTCACTTGTAAAGCCCATATTACGATAATCGATTAAGTTCGTTGCTCCATGTCTTTTAGATAATTTAGAACCGTCTGTTCCATGTATTAATGGTATGTGTGCATAAGAAGGTTTTTTCCAGTTTAAAAAATTAATAATTTGTATTTGTCTAAATGCATTGTTGAAGTGATCATCTCCTCTAATTATGTGAGTTATACCCATCTCATAATCGTCAACCACTGAAGATAACATATACGTTGGTGTTTTATCAGATCTAAGAATTATCATGTCATCAAGTATTTCGTTTTTTACCGATACTTCTCCTTGCACATAATCTTTTATAGTAGTTGTACCATTTATGGGCATTTTAAGCCTAATAACATATTCTTCTCTTTCACTGTTACATTCATTATCTCTCCACGGAGATTTTATCGGTTTTCCATTAGCTCTACTTTTAATCCTTAAATCATTTAATTCTTCTGAAT
>CACCSH010000054.1:0-2256 GCA_902548635.1 uncultured SAR116 cluster alpha proteobacterium
GATTTAAATACATGCCCAATGATCCTTTTGAAGCCATTTCAACACTTGAACTTGTTAATCCAGCAGCTCCCATATCTTGAATAGATAAGACAGCATCAGTGCTCATTAATTCAAGACAGGATTCTAAGAGCAATTTTCCAGTAAAAGGATCTCCTACTTGAACTGTTGGTCTTTTTTCAGAACTATTATCTGTAAATTCAGTTGATGCCATCGTGGCGCCATGTATTCCATCTCTTCCAGTTTTGGCTCCTACATATATAACAGGGTTGCCGGCCCCAGTTGCCGCGGAGTAAAATATTCTATTTTTATTTGCGAGGCCAACTGCCATTGCATTAACCAATATATTTCCATCATATGATTTATCAAAGTTTGTTTCTCCTCCAACTGTAGGAATACCAATACAATTTCCATACCCTCCAATTCCTTTGACTACTCCTGAGACAAGATGTTTTGTTAAGAGTTCAGACGGAGAACCAAATCTTAATGCATTTAATAAAGCAATAGGTCTTGCACCCATGGTAAAAACATCTCTTAAAATGCCCCCAACACCGGTTGCGGCTCCTTGATAAGGCTCTATAAATGATGGATGATTATGAGATTCTATTTTAAAGACAGCAGCTAAGTTGTCTCCAATATCTATGACCCCAGCATTTTCACCTGGTCCTTGAATTACGTGCTTTGCTTTAGTAGGCATAGTTTTAAGCCATTTTTTTGAACTTTTGTAAGAACAATGTTCTGAAAACATAGCTGAAAAAATACCTAACTCAGTTTTATTTGGAATTTTTTTGATTTTATTACAAATTAAATTGAATTCATACTCTGTTAATCCCATTTCCGTAGCATCTTCAAGCGTACTTTCTTGCTGTGCTTGGTATTCATTTTTATTTATATTGTAAAGGGTTTGATTTGAAATTTTCATAATTTAACCAATTATTTGTTCAAAACTTTTGGTAAGAAATTTCAAACCGTCTGTTCCACCATGTAGATTGTTAATGGCCCTCTCAGGGTGAGGCATCATACCTAAAACTCTTCCATTTTTTGATAATATTCCTGCAATATCATTAGATGAACCGTTAGGATTATAATCAGCATCATTATTTACCTCTTTTATGTATTTAAAAGCTATTCTTCCATCATTTTTCAATTCATTTAAGAGTGTTTCTGATGCAAAAAAATTACCTTCGTTATGAGCTACAGGTATATTTAAATGATACTCTCTTTTTAAACCAGATAGAAAGGGACTTATGATGGTGTCCTGTATTTCTAACATTGTATCTCTACAGGTGAAAAGTAATTTTTTATTCCTTATTAATGATCCAGGAAGTATTCCTGCTTCGATCAATATTTGAAATCCGTTACATATACCAAGAACAGCACCTCCTCGACTTATATGATTTTTTATATTTTTAATCACTGGAGATCTTGCAGCTAAAGCTCCACATCTAAGATAATCACCAAAGCTAAACCCCCCAGGAATCACAATTAGATCTAAATTTGGAAATTCTGTATCTTTATGCCACATTTTAATAGGTGCTTTACCTGTGATATTTTTGAGAGCGACAATTATGTCTCTATCACAATTTGACCCTGGAAAAATTGTAACCCCTGAGCGCACTGTCTTATTAATTCCTTAAAATATTAATTTTATATTTTTCAATAACAGTATTTACTAACAAATCCTCGCACATTTTTTTAGCCTCTAAAACAGCTTCATTTTCTTCTAAATTTACAAAATTCAAAATAATTTGTTTTCCAGTGCGTACATTATTTAAATTTTCAAAACCTAGGTTTGATAAGGAGGTTTTAATCGCTTGTCCCTCTGGGTCTAACACACCTTCTTTAAGGGATATATTTATTATAACTTTCATTAAAGCTCTCTTTACTTAACAATTTGAGTTTTAGCATTTGAGTACTTTTTCTTTTCAGGCAGAATTCCTAATCTGTCTGCAACTTCTTGATATGCCTCTTTTAAACCGCCTATATCTTGACGAAATAAATCTTTATCCATTTTGTGGTTTGTACTTACATCCCATAATCTACAATTGTCTGGACTTATTTCGTCAGCTAACAATAATATAGAATTACCATCATCAGAATAATATCGGCCAAATTCGATTTTAAAGTCTATAAGTTTAAGACCAATTCCTAAAAATAATCCTCTTAGAAAATCATTTATACGAAGTCCATATTCATTCATTTCATCTAATTCGTCTCGAGTTCCCCATTCAAAATTAACAATATGATCTTCATTAATTA
>CACCSH010000055.1:0-2242 GCA_902548635.1 uncultured SAR116 cluster alpha proteobacterium
TTGTTGGATATATTGGTCCTAATGCGACGTAGGTAGGATTATTTATAAGGGCTTTTTCTAACTCATTTTGATCATGTGTGCTTATCCCAAAACTAATGTTATTAAGTTTTAATTTTTTTATATCACAATTCACTAAATCTTCTTGGCCTATATGTACGAAATCACATTTTTCGTCTATTGCTATTTCCCAGTGATCATTAACAACTAATATTGCATCATATCTTCTACATAATATTTGTGCTTTTTTAACTTCTTCTCTAATTACTTCAACGGGTTGGTTTTTAATTCGAAGTTGTACAAACTTTATACCAATCGGGAGAAGATTTTTTAACCAGTTATAGTTTTCAAAAATAGGATAAAATTTGTTCAGTATCATTCTAAAAAAGCTTTTCCAAAGACAGGTGTTGAAGGGCTAGCCATTTCTCTAGGTTCCATAGGGTCTGCTTTTCTTCCTAAAGATCCAGAAATTATAGCATGTGAAAACGCTTCTGCCATTGTTACTGGATCCCCTGCCTTTGCAATTGCAGTATTAAGAAGTATAGCATCAAAGCCTAATTCCATAGCTATTGTTGCGTGTGAAGGTAGGCCGAGACCTGCATCAACTACCATTGCAATATCGGGGAAATGTGATCTCAATGCTTTTAGTCCAAAAATATTATTTAAACCCTGACCAGATCCGATAGGGGACCCCCATGGCATTAAAACTTCGCAACCTACATTTAACAACTTTTCTGCAACAACGAGATCTTCAGTTGTATATGGAAATACTTGAAAACCATCTTCTGTTAAGATTTTGGCTGCTTCAACTAAACCGAACACGTCAGGTTGAAGTGTATCTTCTTCTCCAATTACTTCCAATTTTATCCATTTCGTGTCAAATACATCTCTAGCCATATGTGCAGTAGTAATAGCTTCTTTGACACTATAGCATCCAGCGGTATTGGGAAGTACTTTGACGTTTAGATCTTTTATAATTGACCAAAAACTTTTTCCTGAGTTATTTCCTCCGCTTTCTCTTCTAAGAGAAACTGTAGCAACAGAAGCTTTACTTTTCTTGAAACAAGATACCAATATAGATGGTGATGGGTACTGAGACGTACCCAACATCATTTGACTTTCAATTTTTACACCATAAAATTTTTTCATTTTTTTACCCGCCTTGTTGTGGTGATAGAACTTCAATCTTATCACCTTCACTCAAAGCGGTATTTTCTCTATCCTCAATAGAAACAAAATTTCCATTCAATGCTGTTGCCAATTTTTTTCCTGTATAACCTAGTTCTATTAAAACTTCATGGAGTTTAGTATTTGAAATCTCTTTATCTTCTCCATTAACTATTATATTCACTTAAAATCTCCGGTATTTTGTTATCAAATATATATTCGGATACCATCCTAGCTAAGGCTGGCGCAAGCAGGAAACCGTGACGAAAAAGTCCATTTACTGATATTATATTATCTTTTTTTCGTATGCTAGGAATATTATTAGGGTAGGAGGGCCTAGCGTCTACTCCAATTTCTAAAATTTTTGATTCGCCAAAAATTGGATTTATAGCATAAGCAGCATTTAGAAGTTCCATTAATGATCTAGCAGTTATATTTTTATTATCATCACTCTCAATCATAGTTGCACCAAGCATATATATACCTTTACCACGAGGAACAATGTATATAGGTATTCTTGGGTGAAGCAACCTTATTGGTCGAGTCAAATTGATTTCAGGGCAATCAATCATTAACATCTCACCTTTCACGCCCCTTAAGTTTTTTTGACAATCTCTCGATGCTAAACCTCTGCAATCTATTATGATTTCATTATTTTTTTTAAAATAATTACCAAATTCGAATTCTTTTTTTACAAATTCCACGCCTTTTTGCTTTAGACTTTTTTTGAGTTGTATTAGAGAATTTCTAGGGGAAAGATGAGCCTCTTTTTTAAAAAAAAGCCCTGTTTTAAATTTTCCTTTTAAGTCAGGTTCCAACTGATTAACTTCTTCATTCTTCAGAATAGTGTAATTATTTGTCCTTCTTTGGAATCTCAAAAGATCAGATTGGTCCCTAGATAAAGCTACGACTAGTGAACCTTTTTCAACAACACCTTGAACATTTTTTGCCCACCATGGTATGGACTCCTGTCCAAGTTCTACAACAATTTTTTCTGTAGACTCTCCTTCACACCAGGGCGCCAGCATACCTCCAGCCCACCATGAACAACTATCAGGTCCTGGAACCTCTGATTTAT
>CACCSH010000056.1:0-2208 GCA_902548635.1 uncultured SAR116 cluster alpha proteobacterium
TTTCAAGTTTTTATAAATAACTTTTTGATACTCAGTTTGGTAATGTAATTAAAAGAATCTTTTTAAAAAATAAAATGTAAAAGTTAAATATTGATTTAAGAAAAATTATAGAGTATTAAATTTATACTAAATATATATTTTGTTATGTAAGTATATTCACACCAATTAATTTAAATACATAGGTTTTTATGAAAATAATTTTAGTTCTTTTTAGTTTTTTGTTTGTCAATTTTAGCACATATGCAGATGGTCATTCAGGTAAAATACACCTCGAAGGATTTGGCGCATGGTCTGTAAATGTTATAAATGCTGGCAATGGCAATCTATCTGTAACATATGATGGTTTATTTAGTGGCGTTGCTATGAATGGGACTAAATTTGGAAATAATTCATCTGTTCAGTGTGTGGGTGGACTTACTACATCTAAAGGTAAATTTAATGACGAAACTGGTATATGTAAATTTCTATTTGCGAATGGGGATACTGCTTTTACAAAATATACAGGTACAGGAGAAGTAGGTAAGAATGGTACATCAAAATATGAGTTTATTGGAGGCACTGGTAAATATAAATCCATATCTGGGTCAGGAACTGTAACGCGAATTACAATTCAAGCAGCAAAAAAAGGTTTTTCACAGAGTAAGAATATATTTAAGGGAAATTATAAACTGAATTAGAATTAAATAGTTTAGATTTAGTTTTTAATT
This sequence comes from uncultured SAR116 cluster alpha proteobacterium, assembly GCA_902548635.1. Taxonomy (GTDB): domain Bacteria; phylum Pseudomonadota; class Alphaproteobacteria; order Puniceispirillales; family Marisalimonadaceae; genus Marisalimonas. The sequence continues at coordinate 708 of CACCSH010000056.1, forward strand.
AAATGGAAAAAAATATGAAATTTATAGTTTTAGCAAAATATACAAAACAAGGTACTGACGGTTGGTTGGATAATCCTGACGAAGATCGTCGCGCTATGGTTAGCAGTATATCAGAAAAAATTGGCGGAAAATTACTTGATATATCTTATACGCGCGGAACTTATGACGTTGTGGTAAATGTTGAAGCACCAAATTCAGATACAATGACAGCATTGAAATTATCAATGATTAAAACTGGAGCATTTGATGAATTAACTATCTTGGAAGATATAGATCTCAATGCAATTGCAAGAAAAGGTGCTGAAATGATTGGGTTATACAAGGCACCTGGAAAGTAGTAAAAACTTATATTTATTTTTCTTAATAAAAAGAGTGTCTTTTGGACTCTCTTTTATTATGGAGGAGGAAGATTACTTTGTTTAAATGTGCAAATTTTATACCTTTTACCTCATTTATTTAAATTATATATTTATGAATTGATACAAATAAGCAATACTAAAATAATGGATAATCAAAAATACAAATTAGAAAAATTAAAAAAAGCACAAAAAGCAAGGTCTAGTAGAGATGAGTTATTTAATTCCTATTTAGATAAGACAACTAAAGTTGAAGATAAAATTGCTCTGGTTAAATTTAAACAAAAAGACAATAATTCTTTATTTCTTTCAAGCCTTAAGACTTTGATGAAACAATAGAAAGTATATTTTGATCTAGTAAATTCTGTTAAATTATAACTTTATTAAGATTATTGGTAGCGGAGAGGGACTTGACCCCCCGACACCCGGATTGTTATTCCCTTTTCCTAAAATTGTTTTATCATTAAAATAAATAGTTTATACGATTAATATTTAAAGTGTATAACTATTGTGTATAACTTTTTGTGCCTAAAAACTAATTTATTTAAAAATATATTTATGTAGTCCCCTACTCTACAGCGTTAAACATATTTTAATTTATAAATTTTGTAATTATTATGTCAGATTTTTAAATTATAACTTCAAAACCTTCAAATTCCGGATGACCTAGATATATATCACTATGTTGACCTGCACCTTTATGTGCTTGCCTAAAAGCATCCGATTTTGTCCAATTTACAAAATCTTGTTCTGAATTCCATTCGCTGTGGGACGCATAAAGTCTGTAGTTATCTTGTTTTTTCCCCTTTATTAAGTTGAACTTTTTAAAACCGGGCACGTCGTCCAAATGAGTATCCCGTTCCTTCCAAATCTTTTCAAATTCAGTTTCACGTCCTAAAATAATTTTAAACCTATTCATTGCTATATACATTATTCAACTCCAATATTGAACATTTGTATTTTAATGTTCATTATTTTAAAAATAGATTTTAGTTAAATTTCATTAAATTAAACATATTTACTATTTTTAAAATCATAATTAATAATATTATTTATTTCTGGTTGAAAGTCAGAGTAGTTGACTGGGTCATTAAAAAATAATCCAATATCAGTAAAATCTTTACATATTAATTTTGAGCATGAAA